>NZ_RZGS01000017.1 GCF_003989745.1 Legionella septentrionalis
GCATCATCATACTATCAAAACTCCTATCGTGGGAGAGGGGGTAGATCGAAGTGAAATAGAAAAATTTGTGCTCAATTTAAGATGAAATCTTGGCTAAAAAACTTTAGGGACGTTGCCTAATAGTTCGCCAGTGTTGGATAACCCAGGTGCAGTTTTCTTTCTCACTTACTCTTTTTCTGAGTGCCGCCTTGTTGTTTGTTATCCAACCCATGGTGGCCAAAGTTCTTTTGCCAGTTTACGGTGGGACTCCCGCCGTATGGACAGTATGTATGTTGTTTTTCCAGGCGCTCTTGCTTTTGGCCTACGCATACGCCTGGTTTTTAAGTCGTTTGCAGCATCCGCATAGCTGGAAAATAATTCATTTTAGCGTTTGTTTTTTAAGCCTTTTGTTCCTGCCAGTTCAATTTACTGCGCTTGCAAATGCAGATTTTCCTGAACGCGCAATTCTTGTACAGATAACGTTCCAGCTTGGCTTACCACTCTTGGTTGTAGCGGCTTCTGCGCCTTTATTGCAGTATACATTTAGTCAAATTAAAAGCAAAAGAAGACGTGATCCATATTTTTTATATGCAGCGAGTAACAGCGGCAGTTTATTGGCTTTACTTTGTTATCCCTGGCTAATTGAACGGTTCTTCAAGATCAGTGAGCAGTTTTATTACTGGAATGGTTTTTATGTGATTTATATGATTTTCTTGTGGAGTTTATTGTTTTATTTTCCTTACCAACCGCATATCGTCCGTTATAAAGAGCAAACTGCCTTGAGTTGGAAAAGGAGATTATGCTGGATATTTTTGAGTTTTATTCCTTGCAGTTTGATGTTGGGAGTGACTTTTTATATCACCACAGATGTAGCCGCCACCCCCTTGTTGTGGGTTATCCCACTCGCACTTTATTTATTATCTTATGTATTAACGTTTGCGCAGAAAAAAATCATTTCTCATGCATGGATTATTAAAAACGCGATATTCTTTTTAATTTTTCCTGTTTTAGGTTTTGTACTTGGTATTCATAAAATTCCGGCATGGCAAAGCATTTTAGTGCACTTGGCCAATTTTTTTGTGTTTGCGCTGCTCTGTCATGGTGAGTTGGCTGAAACGCGCCCCTCTCCCATCCATTTAACAAGTTTTTATTTCTGTATAGCGGTGGGAGGTGTGCTGGCAGGTATTTTTAATGGTTTGCTGGCGCCTGTTTTATTTAATGGCGCTTATGAATATCCCCTGATTTTGCTTTTATCCTTACTAGCCATTCCTGCCAGGGAAAAAACAAGCGACTGGCTATTGCCGGTGCTTATCTTATCCCTATTGCTAATAAATTTTTTTCTTCCAGCACAGCAGTGGCTTAAATGGGTAAAATCATCGCATGTCATTGAGGTCGTGGCATTGGCTGCAGCATTTATTTTTTCTAAAAATCAACGTACGCTTTTACTGTGCCTGGCTCTCTTGCTTATCTTTATTTTTATTGCCGGCCAAAAATCTACTAAGTTACTGGCGCAACAGAGAAATTTTTATGGGATAAAGGAAGTGCATGCGCAACCGGGCGCACACGTGCTAATGAGCCAAAGTACCTTACATGGTTTCCAACTTTTAAATGATCCAAATTCGCGAGAGGGTATTCAAGCTTATTATGGCGCTGTTTTGCCGGTAATTAGGGAAATGCAGCGCAAATCCTTAAGTCTTTCTGCGGTTGTTATTGGATTGGGGACAGGCATTATGGTTTGCCAGTTTCGCGAAAGAGATAAATTAACTATGGTTGAAATCGACGCCCAGGTTATGCAAATTGCCCAAGATCCAACCTTGTTTACCTACCTTCGCGATTGTAATTCGCAGTTGACGCTCCTGCGTAGCGATGGTCGTTTGGCGCTCAAAGAAATGAAGCGTGCTTCTCTGGATTTACTGGTCATCGATGCATTTACTTCTGATGCCATACCGGTGCATCTATTGAGTACAGAAGCCTTTTCATCGTATCGCAGTAGATTAAAGCGGCACGGAGTGATACTCGTTAACATCAGCAACCGGCATTTAAGGATTTTACCTATAGTGGCAGCTGCAGGCCGGCAGCTTGAAATGATCGTTTTGCACTTACAGCATCCAGGAGATCCCCGGTTGGGGCAGGTGGCTTCAGAATGGGCTTTGCTGACATTTGATACGACGCTCGCGTTTGATTTATTAAAAAAAGAATGGCGGTTTGTAGAGGAACCAGAAAACGTCACCTGGACTGATGATTATTCAACTATTCTTCCCTTGCTGAAGTTCTAATCTTTAATGCATACAAAAGGATAACACTATATAATGCGGTTTTAATGATTTTATTTAAATCTAATGGCTTTACATGTAGTCAGTGTGTTGAATTGCTTTTGTGACTATTTGCAAGAAAATAGTCAGCATTCTTTGCAGGAATTTACTCATAAATATCCAAATTTAACCATTGATTATAAAGAATTTCTCACCACTGGCATCAATAGCAATGTCGAAATCAAGAATGCTGCTGAACGTGTGCTGTCCTCGCTTGGTGTCTCTCGTCTTTATTGGGGACGTTTTCTTAATACTCCCATAAAGGTATATGATTTTTTAGTTGAATTGAGTGAATTAATTGAAGATCATCCCCAAAATGCAGCAATACAGGAATTATTGTATAGGGTTGATGAGGGCGATATTGGCAAGAAAATTAAGATAGGGACAGGGGTTGTACTGGCTGTGCTCGGTTTTTCTGCGCTCTCGCCTTTTTTATTAAGCGGTTTTACTGCAATACAACAGCTCTTGATCATGGGCGTGTTTTTCCCCAGCGCTGGAATCCTGTACACTTTAGCATCCGGCAGCTATCTTTTTTTTCAAAGTTTGTTCAACCCAAAATTATCAGCACGGGATTTTTTTCAAGACAATTTTTTTCTTTTTGTAAGCTCGGTAGTTAATATTGCTGCTTATGGAATTGTTATTGGTACGGCAGCTACTTTGTCACCTGTGACTTCCTTTTTATTTATTTTATCTTCCTTAATCCGCGTGCTGAAAGAAATAGTGAGCGCGGTACAATTTTTACGGGAATGGAAAAAAAATAATGACATAAGTGAAATGGACCCACTGGCAAGCCAACAGCAAGGAATACGCTTGGCATACGAATACACAAAACATCGTAATAAAATCATTATTAATTTAGTAACAGCAATAGCAGCTACCGGAGTGGTTGCAACTTGGTGCTTTATACCAGCAGGTATACTGCCAGGCTTATTAGGATTGATGGCTCTGGGGTTGGTTTATTTAGCAAGTTCAGTGGCCCAAACCTTGCAAGAAAACTTGATGCGCGATAAGCTTGAGCAGCAATTCACGACTTTAGAAAGTCAATTCCCTGAGCCAAATTTGGAGCATGAATTAAAAGATGAAGCAGTTGATCTGCCGCATCTGCAAGAATTCAAACCAACAATTCCTGGCATCATTCATGCCAATAAAGCAAATAAAATAGGCTTTTTCTTTAAAAAATCTGCAGAAATTATCTCTTCTTCCAATTCACCCAGTGACACTTTTCTAGATTCTCCCTCTTACACCAGCTAAAAGATCCAAGGGCCCCCTATATAATTGTAAGCAAAGATTAGACAGAAGCTAAATTTCCTTTGCATTCAAGCCAGGCTTTGCGATCACTTGCGCGTTTTTTTGCTAACATCATATCCATTATTGCAAAGGTTGATGCTTCATCTTCCAGGGTTAGTTGCACCAAGCGCCTGGTATTGGGATCCATGGTCGTTTCGCGCAGCTGTAAGGGATTCATTTCACCTAAACCCTTGAAACGTTGGACATTAGGTTTTATCTTGCCTTTGCTTAACTGTGCAATTACTTTGTCTTTTTCTTCATCATCGAGAGCATAATGCACTGCTTTCCCAGCGTCTATACGATAAAGTGGGGGCATGGCGACAAAGATGTGTCCCGCTTTGACCAAAGGTTTAAAATGCCTAAGAAAAAGGGCGCAAATCAAGGTGGCAATGTGAGCGCCATCAGAATCTGCATCCGCTAGAATGCAGATTTTTCCATAACGCAAGCCGTTTAAATCATCACTGCCTGGATCAACACCAATTGCTACGGAAATGTCATGGATTTCTTGTGAAGCAAGCACTTGCGAGGAGTCAACTTCCCATGCATTCAATATTTTGCCCCGCAAAGGTAGAATGGCTTGATAATCTTTATTGCGAGCTTGTTTGGCAGAGCCACCGGCTGAGTCGCCTTCTACTAAAAATAACTCCGCTTGGCTTAAATCTTGTTGCAGACAATCAGCTAATTTACCTGGCAATGCGGGTCCTTGCTGCACGCGTTTACGAGCCACTTGTTTGGATTGCCGCAGACGCTTTTGCGCCCGCTCAATCGCTAGAACTGCAATCGCCTCTCCTTGCGTTCGATGTTCATTCAGCCAAAGTGCGAAAGAGTCTTTGATGATGTTGCTTACAAAACTTGCAATTTGCCGTGAACTCAGTCTTTCTTTGGTTTGCCCGGCAAATTGGGGCTCTTTCATTTTAATTGATAAAACATATTGACAAGGTTCCCATAAATCATCGGCTGCTAATTTTATGCCGCGGGGGAGTAAATTACGTAATTCACAAAATGCAGCCAATGCTTCAAAAAGACCGGAGCGCAAACCATTGACGTGGGTACCACCTTGAATGGTAGGGATTAAATTGACATAGCTTTCATTTACCAGCGTGGCAGCAGCAGGTGTCCAGACGAGTGCCCAATCCACCGTAGCTTCTTCGCTCGTGAATTCGCCACAAAATGGTTCTTCCGGAAGATAGTCAGCGGCTAAAGATTGGTTTAAATAATTGACCAATCCTTTTTCATAGCACCAGTTTATTTCTTCATGAGTCAACTTATTGATAAATGTCATGGACAAGCCAGGACAAAGTACTGCTTTAGCGCGTAGGGAATGGGTTAATTGTTTGATTGAAATCCGGGTATTATCAAAATACGTTGTGTTGGGCCAAAAACGAATTATGGTGCCAGTATCCCGTTTTTTTGTTGTGCCGGTTTCAATTAGTTCGCTTTGTTTGTGCCCATTGGCGAAAGACATTTGATAAACAATCCCATTGCGTTTGATGGTGACTTCAAGGCGTTGCGATAAAGCGTTCACCACGGATACCCCGACACCATGCAATCCGCCGGAAAACGTATAGCTTTTATTGGAAAATTTACCGCCCGCATGCAAACGGGTCATGATCACCTCAACGCCGCTCAACCCTAACTGTGGATGGATATCAACCGGCATGCCGCGGCCATTATCTTCAACTTCGACAGAACCGTCTTCATGCAGGGTAACCATAATGTGACTTGCGAAGCCTGCGAGAACTTCATCCACACTATTATCAATCACTTCCTGCGCCAAATGATTTGGGCGGGTGGTATCCGTATACATGCCGGGACGACGTTGAACAGGTTCAAGGCCATTTAGGACTTCAATTGCTTCGGCAGTATAGTGTTCAGACATATGGCTAAAACTCAATCAATAAATTGCAATAAATTGCTGCCAGTTTACCATGAAAAAGAAGTATTTTAGTAGGTTAACCGCGAATAAAAAGGTCAAAAAATAACCATATTGGTGGTTTGTTATTTATATTGGCATGACTTTAAAGAATTTATCAATGCAAAGCCATTATCCTTGCCTGCTTGAAATGAAATGGATGATTTTTGTTCATCTTATCAAAGGGTTCTTTCACAAGGTTTTTAATAAGCTACTCACAGAGTTATGCACAGAATTTGTGGATAAGCTCTAACTTGCTTGAGAATGCCGATGGCTCATAAGTGCTTGTAGTTATTGGGCTTTATTACTTTTGGAATAGGGTTGGTAAGAGGGAGAAGAGGAAATATATAAAAGATATCCACAGGAAAGCTGAGGATCTTTTTTTAGAGAAATGCGCATCTTAGCAAGATAAATTTCTAAAAAAAAGACTTGACGAACAACTTTATTTTTATAAATAGTTTGCTTGAATTTGGCTGTAATTATAATTATTTACAATGTGTTTATAAAATAACTTTTGTAAATTATTAATCCTATGTTAAGATAAGTTGTGTATTTTCTGTATTCGGTCAAAAATCTCCAATGATGCAAAGAAACAGTACCTCACCATTTTTTGCTATCAACTTAAGTTGGTGTACGGTTGCATCTGTAATTCCTTCGTTTTTCGCCACCATTATTATCAGCATTATTCGCCTGTCTTAACGGTGAGCGGATTCTACGCCCGTTAAGGCAGGGCGATCTCTCAAAGACCATGCTCGCTCAATGCGTCTTCGCTAGTCTTCTAACCGTAATGAGAGATGAATCATGTTAATGCCTTTAAAAAATAAAAAAATGTTTGCCTACCCGATTTTAGTCATCAGCCTGGCGGCTTGCTTCTTATTTTATAAATACGTCTTACAAATTTTTCCGAGCATCATCACGGCACCTTTAATGAAACAATTTCACTTAACGGGTGCAGGGCTCGGAAGTTTGGCTGCAACCTTTTATTATTCTTATATGGTTACGCAGTTATTGGTAGGCATTCTTCTCGATAAATACAGCACGCAGCGCCTGACTTCAATGGCAATTTTTTGCTGTGCGCTTGGTGTTATCCTATTTTCCAGGGCAGAAACTCTTTTTGTTGCCAGCGTGTCGCGGGCACTGATGGGTGTTGGCGTTGCGTTTGCTACCGTTTCTTATATGAAACTTGCAGCAAACTGGTTTGCTGCAAAGCACTATGCTTTGGTAAGCGGTCTTTTGGCAACTGCTGCAATGGCTGGCGCTGTATTTGGGCAGGCGCCGTTAGCCTGGCTGGTGGAGCATTGGGGATGGCGTCAATGTTTATCTGGTGTTGGCATTATAGGTTTGGCTTTAGCTTGTCTTTTTTTTCTAATCGTACGCGATGCGCCCGGTACGAGCAGGAAACAAGATAAGGTTGCTTCGATTTCAATTAAAGATTTAATTGCAGTTTTAAAGAATAAGCAAAATTGGTTACTGACCTTATATAGTGGTTTTGCTTTCTCGCCAGTAGCTGTATTTGGTGGGTTGTGGGGCAATCCATTTTTGGAACAAGCTTATCAGTTAAGCAAAACGCAAGCAGCTTCGCTGACTTCGTTGGTATTTGTAGGTTTGGGGTTAGGAAGTCCAATTCTTGGGGCCCTCTCCGATCGGCTTGGGAATAGACGTTATGTGATGTTGATTAGTACGCTGGGATCAACTGTAGCGCTGAGCTTGCTGTTATATTGCAATACATGGTCTATTCAGATTTTGAGCCTATTGTTATTTTTCTTTGGTTTTGGATTGGGAGCATTCATGCTGGTTTTTGCCATGGGAAAAGAAATGAATCCGCTAGCCCTTACCGCCACAGTTATTGCAATGTTTAATACCAGCGATGCGATTTTTGATGCACTGACTGAACCGCTGATAGGGAAAGTTTTAGATGTGCAGTGGGATGGCCGTATGGTGGATGGCATCCAGCAATTTTCCCTCCCAAGCTATCATTTGGCCTTATCATTATTGCCAATTTATTTATTGATTGGAACGATTTTATTGTATTGGGTGAAAGAACCGAAACAGCATTCGTTTCACTGATACGCTTACCTGTCCCTAATAGCAAGTTATGGTTTCTGGATAATTAACTTGCTATTAGGTTTGCTTGTTGCATCGATGCTGGTATGGGTGTGCAGCTAGATTTGCCTTGGATTTTAAAATGCACACTTTTATCAGCAAGTAAGCTGGTGCGTGCTTAACACGTCGCAACTTCAATAATTAACACGGGTTATACGGTTCAGTTTTAGGCATAGATAATATGTTCTATATTTTTTCATTATGTTTTCCGGTATGCCTTGGTATAATGCAAACATTATTTGCCTGGACCACGATTTCTCATGCCTTTTAATCCCTTTATCCACGGTACTTCCTCGCAAACCTTAAGCATGATGCAGCATACTGATTTTCAGCTTATGCCCATCGTTGCAATGTTAAATAATTTTAAAGTAGCTCCGATGGTAGGGGAACTGACGCAAGGGGGATTTTCCATCATAGGTCATGGCTCCAATCTTGATACCATTACTGGAGCCCCAGCCTTCGGCCGTATTGAGCATACTCATTATGATCTTGATAAAGTGGTTGGAAATTATGCTAAAAATCCCAATGACACAAATTTGCAGGTTTGTCAGGAATACTTCAAAAATTTTCTAAAATCCACACATAAATCAGCATTTAGCGATTTAAATTTACTCATGATTTATCTGGTCCGGTTACGGCAGTTTGGCGTAAACATAACAGACGTAGTCCCCGCAGATGAAATAAACACATTGAGAGAGCGTTTGCACGCTACCGTACAATTTTATTATTTTTTAATGTGCGTGCAAAAACATATCTATATCCATGGGGCGGCAATAGATGAGTTTAAAAAGGAAAATGATTTGCAGGGTGACTATGCAGCGGGCGACTACATAGAACATTTCTTTTCTTTTGAGGCTTTTTTGGAAAAGCTTAAGAAAACGCAATTTAATATGGAGGAAATTTATAATTCACCATCATTTGAGAATATCAACAAACTCTTGGACTTTATTAAAATCCCTAAAGGTTATCAGGAAAAAATTAAAAGAAATCCTTGCGGGGAGGATAATTTTGCAGCCAAACGTGATTATCATTTTTTTAGCTCGCAAAAACCTGAATCAGGGGAAGTGTTTTATGAAGAAATAGGGGGGTATTTATTTACTAATCACCCATCTTATTCTTTCGCATATTATCTTGAAAGGTATTACCAAAGCTACATGCGTGCCCAAAGCAAGGCTGAAGTATTGTTAAATGTTTTTCCTGATTTTGAGAATTTTCACAGCAAAGTATTGTCTCATATAGAAGCATTGCAAAATAGAATTGCATTATGTAAGGCATTATTGGATGCTCGTGACGAAGAATTCATTCGTTACGATGAGCAAGATGAATTAATTGCCAAGCCGTTTCCAGTAGTATTTGTCACTGAAGCAAAGACCATAGAAGAATTTGAGAATGAGTACAGAAGTCGCGTGCCCCTTAAACTGGGCAAGGAAATGCAATTATTAGCTACCGATAATAAAGAAAATCAGAAAAGATTACGTGATTATTTGCAAAAAAACCATGTAGGCCCTGCAGAGGTACTTCTTTTTGACGATTTATATGCACTTCGCTCTAAGCCTGAGCATTACTTTGATGCATTGGTGAATGATGTTTGGGGTATGGCATTTGAATTAGCTAAAAAACAAAATTGTATGAATGGATTTTGTAAATTATACCGCACGTTCGCCGAGTTAAACGAAAAGCGCTATCGATTTAAAACGACGAATAAGGAAGTTTATGGCAAACTCAATGAATTGTTTATAGCTTTACAGCAAACCATTTTAACGCCAGATAAAAATAAAATTGATTTTAAAGGAATACAGAATACCCTGCAGCGGCATAGGCAGGAAAATTACATTCTTTACGCCACTCACCGCGGGATATTAGGGTATATTGATACGTTACTAACCATTCTTGCCAGTTTAGTGATATTTTATCCAATCACTTATGTGGTGCAAAAAAGCATGAACATAGCGCATACTTTTTTTGCAACGGATACAGAGAAAAAAATTAATAATTCCATTCTTGCTGTTGATGAAATTTTGGATGAAACGGCAGTTCTTGGGTGAATTTAATTGCTTGAGTAACAAATACTCAGTGATCATTTAAGGATCATTTAAGTAAAGCATAGCCTGCGTCTAGCCAACCTTGCGAGCCAGTCTGTAAAGAATAGACATTTTGATAGCCCATGTTTTGTAAACTATTGGCAACCAGGGCGCAACGGAAGCCGCCGCTGCAATACACAACAATTTCGGCGAGCGGATCTGGAATTTTCTTTTCAATATCACGTTCGATAATCCCTTTACTCAAGTGAATAGCATTAGGAATATGGCCAGTTTGCCACTCGTTGTCTTCCCGCACATCGATGAGATGAAAGGATTCTTGGTTGTCTATTTTTTTCTTAAGCGTGGCGGGAGTTATTTCTTTAATGCGCCCCTTGGCTTCATTTACTATTTTTAAAAATTGCGGAGAATGCTGTTTCATAGTTCATCCTTAAATGATGAATCCTCATGCTTTGCGGCATGATCTTCGCATGAGGATTTTCTTCCTGCAACATCGTCGGTTTTTAAGTAGTTGAGCCAGCAGTTTATTCTACGACGATTGGCGGAAATACATCGGCATAATTTAATGGTTTTCTAGCTAATTCAATAGCGGTTAGCAAGGCGGTTTTAACAAAGACTTTAGAAAGTTCGTCACGATTTGCTGCAGCAGTGGGAGCGCCCTGGTCGCAATCCAACCCAATGCGGCTATCTAAAGGAAGTTGGCCTAAGAATTTGCAATGGTGCTGTTCACAAAGTTTCTGCGCGCCGCCCGTGCCGAAAATATGTTCTTGATGATGGCAGCGGCTGCAAATGTGAAGCGCCATGTTTTCTATAATTCCTAACACATCAATGTTTGTTTTTTCAAACATTTTCATGGCTTTTTGGGCGTCAAGCGTCGCTACCGTTTGCGGAGTAGTTACAATCACTGCACCGCTTAAGGGAATTTTTTGCACCAAACTAAGCTGAATATCGCCTGTGCCTGGGGGTAAATCAATAAACAAATAATCAAGCTCATCCCATTGCGTGATATCAAGCATTTGCAGTAACGATTTGGCAAGCATTGGGCCCCGCCATATCAGCGCAGGTTCTCCTTCCGTTAGGTAGCCGATAGACATGGCTTGCACACCGTGCGCGATGACCGGGAGATAATGCTCGCCTTGCACTTGCACGGCTGGAGCTTTGCCCAACATCAGGGGGATACTTGGGCCATAAATATCTGCATCCAGAATGCCTACCCGTGCTCCTGCGCGCGCCAGAGCAATGGCTAAATTAACCGCTACCGTCGATTTGCCCACCCCTCCTTTGCCGGAAGCTATGGCGATTGTATTTTTAACCCCACGCAATCCTTTACCTGGCAATTGCGTACGGTGCGCCTTGATGAACTGATCAAGAGTGACTTGAATTTCGTAATCTGGCAGTGCTTGTTGTAATGCAGTCTGTACGGTTGCGAGCAGGGTATCTTGTAAAAAATGGGTAGGAAAACCGGCGCATAAATTCAGGGATAATTGGTTTTGTTCCAGAGTGATTAAAGGTTTAATGGGTAAATCTGACAGGCTTAACCCCAACAATGGATCAATCGTTTGGCTAAGAATGTTGGTAATTATCTTTTCGGGTTTCATGGCATTTTTGGTAAAAAAGAAGAAATCATACTCCCTGCGCTTCTATTTTACGAGCATATTTGCATATTCATTCACAGGATTATAGTCCCAGTCTACCCAAGATGAGTAAGCCAGATAATATAAACCGCAACGAACGGGTTCCTGATGTTTTTTATATAAAAATTCAGCATATTGATCGACTTGTTTGCGATGCTGTGTTTGTGCATCTGCTTCCATGCTGCCCGTCTTAAAATCAATAACCCAGCGTACGCCCTGCTCACAAAATGTCCTATCAATAATTTGCGTGATGATTTCGCCGTTTTGATAAGCTAGCAATTCATATTCGTTTTGTTCGTTTTCATGGGGCTTTATTAGCCATTGGCCAATGGGATCGTCAAACAATTTGTTTATTTGCTGCTTAATAATGTGCAAAGCATTTTCCAATGTTGCTCCCGTAAATCCCAGGCTCACTAACTGTGTTTCTGCCAATCCCCAAGGAATCTCGTCATACTGCTGCGGGTGATGCGTACAAATCCATTGCAATAATTCATGCGCGATTATACCCATGCTGCGAGCCTTCGTATAATCGGAAGTAAATAATTGAGTATTTGTTGAATTTACGTTAAGCACCGGCGCCTGCTCGTAATAAGCGACTGGAAGTTGAAGAAGTGTTGGGAAAACCGCGACTTCATCCATTGCTTTTTTTTCTAAGACTGCAGATGGATTAGTAAATTCTTGCTTGTGCAATAAATCACGAAACGTGCCGCGTATGGCTTTTTCAGAGCCATCAGTCAGATAGAGTCGTTTTTTAGCGCGGGTTACCGCTACATACAGTAAGCGCTGTTGTTCGTAAACATTTTTTTGTGCGTCAAGTTTCCCCAGATAATCATAAAGCACGCATTGCTCTTGATGTGCCGCTTTCATCGGGGATACCAATAATAAGTCTTGCTCGCGACTGGGAAGTTTAAGCCAGCGAAGCAGGGGCAGATCTCTATTTGCCGGTTTTGTGCCTAAGCCTGGCAAAATAACGCAATCAAACTCCAAGCCTTTCGATTTATGAATAGTCATTATGTGCAAACGGGAAGAACTGACGCGTTGGGAATACAGCTTATTAAGCTCTGCGATAAACTGCCGTTCATCAGCAAGCAAGCCCCGCTCCATGTGTTGCTCTAGTAAAACCCAATATTGCTCAAGATCAGCTTGCTCATCAGCGCTTAGGATATAATCCAGTTGCAAGGCTTTTAACGTATTGATAATCCAATCTGTCAGGGGCAATTGATGGCGTACAGCAAGTGCATTATGCAAGACATGGTAAATAAAGCGAGCGCGAAGGCGGCCGTCTTCACTTAATCCCGCAATTTCCTGAAGGCGGCTTAAGGCGAAATAAATGGATTTTCTTTTATCAAAATTGGCGATGCAGTGAATATCATGCAAAGCCAAGCCACACCAGGGACTGCGGAGCAATTCCAACCATACCAAACGATTGGCAGGTTTCAGTAAAACTTGTGTAATAGACCAAACATCGCTTAAATGGGGAAGATGTGTTAAGAGATCGATATCGACACCGCGAAAAGGGATGTGGTTTTTACGCAATAACGGAATGATTTCCCGAAGTTGGGTGCGTGAACGCACCAGAAGTGCTATTTCATCGTGAGGAAATGTTTCCATTTCATTTTTAATAATGTCCAAAACGGCAGCAGCCTCTGCGGCTGCGTCGGCAAATTCGCATGCGGTCAAAAAACTCCCGGGAGTTGCAGGTTGGGTGGGAGTCGATGCATGAAATGAGATTGCCCCAGATTCGATATCATCCACAGGCGGAAAAATTATTTTAAATTGCTCATTGACCCAATTAACCAGGGTAGAAGATGAGCGAAAATTACTTGTCAATTGCAAAGGAGTAAGGCGCACCGTACCAACCCCTTGTTGTTGCGCTCGCAGGAAAAGCCCGACCTCTGCAGAGCGGAACCGGTAAATGGATTGCATGGGATCGCCCACTACAAATAAAGTTTTTCCATCGTTGGGCTGCCACCCTTGCACCAGGCGCTCCAGCAGTTGAAATTGGGATATTGAGGTATCCTGGAATTCATCGATTAGTAAATGATGAATTTGATGATCAAGATAAAGAGCTAATTCCGTAGGATTATCTTCTTCACCTAATGCATGCAAAGCTTGTTGGGCGATCGCAGTAAAATCAACTGCATTTTGCTCCGTAAATACCAGATGCAGATGGGCTGCCAGTAAGGGCAGAAGGGTGAACAAAGCTTGCAAGACTTGCCATTGTTCCAATTCATATTGAGGGGGCGGTAAATTTTTTACGCGCAGTAAAGCATCCAGGAACTCCTGAGTTTCGTTTAATTTACTGAGTAAATTTTTGCTCGCTTCTTTTAAATGTTTATATTCTGCATCGGTGCAACTTCCTTTTTTTAGCCCCACATGGTGATCAAAGCTTTTTCGCAAGGTATTTTGCGAGGTAAGCAGCAGGGAGGCTAAAGCGGCGCACAAGGCACTGTCTAATTGGGTAAAATGCTCCCATGCGCGCAAAGGGAAAAAAGGAGATCCGACTTGGGCATCAAGGTAGACGAGTTGCTTTACCAGCATCAGCAACTCGTCCGCCAATTCTTTAGAAATACTTTGACAAAAGCGGGATACTTCATGTGCTTCTATCCAGGCTAAAGCTTGTTCAAAATGTTCGCGATTTTGTGCACGAGCTTTAAGTACCAATTCCATCCATTGATCGCGATTGGCCAGTAGTTCGGCAAGCAGTTCAAGCAAGGTATCCTGGCGGTTATCGACGTGATGCAGCAATTTTTTTAGGGCGGGCTGATACTGTGCATCGTGCAGGGTATGTTGCAGGCATGCTTTCGCGGCATTTAAATAAAGTTGTTGCGCGTGTTCAGTAATTTTGGCGTAAGGAACGTGCTTCTCGTGCAACGGGATAGCTTGAGCAAGCTTTTGACATAACGAATCAATGGTGAAGATGCGCAGGCTGCCTGGATTGTTTAATAATTGCCAATTGCATGCCTGATCTTGCTTTAGCGCGGCGGTTGCATAATTTTGAGTGAGTTGCTGATGCTCACTGCCGGGAGGTATCCCTTGGGCTGCCCGTTGCAAGGCCATTAAGATGCGCTCGCGCATTTCACTGGCAGCTTTACGGGTAAACGTGAGTGCAACAATCTGCTCTGGGGCACTCACCCGCGTCAGCAATCTTAAATAACGCTGCGTTAGAATTTCCGTTTTGCCTGAGCCCGCCGGGGCTTGCACAATATAGGATTCTTCCGGGTTCGTTGCCCGCAGCCGTTGTCCGCTGTCATTTAACATAAGCTTTGCTTGCTGTAAAAATGATTTCTTGTGCAGGCGGTCTTAAGTTATAAGAAGAACCCATGCAATACCCGTAAGCTCCGGCATTGGCAATCAACATGACATCTTGTTCAAAGGTGTGCGGCAGGAGGCGATCATATCCCAGGGTATCCCCTGTTTCACAAATGGGGCCAACAACGTGTGCAAACATTGCTTTTTCTTCACTAAGCCGGGTTAAATTAACGATTTCATGATACGCTCCGTACAGCGCCGGGCGCAGCAGAGAATTCATGCCGGTTTCAATTCCAATGAAACGCACCTTGCCTTTTTCCTTGCATTGCGTAACTTTAGCTAAAAGTACTCCGCTTTCAGAAACAAAGAAACGTCCGGGCTCGAGCCAGAATGCGATTTCTGGATGGCGTGATTTTACAGCAAGCAAGGAGGCATCAAGCGAGCCGAGATCCAGGGCGCGTTGGCCTGGTTTTTCTGCTACGCCCAACCCGCCTCCCAGGTTAATGATGCGTACATGCGGGAATTGGCCAAGCAAGCTGGTCAAGGTTAAAGCAGTTTGCTGCCAAAGATCGGGAAGCAAAATCCCACTTCCTGAATGGGCGTGAAGTCCTATCACGTTAATATCATACTGCTCCGTAAATTCCGTAACGCGCTTAAGTTCTGCAAGCGGTATGCCGAATTTTGATTCGTTGCCACCTGTGCAAACATAACGGTGGTGGCCGGTGCCGCACCCGGTATCAATGCGTAGCAGGATTGATTTTCCGCGAAATAATTCAGGCCATTGTGCCAAAGGATGGATGTTGTCTATCGTGACGTAGCAGTTAAGGGCAAGAGCGTGTTCATATTCCAACTTGCTGGAAAAATTCGGGGTAAACAGTACCTGATCTGTAGAAATGTCTGGGAATAATTTAAATACGTGCTGTAATTCGGGTAAGGAAACACATTCAAAACCAATGTCTTTTGTATAAAGAGTATGCAAAATATCTGGGTGCGGATTGGCTTTAATGGCATAGAAAAGCTTGTCAATGGCTTGCAAGCTCTGCAAGTCTTTCGCCTTCTCAGCAATTATGCGGCAATTGTATACGTAACAAGGGGACTGAGTTTCAGCTAACTGCAGCAAAGCTTGTTGTTCTTCTTCCCACCAGGGGATCATGCGATTTTCTTTACTTCCAAATTCTTCTTGCCAACTTTTGGAGTAGTAAAAACTTTGCGGATTATTTTCAATGAGCAAGGCATGAAGTTTCTGACACAATTTATCGGCTTGCACCTCATCCACAACAAAGGTCAAATTCAGATCGTTCGATGCAAGCGACATTAAATAAATTTGCTGAGAATCAAATACCTCCAGGGCCGGTCCTAATTGCGGTAACACTGTACGAATATGATGCCCGACCAAACTCACAGCGCTGCAGGGCTCAATAATTTTGGCCCGTCCAAATTGGTTTAAAGCGGCAAGCAGTGCTTCTAAAGCCATGCGGTTGCGCAATTTGGCGCTGGCATCCAAGGAGACAGTGACGTTAAATTCGGAGGAAGATAGCAAATCCACTGAAAAACCATGCATTTTAAATGTTGTAAACACATCCGCCAGAAAACCGACTTGCTGCCACATATGAAGTGTGTCAATCGATATCAAAATAATATTATGTTTAACCTGAATGGATTTGATAGGTGGTGCTGTGTCATCGCTTTCTCTGGAAATCCGCGTTCCAGAATGCTCAGGCATGCGTGTGTATTTTACAACCATTGGAATCGCGGCTTTGCGCACAGGCGGCAAACAATTTGGATGCAGAACTTTCGCCCCCATACTGGCAATTTCCTGGGCTTCGTCGTAATTCAATTGTTTCAATAGACGGGCATTGGGAAGTTGGTGAGGGTTTGCCGTATAAATGCCGGGTACATCCGTCCAAATTTCGCAAGCTTTGGCTTGCAGGATGGCGGCAAGCAATGCGGCAGATGTATCTGAGCCGCCGCGGCCTAACAGTACTGTTTCTCCCTGCTGATTTGCGGCAATAAATCCCTGGGTAATAATAGCAGCAGCTCCTGTTTGTAAAAGTTGGCTGGCCAATTTTGGATTGGCATCGCTGCTGCAACGTGCAGCCAGGTAATTAACCGCATCACCGCCTGCAACTGGTATGGGATTCAATGCTTCACGGACATCAAACCAGTGACAATTTATCCCTTTTTTCCGCAAAAAAGCGTGACCCAGGCGAGTCATCATTAATTCGCCCAGGCTCAAGATTTGTGCGCGTGTTTTCGGGGATGCTTCTTTTAGCAAAGCGATGCCTGTTAACCACTGCTGCAATTGTTGCAATTCAGGGTGGATGAGATCGGCGTTTACTTCCAGGGCACTTGCCAATTCCAGATAACCTGTACAAATTTGTGCTTCGATGCCTTGATGTTCATGCAGCAAGGCCGCGTCTATTGCTTTTTCTAATTTATTTGAAGCGTCGGCAAGGGCAGAACAAACGATAATGGGTTGCTCACCATTTTGTATATGTTTTTGTGTAATTGCCGTGATGTACTCCCAGTTTTCTCGGGAAGAAACGCTGGTGCCGCCAAATTTGCTGATGATTTGTTGCATAAAGAGTCTCGGGCAAAAAAAGAGCACATTACCATGGAGCGAAGGGGACAGACAAGATTTACCAGAAATACATGGCATTAATCGCAGTGTCCAATTGGTTTGCATGTTTGCTGTTCATTCACTCTGTATTTTTTGACGATAGGGTAATTATTTTATGAGCATGTTATTGCAAGTTTGTACCCCAATAGCATTGAAATTTAATTAATTATTTAAAAAAAATCTGCATTCCTTTATCATCGATTTATTTTGCAATGGTCGGAATGAGGAGTAGGGAGTGAAAAACATGCAAAGTCCCCGGAGGACGGTTATTAGTGCTGCCATCAGTACTTTGTTAGCCAGTAATGTGTATGCAGGTGGCTTTTCTCTGTATACGGAAGGAAGTGCTGCTGCCGTCGGAAATTATGCGGCCGGTGTGGCTGCGGAAGCTGCCGATGCTTCTATTGGTTGGTATAACCCGGCAGGGTTGGTATTACTGGGCAAACAACAAGCAGTATTCAGCGGCGTCGGAGTTTTTCCAAGCTCAAAGCTTACCGGTACTACAACGTTTGCGACTGAGGGATTACCTTCTTATGTGCAGAATTTCAGCGATCTGCAAGCTGCAAAAAATGGGTTCGTTCCTTCTGTGCACTATGCTTTGCCGCTGGGTGAAAATTCAGCATTTGGTTTGAGCATTGTTTCTCCATTTGGTTTGTCGACCGAATACTCAACAGTTTCTCCCGTCCGTTATTCCGCTACCTTTACTGAACTTTTGACGATAAATGTATCACCTGAAATAGCCGGAAGATTAACGGATAATTTCGCGATTGGCGGTGCGCTTGATTTGCAGTGGTCGCAAGTCAAATTCAACCGTATGCTGGGTGCACCTACCTTACTGCAAGCCGGTGGCTTGGATCCAACTTTGTTTGATTCTTTAAGTTATAACAAGGGTCATTCATTTGGTTTAGGTTTTCATGCCGGTGTGATGGGTATGTTTAATGATAATCACACGCGCATTGGTTTGAATTATCAATCTAAAATCAAACACACCTTCCACGGTTACAGCAAATTAACCGGGCCGCTGGCTGATCCAGCCACGTTTAACCAATTGGGTGTTTTCCGCAGCGATTCACTTTTTAGTAATGATATTGAGTTTCCGGATATTGTGACCTTGAGCGCTTATCAGGATATTACTGACAAGCTGGCTTTGTTAGGATCGGTGGTGTATACCGGCTGGGATGTTTTTAACATTATTCAATTGAATAATGTGGCCGCTTTTTCCCCGCTAGCCGGCAGTGTGGTGGTTAATTCAACCAGCGTGCAGGATTATCGCAATGCTTGGCGTTTCTCAGTTGGGGCAAACTATCACTTTAATGAGAAATGGATGTTGCGAGTCGGCGGTGGTTATGAGCAGACACCAACCATTGATGGTCAACGCGATATTCGTTTGCCTGATGGCAATCGTTGGGCATTGGCAATCGGCGCACATTACCAGATGTGGCCAGCAGTTGGAATTGACGCAGGTTATGCTTATTTATTTGGGCAAGATGATATCCCGATTAATAAGACGGATGCTCTGGGAAGCTCATCCTATACCGTTAATGCCCGGGCGAATGCTCACGCTCAATTAGTGGGCTTGCAAGCGGTTTGGACTATCGATAAAGAAACTAAATAATTCAAGTTGCAGTGTCCCGGATAACGACATGGTATCCGGGATATGACTCTTGACTATCGCTGTGTTAAGCAACAGCAGCACTTTAAGGCTGTAGTCAATCTTTTGTTAAGGTAACTTCGCCAATATTATTTACGGTTAGGGTGTAGCCGTTTCCTTTCACCACCTTGGGTGAAATTTCTCCTGTGCTCAAATCCATGGTAACCCAGCCCAGATCCACGGGATGCGGCGTATTGGTTTCCATTTTAACCAATGCTGAACATTTACCGCCGGCGTTATGTCCAAAGCATGCCATTCTTACTTCGACCCAAGAAACTACGCCATCGCTCTTTGCGCGGGTAGGATGGGTGGAAGGCACAACGCCTGCAACATAAGCATTTGATTCCACCGAAGTGGTGTTATGGGTAATCAGTTTTTGCGGGGCTGCCAAAGCGGCGGTTGCGGTCACGCTCAAGGCGGCTGCTGTAAAAATTTTTAAAAAGCGGTGCATATGATGCTCTCCATAAGAATAAAATTGCGCAAATAATCCCCATTAATATAAAGGTATATGAAGCAGGCAGCAATCCTTAACTATGAAAACTGCAAATTCGGCATAGAGGCGCAAGAATTAATCGGCTATAATCAGATGATTTGTAGCTCATATTGGCAAATTAATAATTTATGGTATATGTCCTGTGCCAAGCTGTAATAATTGCGAGCAAGACCTGTGAAACGACAAGATTTTCATTTTGACCTACCCTCTGAATTAATCGCTCAGTACCCCTTAGAGAAGCGCAGCGATTCGCGCCTTCTGTATTACCGCCGTGATGCCAAGCATTGCGGGCACCATCAATTTAAGCAAATTGCTGATTTTCTTGAAGTAGGCGATCTTTTAGTGATGAATAACAGTAAAGTTATTCCTGCCCGATTGTATGGGAATAAAAAGAGTGGTGGTAAAGTTGAATTATTAGTCGAGCGAATTCTTGGCACTGATTCTTTTTGGGCTCACATCAAGGCAAGTAAAGCTCCTAAACCGTCCAGTTTAATCATGTTGCAAAACAATTGGCAAATAGAAATTACTGAGCGTAACGATGATTTGTTTTGCTGCAAGGTAAATGGGGATGTAGACGCCATGTTGCATGAAATTGGCCATATTCCTCTCCCTCCCTATATTGCGAGAACCGATGAAGCTCTGGATTTAAATCGTTATCAAACCGTCTATGCAGAACATAAAGGGTCAGTGGCTGCTCCTACTGCCGGGTTACACTTTGATGAAGAAGTGCTGGCTCGCTTGAAAGCGAAAGGAATTCAATTTGCTTATTCAACGCTGCACGTAGGCGCTGGTACATTTAGGCCTGTGCGCGTTGACAATGTGCTTGAACATAAAATGCATCGGGAATTTTTCACGGTCAGTGAAACACTCTGTGCCGCAGTACGGGCGACGCGTGCGGCAGGGAAACGGGTGGTTGCCGTGGGAACAACCGCCTTACGCAGTCTTGAAAGCGCCGTACAAGGAGGCGAGCTTAAGCCGTGCAGCGGTGATACCGACATTTTTATATACCCTGGCTATCAATTTCAGGTATGCGATGGGCTGATTACCAATTTTCATTTGCCGGAATCCACTTTGTTGATGCTGGTTTCTGCTTTTATAGGTCATGCGCAAACCATGGAACTGTATCGCGTCGCAGTCGAGAGCCGCTATCGTTTCTTTAGTTATGGCGATGCATGCTTGCTGTTATAATGCAGATTTTTTCTTGAGTATTCTGATTGCAGGTTCCCATGATTCCTATTTTAACTACAGCAGCCGGGAATTCTTTAACCGCTGCGAATTGGCAGGAAATCGGTATTAAAACGGTTTCGTATTCACTCGCTTCTCTTTTATATAAGCCTGGTTATCGCTTATTAAGAGAATTATCTGCCTTAGGTGAATACACCGGCTGGCAAGGTGAATTTGTGCTTAATGCCATTCTGCCACCCGCTAAAGAGGGTTTGTTCAATTTACGCTCTCCTTACGATGGCAGCCATGTGAGGATTTCTGTGCAGGAGTTGTTCGATTTAATCAATCATCTGCGGCCGAAATTTGTTTTGTTGCCTGCAGGCATGAAGGCAACAGGCATAGATATCTTAAAAATTTTGCATGGGCACATAGTTCCTTTATTTCCTATTACTGATTTACCACAAAACGATGACAGGGAATTCGGAGTTTATGCGGTACAGGAAGATGTGAATAAACCATTACCTGATTTTAGTGCCCATAAGAATAAATTACGTTACATCGCCGGTGAATTAGATTTCGCATCCATTGCAAGCCTTAAACATGCTGTTGACTTGATTGAGTCGGATCATCCTGCCGCTGATGCATTTGCAGGGCGCGTTTATGATTCTTCAGGGCCTTTTTTATTAACAGACAGCCGCTACGCGCTGGATTTTGCGCCAATCAGTAAAGATTGCTGTTGCCCAACTTGCAAAAGTAAGTACACGCGCGCTTATTTGCATCATCTCTTCGCCCATACCCCACTTTTATGCCAACGATTTTTGCTACAGCATAATGTGTTTTTTATAAATCAGCATTTGGATGGCTGATTTCTGATGGATCCAAATGGTGCCTTAAGTGAATTTCCCGCGACTTCATTTACGGCAACGCAAAATACCGATATTATGTCACGCAAATTTATACCATTAACTTGCTCTGACTCTGTTTAGGGTTGGCACAAGGCGCATTATGTAATTTAGGAGAAAAAAATGAGTTTTTTTATTCGTGATGCAATGGCTGCGGCGGCGACACCACCAGCACAAGATGGCACATTTTCATTAATCATGATTGTGGCTATTTTTGTACTTTTTTATTTTATGCTCATTCGTCCGCAAAACAAGAGAGCCAAGGAACACCGCGAGTTAATTAACAAACTGAAAAAAGGCGATGAAATCATTACCTCCGGCGGCATGCTTGCAAAAGTTACGGAAATAGGCGAGCAATACATTAAAGTTAGTGTGGCCGAAGGAATTGAAATCAGTTTGCAACGTCATGCTGTAAGCACAGTTTTGCCTAAAGGTACTTTAAAATCACTTTAAGCCATAGAGACCATGCAAATGCAAAATAAATACCCTCTTTGGAAAAATCTGCTACTTATTGCAGTTACCGTAGTTGGATTAATCTACGCAATTCCAAATTTGTACACGGAAGAGCCTGTTGTGCAAGTTTCTTCGCAAGCGCCTGTGGAACCGCAAGAACTGGAGCAGGAAGTCAAGAACATATTGGATAAGGCGAATATTCCGTATGAATCAATGAGAACCAACAGGGAAACTTTGGAAATTCACTTTGCTTCTACGGACACCCAATTGCTTGCCCGTGATGCCATTCGCAATGGCCTTGATAAACAGTACACGGTGGCTTTGAATTTGGCTACTTCTACGCCTGAGTGGTTGCTTGCTATTGGAGCGGAGCCCATGAAGCAAGGTTTGGATTTGCGCGGTGGAGTGCATTTTCTTTTAGAAGTGGATGTGGATAGCGTAATTAATCGCCGCTATGAAGGCTTGATGAAAAATATCAGCCAAGATTTACGCGATGCAAATATGCGCTATGCGGGTATGCGCTATGTCGTGGATAAAGGCATCGATATCCGCTTTCGTTCCGCACAACTGATGGAAGATGCTTTAGCTGAACTCAAGCAAAAATCACCCGGGTTGGTTTTTACAAAATCCAAGGTGACTAATAGTTTAAATGCTGCTTTGTCCCCCAGCGAATTAAATACCATTCGTCAAAATACCATTGAACAAACCATGGGGATTTTACGCAATCGGGTAAATGAATTGGGCGTTGGTGAAGCGGTAGTCCAGCAACAGGGTGCAACCCGCATTGCTGTGGATTTACCTGGTATTCAGGATGCTGCACGCGCCAAGCAAATCCTTGGCGGAACGGCAACCTTGCAATTCCATTTGGTGGATCACGAGAATGATGCGCAAATTGCCAAGCAAACGGGTGCGATTCCCATCAATAGTAAATTATATATGATGGAAGGTCAGCCGCTGTTGCTTAAACGGCAAGTGGTTTTAAGCGGCGATTCGATCACCAGTGCTGTATCCAGCTTTGACCAGCAAACAGCTTCCCCTGCGGTGCAAGTGCAGCTTGGCGGCGGTGGGGAATCCTTTTTTACCAAGGTCACCCGGGAAAACATTGGCAAACGCATGGCGATCGTTTTCGTTGAAACGAAAACCACCATGGAGAATGTTGATGGGACCAGCAAGCGGGTTACTAAACGCGAAGAACGGGTGATTAGCGCGCCAGTCATTCAAAATGCGTTGGGGAATAATTTCCAGATTACCGGTTTGGCAGACAGCAAAGAAGCAAGTAATCTGGCGCTATTGCTGCGTGCTGGCGCCTTACCAGCGGCAATTTATCCAATTGAAGAGCGTACAGTAGGGCCAACGCTTGGCAAGGAAAATATTCGCCGCGGCATGATTTCTCTGGAAGTAGGAATGGGATTGGTTTTAATCCTCATGCTGTTTTATTACCAATTTTTCGGCTTGGTCGCAGACATTGCGCTGTTGTTGAATCTGGTTTTGCTGGGGGCATTATTGTCTATTATTGGTACCACACTCACTTTGCCAGGCATTGCGGGCATCGTATTGACCGTGGGCATGGCGATTGATGCCAACGTATTAATCTATGAGCGTATTCGTGAAGAGCTGCGTAACGGCATGTCGCCGCAAGCCGCTATTCATGCTGGCTATGATCGGGCATTTGCCACCATCATTGATGCAAACCTGACCACGCTAATCGTCGGCATTGTGCTTTTTTCCATTGGGACGGGGCCTGTTCGCGGATTTGCAATTATTTTGTCGTTAGGCTTGCTGACATCGATGATCACTGGGATTACCTTTACGCGGGCACTGGTAAATTGGTATTACGGTGGCCGCAATGTTAAAAAGTTATCCATTGGTATATAGACAGCGGCTGCTGCAGAACCATAAAAGAGGTAGGCATGGAATTTTTTAATCCAAATTCAAAAGTGGATTTCATGGGGGCGAGAAGATGGACTGCCTTGTTCTCCATATTAATCTTTGTAGTTTCGCTCGTAGCTTTGGCAATAAATGGCTTGAAATGGGGACTTGATTTCACTGGCGGTACCCAGATTGAGGTTTCCTATCCTCAAGCCGCGGATTTGCAAGCCATTCGCGATAATTTATATAAAGTAGGCTTCAAGGAAGCACAAGTGGTGAGTTATGGTACGTCCAAGGACGTATTGATCAGCATTGCCCCACGTGCTGATTTGGACCAAACTTTACTGGTTGAGCGAGTAATGCAGCAGTTGCCGGGTGCAGTCAAGCAGCGAGTCGACTTCGTCGGGCCGCAGGTTGGGCAAGAATTGGCAACAAAAGGCGTTTTGGCCATTGTAGTATCGTTGCTGGCAACGATGATTTATATTGCCATGCGCTTTGAATATCGTTTGGCGTTCAGCTCCGCTGTAGCGCTGATTCATGATCCGATATTGATTTTAGGGATATTCGCCATGTTTGGCATTGAGTTTGATTTGAAAGCTTTGGCAGGATTGCTGGCGGTCATTGGGTATTCCCTGAACGATACGATTGTGGTATTTGACCGCGTGCGCGAGAATTTTATTAAAATCAGACGCTTATCCCCCATCGAAATTATGAATATTTCCATAAATCAAACTTTGTCCCGCACCATCATGACTTCCGTTTTGACCTTGTTGGTGGTAGTGGCTTTGTTTGTTTATGGCGGTGAAACTATCCGTGGTTTCTCCCTGGCTTTAATTATCGGTATTATGATTGGTACTTATTCATCGATTTATGTGGCAGGCGCATTAGCCGTGGTCATGGGATTGGATAGAAAAGATTTTATGCCTTCCCAGCGTAAGGAAATTGACGATAGACCTTAAAGAACAAATAAAGGGGCTTACAGCCCCTTTTTAATTTTCGATTAATTTATCTATTTTAGCGGCGCAAATAAAATCGTTGTGGGTTAAGCCGTTTAACGCGTGGGTAGTAAAATGCACGTGACAATAGTTATACCCCACTTTTAAGTCCGGATGATGATTTTCTATATTGGCTACCCAGGCAATCGCATTCACGAATGCCATCGTTTCATAGAAATTATGGAAGGAAAATGACTTGTGAATTTCTTTATGGTCTTGGGAAATTTGCCAACCCTCTGCCAATTGTGGCATTAAATTTTGAATTTGCTCCGCAGTTAAGGATGAACCAATACCTTCACATGCTTCGCAATGTTTACTGCTAAGATCGCTTTTCATAGTTTAAATTCCTTACTTTCTGCCATACAAAGCGCAAGTGTAGCAAGAAACCGTTCATTTTGCTCGGCTGTGCCAATAGTTACCCGCAAGTAATGATTCAGCCCGTAAGGGTGCAAAGGACGGACAATAATTCCATGGCGCTGCAGAGCTTGGTAAATCGCTGCAGCATCCGTTGTGCAATTTATGGTAATGAAATTTCCGGCAGGCGGCAGATAACTTAAATTCAAATGCTTTAAACCTTGAATCATTTGTTCAAGTCCTAAAGTATTATTTAATACGCTTTCTTTAATAAACACATCATCATCTAAAGCCGCCGCAGCCGCAACCAGCGCGGTTTGACTGACGGTAAAAGGCGGCATGGCTTTAAGCAATATACTGATAATATCTGGGTGCGCTATTGCATAACCGATGCGAAGGCCGGCCAAACCGTAGGCTTTAGAGAACGTGCGGGTAATGATGAGGTTCGAATGAGCAGACAACAAATGCAGTGAATCGTGGTTATGCGTCTGGCTTACGTATTCGTAATAAGCTTCATCGAGAACCAGGATTGTCGATTCAGGAATATTTTCCAGTAAAAATTTAATGTCTTTGCTGCTTACCATGGAGCCTGTCGGGTTGTTTGGGTTGGCAAGAAAAATAAGCGCTGTGTCCTCGGTACAATTTTTAATAAACGCCTTGATATCAACTTCCCAATTTTCTTTTAATTCAACTTGATGCACCGGTATGCCTTGGGTTTTTGCATGAATTGCATAGGAAATAAACGCATATTGATGTAATAACAGATGCTTATCCCTATGTAGGGCGAAGCAAGTTAACATGAGGGGAAATAACAAATCGGTACCATTTCCCAAAATAATCATTTCAGCATCAAGCCCTAATTTTTGTGCGATCTTTTTTCTTAAAGGATGTGTGGCTGGTGCGGGATAAGTAGCTAATTGGTGTCCGGACAGTTCAGCTAAGGCTTTGATTACATTTGGGCTGCAGCCGAGAGGATTTTCATTGCTCGCCAATTTTATAATGTTGTGCAAATGTTGTTCTCTTGCCAATTCTTCTGCTGATTTGCCAGGGATATAGGGGGATAAGGTTTGAATTCCTTCATGGGGAAGCAAATGATAATCGCAAGGCATACAAGCTCCTTTTTATTATGGAATTTTTATCTTAGCCAAGCTTCATTAAAAAATAAAATATTCAATCACTTGCAAACTAATTTATTCGAGCGTACGCTTTTTAAGCCAACCTCAGGATAAAAATATGAACGGATTTTCTTTAACCGAAGTGTTAATTTCACTGTTTTTGCTTACTACAATTGCTTTGGCTTTATTAAAACAGCAATGGCAGATCCAGCAATTGTTTAATCAGCTTCATTGGCGCGCCCAGGCATTAATTGAACTTGATAATCTTTCTGAGCAGTTGTTGGCTTATCAACAACCCACACCATTGCCAGGCAAGCCATTTCAATTCACAAAAAAAATGCTGTCTGACACGCAGCGATTATATCTCCAATGGCAAGATCCCATTGAGGCGAAGGCGTTTTCGTTACAACGTGACCTAAGCTTGCAATGAAAAAAAGTTCCGGTTTTAGTTTGACTGAAATTTTGCTGGGATTATTGCTATCCAGTTTTATTCTAGCTGCGCTTTTAACTTATTATCTGGGAAGCAAACAACAATTCATACGATTGCAAGCCGAGTTGGAAGATGCATTTGAAATGCTATTAATAACCGATTTGATCCAGGGGAGTGTGCGTAAGGCAGGTTTTACGCCTTGTCTTCGAGTAGATTATCTCACGACTGCCCATCCAGGTTTACGCCCCTTACAGCTTGTCGATCCACATACTTTGCAAGTAAACCGCATGAGCGAGTATTTTGGTGTGGTGGAGGAAATTTTAACTCCTACGGAAATCAAGGTGCGTTCTCTAAATATAAAACCGCAACAATTTGTATTAATTGCAGACTGTTATTATGGCGAAGTGAAGCAAGTGCAATCTTTAAGAACACAAGGTAAACATCAAACAATCGTGCTTAAAGAACCATTGATGTTTACTTACCATTCGCCCGTATATGTTGGAGAATGGCTGCAAGAAAAATTTTTTATACAAAATAAACCGCAAAAAACTTCCTTGTTGTATCGATTAAAACATACCGACGAATTGACGACAGCGGTAAAAAAAATTCATTTTTCCGTGCAGGAAAATTTTGAGCAAATCTTATTGCAAACCGACCTGGAGCTTAACAATGGGAAGCGGATCATCCTGCAAACCACGGTGCGCACATAATGAGGGAATAGTCTTGCTTACTACCATTAGCCTGTTGCTGCTACTTACGGGCTTCGTTTTATGGATGCTGCAGGAAATACAATTGTATGCAAAAACAAGCGCCTCGCGAATTAAAAGCCACCATGATTTGTATGCATTAGAAGCTGCTGCGCGTAATTTGGGTTTATCAAGCAAAGCCATTAACGATTCTTGTGTGGTGCAAGGGGATGATGTGAGGGCTCTGGCTTTGCTTTTAGAAAATAATCATGGCTGTATATATAAGCTGGCCGGGCATTCTTATGTTTATGCTTTAGTGGATTTAGGAAGTTACCCCTGTTTATCCATCCAGCAAAATTCCAGTGAATTCTCCAGCCACCATTGGTTAATCAGTGTAAAAGATGAGCAAAATACCATTTTACAATTAAGGATCGCGAAACCGATTCACCAGCTGGCGTGTATAGCCGATAAGCGGATCATTCACTCCGGTGTCATCAGTTGGAGAAAATTGACTTTGACAGAACTAAAGAAGGGTATTTTTTAAGTGGGTATTTTGCTAGTATCGAATTTCCTCGTTAAAATCCTCATGTAATCTGTGGATATTTATTTGATCTTTTAGGTTTATTAAGTTGTTTCTTAGTTAAACTGTTTGTTCTGCAACATGAATTAAATTTACCGCAACCGAGGCGGTTAGGAAGAACATCAATTTTTACCCGTTGTAAGAAACAAAAGGAGAACTGATGAATTTTTTTCAAAAAAAAGATGTTGCAATTTTAAGTTTGACCTTCTTGCAGCCCCAAGAGCTTAATGTTCCCCGTCTTTCAACGAAGCAAGTAAAAAAACTGGCTGATTCCAACAGAATCTGGAATCAATTTCTCGCAGAGGATTTCCGTGTATACAGTTCTGATTACTCACCCAGCAATGATCCAGAACCCAATTTTGCCATAGAGTCAGAATCGGAAAGACCTCAGGAATCTGCAATACAACGATTTAAAAAACATCCTGAGCTGCGTAGCAAAAACGTGCAAATTGATGCACACGGTCGCGAATGGTTTGCTAAGTATAAGGCACAGCAGCTAGCGGATATTATTATACAAGATAATGATATATCGATTGAAAAGCGCAAGGAACTGGCGACAAAGTTAGCTTTGGTGCAGAAAAGCATTTTGTTGGAAGATGAGTTGGAAAAACTTAGCCCAAAAGAATGTGATATTGTAAACAATGTCGCGCAATTGATTGGTGCCAAACTTATTTCCCTGGAAGAGGCTAAAAAATTAACTCTGGAGGAAAGCAACGATTTGAAATTGTGCGCTCCTTTGATCATGGCGCAAATTTTCACGCTGGAAGAGGGGAAGAGGTTACCATTACCGGTTTCAAGAAACTTGGAATATGTAATCGATTTGGTGCTCCACCTTTTTTTGCATAAAGGAGAAATAGCCTATTTAAACCTGGATGAATGCATGGTCCTGCAGGCTGCTTTTATGCTGGTTAAAGAAAAAATCTTGTCAATTGAGGAAGCCCGCGCATTAAAATTAACTTTTACGCAAATTCAAAATTTACAAAGTTTAAACCCTTTGATTTGTCAGAAAAAATTATCTTTAGCTGAGGCATTGCGATATACGGATAGCCAAAGACAAAATGTCAAAGCCTTTATGCCGCAACTTTTAAAAGATAACAGGGCCCCTCACTTAATTGAAATAGAAATTAATTTACATAAAGACAGAGGGCTTGATGCAAAGGTTTGTTGGTATTTGGAAAACCTAGGCGACTTATATATGCATGAAAAAATTTCTCTCGATGAAATTAAACAGTTTAAAATTGCACAAGAGGCTTGGAATTTAAGAGATGTTACGGAGTTGATTTTATCAGGCCATATCAGCATCGAAGAAGCCAAAGCATTATCGGTTGCCGAATGCCGCGGGGTAAAAGCAGCTACTCCTTGGATTCAGCGGGGCTGGATGACGATTAGGGATGCTAGAAGGTTAAATTCTTACCAATGCATTAACTTAGAATCATTAAGCGCGCTTTTAAACCGCTCCGATGTGCACGTGCATCAACATGATTTGCAACTGGCTTTAGCGCAAGCGCAAGTGAACGTCGAGGAGGAGCCGCATGCAGGGCAAGGGATTAGTCCAGCTTCTTGTGCATAACAGGAAAGATTCTATGCGCGTGTTTTGGGTAACGAACAAAATGGATTTTGTATGCTTACTGACCGTGTGGTTTATTCACCGGGAGATGTACTCCTAAAAATTGATATGCGTGGGTGGTATCCTGAGAGCGAAACTTTCAATACAAGGCATCACGTAATGCTTGTTTTGGGCGTGAAGGAAGGGTATCCCATCGTCGCGCATATGACATTCCATAATAAAAATAATCTTCCGGGATTAATAAGTGAAACATTAAATCGTGGCAAAGATTTATTTTTGATTCATTATCAGTTCAGTGAGCAGGTAAGGGCCAAGATTGTCGATTTGGTGCAACAAGCATTACAGTCGAAGCAATTTGTTATTACTAAACACATTATTAAAGATCAGCATATAAAATCATTACCCTACCGCGAAAAAATGCTAAGCATCGCATTAAAGAATTTAGCCGCTGGATTTAACGTGTGTGATTTTGATGCTGCACCAGAAACCATTAAGAAAATAAGCTGCCACGAATTTGTTTTAGCGATAATCCATAATGCCTGCCGGCAATGCAATGAAGAAATTCCTGAGTCTTTACGTATGCCGCCCAGTTTGGCTTGGGCTGATTTTTGGTTGCAAGCAGCTTACGATCATCCCGAGGAAGCAAAAGTAATCTGTATGCCTGCTATGTATCCTCTAGCTAAAACTCCTTTGCAAAAAAACAGTATTTTTGCTGTTGCAGCATCACCTTCCTTTGAATCCATGCGCAACGCATCCTGTGCAATTTTATAAAAAAAATATTGCTTGTTATATTAAAACGCAAGATGATCAAAATTTATGTTTTTTTATCGAACTTAATTTATAATAAATGGAATTTTTTTTAATAAATTATACTGAGTGATGAAAAATCAAAATCAAAACAACTTTCCTTTAGAAGAACAAGCGAACGAATTGCGCCAATTTTTGCTTAAGCGATTGCGTAAAAATAATGAAGAAATGACTCCCGTTTTTATTCAGGAAGTGGTGGTTTATGCCGCAGATTCTTATGGCGAAGCAAAAAGTGCTGCCATTGACAAAAGCACGATTGATGATCCGGCGCCACGTCTGTTGGCTCATATTGCACTTTTGGCAGAGCTAACCAACAGCATTCATCAAAACAGTTACTGCACCTTGGCTGAAAACGGCGAACACGTATTAAAAGATGATTGCCTGAATAAGATTACCCGGCTGTCGCTCAATGAATTTTCTCTTTATACAAATCAGCCGTTGAGCCAACAGCAGTTTAAAATTATTTGTGCTGGAATAGAACAAATATCTAAAAAATTGCTGGATAATGTTCATCTTTTGCTAAGTTCTTTTGCAGTGGTTAATGAGCAAAATGAAATTCTTAATACAGCTCTTTACGTGGAAGGGGGATTGATATCTAAAACAAGAGTTATTAGCAAATCGTTTGCTTCAACGGTAGATGTTACTTATGAGCAAATGAAAAATTTTTCGCAAGGAGTGTGTTATGGCGGCATGAAATCTCTTAGCGATTTTGTAGCAGGAGATAATGCAGCAACTATTCCAGTAACCAATAGTAATTTTTTTGAAGTGAGGACGAAAGGGAATGCAGTTTATTTACAATCATTGGAATTATGTTTAGACCATCGCTTCAAAAGAGTAAAAGATTCTTTAATTTCAAAGCTGACAAGAAGCTCCAGCGACTCGCAATTATTGCCAAAATATGTGGATCAAATTATCTCATCCAATTCTATTTCCATCCATGATGATTCACTTATTGTGCCATTAGCATGGCACGTGGATCCCAATTATATGAATCCTATCCCTCTTTCCCTGCTTAATTTGGATTCTGGATTGCTATCCGCCATACAGGCTAGGCAACATCCAACCTTACAGTTAAAAAATGAAGGGAAATTATTACAAATAATTAACCCAGCTTTTGGAAGGGATGCTATTTTGATTAGGCACAATGAGCGTCAGCTAACAGGATTTTTACCTGAAATCCTGCTCTTGGTTGAATTTGAAAATCAGAAAATTATTGAAGAACGCGTGGATACTTTATTGATTAATAATTCAAAAGACATAGAGCTTATCCGACAATGCATTGAGCAGAAAAACGCAGATTTATTTGCCAGCATCTTTCAAAAATATCCTAAGGTAAATTATGTGGCTTTGATTGAGCAATTAGCCCATAAGTTTGATAGTGCTGAAAAGCCGCAAGTTAAAAAATGGCTTTATCAGGAAGTCATGCGTAATGAACTTAAAAAAAACATTTACCTTAATATGGAAACAATAATGTCTGCCATTCAAAACGGGGTGGATTTTAACCATCGTTTTAATGAAACAAGTACTTTTGGGGAAAACACATTCGCATATGCTTGCGTCTTTCAAAATCCGCGCCTGGTTTCTGCTTTTTATGAAAAAAATCCCCACGTCAACTATATTCAAGCTGTTGAAAATACCGTACTGCAATTTTCTCCTTCCTCACAAGCTTTCGCTAAAAAATGGCTCTATCAAGAAATATTAACGTGTGAATTTGAAAAAGAAGATGGGGGCGATTTAGCTGTTATTTTAGCTGCGTTGCGTGCAGGGATAAATTTTTTTCACCCTTACAAATATGCCTTAAATTTGGGGGAGCGGGCATTACTGCAAGCCTATATCTGCAAAGAGCCGCGCATTCTTCAAGAAATAAGCATGCAAAATCCGAATCTTAATTATTTCGCTGTAATTGAAAATGCCCTCAAGGACTTTTCGCCGCTAGTGAAAACTATGCTCAGGGTATGGTTTTATCAAGAGTTTTTGAAAATTGAGCTTAAAAAGACAGTCAATGTCAACATGGAATTGGTACTCGGGTTATTAGCCGAGGAATTGGATTTTTTTGAACCCTATGACCAGGTTTTATATTTGGGCGAACAGGCTTTAGCACAAGCATTTCTATGTAAAGACACGAACATTATTTCCGTAATGAAGGCAAAATATCCCAATGTGGATTATGCAATGGTAATTCCGCGAATAGCTAGTAGTTTTGGCAAGTTTTTTGCAACGGAGGTCGCTCATTGGCTTTCCCAGGAAATTATGAAAAGTAATCTCTTGCAAATTCAATTTGGAATTGCTTGTCAAGATGAAGCTCAATTACTACAACAAACCATGAGCCTATATCAAATTTATATCCAGGCGATGAATGTAAACAGTCAAAAGCAAACACTGGAAACGTTATGCGAGGCAATTTGCACCCTGATAATACGCTATAGGAAATATGGGGATACTGATGCAGCAGCGCTGATTGCGCAATTCACTCGTGTATTTGATGCATCACTGCAAGCCAGGGTTAAATATAGACTTTGCCATGAAATTATAAAAGATGAATTGAAAAAAACTGCCAATGCAGATCGTGTGCTCCTGCAAACTATTGTGCAATTGGGAATCGATTTTTATTATCCATATCAGGGTAATTCATGCATAGGTGAAGAACTCATAGCTCTGGTTTTTACCGTGCGGGATTCTCAATTACTGGCAACGCTTATGAATCATTTTTCCCAGGTGAACTGGTTCACCATTGTGCAAAAGATAGGTAGCCAATTAGTATCGCCATTAGGCGAAGAAATAAAAAACTGGTTTGCGCATGAAATAATTTTAATGGAATTGCAAAAGGGAAGGCAGGCAGATGCAAATCGGTTGAGGCAGGCTTTGCAATTTGGAATTAATTTTTTTCATCCTTACTGCAATACGTGTCTTGGCGTGCAACTCATGGCGCAAGCATGTGTTTCTCAAGACACGGAGCTTCTTCGAAAAATTTATACGGCCTACCCACGTGTAGATTATGCTGCCATGATAAGTCATGCGGTTGGCTTATTTGATGCCAATGCTCAAAATTCAGCAAACAATTGGCTTTGGCAGATGTTTACAGAACTTAACCAAAATGAACCGCAAGGCTTGCACCATTACCGTTTCTTTCATGAGCCCAGGGGGGCTTTCGATGGAGAGAATAGTAAAAATGATATGAAAAGCTGTACTATATAGACAAGCCAGCCGCATAAACAGGCCATTGGGTATACGGTATATTCACCGCTTCTATCATTGCCTAATCAAGCGGATGTTTTTTCCCAATGCATTGGTTTTTTGGGTGGAGCGAAACGGATTAATATCAAGGCCGCCGCGCCGGGTGTAACGTCCATATACAGTAAGTGTATCCGGTTTACAATGATTTAAAATATCCACAAAAATGCGCTCAATGCATTGCTCATGGAATTCATTGTGATTTCTGAAAGAGACAATGTATCTTAATAAACCTTCCCGGTTGATTTTTTTTCCTTTATAGGCGATTTGCACGCTTCCCCAATCCGGTTGGTGCGTGACCAGGCAATTTGATTTTAATAGGTTGGAAAAAAGGGTTTCTTCGACTATCTCATTTTGTACAGAAAGAAAAGAAGGCTCGACCGAGTAAGTGGAGCAGGCAATATCAAGCTCATCAATTAATTCTCCCCAATAAATATCTTTTATCTCAAACTGTTTCGATTCTGCCAATGAAAAAATTTTCACAAAAACTTCCGCGCCAATACTCTTGGTTAAATCTTCGGCAATAATTGCTTCAAGTTCCGCAACAGAACGAAAGTTGGTGTTATTGAAAGAATTAAAATAAAGCTTTAAGGATTTGGATTCTATTAATTTAGGCGAATTGCAGTCATACACTAGCTCAGCTAAGGCAACCATGGGTTTGCCTTTTTCATTAAGCCAGGAAACTTCGTAATGATTCCAGCAATCAAAACCAAAAAAAGGAGGGGAGGCTGGATCGATGCCGATTTCTCTACGTTTCTCGTCTCTTGAAATAGGGAATAGACGGGTTGGATCATAAGTAGCGATGTATGTCGATTTCTTACCTAATTCAGAATCACTCATGATGTTTTCTATTTCATTGACAACTTGCTTGCTCATAATTTTATCCAAATACCGCTGTCCAGTCATTGTATCTTATCATCAGCCTCAAGAGGCAATAAACCTGACTTTATGGGAAAATTTTCACTTGCAGCGGTTCATCCGCTGAGATCCAGGCTCTTTTCATGATTGGGGTGTTAAAAGAAATGCCAATTTCTCCGGCAGCATTAATTGCAATGACACCGATATGTCCTCTTCGATTGTTATGCCGCTTATGCAAAACATAATCACAAGCTTCCTGCATACCCATTTGCTTTAATTCCACCATCATGGAAATTGTGTGTGCAATCACGCCGCGGATTAAATATTCGCCTTCACCGGTCCCGGAAACAGCACAAGTTTTATTATTTGCATAACAACCTGCACCAATGACGCAACTATCGCCAATTCTTCCCGGTAAACAATTACTAGTACCACCAGTTGATGTGCCAGCCGCAAGATTGCCTCTTCTATCGAGTGCAACAGCGCCTACGGTACCATAGATTTTTTTTTCCATAATTTTTTGAATGGTTTCATGCTTGCTCAGTTTTCTGAAAATTTCCTGCATGTGATCGGTATAAAAATAAGAGTCGGCTTCAAGATAAATACCTTCATTTCTAGCCACCTCCAAGGCGCCATATCCTGAAAGAAATACATGCTTCGTCTTATAAGTGATGATGCGGGCAAGGGAAATAGGGTTTTTGACGCTTCTAACCATGGATACAGCTCCCGCTTTTAAGGTTTTGCCATCCATAATGGAAGCGTCCATTTCTATCTCGCCTTGGCAATTTAAAGCAGAACCACGTCCTGCGTTGAATATAGGATTATCTTCAAGCACTTTTACACCTTCTTCCACGGCATTTAGGGCACTGCCGCCGCGGCGAAGAATTTTATATCCAGCCTGTGCGGCTTCCGCCAAACCTTCCTCATATTCTTTGAGATTTTTTTTTAAAAAAGGATAACTGTTACTGGCCCCGCCGTGAACTGCAAAAGCAATTTTACTCATAGCACGTTTCCTTATCTAATTCATGCTCGCTGTATAGGTATCGCAGGATTCGCAAGCTTACGGGTTTCCATGGAAAACTGACATCCTTTCACTAACAAGTGCACGCGCAGGTTTTCCACAAATACTGCTTCTCCTTCAGAGACGCTGGTTATATTGGTTTGACAGATTTCACGCCCATCAATGATGACCACCATGCCTGAGCCGCGGCACTCCGTGTCCGTGCCGTTTTTAATAATGAGTGCCGTATCTTCCCCAAGACCGATGCCCAGTTTTTCAGGGTTCATAATGATGGCATGCGCCAAGCGGCCAAAGCGGCCGCGTTTAATAAAATGGGTATCGATGATGCAATTGGGCAAAAATCCTAGTCCGGCTGAAGTACTCAGATTGCGGTAAAGCAAGGCTTCGGTAAGACCTCCCTCCATAATCATGACGGTGGACATTGCCATTGCACCGGCACTGGTGCCTGCAATAATTAATTCGGAATCTTCAAAATAACGTGCACGAATGATATCAATGAAAGGGGTACCGCCAAGGATAGTGGATAAGCGGAATTGATCACCGCCCGTGAAAAATATGGCACCTGCATCCTCGGCACGAGATAAGTAATTTTTTTTACGTGCCTCCATGCGATCATTAATCGGCATGAACCCTACGTTGTTATAGCCAATTTTGCGGAAAACCTTTTGATATATTTTTTTCACTTCATCCTGTACTTCAGAGCCTGTGGTAATAATTTCTATTTTTCTATCTGAAGAACCTGGCAGCAGTTCATTCAATATTTCATAGCGCGTAAATTCTTTGCGTTTTTCAATAATATCCGGCGGCTCGCCGACTTTATCTTCGGCTCCGCCAATAATAAGCAATTTGGCTTTAGGCATCATGATAAGCAGTCCTCACTTGGCAGAGTACTCCTTCATATAGTTTACTACTTTTAAAACATCATCGATGGAATAAAAGATAAATGTACCCGGAGTGGCATGATCCATCGCATAATGAAGGGCTTCAAATTCATCCGAGATAATTTTTACATTGGCATCAGGATTAAAGCGCTCAATCCCTTCCATTAAAAAATCAGTTAATTCTTCATTCGTTCGGCCGCGCCCATCCACATTGTGGCGTATGATGATTTCATCAAACATTTGCGCTGATTGGTACCCAAGTTGTTGTATGTCTTCAGGCCTCCTGTCCCCGGTAGCGCTGATAATGCCTATTTTACGGTTGCATTTAATCGAATCGAGATATTTCTTGATTTCAATGTAAGCCCCCTCATTATGAGCATAATCCAATAAGACTTGAAAATTGTCGAACTGAAAAAGATTCATTCTCCCCGGGGTATTCGTCGGAGAAGAGGAAAATTTTTGCAGGGCAGAACCAATCTCTTGTATAGGAATATTAAAAATTATCCCGGTCAAAACTGCAGTCAGCACATTAAGGACCATGAATGATGCTTTGCCATTAAAGGTAATGGGAATGTCAGCTAAGGAGGCAATAATGGTTTTATCATGATTTTTTTGCACTACAATCGTATTGTTATTAACGTAAGCAGCAAGCCCGCCGGCTTCACAGTGAGATTGAATGCGGGAAGTATTGCGCAAACCGAAGAGCGCCACATTGCATATTAATTCTTCCTTAATACGATACGCCCGCTCGTCATCGGCATTGAGCAAGGCATAACCGTCTTTTTTAGTGCTGCGCGCGACGACTCCTTTAGCTCGCACCAGTTCTTCCAGAGTATGGATGTCGTTTAATCCAAGATGATCGCTTGTAATATTTGTTATTACACTCACATCACATTCATCAAAACCCAAACCGGAACGTAAAATACCTCCTCTGGCGCATTCAAGAACGGCGAATTCAACCCATGGATCATGCAAAATAGTGGCAGCGCTTGAAGGGCCGCTACAATCGCCCTCATGGATTAAATCATCATTGATATAAATACCGTCGGTGGTGGTAAAGCCAACCCGATAGCCGGCATGTTTTGCCAGATGGGCAATCAAGCGGACCACTGTAGTTTTACCATTGGTCCCAGTCACAGCAATAAGTGGTATGCGTGCGGATTTACCTTGTGGAAAAAGCATGTCAATAATAGGAGCAGCTACATTGCGTGTGACCCCCTGGCTGGGTGCTAAGTGCATGCGCAATCCCGGGGCAGCGTTTACTTCAATGATGGCGCCATTCATCCAGTTGATAGGCGATTTTATATCTTTTGCAATGACATCAAGGCCGCAGATATCAAGGCCCATTAATCTTGCGGTGCGTTCAGCCAGTTTGATATTGTCCACATGCACATCGTCAGTAACATCGGTGGCTGTACCCCCTGAACTTAAATTAGCAGCATCTTTTAAGTAAAGAATTTCACCGGCAGGGAGGATGGAGTCCAGGGACAAATTTTTTTCAGCCAAAATAGTTCGGGTAGTTTTGTCAATTTTAATGAGCGTTAGGACATTGCTATGTAGTTCACCGCGACGGGGGTCTTTGTTGACTTCATCAATCAATTGTTTAATGGTTTGCGTACCAGTGCCTATGACCATAGCTGGGGTGCGTTGGGCGACGGCCGCCACTTTGTAATTAATCACCAGGAAGCGATAATCACTCCCCTCAATAAAGCGCTCTACGATAATCTTGGCAGAAAAGGTCTTCGCTAAATTAAAGCTCAGCAGGGCTTTTTCTTTGTCAATGATGTTACTGGTGATGCCTCGCCCATGGTTCCCATTAAAGGGTTTAATAACTAAAGGGAAACCCAATTCCCGTATCGCTGCATCCAATTCTTCCATCGTACTAATCAATACGCCGCGGGGAACAGGAATAAAGTGCGACAGTAAAAGTTGCTTTGTTAATTCTTTATCAGCTGCAATATCTACTCCAATAGAGCTGGTGTGTGAGGTTAAGGTGGCATTGATTTTTTTTTGCCGGCAACCATAACCCAAAATGATAGCTCCTTGTACCGGAGTTGCGGGAATATTCCTTTTTTCAGCTTCTTTGACGATGGCTTCTGTGCTTGGCCCTAACTTTTCTCGCTCATATAAATTTTTTAACACCTGCAAATCTTGATTCAGCTTAGTGTATTTTTTACCTTGTGCCAGCGTGTTTGCAATATGGACGGCTGCATTAGCCGCATAGAGGCCCGCGTTTTCAACCTCATAAGAAAAGATGACATGATAAACTCCATGTTCATGGGCGTCATAAGCTCTACCGAAGCCACAATCCATCCCAGCTAGAGTCTGTAATTCCAAAGCAATATGTTCTACCACATGCCCAAGCCAGGTGCCTTCTTCCAGCCGCTGTAAAAATCCTCCCTCTACCCCCCGCGAACAGCGGTGACTATACAAAGAGGGGAGAAGTTTTGCCAAGGCTTGTGGAAATCCTTTTAATAAATTAGTGGGGAAATTTTCATATTCCTCGAGATCCAATTTGAGTGCAATGAGTTTTTTACGATAGTTAGACCAATAATTGGGACCTTTTAACGTCTTAATTTGTAAAATTTTCATGAATCGTCCTTAATACCTGCAAAAGCTCGGGGATAACCCTCAAGAACAGCGTCCCTGGAAAATTTATATGCAACAAGAAAAGAACTGAGTAAAAGGAATTTAGATGATATGTGCCCTTTTTTCCATTTTTACATCATTATTCATCCAAAATTGTTGCATTCTTGCCCTACGGGAAGAATTGGTGAAAATAGTACAATTTGAAAAATAATTATGTTATAAAATATGTAGCATTTATAAATGTATGACAAAATATTTAAGCTGTTCAATAATCTGCTTTAGCATATAAAACCTAAAACTAAACCTAATCTCCCGCTTCTGGGAGCTGGCGTGGTCAAATGGATTTGGACATACCAGTTAAGAGGTAATTAACTTAACTGGAGATAGCAGCCCATAGCCTATCGATTAATGCCAATATGCTTACTCGCTGGATAAAGGAGCATGAATCAGAAAATTTCCAAATCAATTTGAATTTGAACATAGGGGCTTAAGAATCAAAGAATGCTGCTTAAACTGGGGTGCCCTCATTGACCACGTCAAGGCACCATTAGGAGAGACAAATTGATAGCAAAAACAATTAATCCCAAAGTGTTGCAAGGGTTGGGTCAGCTTTTTAAGCAAACGCTCATATTTGATGCCAGTATATTCAACCATTGCAAAAATAGTAGTCAATTTTTTCCCTTCAAATTTATGTTTAATTCATGTGGGTGAATTATTTAGCGGTTGAGTTAGATTTTTTATGCGAGGTAGGCTTCATTTGAAAAGAAATTTGGCCTCCGCGTTCGAGCATGGCATGCTTAACTGATTTAATAGTGTTTATTCCATACTGAAGTCTTAACGCTTGCAGGATATCGTTTGGGGTAATTCGGCAGCATTGCAAATTCTTTTTTATGTATTTGCCATCACGAATAATGGGAACTTTGTCGCCTTTAATGTATTTGCCGATTGTATGACTTTTATAAGTGATGTAGGCTAGCGCCCGATAAAGTAGAACAATCAAGCTGCATACTAGGATAGAGGGCAAAAGTGGGAGGTTGTTAACGATCGCCTCGCCTAATATCGCTCCTAAAATAATGTAAATGATGAAATCCAAAGGAGTATGATTACCATAGAGTCTGGATAAATTCATTCTGAAAATAACAATGGCATACAATGTAATGAATATCCCGCGGAGATAAAGGTCATAATCTAAGATTTCATGTAACCCTAAGAATTTACCCATGGCTCACCTATAGTGATTGGTTAACAGGAAGACTAAGTAACTAGCTCCTCTTCCGCTTTGAACTTAATGTCTAAGAGTTATGCTCTCTGTAGTACTCTTACTTTTTTTTGCATGATGTTTTTCCTGCCAGCTTTTTAATATAACGTAAAAGATAGGAACAAATACAACCGCAAGGCAGGTGGAAGCCAGCATGCCACTGCATACTGCAATACCAATTGAGCGGCGCGCATTCGCCCCTGCTCCTGTGGCAAACACTAATGGCAGTACACCCATAATAAATGCAAAAGAAGTCATAAGGATGGGGCGAAAACGCGTTTTGGCGCCAATGACAGCAGCTTCAAGAATGCTTTTATTGTGTATTTGCCGTTGTTCATTTGCCATTTCAACAATTAAAATGGCATTTTTCGCAGCCAGTGCAATTAACAATAGCAAACCAATCTGGGTATACATATTATTAGCAAGTCCAAGGCTTGATAAGGCCAAAACCGTACCCATTAAAGTCAGCGGCACGCTTAAAATGATTGAGGCAGGTGTAAGCCAGTTTTCATATTGACCTGCTAAAATTAAATAAACCAAAATCAGGGAAAGAAAAAAAATAAAATAACTCATGTTTCCGGCAATTTTTTCCTGATACGCCGTACTTGTCCATTCATAGGATAATCCGGGTGGCAGTACTTTCTTGGCGAGCTCCTCCATGGTTTGCATGGCTTGCCCTGAACTATACCCTGCAGCAGCTACACCGGTAATGTTGCTGGAAGGATACAAATTATAAAGTGAGATAATCGCAGGACCCACATCCGGCTTAATATCTGTTAAGGTACCGAGAGGTACCATGGCGCCAGCTTGATTTTTTACATAATAGTTACGGATGTCTTCGATGCTGGTGCGCGACGAAGCATCGGCTTGCACGTACACTTGAAAGACTTGTCCAAATTTAGTGAAAAGGTTCACATAAGAAGAGCCTAGATAAGTCTGCAGCGTGTCAAACGCGTCACCAATGCGTACGCCTAATGCTTCCGCTTTTAAACGATCAAATGGCGCCGCTACTTGCGGCACAGAAGCACGGAAAGAAGTCATCAGTCTTTGCAAAGCAGGTTGCTCATTACCGGCGTTAATCATTTTATCGGTAATTTGCTGCAGTTTTTGATAGTTGAAACTTCCATCTTGCAATTCAACTTGCATTTGAAAGCCTCCCGATAATCCCAAGCCTTGGATAGGGGGTGGAACAACCACTAATACTTTTGCATTCAAGGTATGAAGCGCAATATCGTTTAACTTTGTGTAAAGCGATTGCAAATCTTCCCCCTTACCTCGTAAGCTCCAATCTTTAAATATCACATATAAAACACCCGCATTAGCCAGACTTGAATTGTTATCAAGAAGAGAAATCCCATCGATGGCAATTACGTTTTCGACTCCTGGTATTGCAGCTACTTTTTTATGCAATTCATCTAGAATTTTTTCAGTGCGGTTTAAGGTGGCTCCATCAGGCAATAATACATTCATAATTAAATATCCCTGATCTTCCATAGGTATAAAACCAGTAGGAATGCGGGTTAACCCAAAAATAGCAAGCGCTATTAAAATGGCTCCGATTATTCCTGCCTGAAAACTGCGATGGACGAGGCGGTCGATAAAACGTACGTATCGAGCTTCGAGCGGGTTGTAAATTCTGTCAAATGTCTTGAAAAAAAGATTTTTTGGTTTGTTCGCATCAAATGGTTTCAGCCATAGTGCGCATTGAGTGGGTTTTAGCGTCATCGCATTGATCGCACTGATGAGTGCCGTGGCTGCAATAATTAACGCAAATTGTGCATACATGGCTCCCGTTAAACCAGGCATGAATCCCGCAGGTACAAATACGGCCATCAATACCAGAGTAATCCCGATGATGGGGCCAAATAATTCTCTCATTGCCAAAATAGAAGCTTCTTTGGGAGGAATGCCGCGTTCTATGTGTTGAGTGACTCCTTCCACAATCACAATGGCATCATCAACCACAATGCCGATTGCCAATACCAAAGCAAACAGGGTGAGTAAATTAATGCTATAACCCATGAGCATCATGGCAAAAAATGTGCCAATGATGGTGACAGGAACTGTGGTTGCTGGTACCAGGGTAGCCCGGAAATTTTGCAGGAAAACCACAATAACTAATAAGACTAGAATTCCTGCCTCAAATAAGGTTTTATACACTTCATCTACCGAAGCTTTAACAAACATGGTGGTGTCAAAGGGAATGGAATACTGCATTCCGGGTGGAAATTTTTTAGCCATTTTGGCGACTGTTTTTCGCACTTCTTGTGCCACTTGCAATGCATTGGCACCCGGTAGCTGGAAAATGCCAATGGCTGCCGTAGGCTTTCCATTCAATTTTGCCAGCTGACTATAACTGGAAGAGCCTAGCTCAACGCGCCCAATGTCTTTGATGCGCACGATTTGCGCACTGCTGCTGGCATTGGCTTGCTCGTTTGGGCCTGTTTCAATCGTTTTGACAATAATATTGCCGAATTGTTCCGGGTTAGCGAGCTGGCCCGGCACATTGACTGTCAATTGATAGGATGGGGTGCCTACTGTAGGAGGGGCGGAAATTTGGCCAGCGGAAACTTCCTTGTTTTGCTTACTGATTGCATTTAATACATCGCTTGGATTTAGTGAAAAAGCATACATTTTCTTTGGGTCAAGCCAGACGCGCATCGCATAATTGCCCGAGCCGAAGATAACCACATTCCCCACACCAGGAAGGCGCGCCAGTTCGTCTTGCATGTTGATCGTTGCGTAACTGTTTAAAAACAAGCCATCATATTCGTCATGTTCTGCGGTGAGGGTAATAAATTGTAAAATGGCGGTTGATTTTTGTTGCACCAAAACTCCCTGTTTTTGTACTGGTACAGGTAGTTGTGCCATGGCAGCTTGCACCCGATTTTGCACCAAGACTTGCGCGAAATTTAAATCGGTGCCGATAGCAAAGGTTACAATTAGGTTATAGTTGCCGCTATTCGTACTGGTTGACTGCATGTATAACATGTTCTCAACCCCATTGACTTGTTGCTCAATGGGAAGAGCTACGGTATTGATGAGTGTTTTGGCATCTGCACCCGGATAAGTCGTGGTGACTTGAATAGTGGGTGGTACGATGGCTGGATATTGCGCTACCGGTAAAACCCAGATTGCTATTGCTCCCAGAAAAACCAGTAACAAGGCGATGACGTTTGCCAGTATGGGCCGTTCAATAAAAAATTTAGAAATCATTTCCAGTTATCCCACATTCATAGTATTGGCTTATTCTGCTTGGGTTTTAGGTGTGACAGGATAACCAGGCACGGCATTTTGTATGCCGTCCACAATGACATTATCCTCGGCGTTCAATCCTTTTGAAATGGCGCGCACTCCCTGATCCAGATTGCCCAAAACCACACGTTTCATGATTACTTCATGGTTTTGGTTAACCGTGAGCACATAAGGCCCAATTTGGTCATATTGGATAGCCGTATCCGGTATCGTTAACTGTGGCATGGGTTTGGTAATCGGTATTCGCACCTGCACAAAAAGACCTGGCAAAAGAGGATAATTTTTATTCGTTAATAAGGCACGGAATTCAATGGTCCCTGTAGAGGAATTAAGACCTGTGTTTACGAAATCCAGTTTTCCTTGATGGGGAAAATTGGCTTCATTTTGCATGCCTACATACACGGGAATTTTAGTAATTTCTGCAGGCTTAAATCCGTGGGCTTTCGCCGCTTCGCGCAGCTTAATTAAATCCAGTTCATTTAAATTAAAATATACATAGATCGGGTCTATTTGTTCGATAACAGCTAAATTCGTCGTTTCGCCATGCCCGACCAAATTTCCAGGGTCAATGAGATGCCGGCCAATTCTTCCGTCAAACGGTGCGGTGATGCGCGTATAACTATAATTGATGGCCGCCACTTCTGCATTGGCTTCGGCTTTTGCTACTTCAGCTTTTGATTCTTCGCTTTTAGCTTCCCATTTTTCCACGTTTTTAAGCGACGTTGCATTCTCCTTATACATTTGGCGTTGCCGCTCGTATTCAGCTTTGGCATAAGCATATGCTGCTTTTTGCGCTGCGACTGACGCTTGCGCTTCTTCCAGTTTTTGTTTGTAGGGTTCTTGTTCAATGATGAATAATTCTTGGCCTTTTTTAACCGCTGCTCCATCCACGAATTTAACTTCTTCCAAATATCCTTCCACGCGGGCGACTAAATTTACTGAATTAAAAGCCACGGTGTTCCCGGTTTGGGTAATGTATTCTGTGCGCTTAAGCCATTGTGGTTTCTTGACAACCACGACCGCAGTAGGGGGTGTTGGCGCAATATTTTTATTTCTGGGGTGAAGCATAAAATAAATCGCCAGCAACACGATGACCCCAATGACGGCTGTCGTTTTCAATGTCAATTTTTTATTAAAATTCATGGCTTCACCAATTAGGTAAATACAATTGCTTTATTTTTTGCGAACTTGTAACCGGTGGTAGATGATGTTGCGGTTCCAGTAAATTACCCCAATTTGTCCGCGCAGCCATCTCGGCCTTAACCTGTTGCGGTATAACATCCTTGCCACAGCGAATTTGCCAGCCCCCTCCCAAGGCACGGTAAAGCGCTATGAGTGCCTGGGCGACTTCTCCGCGAGCATTGATAAGTGAACTTTGCACTCTTAACTCTTGCCGCTCAACATCAACTACTGTGGTATAGGTCGCTTCTCCTTGACGATAACGGATTAAAGCTAGTTTGGTTGACTGCGTGGCAGACTGACTGGCCTTAATGAGATAAGCTTCTGTCTTTCGTCCTTCGATGTAACGGGTGATGTTATCTTGTACTTCTTGTTGTGCTTTTAAGACTGCCTGCAGGTAATTTAACAAAGCTTGTTGAAATGCAGCATCTTGCATGCGTACCGCATTGGTAATTTGACCGTAATTCAATAATGGCCAGGTAACAGATGGGCCTGCGGTAATCGCGCGATTTGACCAGTTGAACATATCGCTTAGAGAATTATTATCAATATTGTTGGCAGCAAACACAAAAGTCCCGGCAAGAGTAAAAGCTGGGTAAAGGCTCGCTTTTACTACGCCAATGTTGGCTGATTGAGCTATAGCTTCCATGCGGGCTTGGTAAATGTCTGGGCGTTGTGCCAGAGTTTCTCTGGGTATGCCTACCGCCGCCATGGCTGGGGTTTTGGGAATACCTTGGCTTTTTACTAAAAGCTTATCCACAGCATCCGGGGTAATACCCAACAAAACCCCAAGCTTATCTTTTTGTATGCGAAGATCGCTAAGTAAAGTCGGCAAGGTAGATTGCGTTTCAGCTAATTGTGTTTCAGCTTGTTCAACGTCCAATAAACTGGTTTGCCCGCCTTTATACCGTGATTTGGCAATTTGCAAGGAAATAGTTTGCAATTCAAGGTTTTGTCTCGTTATCCGAATCAGTTGCTCATTCGTTCTAATTTTAACATAGCTACTTGCGATATCTGCCGTGAGGCTGACCAGGGCATTGTCATAAGCCGCAACGGATGCTAAAAAAGAAGCATCATTGGCTTGAATAGCCCGGCGGTATTTTCCCCAAAAATCCAGTTCCCAACTTGCGGTAAAGCCCAGAGATGCCGTATCAAAAGTAGAGGGAATTACATCTTGCAACATACCGCCACCAATGCGGTTATACGTATAATTGCCAATCAACGCTTGCTGTTGTGGATACAGTTGCCCAACGGATTGCGCAAGTTTCGCGCGGGCTTGTAAAACCCGCACTCCTGCAATTTGTAAAGATAGATTATTGTGATAGCCATTATGGATTAAAGCGGTAAGGGTGGGGTCTTTAAAAGTTTTCCACCAATCGGCATTATGAAGAGGTTTCCCTTTAAAGACCGGTTTGTCAGGAAGCCATGTGCCAGCAATTTTTTTTCTAGGCTCTTTATAATCAGGACCCACCATACAGGCGCTGAGCAATAAGCAGGACATGATGGTGAAGAGTTTTAACATATGGATGAATAATTTCCCTATCATTAAAGATTTCAGCCTTGAAATGGGAGGATGAACAGGTAAGAGCAGGAGCGCCGTTTAATTCATACTCTGAAAATTATCTTATCCGCGTTGAAATAAATGAACAAGTAAAAAGTGAGCAACTTAAATTGAAAAGAAATTCGTATGCTCCCATTGATTAAAAGCATATTCCGGATACCTGGCAGGGAAGAAAGACAATTGGCTTGAGTAAATTTTTGCTGATGTTGAATCCTATTTCCACTCCGATATAATCGTCGCCAAGTTTTATTTTTAAATGAACTTTATGAAAAAAATATTGGCTATTCTGCTTATCTTGCCCTCGTTGTCTTTTTCCAAGTCACCCTCATCAGAAGTAGTAAGCAGCCCATGGGAAGCGATACCAAGCCCTGCATGGGGAGTCGGTCTTTATCGGCTAAGCGTACCTCATGGCTGGCTGGTTTATACAGGTGGGGGTACAACCGCTACGACTGTATTTGTCCCGGATGAAGATCATGAATGGATCTTAAATCCTGTAACAAATTAATTCCTATTTGTTTTTTCAATATGGATTGAAGGATGGCAGCTGTTCTTACCCTTGTGAAATAGCGGAGCCAGTTCAAAAAGCGCGGTATATTTGCCAAAAGAGTAGCTGGGGCTTCTTTTGCGCAATAAAAATTGTTTAGTGTCCGTCATTGGTTGAGCGGGCAATGTTATGCGTCACCCGCGGGATTATTGTGATATTTGCTCATGGTTTCGCATATAAAATCCCTTGCTAATGAACCCGCCATCCTAGGTTGTAGGGTGGTGATGTATTTGGAGAATGATGTATGGAAAAACCTTTAAAGGCTATTGATAGGAAGCGATGCGATTGGGTGCCATTGGATAAGCCTGATTATGTCTGTTATCACGATACAGAATGGGGAGTGCCCGTGCATGATGATAAGCGGCTTTTTGAAATGCTTATTCTTGAGGGCGCACAAGCCGGTTTGAGCTGGTACACCATACTGAAAAGGCGCGCGGGATACCGTGCAGCATTTAAGGATTTTGATGTAGTAAAAGTATCGGAAATGTCTGATGCAGAATTAGAGAGTATTTTAAATAACGCAGACATTATCCGTAATAGGTTAAAAGTATTTTCTGCGCGTAAAAATGCACGGATATTCCACTCCATGCAACAAGAATTTGGTTCTTTTTCTGCCTATTTATGGGCTTTCGTAGACGGCAATCCGCTGATAAATCGCTATGTCAGTTTGCAGGATGTGCCCACCCGTACTTCAATCTCCGATGCTATTTCCAAAGACTTGAAAAAACGCGGGATGAGTTTTGTCGGTTCCACGATAATCTATGCTTACATGCAGGCAGTCGGTATGGTGGATGATCACCAGACCGGTTGTTTTAAGGCTTGTCCGGGTAAGTAATCTTAACGTTTATTCATGGATAAACGTTTGGTGCGAAAGTGATGGTTGCATGGGTTGTATGAAAAGCTAAATTTTCCTACAACATAAAACAGCTTACGCAGCGTATCTTATTCAGAGAAGCATATGATTAATGTAGAAACTCTTGTGTTGGTTGCTGTATGGAAAGAACCTTTTGTGTTCCAAGGTTGTATTAAAATAACGGCGCTGAACGAAGAAAATATCACTTTTTTCTTCTTCAGATGCCAATCTATCCATGCCTCACAAAATGATCTAGTTACCGGTGATTTTTCCGCAGATGACTATGAATTTACTCATTTATATAATGAGATAAACCCTAACCCACTGCACCTTAATAATGAAAATCCTATCATTGCTTATGCTATGGAAATGTTGAAATATGCGTTGCATGTTACGTTAAAAGAAATGATATCGAGCCGCAAATTACACTTCACATCAATTGATGATGTAGCAATGCAAGCGATGATTAATAAGGTTAAGGCTGTTTTGTCTAAAAAATTAACTTTACCCCCAGAGGAGCATATTGGCTTCGCAGTCGCCATGGATTTTTATCCGCAGGAAGAAATGGGGCGTTTTGCAGCATTGGCATTGCTTAATAAATTAGAGCCACTTGTTCATGATTCTCATAGCTGCCACTGAATAATAAAGATTATTATTTACTCTAAAACTCATCGATTAATGAATCAAAGCGGCTTCCAACAAACTTATAACAGAATTTAGTGCCATGCAGAATGTAGCTGTTTGGATGTGACATATAGGGCTTGTAAAAATCCATATGAACGCTAGAAATCCTATGAATTTTTGCATAATCAATTTCAATGGCTTCGGGAAGCCAGTAAGTCCATCAATACATGCAATAAATATCTCATCTAGGCCACGATTTTTTATATCGGTGAGTACATTAAGCCAAAATTTAGCCCCTTCATTTTGACTAATCCACATGCCCAGAAGCTCCTTGTAGCCGTCTGTATTAAACACCTAACGTTAAATAGACGCACTTGTTAATAATGCCTTTATCCGTCTTTACTTTAACAACAATACCATCCAAATAAACGATCGGAAAACAGCTATGCAATGGTCTTGCTTGCCCTGCACGTACATCCGATACGGATACTTATTTAAATAATATTTTTCCACCAACGACCTTCCCACCAATTTTAGAATTACCACGAATGATTACTTCACCATGTCCGCCTGCAAAAATTATATCTCCAGAGATTTCAGAGAAATTATCCAAGTAAACAATCTGTTTTTGAGTGTCTATTCTGCGCACATACAAATTACTGCTCACTTTGCTATTAATAAACTTGGTTGAATTGGAATAAATTTCTAAGGAATCTTCAAATTGTGTAGATGTGGCATTAAGAGTACCTTTAATGTTGGAGATTTTATTAATGGTACAATGAATAAGTTTGACATTACCATTTACGTCTAACGAGGCAAAATTTACGTCTTCTGCGTGCAATAATCCGTTCACAGAAGTGGGGCCTGTTACAGTTGTTCCATGAACATTAACGATGCCATTTCCGTACAAGTTATCAGCTATTCCTTTGCCACAAGTCACACCACCTGGGACTTCATTACAAACAGTTGCATTTACAATACCAAGATTTCCACACAGAAGGATGGTATAAAGAGCGCGTTTTAAATTCACAAGTTATTCCTTTAATAATTCCATGAAAATCAAATTTTCTAAAAGTCCGCCAAAATAAAGACTATTTATTAATTGATCTTCATTTTTAATGCCGAGAAGACTACATGCAAGACCAGTATCAATCATTTGCAGTTTTGGCATGGTAATCGCTTGTCGTTTAGCCTTGTTTTTTAAGTAAGCAGGAACGATTTTAATGATGAACACTAATTCAAGAATTTCAATGTATGCTTTTATAAGTTTGTCTTCTTGGCCAGATCATTAAATGTTGGCGTACTTAATAAGATTACCGGCAAGTGCTGCCAGATACGGTCCTAGTGATTTCAACTTGGGACGATAGTCACCTCGCGCAACATATAATGTTTCAAAAACTTTAAATCAAACATTTAATCGCCTGATAAATTAGGATAATTACTATCTATGGTTAAAGTATATCGTTGTTTATTCCGAAAAATCCAGTTTGTTCTCCCGAATTATCCAAAGCGCTATCCCGAAATTCCATAAGAAATCCATTGAAATCCTAATTCTTTAGCGGGGAGCAAGTTTCTCAAAGGTTGCTGTTTTCGGAAAAAATACCATCGGAATTCAGTATAATAATTTAGCTGAAAATAGGTTACCTAATATTGCAGCATGGTGAATCATATATGTATGGTGATATCTTGGAATCCGTTCATCGACCTTTGTAGAGTAAATGAGTTCAGGAAAATAAGGGTATACGATTCTTAGTCTTCATGCCAAGGGCATGACAACCCTGGAAATTGTTGCAACCTTCAAAGAAATGTACGATGCTGATGTCTCTCCGGCCTTGATATACAAAGTAACGGATGCGGTAACGGAGCGTGTTATTGAGTGGCAATCTCGTCCTTTGGAAGCTGTTTATCCCATCGTTTATCTGAACTGCATTGTGGTTAAAATCCGGCAGGATAAACAGGTTATTAATAAATCCATTTATCTTGCGCTTGGTGTTAATCTTGAAGGTCAGAAAGAACTTCTGGGCATGAAAATGAAGGTGCCAAATTTTGGTTTAATGTGCTGACAGAGCTGCAAAATGGTGGGGTCAAAGATATTCTTATAGCCTGTATTGATGGCCTTAAAGGCTTTGCCGATGCTATTAACACTGTATTTCCGGAAACAAAAATCCGGCTTTGCATTGTCCATATGGTGCGCAACGCCATTAAATATGTGCCCTGGAAAGATTACAAGGCTGTCATCGCTGATTTGAAGCTCATCTACAAATCAGTAACTGAAGACGAGGCATTGCTGGCCCTAGAGCAGTTTTCTGAGCGCTGGGATAATAAATACCCCCAGATAAGCCGCTCCTGGCGCAGTCACTGGCATAATCTTAATACCTTGTTTAATTATCCAGAGGACATTCGCAAGGCTATTTATACAACAAATGCTATTGAGTCATTGAACAGTGTGATTCGAAAGGCTATTAAAAAAAGAAAGCTGTTTCCTTCTGACGACTCCGCTAAAAAAGTCGTGTATCTTGCTATAATAGATGCTTCCAAAAAATGGACTATGCCCATTAGAAACTGGAAGGCCGCTTTAAAACGGTTTATGATCGAGTGTCCAGGGCAATTAATTGATTTTGTTTAACCCTTGCCAGTTACACAGAATTATTTACAGGGTCACGGAAGCCAATGCACCGCATTTCAGATTTTTTAGTAAGACAGATGTCTTGTAATGTAGGTAATAATAGAGCCTTCTGAGGAAGACCACCGACAATTACTCGACAGTTCTTTAGAAGTGATTTGATGGTTAACAAATACATGCGTATAATTATGTTTCTACTTCCCCAAGGACTCAGCCTAGGGCAAAGAGCCTCTTCGGAGGCTCTTTTTTTTAGATATACATTATTGATTTATTGAACATCATCTTTCTTTGTATCCGATTTGATAAACAAACTTATTGGTAGGGCGAATAATTTAATTTCATTCTGAGAGAAAGGTAATATTTCTTTGCCAGAATAAAATATGACACCATATTGGAATTTTGAAGGATTAAATTCTGCCAATTTTATTAATCCTTTAAAGTCGTGCATGTTTACAGTTGCTGATGCTTTGATTTCAACTCCAATGATCTGATGATTATCCCTTTCCATGACGATGTCCACTTCATTTTTGTATTTATCACGGAAATGTAATAACTCTACCTTTTCTTCTGACCAACCGTTTTGTTTGAGCAACTCCATATAAATTAAATTTTCTAATAGCCCTCCATAATGAGGGCTATTCAGTAATTGCTCTTCATTTTTTATACCTAAAAGGCTACAGGCAAGTCCTGTATCTATTGTCTGCATTTTGGGTATTGTAATGGCTTGTCGCTTTGCTTTATTTTTTAAATAAGCAGGGACTCTTTTAATAATAAACATCAATTCTAAAACTTCGATATATGCTTTGACCAGTTTATCATCTTCGCCTAAGTCGTTTGAAATATTTGAATATTTAAGTAGATTGCCCGAGATTCCCGCTAAATAAGGAATAAGGGCTTCAAGTTTAGAACGATAGTTACCTTTAGCATGATATAGAGTCTCGAAATCTTTAAAAAGACGACCTTCTATATAAGATTTGTACCATATTTGTTTTGCTCTTGAGCTTTTATCTTGAACTTCGGGATACCCACCTTCGAGAATAAAATTGGCTAAGTCGGCGCGGGTAAGTAGCGTTAGGTTATTTAAGTTAAAATTTTCATTACATAATAAATCGACAATATTATAATCAGTTTTGTATTTTTCTGATAATGAGAGTGGATATAGTTCTAATCTCGCCATATGTCCAGGTAAGGCTTCTTGTGTTTTCCCTGAGCGAAAAATATCTGCTGATCCGGTTAATAGGAATTTTCCTTTCACATTAGCTGGCAGGTTATCTGATGCATGTTTTATGGCCGGAATTAATTCAGGTATATATTGAAACTCGTCCAAAACGACTTTTTTATTATGCAAGGAATGTATAAAACCAATTGGATCGTTTTGAGCTGATTGGAGAATGGTTTGATTATCAAAAGAAATATATTCAAACCCGCTATTTTGGGCAATTATTTTTGTTAAAGTTGTTTTGCCTGCTTGCCGTGGTCCGGTTAAATAAACAATTCTGAATTCAGTTAGTAACTCAGTAGTAATAGAGGTTAATTTTCTTTCAAACATTAGAATTCATATAATAGGAAACATGTTGTCAATATATAATATCTCTTGAAAAATAGCTAATGATAACCCGAAAAATCCAATATTAAAACCCGAGAAATCCAAGATGATAACCCGAGAAATCCAAGACATATTCCGAACGATCCAAATAAGAATCTTTATTGTTGAACTTAGGGCGTGTTTTTAAAGTTTTTCAAACTATTAAAAATCTGATAAAAAGCCTCCATAGTGAAAATGGAGCAAATGGATGTCAAGATTTGTTATTGATGACAAAATGTGGAACAAATTAGAA
>NZ_RZGS01000018.1 GCF_003989745.1 Legionella septentrionalis
ACGTATAAATCGTTTATGAACTGTAGACCACTTACCATATTTCTCAGGCAATGACCTCCATTTTGCACCATTCCGAGCCATCCACATTATACCTTCTACAAAAAGCCGGTTGTCTGATCCCCTCCGACCAGGATCCCCCGACTTACCTGGTAAGCAATCTTTAATCCTGTTCCATTCATCATCTGTAAGCATAAAACCACCATGTCATTTCTATCGCAGATTATACACAATCATCAATGTCGACAGAACCTAGATAATTCCAAAATATACATAATCATTTTGGATAAAAGCTCTCCCTAATGTCAAGTTGTCCAGTAATTATCCATTTGCTATAATGTGCAAATAAATGTCATATTGGGCTTTAGTTTATGCGTACTTATGTGCTCGAAGTTGGAAAAAGGCTTGGCTACTTCAAAGAAAAAGCCAACGGGGTTTGCCATGGCTTTTCCGTACGCTGGCTGGAAGCTTGCTTAGCTGGTGAAAAAGATGAAGAAAAATTTTCAGCACGCATTGAAAAGGTAGGAAAATATTACCAACTTGGCGAGGCATTTCCGGAAAAAATTGCTGCGTTAAAAAAGAAGATCATAGCTTCAAAGAAACCGCCCACTGAAGGAGATTTAAACCAGGAAGAACAGGAAATTTTCGATATTCTGGCTTTCTACGAGAGCCTTGCTCTATACCATCAACCTGCTAATTATCCATCGCTTACAGAAGGTTTGGTGCAAGGAGAAATAGAACAAATTTCTCCAATTGCTGCCTCTGATTCCATCCTTAAAAAAGGTGGCTTGCAACAGGTTTACTCGCAAGCGGTGATACTCTCCAGCACTGAAATGGCAAAATATTTCGACGAAATGGCAGCTTTTCTTGATAAGAATCTAAATCCCGAACAAACAGTCGGCTTCATGCTGGGGAATTACAATCATGCCATCGCACTCACCTATAAAACAGGAGAAGGTTGGACATTCATGGATATTAACCAATATCCACCTCAAGCTGTAAAAAATGACACAGATTTGTTGACTGACCATATAAGGCTTGCTTTTGATTTTTCATACCATACACCTTTTAATGTAAAGCTATTCACTACAGGTGATCATGCGAACCTCGCACAATTTAAGGGACAATTTGCTGCGTTTAAATCCGCACATAACCTCAGCGCGGAAATGATTCAGCGAACAGGAGCCGATGCAATTGATTTAGCTTATATCGCTGCCCAAGATGGAGATACCGATACTCTCTTAAAGCTTGGTGAGGCAGGGGCGAACTTCAATAAAACCTATGGGAAGTATAAAAAAAATCTTGCCTGGCTAGCTGCCGAGAAGGGCCATACAAAAGCTCTGAAAATACTTGCCGATCATAAGGTAGATTTGCATAAGGCCAATGTTAATGGTAGGACTCCCATGCATGCCGCTGCTTTAAATGGTAAATGCGAAGCCATTAGAATACTGCAGCAACAAGGAGTTCCTATTAATATAAGAGATAAAGATGGATTAACACCTGCCCATATAGCCGCTTTCGGTGAGCACGATAAAGCTCTGGATACCCTTAAGCAATTAGGGGCGGATTTAAATGAACCCGATGCATCCGGCATGACCCCGCTTCATTATGCAGCATGGGGGAACCAAGAGCACCTTGTAGTTAAATTATTAAATGATGAACAGATAGACCGCGATAAAAAGAGTAATAATGGTCGTCACGCCATCCACTATGCAGCTGATGTGGGCAGCGAAACTATCTTGGACCTTTTTAAAGAAAAAGGAGTGGATTTATTGCTTGAGGATGATAATGGGCGAACCATTGCCCATATTCTTGCCGGTAAAGGCCATAAAGAATTGATTGAAAAATTCATGGCTCAGGGGATTGATTTTAATAAGAAAGATAAAAATGGTTTGACACCTCTGTACCATGCAGCCCTAGACGGACAACTTGAAGTAATTGAATTTCTCGCGGCTAAAGGAGTCGATTTAAATGCAGAGGATAGCCTGGGACAAAACATAGCTAATATGGCCGCCCTAACTAACCAGGCGCACCTCATACCTGCATTGGCGGCTAAAGGTGTCAATATGACAAAAAAAGATAAGGGTGGCAATACGCCTCTTGTCTGGGCGGCGTATCATGGTTCAAAAGAAACCTTCCTGGAACTTGTTAAATATGAAGTGGTAAGCAATGACACATACCTTTTTGCCATTCTTCAGGATCAACCAACGATTGTTGAAACGCTCCTTGAGTTAAATATAAATTTTAAAGATAAAGCATGGCGATTTAGTTCAGAAAATCAGTTAAGAGAATTTATTGCCCCCCCCTTAACCCCTGGGGAAGCCATCCCACCAAAAATAGAGGCAAGAATTAAGACATTCCTGGAGCAAAAAGCCAATAAAGAAAACATCCCCATCTCTCCCTACGAGCTTGCCTTCCTTGCAGGAAAAGATGAGATTGTGCAATTATTCAACCGGCAAGACCCTAAAACTACGGAGCTGTTAACGAGCTTGCAAGCTTTAAGAAAATACGGCGAAACCATTAAAAACAAAAATAAAGAAAATAAAAAGCAAGAGCAAGAAAAAGGCATGCAAAATGCTACCGATAAAAATACCCTGGAAGGGGAAAAAGCCATGGCAGCCGCCGATGCACTGGAAAACCTTGCCTGCCTTTATTTCGCGGCGAAAAATGCCCCCAATCCAGATGACAAAGCCATAGAAACAATCCAAAACAGCTTTAAACAACAACTGGCGCAAACTTATCAAGACTTAAGCACCCACCGGGCCCGCTGGAAACCCTTCCTTGCCAACATCCTCATCGCAGCCACAGGCATCGGCCTTTTGGTTATCGTGGGCAAGCTCTTAATCACTGGCAGCGCATTCTTTGCTGAAACCAGGCGCCAAAAAATGGTCGGGCAAGTGGCAGGCGAGTTTGATAAATTGCTCAATACCAAACCTATGTAGCATTAATCTACCTATCTACTATTCCTTTCGCTCTAATAAATCCTCAATCTATTGATTGGACCATGGCTTCTTATTAAGAAAAACATACCTTGTGCTTGCGTAACTCTACATGGAATGATAGGAAATCAGTTATAACTCTAGTACGACGTTTCACTGAATCTGTCCTGTGAAAATGAAAGTCTGCTAACTTTCCGTTGAGCAGGGAATGCCTGAATAGACGCGTTGCAGATAAAAGTATGCTCATTCACGAAATAGTTGAGTGGCATAAAAACAGAGACGCTAAGGAGGCGGCTATCGATTGGCAGTTTACAACCGAAGACGCCATGATTAAATTGAAAAGGCTGTTTCCAGTTTTGCAACCAACAGGACAGATTGAGTGCAGCGTCGTACTAAATTGGCTTTTTAAAAGCCTGCCTGATATGGTATGGATATAACAACTGCTATTTACAGCGGGGTTGGCAATGAAAAAAGGGATTTTAAATCATTCTATTATTCATCTTTTATTAGAACACGAAAGAGAGCATGCAGAAAAAATCTATTTAAGACAGCCCCGCGAAGGTTGCTGGCATGAGTTTACCTGGGCGCAAGTAATGCACCAAGCCCGCCAGGTGGCTTCGTTTTTACACTCTTTAGGACTTAAAAAGGGTGCACACGTCTCAATTTTATCAAAAAATTGTGCTGAATGGTTTATTGCCGATTTCGGAGTGAGTTTAGCCGGGATGGTCAATATCCCACTTTTTGCCAATCAACATGCATCGAGCATTCAATACGTTTTAAACCATGGGGAAGTGGAGCTGGTTTTCCTTGGCAAGCTTGATAATCATGCGCACATGCGAAGTTCCATCCCTGAGCATGTGCGCACCATAAGTTTTGATTATCACCCCGACATGCAAACTACCTATCAATGGGCTGCTGTTTTGGCAAGCGAGCCATTGCAGGAAGTTATTTTGCCTAAGGCTTGCGATTTATTCACCATTATCTACTCGTCTGGCACTTCCGGCACGCCCAAGGGCGCCATGTATACCCACGAGGCAATTGCCAATTATCTTAACATCTTTTCGACTGATATTCGGCGCATGATTGATTTGCCCTATTATCACCTTTTATCGTATTTACCCTTAGCACATGTATATGAGCGTTCGGCGATTCAATTGGGGAGTTTGGCAATTCCAAGCGATGTGTCATTTGTTGAGAGCCTCGATGCCTTTGCGGAAAATTTACGTACGGTAAAACCCAATATTTTTGCTGCAGTGCCGCGGATTTGGGATGTGTTTCAGCACAAAATTGAACAAAAAATTTCACCGCAATTGCTCAATATTTTATTAAAACTCCCAATAATTTCTGGTTTGATTAAAAAGAAAATAAAACAGCAATTGGGTTTGGAAAACAGTCAGGCAAACATCTCCGGAGCGGCGCATTTGCCTGTTTCTATTTTGAGGTTTTTTGACAAAATAAATATTCCTATCCAGGAAGGTTATGGTCAGACAGAAAATTTTGCTTATGCGACGCTATCCCTACTAAATGAGCGCAAACCTGGATTTGTAGGTACACCAAGACTTCAGGTAGAAATTAAATATGGCGAAAATAATGAGTTGATTATGAAGTCCCCTTGTCTTATGCGTGGATATTATAAAGACGAAGAAGCAACTGCAGAGGCGTTTACTGCGGATGGCTGGCTGCGTACCGGTGATATTGTCGAAATTGATGCTCAAAACCGTGTGAAAATTTTAGGACGTGTGTCGGAGAATTTTAAAAATTTAAAAGGTGAATTCATAGCTCCAACTCCCATTGAAAAAGAATTTTTTGAACCCGAGTTAATTGAGAATGTGTGTCTGGTAGGCCGTGAGTTGGCTCGAAATGTATTATTAGTCAGCTTGACTAACGAGGGCCGCCGCAAACCGCATGAAGAAATTAAAGAATACTTGCAGGTACGTTTGCATGCCACCAATCAAACGTTAAAAAGCTATGAAAAAATCAGTCATATTTTAATCGTCAAGGAACCCTGGACACCTGAAAACAATTTATTAACGCCTACTTTGAAGGTGAGGCGGCGGCAAGTTGAAGCGCATTACCATGCGTTTATTCAACAAGCGGTTACCGATCATCATCTTATTGTGTGGGAATAATTTCGCATTTAAAGGCAGAGCTGGAGCAGAAGGTTAAAAGTAAACCCCCAACAGTGTAAGAATTGAACCCTGGGGTTCAGGTGGGATGCATTCGTGCCGGATCAGGCTTCCCATACATTGTGGTATAGCACAACACAGGCAACAGAACACGCCCCTAACAATGTGCTTATCGGTTCAAAAATCTTACTGTTGGGTTAATTAACAGTATATCATTTTATTAAAACATTTGTCTAAAAAAGCAAGTTTAAGCTTACAAAATGTTAGGCAGGCTGGCAAGGCAGCCCCGTAGACTGTAACAAGTTAAAACCATCTGCATTGGCTGTTTCTTGAATAGCATGCAGTTTCTTAGCGGAATCGGTATGATATAAAAAGAAAAAATTCCTGTTTTGCCTGACGTTTACCACCCCTTTGACGATTACTAACAAGCCGAAACTGCAAATTGCCAGGGCTAAATTCCCTAAAAACTCCCCCCAACCGCGATGTTTGCTTAACTCAGCACTCGCATGGTCCAAGGCTAGATTGCAATCTTTTTTAAATTCAGATGCAGCGCACCCGCCGTTTAATATATGCTGGTTATAAGCTTCTTTTAAATTTTTAAGAAGCGTTTCAGCCGCATGGACTGCTTTAAGTTCATTTCTTTGTTGCAAATCCTTTATTTTATCCTCAAGAATTACAAAATGTTGTTCAAAATTTTCTTTTGCTTTCTGGTATGCAAGATATTTTGATTGAGGGAGTAGCGGAACATTCTTATTAGCATGGTCGATTTGTTGCTTAAATTCAGTACGTTGATGTTGCTGAGGGGTAAATTTATCAGCCACATAGATTTTGTCTTGTTTGAACTCTTGCTCACCGTTCGCCAGATATCCCATCTTCTTCACAGTTGCTCGGTAATCATTATCAATTATCCCGCATCCAGTGATAGTTGCTATTTGTTGCAATGCCTGCACATCGCCAGCATATTTGCTAATGATTAAGCTAACATTTTTAGGCATTAATTCTGGATATTGTGTAAAAAATTCACTGACGCTTTTTAAAATAGAATCTTTATCATCATAAAAATGAAAGCGAATGTCTTCATTGGGGTTTTCTTGAGCAATTTTATGCATTTGGGCATAAAGGATGCTGACTTTTGTTTCATCAAACAGCCAGTCGGCGTGTTCTCCTTCATAGGCCTCGGTATATGCCTCGATGGCGCGGTTAAAAGAGGTTCCTGCCGGCAAATTTCCATAAATATCCGCCAGCAAAAAAGTATCCAAATCCAGGCCTAAAAAGATACAAATTTTTTCCAGGGCCGGGAAACAGGAGCCTTTTCCCCATGCATTCCCTATATCAATTGTATAAGATTGCCTATTTGAACCTACAAAGGCTATAGTTTTTGAAAATGTTTTCTTTAATTCCAATAAATGATCGCGAAGAAATGGAATGTTATGATGGATTACATTTTTATTCCCGGATGTACAGAAGTCTTGATGAAATAAGCAACCATCAAAATCAAGGGAGAAAACACCAATGGGCATAGCGACAGACTAAACAATGAAAATGATTGACGATTTTAACAAAAAAAACTTAAGTAAATATTAAATTAGAAAAAAGCACGATGAACATCTTCAAAAAATTAATCCATTTAGAGTCTAATGCTTCTGCATTTGGTTTCCGTTGGGAATCGGCTGAGCAGATTTTAGCGCAGATTCAGAGTGAATGTGCTGAGATAAACGAATTGCTGCCACCAAGCGAGGAGAGGAATTTATTTAAATTAGAGGAAGAGATTGGTGATCTTTTACATGCTGTATTTTCTTTGTGTTTGTTTTGCCAATTCGATCCCAAAAGCACCTTGGCAGCTGCCTTGAACAAATTTGAAAAACGGTTGCAAGAGGTTAAACAAATTGCTCATGAGCAAGGCTTGGTAAGTTTGCAGGGAAAAGCATCAGAAGAATTGTTGTCAATCTGGACAAAGGCTAAGGCGCGGGCGGGTTGTTCTGATTAGGGTTACGGGAGTCTATCAAGGTTAATAGGGTGCTTAAGTGATCAGCTTCCAAAGCTGGTTTATCCCAGCGAATACGATGGATGCGTGGGAAGCGTAAAGCAACTCCAGATTTATGTCGTGAAGAAAAGTTCACCGCATCAAAGGCAATTTCGAAGACCAATTCTTTACTCACTTCAAGCACTGGTCCGAATCTTTGCATAATGTGAGCACGAATCCATTTATCCAATTGATACAATTCTTCATCCGTGAATCCAAAATAAGCTTTGCCAATAGGCAGTAATTTGTCATCACTCCATAAACCAAACGTGTAATCTGAATAATAGGATGAACGTTTACCATGGCCGCGTTGTGCATACATCAATACGGCGTCTAATAAAAAAGGCTCGCGCTTCCACTTATACCAATGACCTTTAGGACGACCCGGAATATAAGGACTGTTTTTTCTTTTAAGCATGAGACCTTCAATATGGGGGCGTTTTAAGGCATTGCTTCTGATTTGCGCCAGCGTATCTTGCTCCCGAAAAGAAATCATTTCGGATAGCCACATGTTTGCCGGATGGTGTTTAGCGAACCAGGCTTCCAGGCAAGCACGCCGTTTCACAAACGGCAAAGTGTCCAAAGGAGTTCCCTCAGAGGATAAGATATCAAACAAGATGACCCCAGCAGGATATTTTTCAAGAATTTTGTTATCAGGCTTTTTGCGGTTCAAGCGTTGCTGTAGTTCATTAAAACTGCCGATTTCAGCCGGGGAGCCTACAATAAGTTCTCCATCTAAGATGACGGTGGTGTTAATTGCCTGCAGCACATCGGGAAATGCAGTATTAATATTATCACCTGTTCTTGAAAAAAGTGCTTTCCCTTGCTCATTGCATACGATTTGTATACGAATGCCGTCATATTTTGGTTCTATTAAAAAATCATCGGGCGTAATCTGTGGGTGGTCTTTTTCTTGCAGGGGGTGGGAAAGCATTACCGGATGAAAAAATAAGGATTGTGTAATTACAGGATGCGAATTTTTCCCATCCAGCCAAGATAAAAGTTCCGTATAAGGAGGGTTAATTCCATGCCAAAGTTTTTCAATTTGTTTGACATCTACTTGCCCATATTCCGCCAATGTTTTTTTAACGAAACGTGCAGAAATTCCTATCCTTAAACTGCCGGTACCAAGTTTCAACAGGGCCCAGCGCTCAGTAGGGTTGCTGCGATTCAGCAATTGAATCAAATAATCCGGGATTTTATTCTCTGGCAATTGATTAAAAGTATGAATGACTTCTGATAGGGGTGGTAATTCAGCTTGTTCCTGCAAAGATGCAGGCCATAATAATGCAAGTGTGTCTGATAAATCGCCCACGTAATCATAAGACAGATTAAATAAAAAAGGGTCGATGCGCTCATGAATGGCATCTCTTATAATCGATCGTTTAAACGTAGGGAATTCCAGAGCATTGGCTAGAATAGCCAGTGCATAGCCACGTTCTGGATCAGGCGTAGCAGCCAGATAGTTTTTTAGTAAATTAAGCTTGGCCAAATTACCATAAGTAAAATAAAGAGCATTGAGTAATTGCGCAAATCTTTTCATAACGATTCGCCCTCATCGGCAAAGCCCAGTAAATTTAATGGTAAAGCAGAATAACCATGTTGGCGGGCATAATAGACTAATCCATCTTCCTGCCCGTGCGTTACCCAAAGGCTTAAGGGATTTATTTCGCGAATTGTTTCGGTAAGCTCTGTCCAATCGGCATGATCAGAAATTACCAGCGGCAGTTCAATACGACCCTGTTTGGCGCGTGCTCGGATTTGCATCCAGCCGGTTGCATTGGCTATGCGGATTTTCCCCAATTTCCGCGTCCAGCGGCTATGCAAGGCGCTGGGCGGACATAGAGCTATTTTCCCGCTTAATTCTTGTTTATTTGCATCGGTAATGCCGCGCCATTCGCCTAATTTGATGCCGAAATTTTCATAAAGAGTACAAAATTTTGAGAGAGAATTGTGCAAATAAATGGGTGCATCATATGCCATCATGCGTAAGGTTTTAATGATTCGTTGGCATTTTCCTAATGGATAAACTCCCACTAAATGACAAAAATCCGGGAAGATAAGCAGGGATTCAAGCAACTTAGCAAGCTCGCTTTCAATTGGTGGATGTTTAAAGATAGGCAAGCCAAAAGTAGCTTCGGTCACAAATACATCACACGTTTCGCTCTTGAATGGGGTGCAGGTAGGATCCAATCTGCGCTTGTAATCTCCTGAAATAATAATTTTATGCTCATTGTGTTCAATGGCAATTTGCGCACTGCCTAAAACGTGTCCTGCCGGAATCAAACGTATGGATGTTTGCTTCATGGGTAGAGGTGCTTCATAAGGTAAAGGCAGCCATTTTTCTGTACTTTCCTTGCCATAGCGTAATTGCATAATAGCGATTGTTTCCGGGGTAGCAATGACTTGTCCATGGCCTGCACGCGCATGATCCGTATGTCCATGCGTAATGATGGCAACAGGGACTGCTTGAAATGGATCAATGTAGAAGTTGCCGGGAATGCAATACAATCCTTCTTCTTTTATGGCCAGACATTTATGTATCCATTGCATATGTTTCTCTCAAAGAAGCGTGCCAAGATTTAAATTGGTTTCTTTAATTAAAGTTTATGCAAGGTTCTTAGCGTAATCGAATAGCGCAGATTTTTTACAGCGGTAATGGAATGTTGCCATTGGGTACGTGCGATATTTGATAAAACGTAAGCCGAGCGTGGGTGAAGTTCTTTTTTTAAAACTGTTTTATGGTCTGATGTGGCTCTGAGTTTTATCGTGCAGGCGCTACCTAATGAAACACCTACAATTTTGGCAAACACAGGAGCGTCAAGATGCCAGCCGATGCCTGCACCAGATGGGTAATTTGAAATTAAAATTTCTGCTATTTCCCTGAAAGTAACGCCTAAAATACCTGCTGTTTTATCCATTAAATCATGTAGATACGGAGGAGGAGGGAACGTGGGATTTACCTGGCGTGTCGCATATGCATAGTTTAAGCCGAAATGTACCACTTTACGCCTGGCGGTTTGGCCATGCATTCTTACTTCTTGCCAATTTAATCGCTTGAATTCATCCAGTAAGATTTTTTCTTCTGCAGATGAAATAAAGGCAGGAAAATAACTAAATCCTGGGGGAAATTCTCCCGTCTGTATGCTCTGGTTTGACATCAGATTTATTTTGTTTTTCTATAATATTTTAAAAAATTAACGGCCAGTAGTTCCAAGAGATAGGTTTTAAGGCTCATATTTTTCAAATTTTTACCACCTGCAACTTTATTGCCAAAAATGCGGGTTAAAATAATTTGCATGATTTTTAAGCGCAGATAGCTAACTAAGAGTCTATATAACATTGTTTTTTCTTCCTAATATCAAAATAAAAATAAACTCAGCCATGTCCAATAGCAAAAACCACCGCAAGGGTGGTTTTGCTGTGGCTGAATAAACCAAAAAAGTTCATTCGGCCTACACTTTAACTATAGAAAATAAACTCAATTTTGTCAAAAAATACACAAATGTGGCTAATAGATTTTTTTACCCATTTGCATTTAATCTTTCACCAAGGTCTTTAAAGAAAATTAGAAATTAAAATAAGTTATAATTTAGTAATCTGATTAGGGAATAATGGGATGGCTACAGTCAGTGAATGGTGGATGTGGCTAGGCTTTCTGGCCTTTGTGGCTATAATGCTCACAATTGATTTGTTTTTATTAGGCGGGCGAAAGGCGCACCGTATTTCCACAAAAGAAGCTTTATTGTGGACTTTTCTATGGTTTGCCTTAGCGCTCTTTTTTAATTTAATGTTATGGTGGTATCTTACCCTCACTTCCAGTACACAAATCGCTAATGAAAAAGCACTGGAATTCCTCACCGGCTATCTTATCGAAAAATCTTTATCCATCGATAATATTTTCGTGATTCTTATGATTTTTAATTATTTTTCCATTCCTGCAGAATATCAGCGCCGGGTTTTAATCTATGGAGTATTAGGCGCTATCGTCATGCGTTTAATCCTTATTGTGTTGGGCATCTGGCTGGTTAATCAATTTCACTGGATTCTTTATCTTTTTGGAATATTGATGCTAACCACCGGGATTAAAATGTTTATTTTTGCAGAGCAAGAACCGGAGCTTGCAAAAAATCCTGTGCTGCTTTGGATGCGAAAGCATATGCGCATTACGGATACCTTGCAGACTGAGCGATTTTTTGTTTTCCGAAATCATCTTTTGTATGCTACGCCTTTGTTTTTGGTCTTGGTGCTGATTGAAATAAGCGATCTTATTTTTGCCGTGGATAGTATCCCTGCCATTTTTGCCATAACAAACGACCCGTTTATTGTTTTTACTTCAAACATTTTTGCAATACTTGGCTTACGGGCGCTGTATTTTCTACTTGCCAACATGCACAATCGCTTTCATTTGCTCAAATATGGTCTTGCCTTTATTTTAATTTTTGTTGGAGTAAAAATGCTTATTGCCGACTGGGTTAAAATCCCGGTATTCATCGCTTTAGGCATTGTGTTGTGCACGCTGGTTTTTTGCATCTTGCTTAGCATGTATCAAACATCCCGGCTCAGAAGAAAGAATAACTCATAGCACAAGTTGTTTTATTCTATACTAAAAGAACAACATTAATACATGGGAAAACTAATGGTTTTTAAAAGGATGTTGATCACCACTGATTTTTCCAGACATGCCGCTTATGCACTTAAGCGAGCAATTCAGGTTGCAGAGCATGCTCAGGCGGAACTAACTTGTTTGCATGTAATTAATCAAGGCTGGCTAAGTGATCTGACAAAGAAAGAAAACCCTGAAATTCCAATACTCATTAAAAAAGCAGAACTTGCTCATGCCGAAGCAATGCGAAATATCGTTGCTCGGTATCCAGTAAATTTTTTGGTGTTGGTGGGGCGGGTACCTGAACGGATTAATCAATATATTCATGAGCATGCTATTGAGCTTGTTTTTATGGGAGCGCATGGCACTTATTACCTTAATGATTACATCTTAGGCACCAATGCAGAATCAGTCGTCAATCAAGTTAAAATTCCAGTGCAATTGATAAAAAAAGAACCCTCTTTTTCTTACCAGCGTATTTTAGTGACCACTGATTTTTCCGAGGTTAGCAAGAAGGCAACTGAAACAGCTTATCAGCTTTATCCACATGCAGAATTTTTAATGCTGCATGTGGCTGACGTGTGGTATGGAAAATACCTTGATGATACGAAGCATCACCAGCATTTTGACGATGAAATGAGTCAAGCCTTAGTGGATAGATTAAAACATTCTTTGGCAGAGTGCGCTGTGGATCACAGCCGTTTCTCCACGAAATTTATCAGCGGTTATCCTGCCGATGACATTGCAAAGTATGCAGCCACCTGGGATGCTCAACTGGTGGTTTTAGGTACCCGGGGACGTTCTTTGTTGCATTATATTTTGCTGGGCAGAGTGACCAATCGGCTTTTACGGATCATTAATACCGACATGTTGGTTATACCGTTTTAGAATAGTCGGAATGATTGCGCTGGATACTTAAACGCAATTGTTTCTCGATTTCAAGAATAGCAAAGAAGATTGCGCCTAAGGCAATGATGAGCGCCCCGGCAAAAATCGGAACCGGTTCGGTAACAAAAGCTTTCTGTAAAATAGGCAGGTAAGTAATAGCCAATTGAGCCAGGAGGATGATCGAAACGCAAAGCCATACAATTTTTGTGCCTTTTACAGCTTTCCAGGTTAATGAAGTGCCATGCATATTGCGGATAAAAAATAAATGGAAAATTTCCATAACCACTACCATATTAAGCGCCATGGTGCGTGCCAGCTCAAGAGGATACCCTTGCCCCAGGGCATAAAAAAATATGGTAAATACGCAGCAGATAAAAAGGATGGAAACCAGAATAATATGCCATACTAAAACAGCGCTTAGCAGCGGCTCGTTACGCGCTCGCGGTGGCCGAAACATGGTATTTTCTTCTGTCGGTTCGAAAGCCAAGGCAATGCCAAGCGTGATGGTAGTGATTAGATTAATCCACAAAATTTGAATGGGAGTTATCGGCAGGTTCATGCCGAATAGCAATGCCAGGATCACAATTATTGCTTCACCCGCATTGGTAGGCAAAGTCCAGCTGATGACTTTTTTCAGATTATCATAAACTGTGCGCCCTTCACGCACGGCAGAAACAATGGAAGCAAAATTATCATCTACCAATACTAAATCAGCCGCTTCTCTGGCTACTTCACTGCCTTTTTTACCCATGGCGATACCAGCATCCGCACGCTTGAGCGCCGGCGCATCATTCACGCCATCGCCAGTCATAGCGACAATCATGCCGTGGGATTGCAATGCCATAACCAGCTGCAGTTTATGTTCAGGGCTCGTGCGCGCAAAAATATCAACTTTTAATGCCGAATCTGCAAGCGATGCATCGGACATTTTATCCAGCTCGGCGCCCGTCAACACGTTTCTGATATTTTTTAGCCCTATTTGCTGGCCAATGGCAAGGGCAGTACTGGCATGATCACCCGTAATCATTTTAACTTGGATGCCGGCTCTATGACACTCAGCAACTGCGGCGATGGCTTCCGGACGTGGCGGGTCTATCAGTCCAACCATACCCAGTAATGTTAAGCCTGTGTTGACTTCGGCAAATTCAAGCACCGTATGTTCGGCTTTGATTCCTTTTACAGCAAAAGCCAGCACACGCTGCCCTTTGGCTGCAGTTTTTTCTAATTGCTCTTGCCAGTAGGCCTCATTTAATGGCTCTTCTTTACCCGTGTCGCTCTGTTGTGTTATACACATGCTTAAGATTTGTTCGGGAGCTCCTTTGACAAAAATAAAAGCATGTTGTAAATGATTGTGATGCAATGTGCTCATGAACCGGTGCTTGGCATCGAAAGGAATTGTGTCAGTACGTGGCCAGATGTTCCTTATCTCCTGCAGGCCAACACCTGCTTTTGCCGCAAACGTTAATAACGCTCCTTCCATTGGATCGCCTTCTACCGTCCAATTGCCGGCGTGTTCGCGAAGTACAGCATCGTTACAAAGCGCTGCTGCCCATGCTATCTGCAGCAGCACTGAATGAATACCGCAGTCTATGGTTTGTTCTCTTAATTTAATGGCTCCCGCTGGCTCATAACCTGAACCTTCCACGCTAAAGACGGACTTGCAGGTCACCACAGAAGCCACAGCCATTTCATTAAGAGTTAATGTGCCGGTTTTATCCGTGCAAATAACAGATACAGCCCCTAAGGTTTCAATGGCGGGTAGACGGCGCACAATCGCATGACGGGCAGCCATTGCTTGTACGCCAATGGCAAGCGTAATGGAGAGGACTGCAGGAATTCCCTCGGGAATGGCTGAAACAGATAAACTTACCACAATCATGAATAACTCGCTGAAATCATGACGTTGAATAAAATAACCATAAGTTAGTAGCAAGATGGCAAACAGCAAAATCATGGTTGTGAGCCATTTGGCAAATAACCCTATCTGCATGACCAAGGGAGTAGTAAGTGTTTCTATACTTGATAACAAGCCGCTGATGCGCCCAAGTTCAGTAGCTTGTCCGGTTGCGACAACCACACCTCTAGCCTGGCCATTGGTCACAAATGTACCGCTAAAGGCCATGCAAAACCGATCGCCAAGCGGGGTATTGGCACTAACTGGATTTATATTTTTTTCAATTGGAATGGATTCACCAGTGAGAATGGCTTCCTGAATGGTTAATCCATGAGTTTTTAGCAAGCGTAAATCAGCAGGCACCTTATCGCCAGCTTCCAGTAAAACAACATCACCTGGGACAAGTGATTCTCCTGTGATGCTGCGGCGTTGTCCTTCCCGCAGCACTGTGGCAGTGGGGGATAACATCTTCCGAATGGCCCCTATGGATTTTTCTGCTTTCCCCTCCTGGACAAATCCTATCAAAGCATTAACAAGTATTACCGCTAAAATGACCAAAGTATCAATTAAATGGTGCATCATGGCAGTGATGATCGCTGCACCCAGGAGTAAATAAATTAGAATGTTATGAAATTGCATAAGAAAACGGCGCAATGCCCCTCGTTTTTTAAGTTCTTTCAAGCGATTGGGGCCATAGATACGCAATCTTTCCTGAGCTTCTTTATCTTTTAAACCCATGGAAGTTGTTTCTAATGCTGTCAGTGTGGCTTCTGCTTCTATCGCATGCCAGATAGCATGTTTGCTGTTCTCTGGGCTCTCCATGGTTGCCGCTCTCATTTATCAGTAGGCTTTAATAGGGGAGACAAAGCCCTGAGGTTTTAAAGCCAGTAGCGAACAATCAATTTTTTGCAAAATATTTTCTGCAGTATTGCCAATGAAAAAACCTGAAATGCCGGTACGGGCTACCGTACCCATGATCAAAACATCAATTTTTTTCTCCGTAATAAATGCAGGAATAAGATTTTCGGGGCGTCCTTTCAAGTGTTCAATGCGACAGGTGCTGCTAATTTTTGATTGCTTAATGAGCACTTGCAGGGCTCGGGCATGTGAGATTTTTTCTTCCGCAATCACTGCATCCAAATCGGCATTGGATATGGCGGCCGACAGGTTATTGCGCAAGTAATTTTCGAGCGCAAAATCCCAGCAGGAAATAATGGTTAAGTTCCCCTCATAATGTTTTGCCAGCAACTGAGAAATATCCAATAATCTTAAGGCCAAATCTTGTCCTGCGGTTTCTTGTTCACTGGCATCAATTGCTACGGCAATACGGGTTTTATGAGACTCCTGTTTAAAAGGGCGATATAAAAATAACGCGCAAGGGCATTTGCGCAATAATTCCATATCAAGTGCCTTAAATCCCTTGTTGCTTTCATTGGTTTCTACCTCTTTTACCACGAGATCATAGTTATTGCGCAGCACATGTCGAATAATGCGGACAGCCGGAGTATTCCCACATTCAAGTTCAATATGCACCGGTATTTTATTTTTCGAAATGTGGAGGTTTGTTTTGGCAGCCTTAATGGTTTTTTGCATTCGTTCAAGCAAAGATTCTTCATAAGACGCGCGGTATTCCTTAAGAGTATCTGGAAAAGGAGGGCAGGTAATCAATACGTCCAGTTGTGCCTGATTGGCACAAGCAAGTTTGATTGCTTGCCCGATTGCCTGAGTTTCATCCCTAACGCCATGGCTTACAAATAAGATGTGGTGAAATGATGGCATGCTTCCCTCCTTGGTGGCATGTGATTTACTTTACTTTCTATTTTTATTTGCCTCTATAATTAATATTAGCCTTTCACCCAATGAATAAAATAAATGGAACATAAAAAATGAAGCAAGGACAGACTATGAAGGCACTTGTTTATCGAGGCCCTGGTAAAAAAGAGTTGGTAAATTGCCCAAAGCCGAATTTGACGGATGCAAATGATGCTTTGGTAAAGGTAATTAAAACGACTATTTGCGGGACTGATCTGCACATTCTTAAAGGAGATGTACCCAGTTGTACTCCAGGGCGCATCCTGGGACATGAAGGCGTGGGAATTATTGAAGATGTAGGTGCTGGCGTTATCAATTTGCAAAAAGGGGATCGCGTATTGATCTCATGCATTTCCGCATGCAGTAAGTGCCCGTATTGCCGGAAGGGTATGTATTCCCATTGCACGCAGGGTGGCTGGATGCTTGGGAATACGGTGGATGGAACTCAAGCAGAATACGTACGCATCCCTCATGCCGACACCAGCCTTTATAAAATTCCTTCCAGCTTGGCGGACGAAAGCCTGGTTATGTTGAGCGATATTTTACCTACCGGATTTGAGTGTGGTGTGCTTAACGGCAAAATACAGCCAGGCCAATCCGTGGCGATAGTGGGTGCAGGTCCCATTGGTTTAGCGGCTTTATTAACGGCACAATTTTATTCACCAAGTGAATTGATCTTAATCGACATCGATGCGCATCGCCTTGAGACGGCTAAAAAGTTGGGCGCTACTAAAACCATTAACAGCAGCCTTAGTGATGCAACTCAAAAAGTCATGGAATTGACTGGCGGCGTGGGCGTAGATACTGCTATTGAAGCAGTGGGTATCCCTGCCACTTTTGTGCTTTGCCAAGACATCGTTGCACCGGGCGGGGTGATTGCCAATATAGGTGTACATGGCGTTAAAGCGGATCTGCATTTAGAACGGCTGTGGTCACATAACATTACGATTACCACCCGGCTAGTCGATACTTTTTCTACTCCCATGCTATTAAAAACCATGCAATCCGGGGTCATCGATCCAGCCATGCTCATCAGTCACCGCTTTAAATTTGATGAAATTGTAGAAGCCTATGAAACATTTAGTAATGCCGCTACTTCCAAAGCGTTAAAAGTGATTATTGAAATGTAAGACTTAAGAATAACTAACAAGTGATGAGGCAGCGTTCCAGTTCAGCATAGCAAAAACCACCTCGAAAGGTGGTTTTGCTGTGACCGAAAGAACTATAAAGAACTATAAAATTCATTCGGCCTACATTATGACTATAGAAAGTAAATGAGTGATTGTCAAAAAAATAAACAAAAAAATTTGCACGGACTATACTTTAGCATAAGTATGGTATAGGGAAGATAGATACAGGGAAAGATGAGCAAGCAAAAAGGAGAATATGACTGCATCATTATTGGCGGTGGTCCTGGAGGACTTACTGCGGCTATTTATTTGGCACGATTCAGGCGCAAAGTAGTGATTTATGATGCAAATCAAAGCCGCGCTCTGCGCATTCCGGTTTCTCACAACTATCCGGCTTTCCCGAAAGGTATTGCGGGCGAAGAATTATTGCGACGACTTAAAAAACAATTAAGCGTGTATGAAGTTCCCATCATTTATGAGCCAGTACAGGAATTGAAGCAATTGGATGCAGAAAAATTCTACATAGCCAGTGAAACCAGTACGCAAACGGCAAGACATATCATTTTGGCAACAGGGGTAGAAGATGTAGAACCTAATTTACCGAATGTCACAAATGCCGTGCAGTGTGGCCTTATTCGCCATTGCCCTATTTGTGATGGTTTTGAAGTGATCGATAAGGACATCGCTGTTTTAGGAAGAGGAGCCATGGGTCTTGGCGAGGCTCTTTTTATAAGAGTCTATAGCCCGCATATTACCTTGATTACCATGGGGGAATCACCTGCATGGAGCAGGGCGGAGTTACAAAAAATCACGCAAGCAGGATTAAAAATCATTACAGAAGATATCGTGGAAATTAATTTATCAGATTGCACTCATGTTACGTTCAAAAACGGGCAAACCTTGCGGTTTGATTGTATTTATTCGGCACTCGGGTCAGTTAAGAATAATAAACTGGTGCAACACATGGAGGTGAAGCAAAAAGATGGTTGCCTTATCGTGGATAAACATCAGCAAACTTCGCTCAAAGGTTTATATGCCGTCGGCGATATTGTTTCCAGCTTAAATCAAGTCTGTGTTGCGCAAGGGCAAGCCGCCATTGCAGCAACGGCTATTCATAATCATTGTAGAGTTTTAAAATAAAGCAGCAGTAGGCGGCTTTTAATGGCTTTGTATTTCTGCTGCCAGTTCCTTGTTCATCAATTTCAGCAGCAATGAGCTGATTTCATGAATTTTTTCTTCATTACCCGTGCTATCCAATGCAAATTTTAGACGGGTTGGCCCTTCCAATTGATAGCGTTTGGCGTGAACTTGAATCAGATTAATTAAAGTAGCGGGATCAATATTTGGAGCTTCATTGAAATCAATTTTTCCATTTTGCCCTGCCAAACTGATGCGTGCTATGCCAAGCTTTGCAGCCAGCAATTTCAGCTCAGTAACCAACAACAAGTGTTTAACCGGTTGTGGTAATAAACCGAAACGGTCAATCATTTCAATCTGCAAGTCGCGCAATTGTTGTTTGTTTTTCGCATTAGCAATGCGTTTATACATGATTAGGCGGGTATGAATATCTCCAATATAATCTTCAGGAATAATAGCGCTTATCTTAAGTTCGATTTCAGGCCCTTGCTGCATGGGGGCGGCCAACTCTGGGGTTTTGCCCGCTTTCAAGTCGCTGACGGCTCTATCCAGCATTTCCATAAATAAATTGAAGCCAATAGCTTGCATATTACCACTTTGTTCTTCCCCTAATAATTCTCCTGCACCCCGAATTTCCAAATCATGGGTGGCGAGAGTAAATCCTGCTCCCAAATCTTCCAGGGAGACAATGGCTTCCAGCCGTTTAACGGCATCTGTAGTTAGTAATTTTTTATCAGGGGTTAAGAGATAGGCATAAGCCTGGTGGTGCGAGCGCCCTACACGACCGCGTAACTGATGGAGTTGCGCCAAGCCAAATTTATCGGCTCTATCAATGATAATTGTATTTGCAGTAGGGATATCGATGCCTGTTTCAATGATTGTAGTGCAGACAAGAACATTAAAGCGGCGGTGATAAAAATCAGACATAATACGCTCGAGTTCGCGCTCGCGCATTTGTCCGTGTGCTATTTGCACTTTCGCTTCGGGAACCAGTGCTTCGAGTTCCTGGGCGATGCGAGCGATGGTTTGCACATTATTATGTAAGAAAAATACTTGCCCGCCACGCAGAATTTCACGCAGCATAGCTTCCCTCAGCACCACGTCATTCCTTTCTTGCCAAAAGGTTTTAATGGCCAACCGTTTGGCAGGGGGAGTGGAGATTAAAGAGACATCGCGAATGCCTGCCATCGCCATATTCAAGGTACGAGGGATAGGGGTTGCCGTCATGGAAAGAATATCCACGTGTGTGCGCAAAGATTTGATGTACTCCTTTTGCTTCACCCCGAAGCGATGTTCTTCATCAATAATTAACAGACCCAAGTTCTTAAATTCTATGTTTTTTTGAAAAAGCTTATGCGTGCCGATGACAATATCCACATTGCCATTTTTTAAGGATGCAATTACTTTTTCAGATTCTTTAGCGCTGCGGAAACGAGACAGCAATTCAATTTGCACTGGGAAGTCAGCAAAACGATCCCTGAAGGTTTCAAAATGTTGCCCAGCCAACAAAGTTGTAGGTGCCAGCACACAAACTTGTTTGCCATCTTGCGCTGCAATGAAAGCAGCACGCATGGCAACTTCCGTTTTTCCAAAACCCACATCGCCGCAAATCAATCTGTCCATGGGGCGTGCAGAGCGCATGTCTTCAATGATTTGATTGATGGTTTGTATTTGATCTGGAGTTTCAATAAAAGGAAAACCGCTGACAAAACGTTGGTAATCCACGGCATCCAATTGATAGGCATGTCCGGGTTTTGCTTCCCGCTTGGCATAAATATCCAGTAATTCAATGGCGACGTCATGAATTTTTTCCGCGGCTTTTTTCTTTTCTTTCTGCCATTGATCGCTGCCTAACCGGTGTAAAGGCGCATGTTCACTGTCTGCACCGGTATAACGGCTAATCAGATTCAAGGAAGTTACGGGAACATAAATTTTATCATCGCCTGCATAGGTTAAAACCAGAAACTCGCTCACTTCTCCCTGGCTTTCTAAAGTTTGCAATCCCTGATAGCGTCCCACTCCGAATTGCAAATGCACAACCGGCGCTCCAAGGCGTAATTCTGCCAAGTCACGGATGATTAAGTCCGGGTCGATACTTTTTTGGCTGCTTCGCCTTTGCGGGATACTTTGCTCTCCGAAGAGTTGGGCTTCAACAATAATGGAAAGGGCTTGTTCTAAAAGCTCGGCTCCCTGGATAAGCGGCCCCGTGACAATATTGATTTTTGCATCGTCTTTTAAGAAAGCAGACCAAGAAGGCTGGATTTTTGGAAATAAATTGCTTTGTTTTAGCAAATCCAGCAAAACTTCGCGGCGGCCGGCACTTTCAACCACCAAAAGATAACGCCGTGCATTATCTGCTAAAAAGTCGCAAAGGCGCGAAAGTGGTTGTTCCAAATGGCGTTCGATAGGCAAAGCAGGGGGATTGCCTACGTTAAAATTAACGATACGTCCTTTGCGCTCAATGGGGGAATGATAAACTCTTAATTGTGTATATTGGTTGGCGAATGTAAGCAGTTCCGTTGGCGTTAAGAATCCTCTGGAAGGTTTGAGAATCGGCCGGGTTATATCATAACTGCGTTGCTCATAGCGAGTTTGCACTTCGTGCCAGAATTGTTCAGCTCTCTCTGGAGTATTTTCAATTAAACAGACAGTGGCGTCTTTAGGCAGATAATCAAAAAAAGTTGCCGTGTGTTCAAAAAAAAGAGGTAGATAATACTCGATTCCATTGGGGAATTGTCCTTCGCTAATGGCTTCATAGACAGGACATTGACTGGGATTGCCTGTAAATTGCTCGCGGAAAGCTCGCCGGAAAAAGGTAATGCTTTGTTCATTTAGGGGGAATTCCCGCGCAGGCAAAACATGGATGTGGGTGATCTTGTCAATAGTACGTTGATTCTCAGGATCAAAGCGGCGCAAACTTTCTATTTCATCGTCAAATAGTTCGATACGAAAAGGCAGGGGGCTTCCCATCGGGTAAAGATCGATAATAGCGCCGCGGATTGCAAATTCGCCATGTTCCAGTACCTTATTGACGCAATGATAGCCAGCTTGTTGCAGTTGCTGTCGGAAATGTTCTATGTTCAGCGTTTGTCCTTCTTGCAATACTAAAACATATTGGTGCAAGAATTCAGGAGGGCATAAACGGTGCATCAAGGTGCTTGCTGCACTAATTACAATGGCATCGGTTGTTTGTTGCAAACGACTTAACGTAAAAAGACGCTCTGAAATGATATCCTGATGAGGAGAAAACTGATCGTAAGGTAGGGTTTCCCAGTCTGGAAAAATGAGTATTTCTTGTTGATTTTCATTTTCTCCCAGAAAAAAACGCAGTTCGGCTTCCATTTGTCCTGCGCTTAAGTGATCAGGAGCAATTAATAATTTAATTCCTTTTTTTTGTTGGCAATATTCAGCCAAAGCCAATGTGAGGCTGCAACCATATAGCTGTCCCCAACTTTCCTTGGAGCTAATTTCTTTAGGTAAAAGGATCGGTGCAGTGGTCATATGGCTAATAAATAAGTCAAAAAAGGGGGAAATTATAGTATAAATTACCTTTTAATTAAATTAATGCAAAGAGATTACGAAATACGAGTCAATTGCGGTGACCGCTCTGCATGAGAATTGTCTTGCCCACAAAACGGTTGTTTATTTAACCTCTAAATATCAACTCACTTGATTGTACCCAAATTTAGAGTGCAGTCTGCCTGTAGGTTTGGGACTTTAAAGCGTGAACATATATACCGTTATAATTACAAAAAAAACACAGCGAGATTTACAAAAAATACCCCAATTCATATTGCACTTAAGTTAGCAGCTTGGATTGCCTCGATTGCTCATGATGGTTTGTTTGCCCCCGGATTTCATGATGAGCCTTTAAAAAGCAATCGTTTAGGACAACGCCCTATACCTTTTAAACAATTCTCAACGTGAGAGTGTATGGAGATTATTTCCATTGGAAGAATTCTTATCTTTCTCCTCCGTTTTAGATTTGAAAAAGGATGATGAAGCACTGGAACTTTGCGCTACTACATTTGTAATTTTAATAAGTTGTGCCACCCCTACATGACCCATCATTTCAGCTAATTCTTCAGGACTAATGAAGGTATATTGATCATTATTCTGTCGGCTAAACAATTTATTTAAATTTGTTTTTATCGTTGACGGTATTTCCTCATCTCTTTTTTTAAAATATTCTCGCACGAAAAGAAGCAGGGAGGTGTTTGTAACTTTATGAGAGTATAGAAAATTAGCACGCAGTAATAGCTTACTGAGGATTTGAGGATCTCCATTCAGTGCTGCAAAAAGAGCCGGTGTCCAACCATAATTATTGGCTTTATTAATATTTTGGAGGTTTTTATTTTCTAAAAGCCTATTCACGCTCTCTTGGGAATCATTGTATACAGCCCATGATAATGCTGTAGTTTTATTGTTGTCTTCTTGATTAGGATTAATTCCCTTTTCCAGCAGCAAAGAAATAAAGGATGGCTGTGAAGCGATTGCTGTAAACAATAAATTCCGACCCTTACTATCAGTTTGATGTAAATCTGCGCCGTACTTTAAAAGTATATTAACAATATTTTCATACCCTAAAAGAATAGCTGTATGTAAGGGGGTAAAGCTGTTGGCATCATATACATTCATATTGGCTCCATGGGCTCCAAGCACCGCCAAAATTTCGGGAAAATTATGAGCCGCGGCTATTGAAACTAATGTGTTTCCGTTGGATGTATTGTTTAATTCAACATATTTCGCAATACGCGCGAGTGTATTCACGTCATTGAGCAGTACAGCTAGATAGGCGATACCCAAGTTTAAATCCTGAGTAATTTTTCGATTTGCAATTTCGGGTGTAAAGATCTTATTTTTTTGAAATTCTATAAATGATTTTGTCAATTCATTCTTTTTATTATAATTGTTAGTAACAAAAACTGATGCATTACACGCCGTATAATCTACAGTATCCACGCCAAGGGTTTTAAAACCTGAAATGATTTCTTTGGCTAACAAATCAGTATTTTTTATTGAAAATTTTTTTGCAGGATAATCATTGATATTCAATAAAGTCCATCCTTCTCCTGCTTTATATGTTAAGGTTAAAGTATGATTGTAGTTTTTTAAAATAATTCCAATCACATCACCCTGAGAAAGATGTTTTATAAAGCATAAAAATATTTTATTTAAGTAATTGGTTAGTTCTGTTTCCGTATATAGTCCTGAATCATTTAAAATACGAGCAAGCCCACCATGCATAAGTATTGACTCAGATGAGGCAAACGGGGAAATTAAATGTGGTTTATCTTGAGAGATATTTTTATTAAATAATTCGGAATAAATATAAGGATTTTGATAAAGCTCCAGGCTGTCAAAAAAGGCTAGCATGTCCCAATTCAATTGGTCTGCAGACGAAAGTGAATTTTTTTTGCTTTTTAGTGCACTAATAAACTCGCTTATGCTCAATTCTTCAGAAATTACCTTATTATAAAAATTTTTTAAATATTGCATACGCGCATTAAATATGTGCTCTTCTCCACACAGGGAAGCTTCTAACCAACGTATAGAAATGCTATTACAGATTCCCTCCGGATGGGGATGCCCAAAAGCTTCGGCTAATTGAATTAATATGGTGTGCATAAACAGTACTTAACTGGTAAAATCTTAAGTATATACTTCCTTGATTAAGGTAACATTAGGAAGGAAAAAGTATAGTTTAGTATTTCATAAGGAAATTACTTGCCTTTTTTGAGGAAAATTTTAAGTTATTTTAATTGTTGGCATCACAATTTTCTTTTCAAAAAATGTCATTATTTATTGTTTTTTGCATTTGAATCCGATTTATATCGATATCAAACCACATTAGATTTTACCGCCTATTCAGCCTAAACGGGCAATTAGATAATAGTTAAACCCAACATCTATAGGTCAAATTAGTTACCATGAGGATTTTTTAGCGAAAAAAACTAACTAACTCAGTATTAGAAATTAAATAACTTAAGAAGAGTCCTGAAACCAAACCAAATAAATGTCCTTCCCAGGAAATGCCTTTTTTAGGAAAGACGCTGAAAAAAATTCCGGCGAAATAATAAGCGCTCAAAGCGCCAAGAATAATAGCCACTAATGTTCCCTGGCGAAAAATATCGCTCACCAACAAAGCCCAGTAGCCGGCGATGATGCCACTTGCCCCAACGTGCAATCCTTCTTTTCCAAATAGCCACAGCAATAATCCGCTGCAAAGTCCAATCGCCAAAGTAATCCATAAAAAATAATTTAATCCATTTATTAATAAAAAATTACTCAAAACGACTAATGGAATGGAGTTAAAAAAAAGATGATTAAAATTGACATGAAGAAAAGGTGCGAAAAAGATGCCGCGAAGACCTTTTATTCGTCTGGGAATGATACCCAGCGTCAGTATTTGCTGATTAAGACAACTGATAAAAAAAATTGACCAGAGAATCGTTAAAATAATTGCTAACGTATGAAAATTATTTTTTGTTTGGTCAATAATCAAATTCAGACTTGTATTTAATTCTTCTACCATACTTTAACTGCTTTTTTCTTTGCTTGCCTCTGCATTGATTTCATTTTTGGCTGGTGCCTTATTACTTTTTTTAGGGGGAGAAGATGCAATGCTAATCTTGCGTAAAGGAACAAACAACAAAGGATCAATATAAGTTTGATTCATTACTATTGACCAATGCAAATGAGGGCCGGTGGCACGTCCAGTCATGCCAATAGTACCTACGGCTGCACCCTGTTCTACAGTATCTCCTTTTTTTACATTCATTTTATTTAAATGAGCATATAAGGAAAAAATCCCCATACCATGGTCCACAATCACGGTATTACCCGTATAAAAATAGTCATCGGCATCCACCACCGTACCACGGGAGATGACATGCACTGGGCTATCGGCTGGCGCTGCAATATCCAGTCCAACATGAGGAGGTCGCGGCTGCTTATTATAAACCCGCTTTAAGCCGAAAAAACTGCTGATAGGGCCATTGGCCGGGGCTTTAAATTCTTGTGCAAATGGATTTGCCAAACTGTAATGAGAAAAAATTTCCGCCAGTTTTTTATTTTCTTCATCAATGCGTTTTTGATCCTCTGGCAATGGTTCAACTTTCCGTTTGTCTTCAATGGTTAAATATTGTGTTTTATAAAACTTATCACTGATGTAAAAGGGAATTTTGGCGGAGTGGGGTTTTTGCATTTCCAATTCGCGGACTGATTGAGTATTTTCAAGCGGCAAACCTACGATTAAAAGCCATTGATTTGGGTTAGGGCTTTTGGCCACCGCAATGCGGTGCTTATCGAAAAATACTTCCGGCTTTTCTGCAGCATCAATAGGGATAATGGTTAGGCCGCCGTTGACGGCATGATTTTCAGGAAGCGAGCTTGCGTTACTTATCGGTATCCAGGTTAAACAGAAAAAAGCGAGTAGTTTAGTTAAAAAGCGATATCCAAAATTCATTTTACTCTCCTGTCCGCGCTTAAGATTTAAGGCTATTTTCTTGTCTATGGCTTATTTATCAATTACCTTGCCGATGAGTTTACCTCTAGCCAGTTGGATATGGATGATGTCGTCTAAGTTTACTTGCTCGCAAGCAAAGAGAATCTGTTGTTTATGCGTCACAATGGCATAGCCTCTATCGAGTGTAGCTAAAGGACTTACCGCATGCAATGTAGCTAGTTTTTTAATAAATTGCTGTTTCAATTGCTGAAATAAAAATTCCGTTTGTTTAATTAGTTTATTTTCAAGCTGTTGCACTCGCGCCCGCATTTCGTGTACCAAGATCACTGGGTTTTGTGCGTGCAAATGTTTAAGCGCAATATTCACGCGGTGTTTTTGCACTCCTAAATATTGCTGTATGTGATACCCGAGGCAATTTTTTAAATAGTCCAAAGATTGCCAGTGGCTAATAATCAATTTGCCCGGCGATGAAATTTTATGGATGGCATGATTAACCAACAAGCGCTTATATTGGAGCAAACGGACGATCGCTGCAATAAGGCGTGCTTGCAAGGTTTCCAGGCGCACAATTATATCCAGTAGGTTTGGGGTAACAGCTTCCGCTGCGGCCGTAGGGGTAGCCGCCCGTAAATCCGCTACAAAATCAGCTATAGTAAAATCAGTTTCATGACCAACGCCTGAGACAATGGGTATTTGGCTGCTGGCAATTGCATGAGCTAAACTTTCTTCATTAAATGCCCATAAGTCTTCGAGACTGCCGCCGCCTCGAGCCAAAATAAGTACATCACAACGCGCATGCGCATTGGCTTTTTGCAAAGCCGCAATCAACTGCGGCGCTGCGTGCTTCCCTTGCACTTCGCTCGCATACACCACGATGGGTGTAATTGGAAAACGCCGCGCCAGAGTAGTTAAAATATCATGCAAGGCTGCTCCAGTTGCTGAAGTTACCACCCCGATGCATTGTGGAAATTTTGGAATGATTTTCTTGCGTGCAGGATCAAACAAGCCTAGAGCAGCCAGTTTGGTTTTCAATAGTTCAAATTGCCGGTATAAATTTCCTTGTCCGGCTTCGTTTAACTGCTCCACAATAAGTTGGAAATCACCGCGAGCTTCGTAGAGGCTCAATTTTCCTGCGGCAATGACTTGTTGGCCATTTTGCAATGCGTTAAATCCATTACCATGCCGATTGCGGAAATAAACGCAACGCAGTTGTGCATGCGTGTCTTTTAATGTGAAGTAAAAATGCCCAGAAGAAGGTTTGCTTAAGTTTGAAATTTCCCCTTCGACCCAGATTTCACCCACGTCGTATTCGAGCAGCTGACGTACGTGCTGATTCAATTGGCTCACACTGAGCACTGTACTGGATGTTGACATAGGCAATAAAGTTCAGTTTTTGATTTAAGGCTGTGCTAGCAATTCTATTTGAATTTAGGCAAAATAGCTGGGCATTTTGCAATATACCTCAGAATTAAAATGTTGTAACTAAAACATTTAGTCAGAGCGGTATTACATTATTTATGGAAAGACTAAGGGGAACTGTTTATGAAAATGAAACTGGTCGCTGCTGCCATGGGTTTAGCCATGTCCACGACAATGGCTGCAACCACTGCTCCTTCGCTGAATAGCGACGTAGACAAATTGTCATATAGTATAGGAATTGACTTGGGTAAAAATTTTAAACGGCAGGGGATTGATATAAATCCTGAGGCTCTGACTAAAGGTTTGCAAGATGGAATCAATGACGCTCCGTCTTTGTTGACTGAGCAGCAAATGCGGGAAGTATTAAGCAAATTTCAACACGATTTAATGGCAAAACGTACCGCCGAATTCAATAAAAAAGCTGAAGAAAATAAAGCTAAAGGCGAAGCATTTCTAAAAGAAAATAAGGCTAAAGAGGGGGTTGTTACTCTGCCAAGCGGCTTGCAATATAAAATCATTAAAGCAGGTACGGGCGATAAGCCAGGAAAAGACGATACCGTTACGGTGGAATACACCGGCCGTTTAATCAATGGTGAAGTGTTTGACAGCACAGATAAAGCGGGTAAACCAGCTACGTTTAAATTGTCGCAAGTGATTCCTGGATGGACGGAAGCATTGCAGTTAATGCCCTCCGGTTCAACCTGGGAAATCTATGTCCCTGCCGATTTGGCATATGGTCCTCGTACGGTAGGCGGTCCAATTGGTCCTAATGAAACCTTAATTTTTAAAATCCACTTATTGTCTGTTAAGAAAAGTGATGCTTAAAGAGTGAGCCGCCAGCGCTAAACTCGGATTGATCATTGGGGGACCAGATTTCTGGTCCCACTTAAAAGAAGATTGTCTCATTAACCCGCAAATACCCACATTTTATGAGCCTTCAAGCATGAACAAGCGCCTTTTGATTGTTTTTATCTTGGGCTTTTCTTCAGGACTCCCTTTGTCGCTACTCAGCAGCACATTGCAAGCTTGGTTTGCTGAAGTTGGGATGTCTGTTTTAGCCACAGGTACATTAAGTTTGTTGGGGTTGCCTTATTTATACCGAACCATTTGGGGCCCTTTTTTAGATAAGTACTCGATTTTACCCATGGGTAAAAGACGCAGTTGGATACTTACAACACAACTCTTGCTGTTATTTGGATTTAATATAATGGCTTGGTTTTCACCAGATAGCACGCCCATGATGCTAGGTGTCCTGGCCTTTGTCCTGGCATGTGTCGGCGCTACGCAGGATATGGCTATTGAAGCGCATCGTACGGAATATTTGCCGCCTCCTGAACAAGGATTGGGTGCCTCGGTAGCGGTCTTAGGTTTTCGCTTGGCATTGCTGCTTTCCGGAGGGTTGGCCTTGGTAATGGCACAGCAATTGGGTTGGGCTAGCACGTATCGCATTATGGGTTTTCTGATGTTGATCGGCGTGATTGCCACAATTTATAGCCCGGAGCCTTCATTAGACTATCATGCCCAAGACATGCGATTTGGCGGTTTGGCGGCGCCAATTAAAGAATTAATGACGCGCAAAAATATTATCCCTTTATTGTTTTTCATTTTTTTTTACAAATTAGGGGAAGCGTTTACTGCGACAACGAGTGGGATCGTCATGCCTTTCTTAATTCAGGGAATTGGGTTTTCCTTAGATTGGATCGGATACATTAATAAGATTTGCGGGATTGGCGCTATCGTGTTAGGCGGTTTGATTGCCGGTGTGCTACTCATGCGCTGGTCTCTTTATCGCGCATTGCTGGTTTTTGGATTATTACAGGCATTGACGAATATTTTATTTGTAGCTTTGGCCATCGTAGGAAAAAATCTTGTACTGTTCGCCGTTGCCGTCTTTTTTGATAACTTTGCAGCAGGCATGGGTTCTACTGCATTGGTAGCACTATTGATGCGCATTGTGGACAGACGTTTCACGGCGACGCAATTTTCGCTTCTGGCTTCCTTGTCCGCATTGCCGCGCATTATTTCGGGTCCATTTGCAGCCGGTTTGCAATCCATGTTTGGTTGGATCGGTTTATATCAACTCTCTGTGGTATTTGCATTAGGCTTTTTGCCATTCTTGCTTTTGATTAGGGATTTTACAAATTCAACGGAAGGGATTAAAGAGGCAGACACTTTGCCAGAATTGGACAAAATTTAACCTATAATTTAAGACAGAAGGGACACAATCCATCACCAGGGGCATTGACCATAAGGCGGCAAGAGTATGAATGAATTACAGCGTTTGCAGCGACATCTCGAAGAAGAAATGCAAGCGAGGAGACAAGTTGAAGAAATTTGCGAAAAAAAACTTTCAGAACTCTACCAATTAAAGCAGCAACTTGAAGAAACGCTCTCAGCACAATATAAAATCAACCAAACATTAAATGAACGTATTTTGGAATTAGAGAGTACGTCAACCCAACCTGTAGACGAGCGTTACGCTAAGGGTACTCTACAAAATATTTTAGAAAGTTCTATTGAATATTCCATCATCGCCATCGATTTGGATTGGCTTATTTTAGTATGGAATGAGGGAGCCAGGCGTAATTATGGCTATACTGCTGATGAAATGGTGAAGAAGCAAACCATAAATATTTTGCATACACCCGAAGATATTGCATCAGGTGCAGTTAAAACTTTATTCGATACGGCTTATCAAAATGGCAAAGCCGAAGGCGTGTTTGAGCGCGTTCGCAAAAACGGTACGCGATTTACCGCTTCGGTTACCGTAAGCGTACGTCGTGACGATGAAGGTAAGCCCATTGGTTACGTCATCATTTCAAAAGACATCACAGAAAAACAGCGCACGGAAGAAAAATTGTTAAAAACCAATCAAGAGCTGGAGCAATTTGCTTATGTGGCTTCTCATGATTTGAAAGCGCCTTTGCGTGCGATTGACCGTTTAGCCACCTGGATTGAAGAAGATAATAGAGAACGTTTGGATGATGCTTCCAAAGAAAATCTCCTTTTGTTACGGCAAAGGATTAACCGCATGTCCAATTTAATTGATGGGATTTTACAATATTCAAGAGCAGGTCGCGTGGATTTGGATATCCACGTGGTGAATACGAAAGAATTATTAGATGAAATCATTGATTTATTAGATCCGGATAAAAAATTCAAAATAACTTACTCCGAACATTTGCCTACATTCCGGGCTGCAAAAGTTCCCTTAAGCCAGGTTTTTTCCAATTTAATAGCCAATAGCCTTAAACATCACAAGCGCAAGCATGGAGTGATCAGTGTTGATGTCAGAGATTGGGGTCGGTTTTATGAGTTTTTTGTCACCGACGATGGTCCCGGTATAGAAGCTGAATATTTTGATAAAATCTTCATGATCTTTCAAACTTTGCGTTCCAGGGATGAATTGGAAGCTACCGGGATTGGTTTGAGCATTGTAAAAAAAATAGTGGAATCACAAGGTGGGATGGTTTCAGTGGCTTCTATAGTTGGAGAGGGTACCACTTTCTCCTTTACATGGCCTAAATATCCAGAGGCTTAAATTTATTCCGGTTTGTGCGCAAAATCGAGCAGGGTCCAGTAAAGATTAAAAAAAGAAATCGCTTGGGTAAAATCTGAAAATTGCAATGGTTTAACGATATAACCGGCAATATCCAGCTTGTAAGCGGCCATTTTGTCCCTTTCGGCATTAGACGAGGTTAATATGAATACATGAAGGGAATTAAGATCCGGATTGCTGCGCATTTTTTTTAGAAATTCAATGCCGTTCATTTTCGGCATGTTGATGTCAAGCAAGATGATTTGTGGCGTAGGGAACAGTTTTTGCTCGCCATTTAGCCCTAATAACATATTTAAAGCTTCCACACCATTACGGGCAATATGCAGCGGATTTGAGATTTTATTTTTCCTAAATGTTCTTTGAATATCTTGAATATCCACTTCATCGTCTTCTACCAACAAGATATGTACTGCCATGTCAAATAAGGTCATCCTAACCTCTCGCTATGAAAGTTACTCAAAGCCACGCATTTATTCTAGTATGTTATACTTTAGAAAAGCAGTTAATTAAAGAATACTGCAAAAAATTAAAAATTTTCCCCTTCATGTAGAGTGCCTAAGGATAGAATATTAATCAATGTTCGCTTTATGCACTAGTAGGCGTGCCGCAAGGAGAGTTGATTATGGGAGTTACAGAACGCGACATTGATATTTTGTATGTGGAAGATGACGAAGTGGATATCAAAAACATGCAACGGGAATTTAAAAAGGTAAATGATTTATTGCAAATTGTGGTAGCTAGGAGTGGAGGCCAAGCGTTGGACATGCTTTATGGCCGTAATGAAGAAAGCAAAATACATCCCAAAATTATTCTTCTCGACATTAACATGCCTAAAATGAGCGGCATTGAATTTTTGCAAACCCTGCGTTCGAATCCAGATTTTACCGACATTGACGTGTTTATTTTAACGGGTTCGTTTGGCACAGAAGATAAGTTGGCAATGGAGGGTATGAACGTAAGAGGCCATATTATCAAACCCTTACAATATGGCGATGCTTTGAATGTATTCTGGACCTTACAAACCTGATGTTTGTCCAGACACATTAAAATCTTGGTACCGAGGGTGGGACTCGAACCCACACGGTGTCACCACCACCGGATTTTGAATCCGGCGCGTCTACCAATTCCGCCACCCCGGCACAGGCGCCCATTATAGCAAAGAACATTATAGACACAATGGGTTGCGGTAAATATTTTATATTTCCTATAAAATAAAAACCTTATTTTATGCAATTATGCAAGATTATGAAAAAAACACTTATTTTACTAGCTGCTCTGTGCTCATTAACTCCATTATCAAGCGTCGCAACCATATGTCCTGATCCTAACCACAGTTCATTGCAATGGGGGGAAGTGCCTCTGCCTTGGGAAGTTAATCCATTTTCCGAACATCAGCCGCAGGGGGAGGAAAACGCACATTTTATCCGAGCGAATATTTTACTGGCAGGAAGCGGGCGCGGCATAGTTTGTACTTATGCTATTTCCATTGGTTATTATTCCATCTGGTGGCAAGTTCCTGTAAAAATCCCTGCACCTGCAGAAAATAATTGGCGCCGCAGCACAGCCGGCTATGAATGCACCCATTCAATTGTGGGGTGTGTCTTCTATCCCGCTTGATAATTTTATCCCGCCTTTATGGTTGATGCCTGTACTATACTGCATATAAGGTATTTTCGTGTTTCCCGAGCAGGAAATGGATTTCCTCTGTGCTGGGAATTTCCATGAGTACGGGGGAAAAATGGATCAAAATCACTTTCGCATTGTCATCATTCAGGGTGATGAGGTCACCCAAAGGGACATGGCTGATATTTTGGGTAAAAACAAAGCGAAAGTTGCAGATTTTGATAAAAATTTCCCCTCATTGCAAATTGAAAAATTATCTACCCTGAAGCAAGGCCTTAAGAAAATACAATCGGCTACCCAGGAAAAGAAAGGGTATTCTCTGGTTTTTATTGATATTAGTGACTCGCGAGTCATTAAAGGCTTGGATGTTATTCGGCAAATGTTAACTGCGGATGATACGCTGCAAGTCATTCTTTTCATACAAGATCCCGCGAAGAATGGGAACAGGGTACGACACGATTTAAACTTGTATGATAATTTGCTGATTCTGCAAAAATCAGTGGATGCTTTTTCTATCCAAGAGCTCGCGCGCACATTAATTAAAAAATGGTTGCTCTTGCAACAAGCTGAGCGTTATTTTTCTGTTCTGACCGAGCAAGCGAGCGAGATTAACCCGAATGGATCCCTATCGCTATTAAAAGCAACGTTTGAATCCACGGCAGAAGGAATTTTAGTAGTCGACCTACACGGGAAAATCTTAATTTATAACACAAGTTTTTTGAAAATTTGGAAAATTCCTGAAGCCATCAATAAAAATGAGCAAGAAATTTGCCAGTATATTCTGCAATGCCTGAATGACCCAGGAACGTATTTATATCAAATGCAACAATTAAGGAAACATATTACAGAGTCGTTTCGCCAAATTGTGCGCTGTAAAAATGGGGCAATTATTGAGTGTCGCTCACAACCGTATCAAACAGAAGGGAAAATAGTAGGGCGTGTATGGATTTTTCATGATATTACCGAGCGCACGCATTTAGAACAAAAATTGAAATTTCGTGCTACTCATGATTATTTAACCGGTTTGCCGAACCGTATCCTCCTTTTTGATCGCATCGAGCAAAGCATCATAGCGGCAAAACGCGATAGAGGTTCTTTTGCTATTTTGTTTTTTGATTTGGATCGGTTCAAATTAATCAACGATAGCTTGTCGCATGAATTTGGCGATTTATTACTTCATGCTGTGGCGAAGCGATTGGGTTTACTGGTGCGGGCCAGCGATACGCTGGCCCGCTTTGGCGGCGATGAATTTGTAATGATTGTTTCCGCATTGAATAAACCTGAAGACATCGTGAATATCGCCCATAAAATTTTAGTTTCCTTCCAGAAACCTTTCCGCATAAAAAATAAAACCGTTCATTTAAATGCAAGTATTGGCATAGCTCTTTATCCAGAAGACGGCAAGACTGCGAAACAATTGTTACGCAATGCAGATTTGGCCATGTATTATGCCAAGGAGAGAGGTGGAGACCAATTTCGTTTCTATATTAATGCGCTTAATAAACAAAGTATGAAGCGCTTAAGCCAGAAAGAAGAATTACAGCGTGCTATTGAGAATAATGAATTTTTCTTATTATTTCAGCCGCAGCTACACCCGGATAAGCCTGATATTTTATCAGCAGAGGCATTGATTCGCTGGGCGCACCCCCAGAAAGGGGTAATATTACCACTTGATTTTATCCCTGTTGCAGAATCAACCGGCTTAATTATACCACTGGGTGAATGGGTGATAGCAGCAGCTTGCAAGCAGTTTCAAGACTGGAAAGCAATGAGCCTGCCGCCCATCCGTATTGCCATCAATGTAGCCATGCAACAATTAAGGCAGTTTGATTTTGCCAAACAGTTGGGGCGTATTTTACGTAAATACAGAGTCCCGCCGCAATTTATCGATGTTGAAATCACTGAAAATTTAATTTTAAGTCACCGCGAAGTATTGCATATGATCAATGAATTAAAAGAGTTAAAAGTGCGCATTGTTGTAGATGATTTTGGCACAGAACGCTCAAGTTTAAATTATTTAAAAACTTTACAGATTGATGGCTTGAAAATCGATCCTTCTTTTATAAAAAATATTTCTTTAGATGAAAATGATGAAATCGTTATTAAAGCCATCATCAGCATGGCAAAAAATTTAAATTTCGATGTGATGGCTGAAGGAGTGGAAACCCAAAAACAAATTAATTTCTTAAAAGAACACCAATGCGATGTCATTCAAGGCTATCATTTCAGTAAGCCTATTTCTGGAGAAACGGCAGGATTATTTTTCAAAAAAATTTATTCTGGATAGAAAGCAACGCCGATTTGATTACAACGAAGAAATTTCCAGTTATCATAAGATTTGCCTAAAAGTTACAAGGTTTTTCATGCAACGTACACTTTTTTTGATTTATGCTTTTTTACTGCTCTTGCCTTTTAGTATGCAAGCTTCCAGCGCAGATGCTTGGGCAAAACACGAAAAAGAAGTCATGAGCAAATGTGCAGCAGCTGCCCATTTAAGCAATGTAAAAGCAGTCGGAAGTATCGTCACTTATGATGATAAGGCAGGAATGGATGCACTGCTTATGCAAGGTAATTATCCACAAGCGCATATGAAAAATCAGCCAAGCCGCGTATTGTGCTTATTTGATCGACACAAGCGTGCGGCTTATATTGCGGAAGCAGATAATTTAATTAAAACTAAACGATAACCGTAACCAGGCTAGGTAAGTAAGCTGGGCCGCAAGACCCAGCAGTAAAGGTGCATTAATTCTTTAAAATTGCGAGCCAGCTTGTTTAAATTTTATCTTCGGTGATATCAATCATCTTTTGTAATGCTTTCTTAGCATTTTCAACTACCCATTGTTGATCACCGCTGCTTAAACGGTTCCTGGTGCCACTAAATTCATTCACCACATCACCTGCCTTCACTTCATTGTATGGCATCGGTTTACCTTGGCGCAGCAAATCAACCAAGCCTACCAAATGCGGTGGATCATTGCGCGACATAGTGGCGCAACCGCACCCCAAGTTGATTTCATCATGCGGTTTCGGCATTTCTGCCAAATTGACTACGGTGATTCCCAGTGCTTTACAATATTGCTTTAAATTTTCGACCATGTGGTTTTCAGTGCCTATGGCATATTGGCAGGTACCTGCACGATCATGCACCACATAATCCCAAATAAAAGCAGTGGAGCCCGCATGATCCGCAATACGCACGACGCTATTGCGGCATTCCGGATGAACGATGGTAGTAAACCCTTTTTCTCGCCAATATTCACACATTTCAGGCTGGTAATAAGTATGCACCGCACATTGGCTGGCAAACAGGATCAATTCTGCTTTATCAAATTCAGCCAGAGTCTGTTTATCTTGGTCCGCCAGGGAATACTGTGCACCCGCGGTTCCGCCGGGCCAATAGGCTATGTTTTGCATGCCGAGCCACCAGGCTACGTTTTCGCCCATATGCTGATCTGGGATAAACAAGATTTTCTTGTTTTGTTTTTGCGCCCATTGAAAAATCTTTTTAACGTTTGAACTGGTGCATACTGCGCCCCCTTGTGCGCCAGTCATCGCTTTTACTCGTCCGGATGTGTTCATATAACAGACGGGTAAAATATTTTCCGCACCATAGCGTTCATTTAAATCCATAAACGCAGGCTCCACCATAAAATCTTTCGCCAGCATTTCCATGGTACACCCTGATTTAGGATTAGTGATGTACACGTGTTGCTGCGGTTGGGCGAGAATTGCAATGGATTCCGCCATAAAATGCACGGCGGATTCAATAATCACCGATTTTTCCGGATGATTGGCAGCCATTAATGCCAATTGGTAGGAGTCACCAATCTTACCACCAAATTGTTCCACCAGACGTACAATATCCCCGCCCATATAATAATGAGCAAGCAGCAATAATTTATCGCCAAAATAATCCTGCGCTTTTTGAAGGTAAGGTTTCATCCAAGCTAAAACTGTAGTGAGCTTGCGATCGGGCAACGCCAGATATTCTTCGGCGTAAGGAATAAATTCCTCTTGGTACCAATCCAATGGGTAATCGCTTTGACAAATGCTCATGTCATTGGTAATGCGCATCAGCGTTTTTTCAGGTTGGTAGGAAATATCAGTCTTAAACATCACACACCTTACTATATAAACGGATTTTGCGGTGAATTTAACCGCGCTATACTTTCTTGAGTTGCTTTATTCTTTTGCGGGAAATCTTCCCGGAAATGACCACCTCTGGATTCTCTTCTCGACAATGCTGCCCGCACAATGAGTTCAGCATTCAGAATAATGTTACGCAGCTCGATAAAATCACGAGTTATACTATGTTTCCAATAATATTCCTCAATAATTTTATGTCTCTTTATTATTAATTGTAGAAGATCTTCAAGGCCTGCTTCAGTGCGGATGATGCCAGCATAAGAAGTCATTTCCCCGCGCAGACTTCGCCAATGGGCATTGATCTGACTGGCACGGCGGGCATTGACTTCGCTAGGCGAGCTCCAATTAGGAATATGGGTTGTGGTTTCCCAATGGGTAGCAATATCTTTTATAGAATTGCGGGCCGCATTGCCAGCCATTACGACTGCTTCCAACAGCGAGTTGCTGGCCAAACGGTTGGCGCCATGCAAACCGGTGAAAGCTACTTCACCGATGGCATATAACCGTTTTAAATCCGTTTGGCCATTTACGTCGGTTAGCACGCCACCGCATTGATAGTGCGCCGCGGGTACCACCGGGATCATATCTTGACTCATCTCAATTCCAATGGAGAGCAAGGTATTATAAATTTGCGGAAAACGTTTTTTCAGGAAAGACTTGGGCTGGTGGGTGATATCAAGATACACAAAACTATTCTGGCTCTGTTCGATTTCATTGAATATCGCGCGAGATACCACGTCGCGGGTTGCCAATTCCATTTGCTGCGGCGCATAACGAGCCATGAAGCGCTCGCCAGTATCTGCATTTTTCAATATTCCGCCTTCACCACGTACAGCTTCGGAAATTAAGAAATTATTAATGGTATGATGATGCAGCAAAGTAGGGTGGAATTGATAAAACTCCATATTACCCACACGTGCCCCAGCCCGATAAGCCATGGCAACACCATCGCCGGTGGCTACCATGGGGTTGCTGGTATACCGATAAGTCTTACCTGCTCCCCCACTTGCCAATACCACGCAAGAGGCTAAAAAAGTATGAATGCAGTTATTTAAACTGTCCAACACATATGCGCCCAGCACTTCTCCCTGATCACTGACACAATGCGGGTGATAATGAGTGATGAGATTTACTGCAATGTGATGCTCAAAAAAATGGATTTGCTCTTTAAGGCGCGCTGTATTAACCAAAGCTTCGATGATGTTCAAACCGGTTTGATCGCCGCAATTAAAAATACGCCGGTGAGAATGCCCACCTTCCTTTGCAAGTACGTAGCTACCTTCCGCTGTTTTATTAAACTGGATCGAATAATGTTGCAATTGTTTGATGGCATCCGGCCCCTGGCGGATGATGCTTTCAACGGAAGGCCGATAGCATAAACCGTCTCCTGCCTTAAGCGTATCGGCAATATGCGATGCAATGGAATCATCCGAATTGAATACAGCCGCAACGCCGCCTTGCGCATAGCGGCTGTTGCATTCATTGGCTTCTACTTTGCTTATAAGCGCAATGTTTATCTTGGGCTTTAAGTCCAGTAATTGCAGGCAATAGTGGAGTCCAGCGAGGCCACTGCCTATGACAATAACGTCAAATTCGTAGGTTTTTCCCTGCTGAGATAACGTCATGAAAAAGCCTTCACCAATTGCGTTGCTAATCCTGTGTATTTTGCCGGAGTAAGTTCCAATAATTGTTTTTTGGCTGTTTCAGGAATCGTGAGCGATTCAACAAACTGTCGTAAGTTTTCACGATTGATTGCAGAACCACGCGTTAAATCCCGTAATTGCTCATAGGCATTCGGGATTTGATAGCGGCGCATCACGGTTTGGATTGCTTCGGCAAGCACTTCCCAATTATCATTTAAATCATCGCGCAACGGCTCCTGATTCAATTGTAATTTTTCATTGCCCTTTGCGATGGATTGATAAGCAATCAGAGTATAGGCAAAAGCTACTCCTAAATTGCGTAAAACCGTGGAGTCGGAAAGATCACGTTGCAGCCTTGATTGCGTAAGTTTATTGGCAAAGTGCTCGAATAAGGCATTTGCCAATCCCAAATTGCCTTCGGCATTTTCAAAATCAATCGGATTAACTTTATGCGGCATGGTGGATGAACCAACTTCCTCAGCTACCGTTTTTTGTTTGAAATAGCCTAAGGAAATATAACTCCAAATATCGCGTGTGTAATCTAATAAAATATTATTTATACGGATCATTAAATGTGAAACTTCAGCAATGCCGTCATGCGGTTCTATCTGGGTGGTATAGGCATTAAATGACAAGCCCAAATGAGAAATGAAATTGGCACAATGTTTGCGCCAATCCACTTCAGGATAGGCAATGGCGTGGGCATTGTAATTACCTACAGCACCATTGAATTTGGCTGAAATTAATACTTCGGCAAGCTGCTGCTGCGGGCGCTTAAGCCTCGCTACAAAATTGATTAACTCTTTGCCTAACGTAGTAGGGGTGGCGGGTTGCCCATGGGTTCTGCCCAGCATGGGGACATCGCCATGCTGTTTACCCATTAAGGTGATGCTGCCTGTTATTTCCGCTAATGTGGGTTGCACGACGTGTGCAAGGGCTTCTTTCATCATCAAAGCATAGGCAAGATTATTGATGTCTTCTGATGTACAGGCAAAATGGATAAACCCGGTCAACTTTTTTAATGTGGCTGATTGTTCCAGTTTTTCTTTAAGATAATATTCAACCGCTTTTACATCATGGTTTGTTTGTTTTTCAAATTCCTTGACTCGCAATGCGTCTTCTTCATTAAAATTTTTAAGTAAATCATTTAAAAAAGCTATTTCTTCAGGATTCAAACGAGGTACTTCGGAAATTTTTTCATGCGCAGCCAAGGATTCTAGCCAGCGAATTTCAACCATTAATCGATAATAAATGAGGGCAAATTCACTAAAGTAAGGACTTAACGGATTTGTTTTCTGCAAGTAGCGTCCGTCAATGGGAGAAACGGCATTTAAAGAAGATAGTGTCATGGGCGGATTCACTGCAATGATAAAGCGCATATAATAGTAAATGCAGCTCAAGATGTGAATAAGAGCTGCGGTCAAATTCCCAAGATAAACTCCATTTCTTCTGTTGACGCACTTGCGTATCTAATTCACATAGCCCGGCAATTTAAGTAGAATGGTGGTCATTTTTATAAGGACTGAGGTAATTATGGCTGTGAGTGGACATACGATAGAATTTAAGCATTTGAGCATGCAGGATTTAGAACAGGTTGGCGGTAAAAATGCTTCATTAGGTGAGATGATCCGTCATCTATCTACTGCAAATGTAGCTGTTCCCACAGGCTTTGCAACGACAGCCGATTCATTTCGTGAATTTCTGCATACCAATCAACTGGATAAGAAAATACACGAATTGTTAGAAACTGTTGATGTTGAAGACGTGCAGCAGCTTACTGCTGTCGGTAAAAAAATTCGCAGCATGATAATAAATGCACCTTTTTCCGGCGATTTTGAAGATGCTGTCCGCACCGCTTACATTAATCTTGCCCAAATAATTGGCCATAATGACTTTAGCGTAGCGGTGCGTTCTTCCGCCACGGCAGAAGATTTGCCTGATGCTTCGTTTGCAGGGCAACAGGAAACCATGCTAAACGTCAAAGGCATTGAAGCGGTGCTGACAGCCATTAAACAGGTGTTTGCCTCGTTGTATAATGATCGCGCCATTGCCTATCGTACTCATCATGGTTTTGCCCATCAAGATGTCGCATTATCCGTAGGTATCCAGCAAATGGTGCGCAGTGATTTGGCGGTCAGCGGTGTTATGTTTACCATGGATACCGAATCCGGATTTGAGCAAGTGGTGTTTATTACTTCCTCCTATGGTTTGGGGGAAATGGTGGTGCAAGGCGCAGTAAATCCTGATGAATTCTATGTCTATAAGCCTGCTTTGCAGGCTGGGCATTCGGCAGTCATTCGTCGCAACTTGGGTACGAAAGCCATTAAGATGGTTTACTGCGACAATCCAAATACAGAGGAATACGTAAAAACAATCCCTGTCGAAGCTGAAGAACAACGTCGCTTTTCATTATTAACCTCAGAAATCGAACAGTTGGCGCATCATGCTTTGGTAATTGAAAAGCATTACGGGCGTCCAATGGATATCGAATGGGCGAAAGATGGGGTTGATGGGAAACTTTATATTCTGCAAGCCCGCCCGGAAACCGTAAAAAGCCGCGCTAATAAACAAGTATTGGAGCGCTATAAGCTTGCAGGGAAAGGCGAGGTTTTAACTGAAGGACGCAGCATAGGCCAGCGCATCGGCCAGGGGAAAGCAAAAGTAATCCGCGATGTGGAAGAAATGCATCGCGTCGAGCTGGGCGATATTTTAATTTCTGATATGACCGATCCGGATTGGGAGCCGGTGATGAAGCGCGCTGCTGCCATTGTTACCAACCGCGGCGGGCGTACCTGCCATGCGGCCATTATCGCGCGCGAGCTAGGGATTCCGGCAGTGGTGGGTTGTGGCGATGCGACTAAGAGGATAAAGGATGGTGATGAAGTCACCGTTTCTTGTGCGGAAGGGGATACTGGTTATGTTTATCAGGGGTTACTCCCTTTTGAATTGCACCGCCTTGACGTGGATACGATGCCGGAATTACCCATAAAAGTCATGTTGAATGTAGGGAATCCCGAGCGGGCTTTTAACTTTCAGGCAATTCCCAATGCCGGAGTCGGACTGGCAAGATTAGAGTTTTTAATTTCCAACACCATTGGCATTCATCCTAAAGCTTTACTGCAATACGATTCGTTGCAGGATGAAAAATTAAAACAATGCATTAGAGAAAAAACGGCTGCTTATGCGTCCCCGGTAGAATTCTACATCGAGCGTTTAAAGGAAGGCATCGCCACTATTGCGGCGGCCTTTTATCCGAAACCTGTGATTGTAAGACTGTCTGATTTTAAATCGAACGAATATGCCAATTTAATCGGCGGTGCTGTTTATGAACCCCATGAAGAAAACCCCATGTTGGGTTTTCGTGGGGCGGCTCGCTATGTTTCACCGGCTTTTGCTGATTGCTTTGCCCTGGAGTGTCAGGCTGTAAAACGGGTGCGTAAAGATATGGGTTTAACCAACGTCGAAGTGATGATTCCTTTTGTTCGCACAGTCAAAGAAGCAGAGCAAGTGATCGATATATTAAAACAACATGATCTTGAACGCGGCAAACATGGTCTTCGCATCATCATGATGTGTGAATTACCTGCAAATGCTTTGTTAGCTTCTGAATTTTTGCAGCATTTCGATGGCTTTTCCATTGGTTCAAACGATTTGACGCAGCTAACCTTGGGGCTTGATCGGGATTCCGGGCTGGTGGCGTCGCAATTTGATGAGCGGGATGGTGCTGTTAAAGCTTTATTGGCTATGGCTATCGCGACTTGCAAAAAACAAGGTAAATACGTAGGGATTTGTGGGCAAGGCCCCTCTGATCATCAGGATTTTGCGGAGTGGTTGATGGAAAAAGGAATTGATAGTATTTCGCTAAACCCGGATTCGGTATTGGAAACTTGCCTGTTTTTGGCAAAACATGGCAAGAAGCAGAATAACTGAGACAAAGATAAGCCGCCAAATTACATTATGTGCAATTTGGCGGGGTACAAGCCCATGAATCCATTGAACTGCCATGTGAACACTAAATGTCTAAACTAAGTTACTTAATACTATTAGTACTGTTCTTTCCTGTACTTGTGCATGCGGGCAGCAATCCTGAACACATGGATCCGGTTGCTTCTGTAATTTTTTGGGTAACTTTAATTTTCCTATTTGGGATTTTAGGGCGATACATCGCTTCGCGTTTAAATCAGCCGGGCGTGCTCGGCGAATTATTGATGGGTATGCTTCTTGGGAATCTTTGTTATTACTTCGGCATGGAACTGGCGGTTATTTTGCGCGAGGGTACGGCGGTATTTGATGTGGTGCCGGAAATATTGAAAGGAACTCCTTTACAGCCGGCAGTCAGTTCCATGGTTCATAATCCCGATTATGCCGCAGAAGTTGTCGAGGCATTGACAGACACCAATGCGAATGAATTGTTAAAGGTAGCATATGTTGTTGACATTTTATCGCGATATGGGGTCATTTTTTTATTATTTATGGTGGGATTGGAAACTTCGCTTGAGGAGCTTAAAAATACCGGACGTGAATCCATACAAGTGGCAATCATCGGCGTATTGGCTCCCATCGTTTTTGGTTTGCTGACGATGAAACTGCTTGTTCCAACTTCCTCGTTCAAGGCCGATCTGTTTGTAGGGGCGACACTTTGTGCTACCAGTGTTGGCATCACTGCTCGTGTCTTGAAAGAAATGAAAAAGCTGCGTACGCGTGAGGCGCGCACCATTCTTGGTGCCGCCATGATGGATGATATTTTAGGTTTAATTATTCTCGCTATTGTAAGTAGTATTGTAATAAGTGATGTGGTAGATATGATAAAAATTATAAAAATCATTGTCTCCGCGCTTTTATTTTTTTCTTGTTCCCTATTGGTTGGTCCTTGGCTAATTCGTAAGGCAGTGCATTATTTTCGCTTTCTGGAAGCTTGGGAATTAAAATTATTTATTTCATTTGTATTTGTAATGACCTTGGCCTGGCTTGCTACGGTCGTGCAGCTAGCCAGTATAATCGGTGCTTTTGCGGCAGGTATTATCATTAAAGATGGTTTTTTTGGCGCGGAGCGGGAGCATAAAGCCGAGAAAAGCATCCAGGAGCTGGTGGCGCCCTTGGAGTTTTTGCTGGCCCCATTGTTTTTTATGCTGATTGGCATTCAGGTGAAGATAGAATTATTTTTTGACCCTCATGTCTTATTAATGGCGGGGGCGTTAAGCCTTGTGGCTATTATAGGAAAGCTTTTGAGCGGCTGGGGTGGTAACAGGCGCGATAATCGATTTTTAATTGGAGTGGGGATGGTTCCCCGAGGAGAGGTTGGTTTGGTCTTTGCATCCATTGGCCGAACATTGGGTGTAATCCCTGATCAATTGTTCTCAGCGATTATTCTAATGGTTATTGTTACGACGTTTATAACCCCTCCATGGCTTAAATCGCTCTATATGAAGAGCAAGAAGGTTAGCAAATGACACCTGAACACGGAAAAATCCTGGCCGATGTAAAGCGGGCCTTGGCTGAAGATGTAGGAAGTGGCGATGTAACCGCAGCTTTATTGCCACTGGATTTAGTGGTTATGGCAAAAATCATTTCGCGTGAACCTATGGTGGTTTGTGGGCGTCCATGGGTGGATTGCATTTTTGCCGAAGTGGATTTGGCTATTCATGTGCAATGGCAAGTGGATGAAGGCCAATGGTTGCCTGAACCTGCAACACTTTGCCAGATTGAAGGACCGGTGCGCAGTATTTTAACTGCGGAGAGAAGCGCGCTTAATTTTTTGCAAACCCTATCGGCTACTGCAACAAAGACTCGTGAATATTTATTAAAGCTAAGCGGTTATAAAACTCGTTTGCTCGATACGCGTAAAACGATACCCGGTTTAAGATATGCACAAAAATATGCTGTTGCTTGTGCAGGCGGTACAAACCACCGCTTCGGCTTATTTGATGCATTTTTGATAAAGGAAAATCACATCAAGGCCTGCGGCTCAATTAAAGCAGCAGTGGCTTTGGCTAGAAATATGCAGAAAGACTTGCTGGTTGAAGTCGAAGTCGAAAACCTGGAAGAGTTGCAAGAAGCGCTGCATGCAAAGCCTGATCGGATTTTATTGGATAATTTCACAAAAGACATGTTAGTAGAAGCTGTAGATTTGACCCGTGGTGAATGTGAGCTTGAAGCTTCTGGTGGACTCACTCTGGCAACTGTGACGGAAGTGGCAAAAACTGGTGTAGACTATATTTCAATTGGGGCCATTACCAAATCCATTCAGGCGGTTGATTTGAGTTTATTGATCGACAAGGTACTCGACTAAGATGAGCGATGCGAAGATGAATCCTAAAATTGTATTGACAGGTGGCGGTACAGCAGGTCACGTAACTCCCAATATGGCATTGATCGATGAATTACAGAAAGAAGGATGGGGGATTGCCTATATTGGCTCTGCCCAAGGGGTGGAAAAAAACATGATAGCCCCCATGCAGATCCCTTTTTATGGGATCAGCAGCGGCAAATTAAGACGTTATTTTAGCTGGCAGAATTTTTTTGATCCTGTAAAAATACTGCTTGGAATTGTCCAGTCTTTTTACTTATTGCGTAAACTAAAAGCCGATATTGTCTTTTCAAAAGGCGGGTTTGTAGCATTCCCGGTAGTCGTAGGGGCTTGGTTAAACCGCATCCCAGTCATTGCTCATGAATCCGATTTAACGCCGGGGCTTGCAAACCGCTTAAGTTTTCCTTTCGTCGATAAAATCTGTTTGACCTTTGCGGCAGCCAAACAACATTTTAAAAAACAAGAGAAAGTAGAAGTCACAGGCACACCCATACGGCGTTCCCTGTTTCAGGGTGACAAGGAAAAAGGTTTGCAACGTTGTGGATTTAACGATCAAAAACCATGCTTGCTGGTGATTGGCGGTAGCCAGGGTGCTAATAAGGTGAACCAATGTGTACGACTTTCCCTTGCGTCTTTGTGTACGCGTTTCCAGGTCATTCATGTATGCGGTCCAGGGAAGGTTGATGCATCGCTTAAAGATAGGGAAGGGTATTATCAAATCGAATATGCAAAAGAAGAACTCGCCGATTTGTTTGCAGCCAGTCAAATTGTAATTTCACGTGCAGGTGCTAACTCGCTTTACGAGTTATTGGCATTAGGAAAACCGCATATTCTCATCCCTTTACCTCAACAAAGCAGCCGCGGCGATCAAATTCAAAATGCACGTTATTTTGAAAAGCTGGGGATAAGTAAAGTCATCGAGGATGAAAAATTAAGCCCCGAGACTTTGTTCACTACGTTACAAGAAATGGATGAGCAAAGCGAAAGTCAGATAGAAAAGATAAAAGCACTGGGTATCCAATCTTCCAGCATAAAAATTATCAGCCTAATCAAGGAGATTGTTCATGTTAAATCCGCAAGGATTGCTTGAGTACATTGATAAACAGTGGGAGGAGGAAATTATTCCAAGCCTTTCCGACTACATCAAAATTCCTAACAAATCTCCAAATTTTGATTCTAAATGGCAAGAACATGGGTTTATGGAAGAGGCTGTAAGCCATATTGCGCAGTGGTGCAAAGCGCACGCCCCCCACAATATGAAGTTAGAAATTCTCAGGCTTCCAGGGCGTACTCCGCTTCTTTTAATGGATATTGCCGGGCAAACCCATGAGACTGTCTTGTTATATGGCCATTTAGACAAGCAGCCTGAAATGTCTGGATGGAATGAGGGATTAGGACCGTGGATTCCTGCTTTGCAGGATGGGAAATTGTATGGCCGCGGCAGTGCCGATGACGGTTATGCCGTGTATGCAGCTTTAACGGCTATCCGCGCTATTCAAGAGCAAGGCCTTCCTCACTCCCGTTGCCTGATATTAATTGAGGCAAGTGAAGAAAGTGGAAGCATGGATCTTCCTTATTACCTTGAGATGATAAAAGCACAGATGGGTGATCCCAAATTAATTATATGTTTGGATTCAGGGGCTGGAAATTATGAGCAATTGTGGATAACGACGTCTTTGCGCGGCAACATTGTAGGCAACCTTTCCGTAGAATTAATCCATGAAGGTGTGCATTCGGGTAATGCAAGCGGCATTATTGCCGACAGTTTTCGCGTAACCAGGGAATTATTAAGCCGGCTTGAAGAGGAAAAAACGGGTGAGATTAAGCTGGCAGAGCTGCAATGCGAAATTCCTCCGGGGCGTATCAATGAAGCTGCGAATTGCGCTGGTGTACTTGGCAGCAGAGTATTTACAGAATTCCCTTTTCATCCTGCTGTTGAACCTGTAGGAGACAATCTGCAGCAATTGATTTTAAATCGCACCTGGAGGCCTGCTTTAACGATAACTGGGGCAGAAGGTTTACCGGCCATTGCAGATGCAGGCAATGTACTGCGTCCCAAAACTGTATTAAAATTATCGATGCGCATACCGCCGCTTGTACATGCTGAAACAGCTGCTAAAGCCATGCAGTCGTCATTAAGCCAGGCGGCACCCTATCACGCCAAAGTTTCATTCCATGTCGACAGTATGTCCATGGGCTGGAATGCGCCGCTATTGGCAGATTGGCTGTCCAGAGCAATTCAAGATGCCTCCCACTCTTTTTATCAAAAACCGGCCATGTTTATGGGGGAGGGAGGCACTATCCCTTTTATGTTCATGCTGGGTGAAAAATTTCCAAATGCTCAATTTATGATTACGGGTGTATTAGGCCCTCATGCCAATGCTCACGGGCCAAATGAATTTTTACATCTCGGTATGGCAAAAAAATTAACTGCCTGTGTGGCTTATGTTTTGCATCAGCAATTTTTGCATTCACAAGAAATGCAAATTACCAGTTAGTTTGCATTCTGCATGAAGGTATTCTACAGCGCTTTTAAATGCTTATGCTTTTGATGGTTTGTGCAAAGGAAGTTTTTGCAATATTATTGTGTGAGGTAAAAAAATTTATGCTCTTACCTTGGGTTTGTATTGCAGTATTAATCATTAACCCTAAGGTTGTGGATCCCTACGCCAAACACAATGCTAAACACCGATAAAGCCTTTAGGAATTTTTTCTTTATCGGATTAGCGGTTAAGCTGTAAAACTTCGCCAGTTCCACGTTCCAAAAGTTTGTTTTTAAACTAAGTGATCTGCTTGTTATCATCTGCAGTTTCTGGCGAAGGTTTCACTGTGTCGTAAAGTTCTTGCATGGCGGCAAATTTGATAGCACCTTGATACTGCGCCCGATTGCGTTTTATTTTATCAATGATATGCGCGTTCCTATGGTATGTATTTTGATTCTGCTCGTTTACTGAATAAGTTAAAATTTTCGTTAGAATAAGATGGGGCAAAGCCGGCTTTACTCAGATTTTCACATTCGCCCGGTGCCCATTCAAGGTGCAGCATTAAGCTCACACCTTGAGATAGTTCGTAGGCAACGTCCCTAAAGTTTTTTAGCCAAGATTTCATCTTAAATTGAGCACAAATTTTTCTATTTCACTTCGATCTACCCCCTCTCCCGCGATAGGAGCTTTGATAGTATGATGATGCCC
>NZ_RZGS01000019.1 GCF_003989745.1 Legionella septentrionalis
AAACTCAAACATTTTAGAAGAGTGGCAACACGATATGATAAACTTGCTCAATCTTTTTTATCGTTCATTTATATTGCTGCAACCGCCCTTTGGTTAAGATAAATGTCGACAGAACCTAGATACCATTCAAAATTCACAGAAAAAATCATTAAATTTTTTCTGTGGATAATTTTTTGTTCATCCCGCCAATTTTTCAAAACATATTATTTTTAACGCTTGAAATGCCTTGCAAACTAAGGCAGATAGCCCTTTTATTTTTTATACTTAAATGCCACTTATCCACAAAATCTGTGAATAACTCCGTGGGTAGAGTATTAAAAACCTTAAAAAATAACCTATTCGCTGCGTGTACAGTAAGTTTCCACCTCATGCACTAAAAAAAATACTAAAACACAACAGCAATCCATCCTTGTTCAACGCTTCGCGAAGCTTTGGTGCGTAAACGGGAAACGTTCATAAAGCGGTCTGCATTAACGGATTTTAGCCACTTAGGCAATCGAAAATGAATAAATTTTTTTCAAAATAATTTTTTATTTAGATTCTTAGACTTAAGTGAAATGCACCCGATTTGCACAATCGAGCTTATTTACATTCGATTTATTTTTTTATTTATGATTTAAGTACAGAAATCAATTGGAAGTTCATCATGTGGGGCAATACGTATAAAACCGCGGGAAGAAAGGTCGCTCCATGTTACGGGAAAGACATCAAACCCATCACCATCCCGCTTTCACCTACCCATAAAATGCAATCTTTTTTATTAGAAGATAATCTTACCCTAAATATCTCACTTTACTCCAATAAAGTCAGCGCAGGATTCCCCTCCCCTGCCGATGATTATTTAGAATGCCACCTTGATTTGAATTCCCATCTCATCACACACCCTGCTGCCACATTCTTTGTGCGAGCCACGGGCAATTCAATGGTGGAAGCCGGGATTCAGTCTGGGGATATACTCATTGTGGACAGAAGCCTTGACGCAACACACGGTAAAATCGTCATTGCAGCGATTAACGGGGAGCTTACTGTAAACGATTATCAATAAAAAACGAGCACATGAAGCTTCTTCCTACCAATAACCAATACCCACCCATTGACATCACAAACGAGCAGGACATGGTGATTTGGGGTGTGGTGACTTATGTTATTCACAAGGCAGGCTCATGATGTTTGCACTCATTGACTGCAATAATTTTTACGCAAGCTGCGAGCGTCTTTTAGACCCGACTTAAGAGCCAAACCCATTGTGGTGCTATCCAATAATGATGGCTGTGTGATTGCACGCTCCAATGAAGCAAAAGCCTTAGGCATTAAGATGGGAGTACCTTACTTTGATGTAAAAGCCCTTTGCAAAGCACACAAAGTCTACGTATTTTCTTCCAATTACACGCTGTATGGTGACTTATCCCATCGAGTTATGAGCGTGATTGAAGAGCAATGGCCAGAGACTGAACTCTACTCCATAGACGAAGCATTCTTATCATTAAAAACACTGCCCCCTGCAGAGGTGTTAGAATTTTGCACAAACCTTCAAAAGAAAATTTTAAAAGACACGGGCATTCCCGTCTCAATTGGTATTGGCGAAACAAAAACACTGGCAAAAACCGCGAACCACGTTGCCAAACGGATATTAGGTATCCCCGTGTATTATATTACGCAAGTCCCCTTCTGGCTTGAAAAAATAAAAGTCAACGAAGTTTGGGGTGTAGGCCGTCAGTGGGCAAATAAATTAAATGCCCTTGGCGTGTTTACAGCCAATGAATTAAGGCAGCTTGATTTAACGCTTGTACGGAAACGATTTAATGTCGTATTGCAGCGAACGGTCATGGAGCTAAATGGAACGCCTTGCCTTGATTTGGAAGTACTTGAGCCCAAGCAGTCAATTATGTATTCCTGCTCTTTCGGCGGCCTTCAAACTGAATACCAAGCCTTAGATGAAGCCATAGCCCATCATTGCGCAACAGGGTGGGCTAAAATGCGCTCGCAAGGTCTTGTTGCCCAACATGCATCAATTTTTCTTCGCTCAAATCCCTTTCGAAAAGACTTAAAACAATACTCGAATTCAATTGGCTACAAATTGATTACACCCAATGATGATATTCGTTACTTAACGAAGATGTACTAGTCCAATAATACTTGCTGTACCCAAAGATCCAACTGTACCGGATATAAGAACACCAGCGAGAAACAAAAGTAAGGTAGTAGTTAATGTAACCATTCTTATCCTCGATTTTTAATTAAATGTGTTTGGCTGAAAAAATTAACTAAATAACGAGAATTTATGAGGATAAAATGTGTTGGAATTTACAGTAATTAACCCTGATACTAGAGAAAGATTCCATACAAAGCTCCTTTTGAAGGTTTGCCCGGATAAGATCCTCCATTGAGCCGGGAATCTAATATTTATTCTTAATTTACAAACTAATAGGCGAATATTCACTATTAATTTCCCTATATACTAAAAATTTAATGCTTTTACAATTATCCAGCACAATATTCAGTAAAATTTTGCATCCCCCCTACCCTCATTTCTAAATCTTTTTGTTTTTGATACAGCGCCTCAAGTTTTGTTTTTATGACAATAATTGAATTTTGATGAACTAGTGTACCTTCACCTTTAGAATGTTTCTCAAGCTCCTGTAAAAGCCTCCCATCGGATAAAATTTCAAACTCAATTTTTTTTAATTCTGAAATCAGGTTGCTTTTTGAAGTATCAATTTTTGTACCAGTCGTTTCTTGTGTAAAGCAATGCGGTTGAAGCCTATTTAAGATTTCAATTTGCTTTTTAGAGCACTCAACTCCAGAAAGGAGCAAATATTTTTTTTCATTTTCAATTTTTTCAGCTCTTTTCAGATCTCGAAATTTAAATATTTGACCAATGTCAGAATGATTATAAAACCCCTTAGGAGTAGCCCATTGGCGAGATTTTATTTTTTTTGCAATGATGTTTAACCTATGTTTAGTACAAGATATATTTTTTAATTGTGGTTCATTCATTATTGAAAAAACAATTTCAGCGAATAAACGTTCTTTATCGAATAGCCTTACTCCCTGCTTATACTCCAAATTAAACAGCATACCCTTTATTTTATCCTTGAGTTCTTCAGTAATTCGCTCACCAATTTCTTTTTCAATTTTGAATTTTATTTTTTGGAATGATTTTTTTTCCTCAGAATTAACAGAATTATTTTGACTAACAGTATTGTTAATATGATTATTTTTTTTATCTTTATTAATAGAAGGAATTGTCAAATTGACCGATCCAGAGTCGTCAATCTGATTTAAAAAATTACTTTCTGGTTCAATAATCGACTCTGCTTCTTTAGCTACAATATGATTATCTTTCTGACGAAGTAGGAACTGGAGCTTTTCAGTAATTCGAATATGAAGGCAAGTAATTTCTTGCTTGTGTTCTTTTGAATATCGTTTAACAACACGTTTTTCGATCAATCCTTTAGTTGAAAATTCTTTTAAATATCGCCCAATCGAGCTTTCTGATAAAAATGTATTTTCCGCAAGTTGCCTCTGTGTTCGAGTGAACCAAATATGGTCACTTCCTCGGATTTTATATTTTGAAATTTGCCACCAGAGAATGCATTTACTTAAAAACTCTGCTTTAGCAGGTGAGCCAGCTATATTCCTGAGATTATCGTGTTTCTCATGAAAAATAGAACATAAGTTCCCCATGGATAATATCCTTATATTATTGTTTTTTGTGGGGAACAAAGCTAAAATGATGGGTGGATGGATCCAAAACTTTCGACGGAACTTCTAATTCCATGAAAATTTTGGGGTTTAGCTTTGTTCCAAGCTAAATTTATTTAGTTATGGGGAGTCGGCAAACTTCCCATAACTGCCTTAATAACATATCTTAACTTTCCATTTCAATTTTCCCTGAATAATAGTTTTGCAATATAAAACTACCCTTTTCGCACTACTTTATAACAGCTGGATGAATTCCGCAATATACGTCAAATAAAAATAAAAAATATGGAATTTAAGTTTTATTCCTTGATTAATAATAATTTAAGTTTTAAATTAAAATTTCAAATAATAAAAAAAAGGAAAAAAATGAAAAATCATGCGGGTTTAGAATATATACGTTCTTTAATCGATCGAGGCGAAAATGTTCTTAGACAAATAGAAGAAAGCGGAAGAGCACCTAACCATAAAAAGATACTTGATAGACGGTGGTCGCTAAAAGAAACAGCTGAGCTGGTTGGACGAACCACAAGCTCACTACTGAAAGTGCAAAACCAGCTTATTAATGAAGGTTTATTGGATAATATTGAGAAAAATAATAATAGAATAACAGGTTACACATTAAAACAAATAAATCAATTCAGACAACATTTTAAAACGTTTCCCCGAAGAGACCCTGAGGTTGATCAATGTCTTACATTGGCAATTCAGACTTTTAAAGGTGGCGTGGGGAAATCTGTAACCAGTGTTGCTGTTGCTCAATATTTTACAACATTGGGATATCGAGTTCTATTTATTGACATGGACTCGCAAGCTTCATCTACTAGTAGCTTCGGGTATATACCGGATAGAGATATAAAGGATGAGAATACCCTACTTCCATATTTTAAAGGCGAACAAAACACTCTCGAATATTGTATAAGAAAAACATATTGGGAAGGATTAGACATTATACCTTCTAATTTACAGTTATATAATTTAGAGCTGGGAATAGCTGAGGAAATTAAAAATATACCAACAATAGAAAAAAGCTTTTTATTTAGCGAATTAAAGCATGGTATTGAGACAGTTAAGAACTCTTATGATGTAGTGATCATGGATAGTCCTCCTGCCTTAGGCTTCACATCTATGAATATACTTTGTGCTGCTGACGCCCTTGTAATTCCAACTCCGCCAGCCTTATATGAATTTAGCTCCACCGTACAGTACCTAAAGATGATAGAAAATGTAATTGAAATGATTGCTCCAAAAAAAGAATTTCACTTCATAAAAATATTAGCCACAGATGTTTTTCCAAATCAAACAAATCATAGAGAATTTTTGCCACTGATGCAGGATGTTTTTGGTTTCCATATGATGAGTAACTATTTTTTACATACAACAGAAATTGGAAATGCAGCAATTGATTTTCAAACTGCCTTGGAAGTTAGAAGACCTCAAAAAAGGGCTCTAAATATTATAAATGCATTTTGTAAAGAGATTGAAATCGAAGTGTGGAAAACATGGCCTAGTAAAATCAAAAAACTGGAAAAGCAAGGAAAGTTTGTGCTCGGAGGTGAAAATGTCTACGCGTAAAAAAAGATCTCTATCGAATGTTATTGTAAGTAATGAGAATCCAAGACCCTTAGAAGAGAAGAAGGTTATTTTGCCTGCTGCTTCTAGGACAGTTCAAACAGATTCGAATAAGAGTTTAGAGATAGTTCGTGGAAATGAATTTTTAGTTGATACTTCCGACTGCAAACCTTGGCGTTTTCATAATAGAGATACAATATGGATGAGCTTAGATAAATGCCAAGATCTAATATCTTCTATTCGTAAAAATGGCCAAAAAGTTCCAATATTTGCTAGAAAAATTGAAAATGATCCTGAAGGCAAAAATTGGGAGATCATTGCTGGTCGAAGAAGATGGTTTGCTTGTAATCATTTAGGAAAAAAAGTAAGAGTAAAAGCTGTTGAAGCAAGTGATCGAGAATGCGCTATTTTAATGAGTCTAGAAAATAAAGACAGAAACGATATTAGCGAATTTGAAGATGCTATTAGCTATAAACAACAATTAGAAGCCAAACTATTTGATAGTCAAGATGAAATGGCAGCCGCTCTTGATTTAAAGAAAAGTAAATTATCTAAGATGTTGTCTGCAGCTAAAATAAGTAATTACTCAGAGGTTATGTCTCTTTTTGACGATATAACCCTACTTAAGATCAACCCTATTTATTCCTTAGTTCTTCTAATCGAAAAAAGTGATAGAAATAGGGCGGCCATAGTTCAGAAAGCAATTGAGCTAAGAGAGGTTAATTCTAAGCGTAAAAATAAACTAAAGGTAAATGTAATCATTTCAGAACTTGTGGACTCAATTAAATCTGAAAAGGAAAGTACAAGTAAAAAGAGTAAGACCTATAAAATCGGAGAAAAAACAATTTTTAAAGCTAACCTAACTAGTAATCGAAAAGTTGTTTTTGAGATTAATAGATCAAATATTACTTCCGAAGAACAAGAGAAAGTTAGAGAAATGTTGATAGACGCACTTGATGAATTTGTTTAAAAACCTCCAGTTTCATAAATGAAACTGGAGTTTAACCTATTGAATAATAATGAAAATTTATTAAAAATGTAATTCGATTTAACATTCACAGATATATATAGAATAGGGTGGAAAAAGAAATTCATCTTTCCAAGGATACCCATCATTAATATTACCTAAGGGTTCATGTAAGCAAATTTTTTTAAACCCCACTTTTTCAAAACATTCTTTATAATCTTCACTACTCCAGAAGTAGTCGTATATATCAACCTTTATGTCTAATAAAAACAAACGAGCAACGTCGCCGCTCTTTAAATTGAGATTCTGAGAAAAATTATTTTCGACAGTAAGCCATTTTTTTGTAAATAAATAATCGCTGTTAACTATAGTTATAATATTTCCGCCAGGTTTACAGACTCTTTTCATTTCCATGAGATTTGAAAAAATATCTATTTTGGTGGGCATATCAAATAAAACAAATGAATTAAATACAAGGTCAAATTCAGCATTTTCAAACGGAAGGTAATATTTATCTATTACTAAAAATTCTGAAGTAGGTAAAGTAAGTTTAGCCCTCGCAATTATTTCTGCATTTATATCAACTCCTGTGATATTAAAACCCAATCTTTTTAAATATTTGGAGGAACGACCTGCGCCGCATCCAAAATCTAATGCTTTTGAGCCGGAGTTAATATTTATAAGAAAAGGAAGATCCCTGAATGCCAAATAACCTGTTCCTGTTATATCCTCAATATAAAAATTAATAAATTTGGTGTAATCGTTTAACAAATTTAGTCCAGGTAGAATTTATTTGAATGTTGTGTTTCATCTACGGCTATTTTAAAAATTGAAAAATTAGTATTTACATCATAAATGTCCACTTTTTCTTTTTGCTTGAGCCATTTACTGAATTTTACTGATAGGGGAGACATTAAAGTTTCATAACTAACTTTTATTACATATTGGCTTACTATTAACCAAACCATAAAATTAAATGGTATATTATTTGAAAAGAATAAAGGTCCATATGCTAAGAGTGTGAAAACAGAATTATCAACTAGTACTCCAAGAGCGGTTGAACCAATAAATCGAGCTGTTATCAAGTTGTTCCCGTGTTTTAACTTCTGTTTTGAAAGGAATTTGCTATTAACAAAATCACCCAAAAAATATGCCAAGCAAGAAGCTAAAATAATGTTGAACTGTGGTAGTAGTACATTCTGATAATCTTTTTGGCCGTCCCAAAAACTCGCAGACGGTAATGAAACTGCAGCAGAAATGGCAATGAATACCATAAATTCACAAAATATAGTAAACCAAAGAAGCTGTCGTGCTCTTTGGAAACCATAAACTTCAGTTAGAATATCACTGAAAATATACGACAATGGAAATGTAACCATTCCGGCAGGAAAATCAAAAAACCCTAAGTTTGCTATTTTACTTGCGAGTAAATTAGAAATAATAAAAGAAAGTACAAAAAATGCAGCTATAAAATGAAAGTAGCGAAATTGCAATGGAACTTTATCAGCGTCTGAAGTAATCATGTTATCTCTTCTTCATTGTAAAAAACTCTCTTGAACCTTGTGAGTTGGTTTTTAGCTTCTGAATTAGGGTGAGTATGCTTTTTTAGGTTATTCAGCTGCCTTTCTAACTCGATACCTATTTGCAGCATTTGGTCGGGATGGGTTGCATGCTTTAGAGGTGATTGCATGAATTCTGTTATCGAAATTATGTCTCCAATTCGTTTATTAGAGCATTGATATTTTATCATAATTTGTTGTTTTTTATCGCAAAAATAGATATCCTTAATCAAAATAAAATACATAGATCTGCGTATTAAAAACCAGTTATTAATTATATGTAATGCAAACTCTTTCCATTCTGCCTTGGACATTACTAATACTCCATTTACAACTAAATCCTACTTTATATATCTCTTAATTTTGTGTGTGCTTCAGAAATTACACCCAGCAAATTATACTTCTTTTCAGAACATAACACGGCTTTAAATTGTGGATTCAATGGTACAAAATAATGATCTTGTCCATCAATCCTATACCTTCTTATTGCGATAATATTTTCATTTTCAAAAATTAGAGCCACATAGTCATTATCTTGTGGTGGTTGCATAGAAGGTTCAATAATTAATACGCTATCTTTCGCAAATACAGGTTCAAATTCCTCAGTATCTATTGAAATGGCAAAGGTATCATCTTGCGCCTGTCTTTCTGACACCCAAGTAAACCATTTACTGGGTTTTTGAGAAATTGATTGAAAATTTTTTAATTTAAAAACTGGCAAGGCCATAGTTGGCTTTAAACTTTGACTCTTTCTATCAAATTTTTCAGGTAATGCCGCATATCCCAACAGTTGATCCACTGATATTGCAAAATAATCCGCTAGTGGCTTCAAAGTGGAAATCTTAGGATCGATAACTGTTCCTGCAAGGATTCTATTAATTGTGGAAACTGGTACACCGCATCTTTTTGCTAATTCAGAACCCGAGATATTGTCAAATGAAGTAATAAGTTTTTTAAGAATCTTACTTACTTCTGTCAATTGAGGACTACAAATTTCTGTCATGGGGTATTGACGCCTGTTATCAAAGTGATATTATGCGCATTAGTGGTTGCGCATCAATGCGCAGGTAAAATAAATGCCTTCGCGAGGATCGTAACATAAAAATGACTCTTTTCAAGACAGTGTAAAGCCTGTCGTAAACCAATAACGAAATATGTAAAAGGGAAGTAACGATGCTTGTACTAAAAAGGAAGGTCGGAGAAACAATAGTTATAAATAAAACAATTTATATAACTGTGCTTAAAGATTTAAACGGAAAAATCGATCTAGGAATAGAGGCTCCAAAAGACGATATCATTGATAGATATGAAATATTTCAAAGAAAATTAAAAAATTCTAAAGAAATCTCAGTACCTACCAATTTCGAAAAGTCTTCAGAAAATTATCTAAAAAGAACTTACAATGGGATTTAGCTATAGAAGAACTCAGATTTTTTATTATGTGATTGTTATTGCGTGAAACACTTGAATTCGCATAGAAGAGAAAATTTGAATTTAGGAATTTAAAACCAATTAATGCTGAGTGTAATATGAAAAAAATGGTTAAATATTTGTCTTATGCAGTAATTTTCAACGCTTCTTTATCAACTGCGATATTTGCAGCGGAGTCTGATAAATACCAAGCTATCAATCAATGTGATCATGTAAAAAGAAGTATTGACCATATTATAAGTAAAGATCAGCTAGGATCTTGCCGTGGAGATTTATCTATTGCATCAGCATATATCAAAGCGACCAAAAATGAATTGCTTCATAACAAGATAGATAAAGCTCTGGAGACAGTTAAATTTGCAAAACATGAATTAAACGAAATAGGTAGCAATAGGTCTAATTGTACTCACGTATCCCAAGAATCAAGAATTGCTCTTTCAGAAACTATACTTTTGGAATCCGAAATAAACATTTTGGAACGACTCAGAAGAGCTTTCACTGGTTAATACGTGACGTCCGTCATTATTAAGTAATTCTTTACGACTGATATATACCTCAATTATTTATGAAATTAGGCAACTAGGGCCTAAGGTATTTTCACAACCCAAAAAAAGGAAATTCAAGCAGTAAATCTAATTAAAAGCATAGATTTTTTGAAAAAAAAGGAGATAAAAAGTGAAAATTAAAAAAATATGTGACGATGCCAGTGTCAAAATTTATTTATATTGCAGAGATATTCTTCCGTTTATTGTCCTAGGAACATTTTTTTATTTTTTACTTACAAATGTAAGTTATGCAGGTGGAACAAATCATCTAAGCGGATTAAAAGCTGATGTCAGCGCTACTTTCGGAAAAGGTTCTGATACACAGTATTTTATCCTTTTAGCTGAAGGATTGGGAGGTGCTTATGCCTTCTGGAAAACTAAGAGTATCCCTGTTTTATGCGGGCTCCCAGTCTTAATGGTTTTTACCCATTGGGCTCTAAGATAATGGCTTACAGTTATCAAACTTTTATGCTCGCAGATGAGCCAAAGATTGCAGGTATACCCGTCACAACAGGTGTGCCTGTATTTCTTCTGACTGCGATTGGTTTGGTGACAGGATTTGCCACCACATTATTTTTAATAGGAACAGCCTTGAGCCTATTCATGCATTTTAAATTTGGAGGCTTATCCTTGCGTATTCTACTGTCAATGGTTTATTGGTCATTTCCACAAGCCATGACGCATATCCTTTTTCGGACGTTTCCTAATTCTGCAAATAGAGTTTATATCAGGTGAGATTATGGATACTGATTATCGTGATAATGCAATTGTTCGATCTCAACTTCTATTAAAAATGACTTTAGTTTGGGCGTTATCTTCGAGTCTTGCTGTCGTGGTTTTGAGCTTTCTTTGCTTGTATGCATTCAAGCATAAACAAGTCCACTGGCTTCCTGTTTGCGGTGTTTCTGAATTTAATTTAAGTGAATCGAATTACTCCCCATCTTATTTAAAAGAAATGGCCATAAAAGTCATTAATCTTCGTTTAACGTACAACCCTGAAACGGTTGACTCACGTTTTATGTCATTAATTCATCTAATTCCTGCTAGCAGACAAGAAGCGTTTAAAAAAATACTGGATGCAGAGCGGGAAGCAGTCCAAGAAAAAAACATTAGCAGCGTTTTTTATGAAGAAGAAATTGCTGCAGATACAGCCCTTCAACAGGTAAAAATCAACGGATTTTTATATCGAACAAGTCATGGATTACAAGTCAAACCACAATATAAAACGTATCTTTTGACCTTCTCTTTTAAAGATGGGGTTTTGTGGCCAGAGTCAGTAAAGGAGATAGAAAATGCAAAAAATTAGCATATTTCTAGCTGGCATATTGTTTTCCAATGCACTTTTTGCAGGCTCTCAACCTTCTGAAATTAAATTTGAAGAAGGGGAGCAGCTTAATGCTTCTTTATCCAAATTAAATTTCAATCGAATTTTCGTTGAAGGTGAGCGTATTGTTAAAGTGAGCTATCCAGAACATACCTTTATTGTAGATAAGACCGAGACAGAGGATGAATTGGATGGATCAGTTTATATTAAACCATTAGTCGATTTTGAGCTCACTGTTTTCTTTACAACGGATGAAGATCATCATTTTTCATTAACGGTAAAACCGAATGAAACGCTTGGAGAAACACTAAAGCTTGTTCGCAAAGGACAAAAAGGCTACGACTACGCACAGAGTAAACAAAACGAGCAATATAGAACAGATGACGCTATGACGTCCCTCATGGAAGGAAAAATTCCAGATGGTTTTAGTGAAATCAAAATCAAACCGTCCTCATTTTATTTTCATAAAAGCCTCAAGCTAACTCTACTGAAACAATACAGGGGCAATGGTTCTTCTGCTTATATTTATCGCGTAGAAAATAAATCAAAAGAGTTTGTTGAGTTAACGCCGTCTCTTTTTGAAAACAATAAATTATTGTCTCTTGAGCTGTCGGAAAAAAGCTTACCACCGAAGCAAATGGCTTATCTATATGGATTTTATCGAGATGAACATATTGGTTTAAAGGGATAATTGATTATGTTTGCTCAAATTAAAAAATTACTTAGATTTAAACAAATAATAAATGCCAATAAAAAGGCAAGAATAGAGCAGCTGAAGAATGCTCTCGTTTTCTTAGCCATTGCTGGTGCTTGTTATGGATTTTACTTATTTTCTTCTAACGAATCTGACACATCAAAAACAATTGAACCGCCGGTATTTGATGGTGCTTTTGATAAAGCATTTAGTAGAGTCAGCGACGAGGCATTAATTGAGAAACAACAACATCAGATTGATGCATTAAAAGAGATGATTTCCAAAAATGAAAATAATCTTGTAAACAACCGTAACCCTTCTGATAACGAAACCAAATCTTTGGTGGAAGCTTTAAAAGAAAAGCTGGATAAGCTTGAAGCCGAAAATCAAAAAATAAACGAAAAACTTCAAGTAACACTACTAAAAAATGCCCAAGCAAGTCTTGTTGCAGTAACACCTCCTACACGTGAGGAAATGGAAGAACATCGTCTAAACCGTTTGCAGTTAGAAAAGGAACGGTATTTAAAAGCGGGACTTGAGACCGTCCACTTTAATTATCGGCGAAAGAATTTTAGAGAGGAGAGAACACCGGATAATTATGTATGGGCGGGGACATTTGCTGAAGGTGTTCTTTTAAGTGGTGCCAAAGGAGATGCCGGGATTAATGGGGCGAAAAATATGGGTACGGCACTTATCAGGCTCGATTCGGATGGCATTATGCCAAACAATAAGCACTCGCATTTAAATGGTTGTTTCGCTTTGGTGTCTACTTATGGAGATTTGTCTGAAGATGCAGTGGTAATGCACCTGGAAACTTTATCTTGCATCGGGAAGTTAAATTTTGAGCAAAAGGTTTATGGGGCGGTTTTTGACTTAGATGCCATGCAAGACTTAAGGGGAACTTCCATTTTAAAGACAAAACCACTTTTAAATTACACAGCTGCTGCAGGTTTTTTGGCTGGAATTGGTGATGGTTTAAAAAACTACGGAACCGCTCAATCCATAAATCCGCAGACAGGGGCTATTACAACCTATTCAACCGCTGCAAATCTTGCTCAATCTGCTGGAGGAGGGGCACTATCTAATCCGGCGAACCGAATATCAGATTACATTATGAAAATTGCTGATATCTATCATCCTTTGGTTGTTGCACGGGCTGGTCGACGTGTTTCTGTGATGTTTAGTAAGGGATTTTGGATTGATAGAAAACATCAAGTATATGACTCAAGCGAGGCCATTGATAATCAAGAAGCAAAGAGTGAAGCAGGTATTACCACAACTGTAAGCCGTGCATTAAGTATTCCCCAATCTGAAACCATGAATCCAGTTCATGAAGAAAATGTCTATTCCGCCCATTCGGAACCGGATGAACAAGTGGCACAGCAATTTTTAAAACAAACTGGGGTAAGCAGTGAGCCTCTTTTTTCAAATGTAAGTCCAAAGGACGCCACTCATGGTTAGAAAAATGTTGAGAAGCACACTATTGGGGATATTTATGTTAACTGGGTGTGGCACATCCATTCTTGACAATAAAGATGCAAGGTGCCCTTTCGTGGATAGAGGTGGGTGTCAAAGTATGGAGCAGGTTAATCAAATGGTTAATGAAAGACGATTTACTCACGATGGACAATTTGTCCTGCAGGCAAGATGTGTAGGTGCGTGCAAAGAATTTAAATAGGCATTTGATAGGGAGTAGGAATGCTAAACAATATAAAAGATTGGGTTGTTGATACAAAAAATCTTTTTAATCAGTATCTGCATGAAAAGGAATTTGAGGTCAATGTAGAAAAAAATCACAATCTATTAGATTTGAGTGAGCACCAATATCCCTCATTTTCTGAGCTTTTTCCTTATCAGTTTTTTGATGGTGAATCCAAGCTATTCGTCAATAAGTATAATGTGGGTTTGCTCTACCGCATAACACCCTTAACAGGGGCTAATGAGAAAATTGCAGAGCAACTGGACAATATTTTACGTACCAAAATTTCCCATGATTTCACCCTGCAGCTTATTTTAGTCAAACATAATCAAATCGGAATTTTCTTAGATAATTTTGCGTCACAGTTTAATCAAAGTGAGTTTAAACATTTAAATTTGTTAGGTGATAGCCTCAAATCATTTTATCAAAAGGCTGCGGTTCAGGGCTTTCAAACTAGTACAGCTATTGCACCAAGACTAACGCACACTGAATGTTATGTTTTGATAGACAAGCCTAAAAAGGGCGGTGAGAAGGCATTGAAAGCTTCATTTGGTCAATTCAAAGTATCTTTTGAAGCAGCGCTCACCGCTGCAAAATTGGGATTTAGATTATGTGATGTTAATGATTTGCTATCCTTGCTTAATTTTTATCTAGCAAATGAGCCTTCTAATATTTTCCCTAAAAAAGAGGTGTATGACAAAACGCAATTGATAAAACATCAGGTTGTAGGTCGTGATTTTGATATCGACGTTGAAAAAGATGCACTCACCATTCGAGGGGTAAATAAGCAAGGGAAACCGTATGAAACTTTAGTTTCTGTTTTAACGATAGATGCTCTTCCTTCTGAATTTCATCTTTGGTCTAACATCAACAATGCTAATAATATTTTTCATCCAGAACAAAGTATTCCTTGCAATCATATTATTTCAGTTACTTATCAGGTCGATGACTTGGCTAAGGCGCAAAGCCGTGCCAACCGGAAAACTCGTGATCTGGATAAAAAAGCAAAAAGTGATTATGCCCTGCATGTAGCGGGAACTGAAGAGCAGGCTCGTGCGTGGCGGAAATTTCGGGATGACTTATCCTCACATAAAACTCGATCATGCAAAATGCTTTATAACGTTATTTTGTTTTCACAAATATGCGATTTTGCACGGGATATAGAAGCAGCGCGTAGTGCTTTTTCGTATAACGGCATTAAGTTAGCACTTTGTAGGCGGATGCAGCTTCCATACTTTCTTGTCTCCATGCCTTTCTTTTTCACAGCTCATATGGAAAATGATTTTAAATTACCCACCATGATGTGGCCGATATCTTCCTGGAATGCAACACAATATATGCCAATACTGGCCGATTGGTGCGGAACGGGCAAAGGGATATTACTTCCTACAATGCGAGAACAGTTCGCCTGTATCGATCCATTTTCAAATGCTTTTGGGACTAATTACAACATTGCAGTGACAGGTACTTCAGGTGGAGGAAAAAGCTTTTTTATCCAAATGCTGATGCTCAATATTTTGTTTAATGGTGGCGACATTTTCATTATTGATGTTGGCGGTAGTTATAGAAAGCTTTGTGAAGCATTAGATGGTGTTTATCTCGAATATTCTAACTTGGCGATGAATCCATTCACTCATGTGGTTGATATATGGAGAGATATTGATGACATCATTGCTTTATTTGAATTGTTAGCTTGTCCTCGAAATGGGGCAAGTGATGATGATCGTGGAACTTTGCGGGAAGCGATTCTCACGTCCTTTAATGCAACGGGCAATAAAACGTGTATTGATGATGTTCAGCATCGGTTATTGACGCTTTACCAGGATGATAAAGAAACCTATCCAACCGCTAGAATTTTGGCTAAAAATCTTGATCGCTATTGCACGCATGCGGAACACGGCAAAGCATTCAATGCACCTTCTGAACTTTCACCTAGTGCACGCCTAATTGTTGTAGACCTAAAAGAGATTGAAGACAATCAAAGTATTCGAGCTCCTGTTCTTTTGTCAGTGATTTCTCAGTTTCAACGTCGAATGTTTAATTCTCCTAGAAGCCGTCAAAAAATGTGTGTAATAGATGAGGCTTGGTCATTCTTTACTGGAGACTTAATTGCTGCGAATTTTATTACTAAAGGGTTTCGGACAGGACGACGGCATAAGGCATCTTTTGTAACAATAACTCAAGGAATTGATGATTACTTTGAATTTTCTGAGGCGAGAGCTGCTTGGGAAAATTCTGCGTTAAAGCTTATTTTCCTGCAGGAGCAATCCGCTTTGCTTGAGCATCAAAAAACTCATGAAACCTTTTCTGAATATGAAATCAATTTACTCAAATCTTTTCCCAAAGCACGGGATGCTGGCTTTTCCCAAGTACTGGTTAGAGCAAATGGTATTTCTTCATTCCATCGATTGTTTGTAGATCCATTTACTAAAGTTTTGTTGTCGTCAGACGGGGACGATTATCAGGCAGTTGCCAATTATGTGGCTAGTGGTTTGGAGTTTCTTGAGGCGGTATCAAGGGTAGCAATTGAGCATTATGGAGCAAGTCATGGAATTTAGGGATAAAAAAAAGATTCTGGCCTTTTTCTTAGTAGGGCTTATAGGAGCCATGCTTGTTTATGGACAATTGCAAAACAAGCCAACGTTGGTTGTTATCGATATGAAACGGGCTCTTCATCAGCCTGCCTTCCAGTTAAGTCGTACCCAATTGTCTCCAAACAAACAAGCAGAAATGCTTAAACAATATTCAAACTCTTTACCAGAAGTTATATCTGCTTATGGTAAATCCCACAATGTAACTGTTATTGCAGCGCCCGTTATCGTATCTCATATCGAAGACATTACAGATGTGATTATTGGGCAAACCTTTGAAAGATTAAAGCATCATGATTAAAGGGCTATTCATTATGACCATGTTTTTCGGAGGCTTGGTAGCTTACGGTAAAAATTTGGGTAACTACGGTCAAATTTTTCCCGTTTTGGAAAAAGATATTCGGCAAATCTTAATGAATCGTTTACATGAAATGGAATCAAGTGGTGAACTTGAGAAATATCGTCAGGAAGTGATTGGTCGGGTAAGCAAGCACATTGTTAGGCCTTCTCCACTTAATCTATCAACAACAAACTCGCCTCAGACTTTTTACGTTGATCCGACCGTTACCATCAACCAAGACATAAGGTTACCCAACGGGGTAGTAGTTGCGAAAGCTGGCATGCGTCTTAATCCATTTAAGCATGTCACATTTTCCAAAACACTGTTTTTCTTTAATAGTGATGATAAGCATCAGCTATCGTGGGTTAAAAATCATTATCGGGACTATCAATACGTTAAATTCATTTTAACGGGTGGTGATATACGAGAAGCCGCTAATGCACTTGGTCGAGTTTATTTTGATCTCAATGGGCAGTTAACTCAACTTCTGCACATTAAACATGTTCCGACAATAGTTTTTCAGCAGGGATTGCTTTGGAAAGCACAGGAAGTTGAGGTTGATCATGCTTAAGCTCTTTACTTATATCCTTAAACCAATTCTTTTATTTCTTTTTGTATTTTGTCCACTCGGGAGTTTTGCCTCGCAATGTAAAGCTCATTTTGTCAATCCTATTAAAGACATTTGCTGGGATTGCCTTTTTCCATTAACTATTGGGAGCACCGCACTAGTCAAAAGCAGTTACCCTGATACCCAAAATCCAAGTAATCCTTTTTGCTTGTGTCCTACTAAAATAGGCGCTCGTCTGGGTGTCACCATTGGCTATTGGGAACCAGCAGCACTTGTCGATGTCACTCGAAAACCCTGGTGCATGGTGAACCTAGGAATACAACTGAATATTAAAGACCAAGGTTTGGGTGGTTCACAAATGCCAGATACTGATGGACGTGGGGCATTTTACTATGTTCATTGGTATAAATATCCGTTGATGTACTGGCTTCAAGTTTTAACTTCACTAGGATGCATGGAAACTGAAGACTTTGACATTCTTTATCCTTCAGAACTCGACCCCACCTGGAATGATTCTGAATTAGCTTTTATTATCAACCCCGAAGCAGTTTTATTTACTACACCTGCAGTAAGAGCTTCATGTGCTTTAGATGCAACCAAATCAATGACAGGTACTGCAATAGATAGCCTATTTTGGTGCCAAGGTTCACAGGGTTCAACCTATCCATTAACGGGATTTGTAGCTAATCAAGCAAGTCCTATTTCAGCGGCAGCACTTTTGGCAGAACGAGCTGATTTTAAATTACATCGACCTCCAGGAGCGATACGTGATTCTGTAGGAAAAGACTCACCGGCCATTTGTCACACTTATTCTTCAGCTATTTTGCCTAAAAGCCGTTATCGCTATCAATTGGTTAATACGTTGCCTGAAGCCCATCGTTGTCATCCCTTTGGACAATCGGTTGTAACTTGGGAAGCAGGGCACACCTATCCAGGTGATGGTGATAATTTTGGGTTTTTGATTTGGAAGAAAAGAAACTGTTGTTTCCTTTAATAGGTAGGAGAATAGATGAAGCGCTATTTTTGGGTGATTTTACTTCTGCATGTTACTTGGAACGCCTTTGCTAACACCAACGATGAGATAGAAAATTATCGTGAAGAAGGTTTAAGCCAGGTCGCGCATGTAACAGGTAAGAGAATTGATACGCTTAAGACACGTTCTTTGCAAACGCAATTGGAATATCAAACGCTAATTAAACAATTCATCGCGGAAGGTAAAAATTCAATTCCTATCAAACAGCAACCACAAAGAGCACACGGTGCAGTTTTGTTTGTATCTTTCTCGATGCCTGAAGATCTGCTCTTTGCTTTAGCTGATGAAGCGGCACAGTTTAAAATACCAGTGGTTATTAATGGGTTAGTTAATGATGATTTTAAAAAAACGATTGAAGCTTTTGCCCATTACCATGCCAAAGCCAAAAAGAAACATTTGAATTTTAAAGGCGTTTCCATTGATCCAATTTGGTTTGAACAATTCCATATTTCCGCAGTACCAGCACTGGTTGTAACTGAGAGACCGGAAAATTGCGAGCCACAAGCATTATGTGCCAATCAAACATTTGATGTGGTGTACGGCAATGCATCACTTAAGAAAAGCTTAGAACTTATTGTAAAGAAAGGAGAATCCTCATCTCTTCTGGCTAAACACATCCTTGAGAATCGCCATGTTTAGTCGTTTTTTACAACTTTCACTGTTTTTTTTAAGTGGAGTCGCTTTTTCTGACAATACTGCTTTGGATTTTTCAAAATTAAAAGATTATGCCAAATCACTTAATGCACAGCCCAAAAATGCTATGAATCAATTTCGGCCAGAGAATGTTTTTAATGACTACAATGAGAACCCAGAACAAAAACGCTATTACCAAGGTATTGAAAATGAAAAGACAGATTTAAGCCAAGATGCTACCAATGCCCTGAAGCAGGATTTCGGTGGTAAAACTGTGGTAGAGCAGTTCGGAAAAAATCAATTTGAGATTAATAAAAATAATAAGGCAATACAACAATCAAAATTGATTGAAGAAGAAAGCTATGCCATTACCCATGGCATATCGAATGAACGCATCAAGTGTAATGAAAAATCTCAAAATTGTGAAATAAAAACTCATGATGAAATATGTTATACCTCAAGAAGGTTACCTGACGAGGAATGTATCAAAACACGTAAAATAGCGGTCAATTTTGAACATATTCATCAGCGAGCCGATTTTAGTTTTGTCGTTCATAAAAAATGGGAGGGCATTGTGACAGTTAATTTAGTCACTGGTGCTATCACCAATACCGCAGGTGGTAGTGTGCCTAATCCTGTTAGACTAAATCACCCTTGCGAAAATATGGCCGCTACCGTCCACGCAATTATTAATAATGGAAAGCCTGCTTACTGGGTGAGTGTTGTCGGGCTTCCGAGCTGCAACAATAATGGCTTAGTTACTCTGAATATTACACAAAAATGGAAACGTGCCTATCCAGTTCAGATTGCTTTAACAATTGATGCAAATTCTAAGTCCTATGTTTCAGAAGAGCATTGGGAAAATGGCTGTTTAGCGCTGGAAGGGAAGGGGGGTCTTTGTCAAATCAAAAAGGAGTGGTGTACGGATGCTAACTCTACGAAAGTAATCGATGGTCTTTCTGTCACTCGCGATTGTTGGAAACAAAATGCTGTCTATTCCTGTTCATCGGCTGCTACTGATGAGTGTCAAGTACAAAAAGAAAAAGGGTGTCTCCAATTAAGCTCACAATGCGCTCAACTTGAGAACAATACTTGTTCGCTTTATAAACAAATATACAGTTGCCAAGAAAAAGTTTGTACTCCAAATGTTGAGTGTTTGCGAGAAGTATTTTGCCGAGACGGTGATTGTACCCAGCATATCTCAACCCAGAATGATGAGTTTGGAAAAAATATCGCACCATTGGCAGTAGTAGGGGAGGCAGGTCATGAGTTTTCTCAAACCGGTTCTACCCTTTTTGCAGGCCACGTGACCCAGTGCAAAATATGGTCTTGGGATTTTATTGATTGTTGCTCGGATAAAGGCTGGGGAAAAAAGCTAAATCTAGCCCATTGTCGTGATGAAGATAAAGCACTCGGCCAAGCTAAACTTAATTACCTCGTACATTATTTAGGCAAATTTTGTAGCAAGAAAGAGTTAGGTATATGCGTTGAGCATAAGCGTACTTACTGCGTATTTAACAGCAAAATGGCGCGAATTATTCAGGAAGAGCGTCTTAATCAACTCAATGCAGGCGCTTTAGGTAGTCCTAAGCATCCTACTTGTGGTGGATTAAGTGTGAATGAATTACAAGCCATAGACTTAAGCCGCGTTGATTTTGTAAATCCCATTTATCCATACGGAAGCGGAATAAAGGAACCAAAGGCAGGCATTGCAAGCGATTTTAATGTGAATTCTCCGAGCCCTTCGCAAACCATGGAAGAAATAAAAAGACGCATTCAGAAAAAAATGGATGAATCATGATGCAAATCTTTTCACTAATACTTCTGCTTACTTCTTTCTCTATCCAGGCGGAAATAATCCAGCATAAGGCTTCAGGTTTCCATTGGTACACTAAAGAGATTGTCGAACATGTGAAAAAGAAAATTGAACTTAAGTCTACGGTACCTGAAATTACACCTTATGAAAAATTGATGAAGCAACGTCAAGAGACTTTAAATAAGCTCGCAACAGCGCTTATTACTCCATCATTTGAAGCAACCCATGAATACATGAAAGCACAAATGATTTATGCGAAAAAGAATCAAGAGTTTGTCCGCTTCTGGCAGCAAGTGTTACTCGTCCATCCTGAATTGGATCACACCCTGAATTTTCCTACCGATAATAATGCAGTTGCTATTCGCAATGATTCAATGAACTTGTTAATGAATCGCGCGATTAAAGAAAGTTCAAAGAAATACGGTTTAATACTGTTTTATCGCGGTAATAGTTCCATTTCACAAAAATTTCTCACTATTTTGATGCCTTTTGTTAAAGATAATCAATTTTCAATGATTTCCGTTACAACGGATGGACAACCAATTGCGGGTCTACCTAATCCTAAAAACATTCCCCTTAAGACAATAAACAAAACCATGGAACTTAAATCACGCTATATGCCTGCTTTATTCCTGGTGAATCTTGAAAATCAAAAAATGTCGCCTTTGTCTTATGGACTAGTTTCCGTGACTGGATTAAGAGAAAGGTTTTTGGATGTGGTAACGAATTTCAAACGATTCAGTTATGAAGGGATTAAGGAATAAATATGCGTTTTATATTGCTAATATTGCTGATTACTTTCAAAAGCGCATATGCCAATGTGGCGCTGGACGAATTAAATGGTCTTCTTGCTCAAAAAGAGCAGAAGATTATGGGAAGACAAATTAAAAACGAAAGATTAAAAGACTTACAGAATAATTACTATTTTATATTTATCTATCGCTCTAACTGTCCTCATTGTCACAAAATCGCACCCATCTTGAAAGATTTTTTGAGAAGCTTTCATATTTCAACCCAATCCTACAGCGTGGATGGTGAATCTCTTCCAGGCTTTGAGGCCAAACCATTAACGCCGCAGTTATTTCAATCTTTATATGCATCCGGTGGGTACAAACCTGCAGTACCAGCTCTTTTTTTAGTGAATCGTCATACCTTAGAGGCCTATGCGACTCTTTTTGGCGAAGCAGAACCTTATCAGTTAGCCCTTCGAGTTGACGAACTCATGCAGCATATTGAGGAGAAATTTAATGATTAGGGTAATAGCGCTTTCTTTATGTCTTCTAATATCTGATGCAGTATGGGCAAATGCAAGCATTGATCTCAATCACTTTTTTAATAATTTAGGATTTGAAGGCAATGTGACAGGGAGTCATTCTTATGAAACGCAAGCGGCAGGTTTTGGCTCGCTTGGCTCAGTTTATGCGAGAAATCAGGTTCGTAATATTCAGTTAGCACATGTCGATGTTCCTGGATTTCGTTCAGGCTGTGGTGGTATTGATATTTTTGCTGGTGGTTTTTCCTTTATTAAAGCAGATCAAATTGTCAAATTTATGCAATCCATTTTATCGAGTGGGGCAGGCTATGCATTAAATTTAGCCTTAGAAACAGAGCTTCCTGAAATTGCCCATTCCATGCAATACATGCAGAAATTAGCTAATGACATTAATGGTAATAATTTTAATTCCTGCGAAATGGGTGAAAATTTATCAGCTGCTCTTTGGCCAAAAAATCGGGCAGCTAGTCAAAAAATTTGCGAAGATCTAGGCGCTCATACAGGTGCATTTACGGATTGGGCAATGGCTAGACAACAATGTTCAACCGGTGGTGTAGTGAATGAGCAATTAAGCAAAGCAAAAAGCAACCCAGAATACAAAGACCGTGTTTTGGTAAATACTAATGTTGTTTGGGATGCCTTGCAGATTAATTCCTTTCTTGCAAGTGATCCAAAGCTTGCAGAAGTATACATGTCCATTTCAGGAACATTAGTTTTCAATGAAAAGGGAGCTATTCGTACCTATCCATCCCTTGCCAATAATCAGGATTTTGTAAAAGCTTTATTATATGGTGGCAAGTTACCTAGTTATGAGTGCAGGGATAGCGGTAAAGAATCTCGCTGTCTTCTTATTAATGCATCTGGTAATCAGACTATTGATACAAAACATGCCTTAGTGTCTCAAGTGCAAGCGCTACTTGATGGAATATACAGCAATATTAAGTCGGGAACCCCTTTGACAGCTGCGCAAAAAGGTTTAATTGAAATGACGCAGCCTGCAGTATTTCAGCTTATTTCAGCTAATGCTCAGCAAAATATTGGGATTCAGGGTAGTTTTGAACTCGCTCAAAGTGTTGCTACAGATTTACTTGCTCAATATCTTTCAAATTCCTTAGATGTTATTCGAGCATCCCTTGCCGGTAAAGAGCTTGGAGCTGTCAATGAAGAGCGCTTATTAAAAAATTTGCAATTGGCTCAGCAATTTGTTGAACATTTTAATACAGAAAGTCGGGATCGGTTTAATACGGCATTAAAAACCAATGAGCTCGTTCGTAACAACATTAGACAAGCATTAAGTGCTTTAACGCCTATGTTGAGACTTGCTTATGAGGGAGATTATCAATGAGTATTTTACTGATTTATACCCCGCAAAATGGTGAGTATTTAAAAACCGTACTCGATGCTATGGTGACATTGGTAGGGACTGCGACCTTTAAATCTGCTATGGATATAATGATGATTCTCGCTGTAAGCATGGTGAGTTATCAATATATATGTGGCAAAAAACTCGAGTCTTTGTTTCGCTTTATTGTACTGTCATTTTTTGTTTTATATGGTCTCATTGGCTTACGGGTCAACGTGGCCATTGTGGATATGCAAACAGCCGATTCGACAGGGCCTGCGTTAACCGTGGATAATGTGCCGCTAGGTACGGCACTTCCGGCTGCATTAATTAGCGGGATTGGCTACGGAATTACCAAAGCCTTCAGCTTTGCATTTCATATGCCTGATGATTTGGATTACACAAAAACTGGCATGATTTTTGGTGCCAGAACCTGGCTTGCATCCACTGGTACTGAGCTTTCAATGTCACCTGAGTTGGCACGTGACTTATCATCTTATATTAGGCAATGCGTATTTTCTGCAAAACTGTTAGGCAGCCAACAAATCAGTCCTAATATGCTTAAGAACAGTTCTGATTTAATAAATCTTTATTTTAAAGAGCCATCCCCAATTTATCACGTGATGTTACATAGTGGTAAGAATGTTAGCTGTATTAATGCTGCTCGTATTCTAAAACCAAGATTTTCAAAAGCTCTCAATAAAGAGCTTCAACATTTAAGTTACTTAATGGCACGGGGAAACAAGGATAAATTCAACAATAGTTTGTCTGCGGCGCACCAATACTATATGAAAGTCTCTAAAAACGCTGCCGATATTTTAACGCAAAATATACTTATTAACTCCACACGGAATGCTGCTGCGGATGCTTTTGCTTTTGCTGGTGCTGATGCGGAATTAATGAATTTCACTAATACAACTAGTCTTCAAAAAATGCATGTAGCCGAGGCAAATAGTTTTTGGTTAGCGAGCTTCAGGTTGCCCTATTATATGACGGTAATGTGGATGCTGACGATTTGCATATTCCCCCTGGTTGTTTTAATTGCTTTGTTTCCAACGATGAAAAATGTTTATGTCATTTATTTACAATCACAAGTGTATTTGTGGTCTTGGCCACCTATGTTTATCATTATTCACTTTTTTGTCTCTTTAGCTGCATCGTCAACCATCACTTTATTTGGAAAAAAAACAGGTGGCGTCACTTTTTCGACCATTGATTCGATTGCCAATTTACATAGTTTCTTTGCTTATACCGCAGGAGCCTTGGCTGCAAGCGTTCCTTTTTTAGCCTATCAAATTACTAAAGGACTGCCTTCCGTGTTAAGTACCGCATCACAACATTTTGGTGGGATGGCACAATCTCTTTCCGTTAGTGAGGCTCAGTCGGCCACTCAGGGAAATGTCTCAATGGCTTCCTACAGTGGTTGGAATATGAATTATGAAAACACCAATGCTCATAAATTTGATACCAATTACCAGCACATGGAAGGTCGTGCCACAGTTCAAACAGAAAATGGGGCATTACTGTCTGAAGTAGCAAATGGTAGCCGTATAGGTAATGTTTCTTCGGCAATTTCAAGTGCGGCTGTTAGTGTCCATGGCTCCGAACGGGTTATTGACTCCCTTCACCAAAGTGCCAATGAGTCATTTAATCATGCCTCTAGCTTAAGAACCGCTGGTGATAAACATTTGCAAACAGGGTTAAGTGAGCTTGCCAATTTTACAACAAATGACAGTAATGATTATCGCAGCGGAGAAGGAAAAAGTATAACCAGCACAGATAGCTACAGTAGTGATTTGCGGAAAATGCAAGATGCAATTCATCAATTCAATAAACATCATGATGGCTCGCTACAAATTAGTGCAGAAGCGGCTATTACTGGAAGAATCAATTCATCAAAATCATTAATAGGTAAAGGTGTCGAATGGGTATCCGGTGCTTCAGGTGAAGTTTCTATGACAGGACGTACAGGTGTTTCTACAAGCCATAGTATTCAGAAATTTAATAACTCAAGCTATGGCAAATCATTTAATGAAGCATTCAATCATATGGTAAGCACTGCACAAAATAATCATCTGGATGCGACAGACACTCATAACTTGAGCAAATCTGAACAAATAGCCGCAAATTTTGCTAAAGGGCAATCTCTAATTGAGCAATCCTCTAGCGAATATGCTCACAGCGCCCAATTGCAACAAGCAGCGAGTCATGCAAAAGAAGAGGCAATGAATATTGATCAAAACCTTAATCAAGCTTATCACGATTGGGTTATTTCTCATTATGGATCAAGAGGGGAACAGGTGATGCTACAAACGGATACTCAGAGTATTCAACAGCAGGATAAATGGGTAAATGAATTTCTAAATTCCAATAGGGGACAACAAGCTCTTTCTGTTGAAGTCCATCAGGCGTTGTCACAATCACAGCAAGATTTATTAACCGCTCACCATACGGAGGCTTCAAAAATTCAAGCAGCACATTCTGTCAGAAACCAATATGCGAGTGATGCTAGCGAAGTGGGGAGGGCAGCAAGTGCACAAGGATTAATGGAAATGAATTCTTCTCATTTGGCCGATGCCAAGAAACTTCAAAGAGATAATCATGAATTGAGTGTGAAGGAGGATGCAGAAAATATCATGAAAAAAGTTAGTGAGCCGATTAAGGATAACCAGGAACTTTATAAAAATAACAACCATGTTATAAACAAGGAGTGATACATGAATACTTCAGTTCAACAAGATATAGAAGATGATTTAAAAAACCTACCCAATGTACGTTTTAAAACACCATCACCGTTAAAATTTTTTAATGGCATTTTTTCAACTGGCTTCACGCTGTCCTTCATTTTTTTGAGTTTAAGCCTATTAGGTAAGCTCATTCTAAAGGCAGTTGGTTTGTATCATGCCCCGTTTACGTTTTACATCATTCTTGTGACAGGGGGTAGTTGTTTATTTATTGGCTTATTTGTAGCTATTCCAGTGTATCGTGTACTGCTTTTATTACGCATGATGCCGTCTGAATTAAAAACAACCCCTTTTTTTAAAACAAAACTAAAGCAATATGCCCATGGCTTCATTTTTACTTATATCGGAATCTTTCTTTTTGGTATTGCCATTTGTGAGCATTTTGTTGAGTTAGAAGAAATATTAATCGATCCAGCCTATGAAATTATCTACACCTTGCTTTCTCAGTTTGTAGGTTTGTTATTTGCTTTTGTCGGAACGATTTTTTATGCGACAACTGATCTCGAACGCGTGGGTCTTGCACCGTTATTGAATGTTATGGGCCATGCATTCAAAGCCACGAAAAATAAGATCAGTGGCTGAGGCACTATTATGAAACAAAAGGCGTTGCAGTTTATCCGTGGTGGACAAATATTTGATTACAATTGGAAACAATGGTTCCAGGTTTCAGGACGTATTTTAAATCTTGCTATTATTGGATTTATCCTCCTTGTCACTTTATTAGTTTTATATACATCTTGGACAGAAATTAAGTTACTGGGATTGCAGGAGTATAGTCGTTTTTTAGTGAAAACAGGCTATGAAGACCAGGTTGTATGGACTAGCACTAATGGCAGTACAGTAAATGCAAGCTACTATCTTAAAGCCAAAACCATTCAATCAGCTATTCATTATGCTAAAGCCTCTCTTTTACGTAATACACTATTGTCTCTTTTCATCGGCACGATTATTTATATAGGAATTATTATTCTCTTTACGCGCTTGTTTATTCGCAAAGGAGAGAAATATAGTAAAGATAAATTTGTTTCAGGTACTAGGCTAAGCCATTCGCTAAAAGAAACAAAAAAGTCAGTGGTGAATTCATCACGTGGTGTTTCTGATATCAGGATGTTGTCAGTACTACCAATACCTGCTCGTTCGGAATTTCAGGGATTCTTTTTCCACGGATCAACTGGCTCTGGAAAAACCCAAGCGATTATGAGGCTTCTTGATGAAATTAGACGCCTTGGTGATCCTGCGATCATTTATGATAAAGAATGCACTATAAAACCTTATTTCTTTGATGAAAAACTGGATGTAGAGCTTAACCCTGTTTCCAATCGTTGTGCTCCTTGGGATTTATGGAAGGAATGTGAAAATCCAATGGAATTTGGCAGCCTTGCTGCTTATCTTATTCCCAAATCTGTGCAGGGAAGTGATCCCTTTTGGGTTGATTCGGCAAGAACAATTTTAACTTCCATGGCTTGGAAAATTCGAAATAGAGATGATAAAGACGCTATTTTATTATTGAAGCTGTTATTGACAACTTCGCTTGAGGAGATGCGAGATATTCTAAAGGGCACAGAATCTGAAAATTTAGTCAGTAAGGAAATTGAAAAAACAGCGATTTCTATCAAATCCGTACTTGCTACTTACACTAAAGCCTTGCGCTTTTTAGAAGGATTAAATCCAGATAAGGATTCAGGCTTTTCAATTAAAGAATGGATAAAAAACGCTCATGATTCTTCAAATAAACCAAAGGGATGGTTATTTATAACCTCTCGTTCGAAATACCACAAAGAAATTAAGCCGTTGATATCGCTGTGGTTAGGGCTTGCAATGTTGGGAATCCAATCATTAAAGCCCAACACCAATAAACGCATTTGGCTAATTATGGATGAGCTTGCGAGTTTACATCGTTTGGAAATGTTATCCGATACTTTGGCTGATATTCGAAAATTTGGGGGCTGTGTTGCAGTCGGCATTCAATCTATTTCACAACTTGAATTTCTCTACGGAAGCCACGAGGCTCATGCCATTGTGGATTTACTTAATACCAGTCTTTATTTCAGAAGTCCTAAAAGTCGTGTAGCGAAATGGGTTTCCGATGATTTAGGGGAACAAGTGATTGAAGAGGTTCGCGAGTCGCAATCCTATGGACCTAATTCCATCAGGGATGGCAATACCATTGGCTCACAAAAGATTGTTCGTAAAACAGTGGATGCGGGCAGTGTGATGACCATGGAAGATTTGGAGTGCTATGTAAGATTAACGGGTAACCATCCCATTGCCAAAATTAAAAGCGATTACATTGAAAGGCCGGTGAAAATTGAACCTTTAATTGAGCGAAGCATTGATTTTGATGCCTTGGAAAAAGTTAATCAAATCGCAATCAAAGCTCAAAATAATCCGCTTACTGATAAAGATATAAAAAAAATGCAAGCATTTGAAGAGGAGGCCTTTGCAATCGAAGAAGAGGAATCTGAGGAAAAGTATTCAGACAAATTTCCCAATAATTCAGAGCAAATTGAAAATAGAGAAGCCTCCTTGATGTATGAAGAAACACGATTTTAATCAGTAAGAGCAAGGGAAGTTATGTTGTCGATTAAACCTGTTAAGTCAGCATCAGGTGCTGCTAAATATTACAATGCGGAAGATAATTATTATCTTTCTGACATTGAATCTTTGGACAAGGCATCAAGCTGGTATGGAAAGGGAGCATTCACACTTAGCTTGTCAGGAATGATTGAAAGAGAAGCTTTTCTATCTCTTTTACAAGGAAGATTACCGTCTGGACAGCAATTAGGTATCAAAAATGAAAAAGGTGAAATTGAACATAGGCCTGCCACGGACGTGACTTTATCTGCACCAAAATCAGTCTCCTTATTAAGCCTTGTTGGTGGTGATGAGCGATTAATAAAAGCACATGAAAAAGCAGTATCCAAGACTTTGGATGCCATCGAAGATCAAATTGCTGAAGCACGCATTACTGAAAAAGGAGAAACTCGTTTTGAAAAAACTAAAAATTTAGTTGTTGCCCAGTTTCAACATACAAGTTCAAGAGAGCTCGATCCTCAACTTCATAATCACTGCCTAATTCTGAACATGACAGAACGTTCCGATGGAAAATGGCGAGCATTGTCTTCAAAAAGCAAAAATGACAAGGAGCATAATGATAACGGCTTTCGGGAACAGCTTTATAAAAATCAACATTACTTTGGTCTTATATATACTTCAGAGCTTGCAAAAGAGATAAGGGCGCTTGGATATGATATTGAGGTTAAAGATGAATATGGCAATTTCGAAATTAAGGGTTTGCCAAAAGCTTATTTGGAGCACACTTCCAAACGAAGGGTTCAAATCCTTAATCGGCTTCAAGAACTTTCTTTAACCAGTGCTAAAGCGGCTGAAAAAGCCAATTTGGACTTGAGATCAGAAAAAGAAACGGTGGACAACGCCAGCTTAAAAGAATTTTGGCGTGAAGAGGCAGAGAAATATGGAATTGATTTTGAACGATTAATCGCACAATCAAAGTCCATTGATGCCGGAGACGTGCAAATTAATGAGGATTTAGTGATTAGTGCTGATGCAAAAGAAGCATTAAATGATGCGCTCGATCACTTATCTGAATTTAATACCCACATTAAACATGCAAGTCTCATCAAAGAAGCCTTTAAATTTGCGGTGGGCTTGGTGTCACATGAAGAATTGGAGCAAGAACTTTCCAATAAATTACAAACCAAAGAAATCCTCGGGATTGAACATCAATTTTATACCTCTAAAAATATGCTTAAGCGTGAGGAACAATTCATTGCACAGTTTAGAGAAACAAAGAAAAGAGGCTTTGCAATTGATGTTGAAGGGGCTTCTTTGAGTGCTAATATCTTGCGCTCTAAAGATGCGGTGCATTTGATTGATATACAAGGACTCTCTTCAGAAAAGGAATTGCTTCAAGAACTGGTACAAACAACTGAAGAAGAGGGTTTTCGTGCTTTTATTTTGAATCAGGGAAAATTTCAGGCAGCACGAATTAATGACACTATTCACCGCGATAGTTCAACCTGGAAAAAGTGGTTCTTTAATCTATTTAAACCTAATGTGGCACATACAGTCTCTGGTTTTAAATTCAATTATGAACAGCAAATTAAACAAGGTAAGGCACAACATGATGTCCTTATTATTCATGATGCACAAAAACTTTCTTATAATGATTTATCCGATTTAGAAAGGCTTGCGCAAAAAAATCAAAGCAAACTTATTCTTTTAAATAATCAGCAATCACGTGCGGGATCTCATGCCGGCAACCCCATCACAGCACTTCGTGAAGCTCAAATTATAAGTCAAACTTCGCAACAATCTAAACCAGAGCATCTTATTGAAATTCATCCTACCCAGCATGGAAAAGAAGATGTTGCAGCATGCTTTGCCAAAATGGGAAAAGAGGAGCGCGAACAAACACATGTTATAGCGTTAACCAATAAAGATCACAAAGATTTAACTGAATCAATTCGTGCTCACTTGCAAAACCACGGGGAAATTTCCTGGCATACGCGTGAAATAACGGTGCTTGGTAATGAGTATTTAAGTGAAGCTCAAAGAAAACATCTCAAATTTTACGAACCTGGATATCAAATAACTTTAAGTCCATTTACCAAAAACCAAGAGAACCTGAAAATTGTCGCAAAAGACGAACACCATCTTGTGGCGCAAGATAAAAACGGAATTCAAAAGAACGTAACACCTTCGATGCTTCATGATGCTTTGGTTACCAAAACCAAGCCGCTTGAAATCGGAGCAGGGGATGTTCTTTGTAGTCATCAGGACTTTATGATAGGGCAGTTTAAAATGAATAAAGGCCAGCAATTCTATGTAACTGATATTCAATCAGACGGTGTGGTGTTAAGCCATAACGGCAAATCACGTCTCTATTTCTCCAATGAAGAATTAACTTCCCTGAAACTTGATTATGATTATGTAAAAAAGCCATCTCATCTTAAAAATCCCATTAATCATGCCCTAGTTCCCCTGAAAAGTTATCAAATCAATCAAAATTGTCTTGGAGAAATTGCTGAATTTGCTAAGACTGTACGCCTTTATACTGAAGATAAAGACAAAGCGCGTGAGGCGCTGGTTAAAGAACAATTACGGTACACGATCAAAGAATCAATTGAGAATTCTGCAACGATGATTTATCGAGATTGCAGTTTTGCACCTATAGCAATTAAGGATTCACTTAAGCAATTGGAGGAAATTTTTAAAAAATCAGGCTTGGATTCCTCTGAAACAGTTATTTCCAAAGCATTACATTTCGCTATAGCAAAATTGGGTGAGAGAGAGGCGGCTATTTCCCATTATAACTTACTAAAAGAAGCGGTAGTTTCGGCAATGGGTAAAGCATCTGTTACAGATATTGAAAAAGCACTTTCCGAGAAACAGGAGAGGGGAGAGTTAATCCATGCAAACACCTACTGGATAACACCACAAGCTTTGAAAGTTGAACAACAAATTCTTGCTAACAATAAAAATGCACAAAATTGCCTTTCTCCTATTTTGGAAAAAGAAATTACATTCCCTGAGCACCTCACTCATGGGCAAAAAAGTGCCGTTTCTTTGGTTCTTGGTACAAGAGATCGATTTGTATCTGTGCAAGGGCTTGCTGGTGTTGGTAAAACCACCATGATGCAAGTCTTGCAGCAAAAAGCAGAAGCATCCGGTTACCATGTAGTAGGGTTAGCTCCCATGCACACTTCTAAGGAAGAGCTGATTGCTAACAAAATTGACGCCCAAACGATTGCCCAATTTCTAGTAGAAGATAAAAAGTTTGACGATAAAACACTTTTTATCATTGATGAATGCTCCATGATAGGTAATGAAGATTATTTGAATATCCAAGAAAAAATAAAATCTTTTAACGCACGCGCTGTATTTTCAGGAGATATTACTCAATTACAATCGCCAACTGCGGGAATTCCTCATGAATTAACCATAAAAACTACATCTCAAAAACAAGCCAAAATGTCCGAAATTATGAGACAAAACGCAAATCCTATTTTGAAAGAGGGAGTATTGCATGCAATTAACAAAAATATTGACGACTCTTTTAATCAGTTGAATAAAATCAATCCCGAAGATTACATTAAGCGAAGTGCTCCTCTGGAAAACGAAACAAAAACCTCTGTAACTGAAATCAGCTGTTTTAATAAGAAAGAAAAAAAGACAGATTACACGCCTATCTACAGAGCAATAGCGAATGATTATTTATCTCGTATCCCCGAACATCAGGAAAAGACTTTGGTTATTGCGCATGCGCATGAAGATAGAAAAATCATTAATAGCCTTATTCGTGAAGGACTTAAAGAACAAGGGCAAATTGCAAAAGAGGAGATCTCATGCATACGACTTAAAAATGTTTCGTTAACGAACGCAGAGTTATTGGATGTAAATCACTTCAAACCTGGACAGATAATTCGTTTTGAGAAAAATTACTCTGTTGCTGAGAAGGGAGGTTATCTCAAGATTGAAGGATTAGATAAAGAAAAAAATTTATTACACTGTTTAGAAAAGGGCAAAATTAAATTCTCTATTAATCCTGCCAAAATAGCGATCAAGTCGGGCATGACAGTTTATGAAGAAGAGCAAGTCAATCTTGCTTCCGGTGATCGTATTAGGCTTAAATTGTCGCAAAAAAATATTAGCCATATCGCCAACAAAGAATACACCATTGAATCCCTATTTAATCAAAAAGCGCATCTAAAAAATGAAGAAGGTTCTTTAGTGATTGATTTAACTCAGTTAGAACATCGTCATTGGGATTATGCTTATTCAACAACGGCATTTGGTGCGCAGGGACAAACATCTCCCTTTGTCATTGCACTTGAGCTTGCAAAAAGGCGCCAGGCCACCAGCTATCGCGCGCACATCATTGATGTGACTCGCCCAAGAGCTCAGGTAACCATTTATACTGAAAATCAACAAGCGCTGATTGAGCGGTATAAGAAATTTGAGGGAGATAAAACATCGGCTTGGTTGGTTAATGGGTTGAAAAAAACAGGTGAGATTCAAATTAAATCTGAACTAAATAAGAGCCAAGAAATTTCATCAAAAAATAATAACAAGAAGCTCACTTTTGAAAGGAGACAGGAAACCGTACAAAAAATCAGCGATGCACTCACAGCCCAATTTGAGAACTTGGCTCATCATTTATTAGGTGAGCCGAATCAAAAACTTTCTTCATCAAATAACCTTCGATATGGAAGCAAAGGAAGCTTAAGCTTAAATCTCCAAAAAGGTTTATGGCATAACTTTGAAACAGGAGAAAAAGGCAATGCGTTGCAATTAATTGCTATGCAAATGGGTTTCTCTGATTTCAAGGATACGGTTGGCTACGCTAAAGATTACTTAAATTACGAGGACAATAAGGTACAAATCCGGCAGGTTAATCCCATACAGAAAATACGACACAAAGAATCAAATAACAAAAAACAATATGCGGAAAAACTTTTTAATCAGAGTCGCCCCATTCATGGCACACTCGCTGAAGCATATCTTAAAAATCGCGGAATTTTAGAATATAAAAGTGAAGCATTACGATTTTTACCACGAATTTCAACCTTGCATGATAAGGACAAAACACATGTTCCAGCTTTATTATGTGTGGCAAAGGATGAAGAGGGGAAAATTAATCATGTCCAAGTTATAAGACTTGATCCTATTTCAGGAGACAAAGACAAACAGTCAAACATTGCCAAACAGACCTATGGCTCCATTAATGGTATCGGGATTGAATTAAATAAACACGGCAATACAGATGTTACCTTTCTTACGGAAGGAGTCGAAACAGGTCTATCGATTCTTGAAAGTGATAAAAATGCTAATGTTCTTGCACTCTTAAGTAAAAGTAATTTTGCTAATGTCAATCTAAAGCAATTAGGAAATCATGTGGTTTTATGCCTTGACAATGATGGAGAAAAAACATTTTCAGACAACCTTATCAGAAAGGCGGTAGAACGCTTGGAGCAAGCAGGGAAAAAGATCTCAATAGTCCTTCCCGACAAATCTGGCACAGATTTCAACGATACCTTGAAAAGCAGGGGCATTTTAGGTGTTAGAAGCCTTATCAATAAAACAATAAGTGGACATGAATTATTAAAAAATTACGAAAAATTTAGTCAGTTTACAGGCGATACTTCGGGCCTGTTTCCTAAAGAGCAAGCCCTATTAAAAGATAAAAAAATTAGTGATCCATTGACTAATAATATAATGCCAACTCAGGCTCATAGAATAACTTCTTCACCAAAAGAATTGGTTCTTGAGCGATAACCTATTAATATATTACTTCGAATCTTGCCAACCAGAATTTGCTGTTTCAATAGGAAGTTGTTTCATGCCTATGCTATTCGGAATTGCTTCGATTTCAGTATATTTATGGAGTTGGAATTCACCACAAACGGTATTGATATAATCAATGGCTTGCCGCTTTGCGCTGGTAATTTCTTCGTTTGAAATTTTGCCACTATCCATAAGAATATGCATCCTTAATAAATAAAGAATATGCGGCATTGTGACATGCAATTGTTCCAATAATTTTTTGGAAGAATTTGCCGGTTTTTCAAAATTCTCACTAATATCAATTTTGTTTTCAGCGCACCACTTTATTAATGCTTTTAATGCTCTACCTGGTGAGCGACGTGAGCTATATCTAAATAATTTTTTATTCTTTGAAATAGCCTCTAAATACGCTATTTCTTCCTCAGATAGTCGCACGGATAAGCTGGTCATTTTTATTTCCTTGACGATTTTTTACATTACCCACAGTAAGTTGAACTCAATAATTAATTTGGAGAGTTTTATAAAAAAGTGTGCAATTGTAATCAAATTTAAATTAATTTATTTAATTTCAATAGATTATAAATTGTTTACAAAAGATTACAATCTATGAGATAGATTTTTTTCAAAAAATTAAAAACAAAATTTATAATAAATATTACTTAATTATCAATAACTTATCTGAAATAAAATGCAATATTTATATTGCGTGGTGTGTGCTTGTTTTTAGAAGTTACTATTTTTGTGTTTTTATTTGCCATGATTTTTTTATGATTTTTTTATGGTTTTTGTTTGATTTCTTGTTGAGCGCAGTTCAATTGCGCGTTTGTGATTTGACTCGATTGGTGATGTTCTCTACCATCTGACTTAATACTTTAAAAAGGAGTTTTAAATGATCATGCTTCCAATCTTAATAATTGTTGTGTTTTTAGCTATCATTATTACCAACTCAAGAAACGCAAAAAACAATAAACAAAATTTCGATATTGAATCAAATCAAACACAATACAATCCTGCAACGGGACTGCCAATGATTGGTGCTTTAGATAGCATGGGAAATTCTATTGGAACAAGTGCATCTGATAGAGACAATTATTGGAATAATGATTATCATCGTAATTCAACATACAATAGCAGTTATGATCCATTCAATAATCGCTATTAACGCTATTTTATAAATTTTAATTGAGGACTTATTATGGCTTTAATCAGTGCGAAAGTAACACCTGAAAAAGAAAAAATTAAAATCGAAATAACCAAAGATATCTACTCGGAAATAAAGGCGTACTGCTCATGGGCTGGGATCGATGATATTAGTCATTTCTTTGAAGAATCATCTGTTATGATTTTCGCAAAAGACAAAGAGTGGAAGCAACACAGAAATCTCATCCCACCCCGTTAAATCCTTCGCCGTCTTTAAAGCGTTATCATTAACAAAGAAGACTCTTGGCACCCCATAAGTCCATATAATCCCATCAACTCCGTTAAGTATTGCGCCTTCAAAACCCCAGTCATTCATTTCTTGTTCTGGATTATTGCGTCCGTGGTATAATCTTAATTTCATCATTTTTCCTTTATCCAACATTAATCTTGATTTTTTTTTCCACTTTTTAGAGGCCGCAATTTAAATTTACGACCTCTTTTTAATGTGATTAATCAATCGCTGCGTAAATGTCCGCTGCTTCCTTGTGGTATTCGATGTAATCCCGTAATAAATAGTACTGATGGATTGTTTTATCCGATTTAGTCATCCAACAAAATTGATTAAGGACACACAGGGTTGTAATGATTCCAGCAGCATCTGAGCTCACTTGCCCATCGTAGCCATTACCTTCCACATAGATGGGAAGTTGCTCATCTAAGTCAGGAGCTAAGTAGAAGCCACAATTACTCAATTCGTAAAAATGCCAGTAGCCTCCGTCATAAGAGGAGCACAGCGTTCTTAATGTTTTATAAATGGATTGTTCGGCTCTTATCATCATTGAGCCAAAATGCTTAGGTAAGAAGGAAAGGCGTTGATTGTCGCTAACTGATTGTGCAGTAATTATTGTAGTCATATTAGATCCTAATTTTGATTTCTGATGTTCTTAATGAACATGATTATTATTACAAAAATCCGAGATTAAGTCAATATAAAACAACTATTTAAAAGTTGTTTTATATTGACTTTTATTGGGATGCTATTCCATAATCAAGCAATCAATAACTTGGAATTAATCTGATGAAAAAAGTGCTCCGCTTTGAAATGAAGCAAAATTTACGAAGGCCAACACGTATTTATGTGAAATCACCCGATCTAAAAACTAACTATGGCTATTTTCATGCGGACAATCCTTCATCGTTTGATGGATGGAGCCTGCTCACCGAAGAGCAGGCCACTGAACTGGCTTTGTTTATTCAAAACATTGAAGCAATAAATACCCTATTAGGGAGTGAGGCCAGTAATAAATTGATGGATTTTCGATTTCGCTTACCCATCGATTTTGTAGCAACCTTGCATGAACTTAGCTCCCTTTTTAACCACCAGAACATTAAATATAATTTTTTTGAGGCAGCCCTTACTGGCATCATTCAACAGATGAAGATGGCGACAGTACAACTGGACGATGGAAAAAAACAAGAGGCATTAACCTTATTGGATAAAATCGGACTGGCTACCTATAAAAAACTCGATCTCACCTCACCTGTTCAGGCTGTATTTTCTGAGCTTTTGGCAGTTCATAATAAATCTGAAAAACTACATAAGAAAGCCTTAGCCCTATTTGATAAAGATAAAAGTTACTCGCCCAAAGCCATCGAAGGAATGGCCAGCGGTGAATCACAACCTGCAAAATGGTTAGTAGCTTGTGCTATTGATGTATTAATTGAGGAACGCTTACCGATTTTAGAACGGTGTTTAAACGATAACGAGCTATTTTTATTGTGGGTAAAACCGCTTTTAGACAACGAATTCAATCGGGAGCTATTGCTCAACAAAATACGCGCCCTTAGCTGGCATAGCATGGAACAAATTGTAGTCTCTTATCACCCCAAAGCGCATTCATCATGAACGTTACTCAGCTTTTTGTTTAATATCATAGCATAACCTGTTAGCCACAGTAGCGTTAATTTGTTTCATTCTTGTTTTAAATGGCCCTTGGGGAGTAATGGAACGGCCAACCGACTTAAGGGTTATTAGGATCTCTTAGTGACCTTAATTTTCCATCTTTTACTTCATCAGGCATTGAGAATGAATATCGACCAAGCATATTAAAATGTGCTTTTGCAAATGGTGATAGTCGCACTTCATCTTCTTCATTAACGGGGAAGTTATCGTTCTTTAGCTGATCTAACGCTGCATCCATATAAATAGTGTTCCAATGAACCAAAACATTAAGCACCAGTCCTAGTGCCCCTAATTGATCCTCTTGTCCTTCACGATAGCGTTGGTGAAGTTCTCCTCTTTTTCCGTGAAAAACAGAGCGTGCCAAGCTATGTCGTCCCTCGGTCAAATTCAGTTGCAATAAAGTACTACGACGACACGATTCATCATGAATATAGTTAAGCATATGAATAGTCTTATCTATGCGTCCAATTTCAGCAATCGCCTGTGCTAATCTTGTGGGTTTATCACCCACTTGAAGAGTTCTCATAATCCCTGTTGCAGGTACCCGGCCAAGTTTTAAAGATCCAACCAAACGCAGCACATCATCCCAATGAGGAATAATACGCTCAAGATTTGCACGATGTTTTGCAAGAATATTGAGTTTGCCATAATCGGCGAGTGGATCAACCCGCCAAAAACGAGCATCTCCCAAATCAGCTAATCGCGGGCTAAAACGATACCCTAAGAGACGAAATAAGCCAAATACAATATCACTGTAAGCACCTGTATCTGTCATGATACGAGTAGGTTTTAACTCTGTTTGTTGTTCTAGCACTACTCCTAATAGAATCAAACTGTCTCGCAAAGTTCCAGGCACCGTAACATCATTCAAGCCCGTTCTTTGATTTGAAAGTAAATTATACCAGGTTACTCCGCGCCCTTGATTAAAGTACTTTGGGTTTGGAGCTGCATGCAAAGAGCGGACCGGTACAACAAAACGCATCCCATCAGCAGAGGCTATATCTCCACCACCCCATTTTTTCGCTAATTTACTCTGGTTTTGTGCTGCAACTAATATTGCGTTAGATGCCGTTATTGTCTCATCGCGAATGTAATTTTGATCAACCCATATCAGGCGATCTCTTTTTAATGCCGGTATGTCTTCTCTAACAAAAGGTTCAAGACCAGTATTGCAAGCTTGGGCAAGCAAAACAGCACAAATACTAATTTCTAAATCAACAGCCCGAGCATTCCCTTCATTAATATGAGTAAAGGCCGAAATAAAGTTAGTTCGCTTAGCAATTTCCAGCAATACTTCAGGTAAATCTACACGGGGAAGTCTGGATTTAATTTCGCTGCGCAACAGCTTTAGAGATTCAGGTTCATCTAACTTGTCTAATTGGGTTAGGATAAGCTCCTCATTGCCTTTAATCAGATCGAATCTTATAAAAGGGTTATTATCAAAATTTTTAGCTACCAATTTATATGTTTCATCTAATTCATTAACAAACTCCTGTAAATAACCATGAGGTTCATTTGTTAAGTTCAAGGAACGACAAATCACGGGACGTATCGCTTCCCACTCCTTTCCTCCATGAAGATTGGCTCTAGGATCAGAATAACGCCAACTTGGACTTACAAAGAGATCGCGACGTTTCAATGCTCCTTGTAATTTATCAAGAATACAAAAAATATAGGCGGTTTTGTTGAATTGATTTTCTTTATCCAGAACATATCGTTTCCATGTTTTATTGACTAAAGCCAGTGGCGCTTCTTTTTTCGATTTATTCTTTAACCAATTAAGAGCCTCGATGATGGGTTTTCCTGCTTCATTGCCGTCAAAGTGAATAACACGAAGAAGAGCAGGCAAAAAGTTTTTAATGGTTTGTTCTTTATCCTCAAGTTCGCGATAAAATACATCATCCGGCGGCTGAATTAGCGCATTTGCTTCGCTAACCGCGATTATTAATTCCTCATATCCCACGGTATTGAAGATTTTACTACGTACCTCTTGATCAGTAAGATTGTTATCTAAGACAACTTTGCAGGCATTAATCAATGTAGCTGCAGCAGAGTCTAAATCCTTAATTGTTCGTAACCTTTTTTTATGATTAGTGCGCTTTGCTTTTGAAAATAGTTCACTTAATACAATAGATAATATATCAAGAGCATCATCTTGTGCTGTAGCTTCAAAATGATGAGCAAAAGCGACTAAAGTTGCCATTTTTCTTTCATAAGAAAGACGGCTTATAGCTGTTGTCTTTGCAGTATTAGCAAAGCGACAAAGAACAGATACTCTCCCCTCAGGTAACCGTTTAGGTAATTCGATGCTTAGTTCGCGCGCCATTTCAATACGCTTTAGCGCTTTAACCAACGTCTTACTACTTGCCCTCACAGGGCCTTTGCGAAGAATATCAAGCAATGATTGGCGCTGCTTCTCTTCCACCAATAGTAAATTATTAAGTTTCTCTGTCTGGTCATTAGTTAAATTTTTAATCAACGATCGCCATAAGCGCGTATCCATTCTACTACGAACTTCAGCAATAAAACGTTCTACTGTTGTTATTCCTGGCAATAAAACTTTATTGTTTATAAGCCATAACACTGTTTGCTCAAATAATAATCCTGGCCTATCTGTTCCAGTCCAAAATAAAGCATACAGCCACCGACCTAGCTTAAAACGAATACCTTTGTCATGAAATTCTTTAAATCCATAGCGTATCCTTATTTCAGCAGTATGGCGCCATCGTTGCTCACTTTGTTGGTAACGATCAAGAGAGCTCTGAATATCATCCACATTAATTTGGATGGCTATTCGCTCAATGATTTTATAAGGAATTTCAGTCAAATCACTGTAAAAAGTGCCAATAAATCTAGCCGTAGTTAACTGAAGTGCATACCCCAATCTGCTAAACTGACCTCGTTTACTTTTTATCCATTCCCTGTCTTGATCATCCAGAAAAAAATAATTAGCGATAAACTCTGGTGTTAAGTCATTAGGGTACCTGCCATAGTTTTCACGATGAGTAGGAGAAAGAAAATCGACTGGCATAACATCTCATTATAAATCTGTTGCAAAACTTCTAAGTTTTGCAACAAATCTCATATCATCAAATTTATTAGCTTAAATTTGTCGCAAAAATCAGATGCAAAAGTCTATTGTTTTGCGATATAATTTGCAACAACATTTTGGAATTTGTTATGAAAATAGGATATGCACGCGTTTCAACCACTGATCAAAACTTGGAACTGCAATTAGCTGCTCTAAAAGAAGCTGGATGTAGTCGTATTTACCAAGAAAAAATTTCAGGGGCAAAAAAAGACCGCCCTGAATTGGAACGTTTATTGGATCAACTTCGTCCTAATGACATAGTGGTTGTGTGGAAATTAGATAGATTAGCTCGTTCTACCCACCACCTATTAGAATTTGTAGAACGAATAAGAATTGCTGAAGCCTCATTTTGCTCACTTTCAGAACCATGGGCAGATACAACTTCTCATGCCGGTAAAATGATCATGACCGTATTTGCTGGCATTGCTGAATTTGAACGTGATTTAATTCGTGAGCGTACTACTGCGGGACGGTTGGCTGCCAAACAACGTGGAATTCGATTTGGCCGTCCTAAAAAAATGAATGAAGAACAAAAATTATTAGCCAGACGATTGTTGGAGGAAAATAAATCCGTAAGTGAAATTGCCAAAACATTTAACGTCCACAAAGCTACGATATATCGTTTACAAGATTAATAAACAAATGCTTGACCTTACCGCAACGTCAACCCTTATCGTGTATCTGGTGATTAAGAGGAGTACAACATGAGGTACACGATTAAACAATTGGCTAAACTGTCTGGTGTGAGTACCCGCACTTTGCGCTTTTATGATGAGATTGGTTTATTAAAGCCAGCATTTTATGGTGATAACCAATATCGTTATTATAAAGAAGAACAACTACTTTTGCTTCAGCAAATCTTGTTTTTTCGTGAACTTGAGTTTCCTCTTAATGATATTAAGCGGATTTTGCATTGTAATGACTTCGATAAAATAAATTCATTACAACAACACAAATCCTCCTTGCAATCTAATGTTGAGCGAACACAAACACTCATTCAGACGATTGATAAAACTATTTCACACTTAAGAGGACAAAATAAAATGTGTATTGAGGAAATGTTTGAGGGTTTTGACCCAATTAAACAACAAGAACATGAAAAATACATGCTGGACACAGGAGTTATTTCTCAACAGCAAATTGATGATAGTTGGCAACGTGTTGCCCATTGGAAAAAACCTGATTGGGAGCAATTTAAAGACGCGGGTGAAAAACTGCATGTAGCACTTGTGGAAGTGCTCAAACAAGGTCAAGAAGTAGACTCCGATAAAGTTCAGGAACTTATTCAAAAGCACTACGATTGGGTTAATAATTTTTGGACACCTAATCAGGAAACCTATTTAGGACTCGGACAAATGTATTTGGACCATCCTGATTTTCGTGATTTCTATAATCGCTTTCATCCAGATTTGGCCGAGTACATTGTTGCTGCTATGAAAGTGTATGCAAAACATAATTTAACTTAAATTTGGCTGCCTATTTATATATTTAGTAGGCAATATTTTTGATTTTGGAGTTTTTTATGAAAACCAATTTAAGTACTTATATTACGCTGAAAGATGGGAGAAGCCTTGGATATACAGAATACGGTTTTAGCAATGGGTTCCCCATATTATTTTTTCATGGCTTACCTGGTAGCCGCTTTGAAGCAGAGAAATTACATGCTGCTGCTCTTAAACTACAGGTGAGATTAATCGGGCTGGATAGACCTGGAATGGGACTATCTTCACATCAAAAAAATCGAATCATACTAGATTGGCCAAATGACATATCTGAATTTGCTACCTCATTAAATTTAAAAAAATTTTCTATTGTGGGTCATTCTGGTGGCGCACCCTATGTAGCTGCTTGTGCTTATCGCCTTCCAGAAAAACTTCATAAAGCAGTCATTGTCTCAGGCATGGCGCCATTAACTTACCCAGAAGCAATAACCAGCTTATCTAAATCTCAAAAGCAAATGAATTGGATGATTCGGTATTGTCCTATTCTATTGAAACTAATGATGAAAATGTCTTGCAAAGCATTGGAAAACCCTAATCGTTTAAAATCAATGCTTAAACAATTACCGGAAGTTGATGCAAAAATATTTGAAAACACTCACTATAAAGAATTAATGGTTTTATCATTAAAAGAGGCGTTTCGGCAAAATGCTTCCGGAGTAATAGATGATTTCAAATTACTTACAAAAACACTTGGATTTGATTTAAACGCAATTCGATGTCCATTTGTTGTATGGCAAGGAGGTAAAGATTTGCAGGCACCAGTAAAGCACGCAGAAATCTATGCGCAACATGTACCTCAAGCTAATTATGTGTTTTTAGAAGACGAAGGTCATATTTCCATTTTACACAATTATGATGAGCAAATTTTAGCAAGTGCATTGGAGGGAGCCATTCCTTAAGTCGGTTGGCCGTTCCATTACTCCCCAAGGGCCTAAATTCAGGCTCGCTGAGCCTTTCACATTGATCTAACTCAAATCGGCTTACAGAAGCAGCTGGGCGTGAAGTGCTCTCTTTTTCCCAGGTTACTCTCAAAAGATATTTGTCCTGTTTCTTTGTATGGATAATATGCGCATAAAGATTATCTTCATTAAAAAATTTCTTATAATCCATCCAATCTTGAGAGTTTTTATCAATAGACCAACAAAGTGATTTTATCTGACACTCTTTATAGCGACTTTTTCCTTTGAACAAGTCGTTTAAAAAGTTTTTAAGCCCCTGATTACCAAAATAAGTATGCCCCTCATCGCCATAATGTTTAAAAAACAGTTCTGACAAGCGTTCCGTTGGGCTTTTTTCGGTCACAAAAAAATAAGGCCAAAAAATGGGCTTGAGAAACAAATAGATCTTAACATCAGGTCTTTTGTGTTGAATTTTTTAATATAAAGGCATCATCTCTTGATGCTGCACAGAAAAAATGGCAATTAGAACCTAATTACACTTTTATTCAAAGTGCTATGGGTGGCTACAGTCATGGAAAACAAGTTTTATTAGCAATGATGTATTCTTTTTTTAATCCAGAAGATGGTCAAAAACTTCTTGAGAAAACCCAAGCACCCAATTTTGTGCAAGCGCTATCTGTTTTAAATCAGGACGCTCGACAAATTATTTCTGAATTATGGTTACATCACACTGGGTGGTAACGATTTTATTATTTATTTGCGACAGGTCGCGACACAATTAGGGCTTATCCAAACAAATCGCTGTGAGAGCCTGTTCGCGATAATCGTAGCAATTGGATGCGATCATCTTTAATGATCTTATAAATTAATAACCAATCGGGGGTAAGATGGCATTCACGATAACCACCCCAATTTCCGCTAAGACTATGATCCTTATGTTTCAGATCTAAAGGCTCCTCCTTTTGCAATTGCTCAACAATGGAGTCCAGAAGCTTCCTGCTTTTTCCTTGTTTGGTAATCTTTTTCAAATCACGCTTAAATTGTGTTGCCAATTCTAATTCAAGCATTATCTACAGAATCCCATACATCCTTCATTGTTTTAAATCGCTCGCCCTTACCTGATTCCAGTTCTGCCATGGCATCCCGTGTTTCTTTGTTCGGTATTTTTACCTCAAATGGCAGGCCATTTTGAAGACAGACCTGGCTATAGAACAGTCGAATTGCCTCAGCTGTAGATAAACCCACCTTATGCAAAATCGCCTCGGCCCGCATTTTAAGAGCAGGCTCAATACGAGCATTAATTGTTGCCGCCTTACTCATCTTAGTTACTCCAATAGTGCCTACACTTTAATTGTATAACAAATGCATTACATTTTCAATTTTTCTAGTTTAGATGACCATCAATAGGGTACACCCTTGTGATGCCTGCTGTGATATCGAAGTACCTTCGCTTTTTAGCTATCAAAATGACGTGGTTTAATGGATTCGGACACACCAGTTAAGAGATACTAAACCTTAACTGGAGTAAAAAGATGGTCATTAGAAGAAAATTTTCCCAAGAATTTAAACTTGATGCGATAAGCCTTGTAAAAGATCAAGGCTACAGTCGAGCTGAGGTAGCTCGCAGTTTGTCAATTAATCCCAATATGCTTAGTCGCTGGATAAAAGAGGAAGAAGCTGAAAAGGATCATGCGTTCAGGGGTAATGGAAAGTTAACGGCTGAACAGCTAGAGCTTCGGCAATTAAGAGAAGAAAATCGACGCCTGAAGATGGAAAAAGAAATTTTAAAAAAGGCGGCGGCAAATTCAATCGACGTGATAAGCCATGGAACACAGCACATGAGGAAATAATAAATTTTGTGAAAGAGATTGCGGAAAAAAGCACTTATACATTTGGAAGCAGGCGCATGAGGAAAGCACTAAATGCCTTGGGGTATCCAGTTGGCAGGCGAAAAACTCAAAGTCTGATGAAGGAGGCCGGTGTTATTGTTCGGTATAGAAAAAAATACAAAGTCACCACGAACAGCAGGCATAAAAAGCCGGTCTTTGAAAATGTGTTGAATCGGGATTTTTCACCCGGTGCCTCAGACCGAGCCTATGTTTCAGATATTACATACCTGTTAACTCAAGAGGGTTGGCTATATCTGGCAGTGGTTATTGATTTGTTTTCCAGGAAGGTTGTTGGTTGGAGTATGAGTTCAAGGATGAAGGCAGATTTAGTTTGCGATGCCTTGAAAATGGCTTTATGGCAACGTAAACCAAAGCCTGGCTTAATTGTACATTCAGATAGAGGCTCTCAATATGCCAGCAGCGAGTACCGTAAATTACTCAACGACTGGAAGTGCATTGGCAGCATGAGCAGAAAAGGTGATTGTTGGGATAATGCTGTAGCAGAAAGCTTTTTTGGTAGCTTGAAACAAGAACGGGTTCAATGGAAACATTATCAGACACGTTCTGAAGCACATCGGGATGTTCTAAATTACATCACAGTTTTTTATAATGATTTTCGGCTTCATTCAACTATTAATTACAAAAGCCCTAATCAATTTGAAAAGGAAGTCAGATTATTAAAAATGGTTGCTTAAATGGTGTGTCGCAATTTGCTTGACCACGTCAAAAGCTGCTGATTGTTTCATTTGATAGAACCAAACCACATAGCCCCAAACCTATTGATATATCATCTCAGTTTCCTAACTCTCAAATAACTCTTCTATGGTCGACTGCATCTCTTCTTGACTGGGCTTGGCATAGCGGAAAATTTCTTTGATCGAAACATTTCCACTGAGCTCCTGAGCAAAATGCACCCCGTGCTTATCAGTCACTTTTTTTAAAAATGTATGCCGCAGTTTATGGGGTGTAAATTCAAATTTCTCGTGTTCAGGCAAAAAAGCCAATGCTTGTTTTAAGACTCGTTGGCATATCCGATAAACATCTAGGGTTTGTAAACGCGTCCCATAACGTGTAACAAATAATGGCTCATCTTCTTGGGTGATTCTTTGTTCTAAATACTGCTCCAAATACCCCCTAGCCTCTAGTGGTAATGGAATTTTCTGACTAATGCGTTTTGATTTATGGCGTAGTACTTCACATAATCCTTTTTGTCGGTATTGGCTTACATTTAAAGAAACCACTTCGGATTCCCGAAGCCCAGTACCCAACAACAAATAAAATAGTGCCGTTTCCATTAGCGGGTTTTGATTTTTACGAGTGCAGCTTTTAATGCGTTGCTCACAGGCAGACTTTAAGCGCATTAATTGTCTTGGGGTTAACCCGTTCCAATCGGGAGCATCCGTTTGTAAATCTTTTACTTGGGCAAGAGGATCGCCTGCTAATAAAGGACGTTGCTGGTGGAGCCAACGACCAACATGACGAATCGTTGCCATGGTGCGATTAATGGACGTTGCTTTATATGGCTTCCCCGTTTTCTCCGAAATTGTTCTGATTAAATTTTTTTGAAACTGTTTACTGACTGCTGGAGTCCAACTATCTACTAAGTCATGCCCTACTTCCATTTGAAAAAATTGGGCGAATTTGGCCAAGTCTTTCTTTTTTGCCTGTTCCGTTTTTTCAGGAGCACCCTTCACATGCACTGAATAATAATAAGACAGCCATACTGAAAGTGAATTGGTATCAAAATGAACATCTAGGGGATGAAAAATCTTATCTATCACAAACTTTTGATTTTTCGAATTTTGCTCGTCCAATAAATTCATAGGGTCTCATTTTTATTTTTTCACGATCATACCCTATTTGTGAAAGATAAGGTACGTTATCTATCTCAAACATAAGTCATCAAAAGGGAAGAAACTCATAACTATAACCACTTTTATGTTTTCCCACATTATTGTATTCCCACAAAGGTGGTGGGCTATTTGAAAC
>NZ_RZGS01000002.1 GCF_003989745.1 Legionella septentrionalis
CGCCATTTAAAGTGGTACGCGAGCTGGGTTTAGAACGTCGTGAGACAGTTCGGTCCCTATCTGCCGTGGGCGTAGGAAAATTGAGAGGAGCTGCTCCTAGTACGAGAGGACCGGAGTGGACAAACCTCTGGTGTACCGGTTGTGACGCCAGTTGCATTGCCGGGTAGCTAAGTTTGGACGGGATAACCGCTGAAAGCATCTAAGCGGGAAGCCTCCCTCGAGATGAGTTTTCCCATGAAGCCCGTTGAAGACTACGACGTTGATAGGCGAGGTGTGGAAGCGCAGTAATGTGTGAAGCTAACTCGTACTAATTGGCTGATTGTCTTGACCATATAACCTGAGTAGGTTCAGGTTTAGAGCCTAATGCTTGTGCAACCTCAATCTTTACCAGCAGGTAATTGCCTGCTAACGTTTTTCCTGGCGACTATAGCCGTTTGGAACCACCTGATACCATCTCGAACTCAGAAGTGAAACAAACTCGCGCCGATGATAGTGTGGGGTCTCCCCATGTGAAAGTAGGTCATCGCCAGGGCTTTTTACCTGAAAGCGGCTTCAATAGCCGCTTTTTTTTCGCCTAAAATTTGCCTTATTGTCTATAACCGATCGTGCTGCCAATTGTTTATGAAAATTTGCAGCAATCGTAAGCGAATATCTTTGCTTAATACTTGTTAAGCAGGATATTTCTGAAACTTTTTCAGGACATTGCCTATATTTTTCGGAGAATTCTTATATTTTCATGAGGCAGGGTATACTATTAAAAAGGATGCTATTTATAAATTTCATGAAAAACAGGATTCTGTTTCTTTTCTTTGCCCTTTTTCTATTAAGTTGCGGGAACACGCCACCAATACCTTACAATGGTTACATTGAAGGCGAATTAATCTTTTTGGCTTCGCCATACTCCGGTATCTTGCAAAAGAAAGCAGTGGAACGAGGTCAACAAGTTAAAAAAGGGCAATTGTTGTTTGAACTTGATCCTAATCCTGAAATTTTGGCCATTGAGCAAAGCAAGGCCGACCTTAAGCAAGCACGTAAGATTTTACAGGATTTGCAAAATCCCTCCCGATTGCCTGAACTTGCCGCGTTACATGCGCAAATTGCGCAAGTCACCGAGCAAATTGAATTAGCCAAATTACGCGTGCAACGCTATCGCCAGTTAGTCGCCAAACAAGCAGCGTCAAAAGATGTTTTGGACGAGGCTGAAACGCGTTATAAAGAATTGCAGAATTTAAAAGCCCAGTATGAATCAAATCTTGAATTGGCCTTACAAGGTAGCCGCGAAGAACAAATCAACGCGCAAAAAGCACGTATAGAAGCTCTTGCAGCAAATTTACAACAAGCCACCTGGCGTCTGCAGCAAAAAAGTGTTGTTGCTCCAGGGGATGGAATTATCTTCGATACCTATTATCGTCAAGGAGAATTCGTCGCTAATCAAAAACCAATCGCCTCATTATTAACTCCGGATAATATAAGAATTGAATTCTTTGTACCTGCAAGAGCCTTAAGTTCGTTACACATAGGACAATCGGTAAATTTTACCTGTGATGGATGTGCAGATAGGAATGAAGCCGTGATTAACTATATTTCCCCAGAGGCAGAATACATACCTCCATTAGTTTACACTTACGAAAACCGTGACTATTTGGTCTTTCGCGTCAAAGCCGCCCTCAAAAATCCGCAACGTTTTAAACCGGGGCAACCCGTAACAATAACGGGAATTGCGAATGGTGCGTGAAGAAATCATCAATGTGGCAAACCTTAGAAAATCCTTTAACAACAAGGTTGTTGTAGATGATATTAATCTGCACGTAAAAAAAGGAGAAGTATTTGGTTTCTTAGGCCCTAATGGCAGTGGCAAGACAACTACGATCCGCATGCTTTGTGGTTTGTTAACACCGGATTCAGGAGAAGGTACTTGTTTGGGATACGATATCGTCAAAGAATCAGGCAAAATTAAAGAACATGTTGGTTATATGACCCAGCGCTTTAGTTTTTATACCGATCTTAGCATAGAGGAAAATTTAAATTTTATTGCCAATGTGTATTTGGTTGCGGATCGTAAGCGACGCATCGCTGAAATCATGGAGGATTTTGGTTTAACCACAAGGCGTAAACAATTGGCCGGTGAGTTATCGGGAGGGTGGAAGCAACGCATGGCATTGGCGGCATGCTTATTACATAAACCTGACTTATTGTTGCTTGATGAGCCGACGGCAGGTATTGATCCTATTGCTCGCCGTGATTTTTGGGACAGAATACACAGCTTGAGCGAGCAAGGCATTACCACACTGATGTCAACGCATTACATGGATGAAGCTGAACGTTGTACGCGGTTGGCTTATATCGCCAATTCCAAATTAATCATTACCGGTACTGTGGATGAAGTCATCAAAAGCACCCGCTTGCGCACCTGGGAGCTAAGAGGAGATATTACTACCAAGCTATTGCAGGAAGTGAAAAAAATTCAAGGTATCACACAAGCTGCTTTATTTGGCCGACAAATTCATGTCTGTGGTTTTGATGTAAAACTTATCGAGCATGGCTTGCAACAGCTAGCGCAAACTCAAGATATTTCCTGGGAAGAAATTGCTTCAACTTTGGAGGATGCATTCATTAGCCTGGTGCATCAAGCGCAAAGGCAAAATTAATATTGTTAATTATCTGGAGTTTAATTTATGCATGGACGAGGTAGCGAGGTGGGGGATCAAGTCCGATAATGTGTTAATATTTTTCTTCAAAAGAGCTCGTATCCGTAGTTTTGAGAAAAATTTCGGATAATTCTTCCAAGCTCGCTGTTAAGAAAGCACCCAAATGAGGCAGCAAGTCTACATCTTTTCCATTTAAGGCTTGTTTTAGCGCTTGTACAGCTTGCACTTTCTGCATCTTGCTGAATCCAAAATTTATAAAAAAGAATCTTGTTTTATATTCGGCCTCGATATTGCTGCGGCAAATTTTTTTCTTTCCTTTTGCAGAGGAGTATGGGTTATCGGCTATGAAAACGAATATTCGGCTTTATGGCGCAAGCGATGATCAAGGTAACGTTCTAAATCTTCCCAACTTTCTGTAGTCTCAGGGCCGTAAATATCACAGCAGCGACAGACGTTTATGCTGGCTTGCATAAGCATGAAGCCTTCTTTAAATTGCGAGGGAGTGTTTTCACCGCGATATAAGCAGTAGAATTATAATTTTGCGCTCCTGGGGTTCGAATCATTTTTTATTAGGTGCGCGGCCTAGAAATTGTACGTCGGTTAGATATTTTCTGCTAAATAGTTGCTCTTCGCGTATCGCATTGAACCGTAATTCCCTTAAGGCTAAATAAATAGCGTTAAATCAGGAAGCAAATTTAAAAGACGGGTGTGATCTTTGACGTAAATATTGTTTAAATGATGGTGAGGGTCTAATAATTCAGAGCTGGCCTTGAATTTTACTTATTGCGGTTGCTTAATCCGGTTTAATTTTCGCTTAAGAAAATGAACGAATGGTTGGACGTTCAGCAATCAGTTCTAATCATTATTGTTCGGCCAGCTTTAAGTTAGCCGCGTAATTTTTTATATCGAAATTTGCTTTGATAATGAGTTGCGAGATGATGATGGCATGTCATTCCTTAAATGTATGCGAATCTAGCAGCATGCGGATTGCTTACATAAAAAATTATGTGCTTAAATCCAAGACCTTGGCTGAGATGCATGAAAATCTAATGGCCAAAATGATTATATATTGTCATGATGGCCTAGAGAGATTAGCAAACAATTAAAAGTAGTGAGCAGTGGTGTTTTAAGAATGAATGACTGGAATTTTCAGATACCAATTTTAAGGAGAGTAAGTGAGATCATGGGCTAATTCCCGTTTGCTTGCGGTCATGCTGAAAGAGTTTATTCAAATGCGCCGCGATAAAGCCACTTTTGCCATGATTGTAGGAATCCCGTTAATTCAATTAATCTTATTTGGTTATGCCATCAACATGAATCCTCGCCATTTACCCACCGCCATTATTGGCGATGAACAAAGCATTTACAGCCGGCGGATTTTAAAAAGCATGGAGAATTCTACGTATTTTCGCTTTATCAAGCCCGCCATCTCTGCTGGCGAAGCAGATGAGTTATTAAAAAGAGGAAAAATACAATTTGTGTTAAATTTTCCAGTGGATTTTTCCCATGATTTGATTAAGGGTTTACAACCTGAATTATTGTTGGAAGCCGATGCGACTGATCCGGCGGCAACCAGCAGGGCGGTTGCCGTGTTTGCTGATTTGGCTTATTCATCACTAAAAGAAGAATTGCAAGGCGAGCTTTCCTCGTTAATTGCTACCATAAAACCTTATCAACCCATAGTGCATGCCCGCTATAATCCTTTGGCCATTACGGCATTCAATATTGTTCCGGGATTATTAGGCGTTGTTCTTACCATGACCATGGTAATCATTACTGCATTGGCTATTACGCGTGAATATGAACGCGGTACCATGGAAAATTTGCTGGCTACACCGCTAAAACCCATTGAAGTGATGATTGGCAAGATTGTGCCGTATATCATTGTAGGTTATATACAAGTTTTATTGATTTTACTCATGGCCAAATTTTTATTTGGCGTACCCATGCAGGGAAGTGTGTTATTGTTGCTCATCTTGTGCTTGCCATTTATTGCAGCGAACCTTGCCATGGGGCTTACTTTTTCCACGCTCGCCAGCAACCAACTGCAAGCAGTGCAAAGCGCCATGTTTTTCTTTTTGCCCTCGATTTTATTATCCGGCTTCATGTTTCCTTTCCGCGGTATGCCGGATTGGGCACAGTATGTTGGCAACGCATTGCCATTAACACATTTTTTAATCATTGTGCGCGGGATTTTATTGAAAGGCAATGGTTTCTGGGAGGTTTGGAAAGAAACTATCCCCATCATCGTATTTACAGCCGTGGTGATGTATGTCAGTATCAAACGCTACCGCCAGACGTTAGACTAAAGTAATCCCATCAACTGGTTTGACGTCTTCATTTTCCTTGGCATGGTCTTGTTCCTTCACGGCATTCATTTGCTCTTTATATTTTTTCTGTTCTTCGACAAGTGCTTGCATTTCATGAACTTGGGTGCTCCTGCTTCCCTCATCATGCAGTAAGCCTTTTTCCCTTCCTGCGAATCCAGCTTTGCAAGTAGCCCATCCTTTTTCTACCCAGCCCTTGGTAAGCCCAAAAGTCGGGAGCAAGAGTATGGTACCAACTAATGCTTTCATAAAGCCGCCCAGAGTCTGCAAAGCAGGGTACTTAACCGTCAAATCTTTAGCCAAAGTCAGATAGCTCGCCAGATTTTTTTCCTGTTGGATATTTATTCTTGCATCTTGAACATGGATTACTGAAGGTAGGAGGAGTTCTGCAGTACGCGTTACAGCCTCCAATAGCAGCCGTTTGCCGCTTACACCGGCAATGTGCTGTTGCTCAATGTTTTCGAGGATTTTTATTCCTTGCGCAATGCTTTTTAATTCAAGTTGGTTTTCTTTGGCAGGGATAAGGTTAGAATTTTGCAGGCTTGCCTCTCTTTGCCTTAATTCCTGCAGAACTTGCGCCGTGCGTAAATTGAGAAGGGCTTCCACACGACTGTGTGGACAATTTAAATCTCTCCATTCAATTAACCATGCTTTTTTAGGATCATCGCGAATTTGTTCGTAGTTTTGATTGATGTAAGCATCCACTGTGTTCCAGATTAGCTTACTATGATGATTCATGCCGCGGGCTTTAACCATAGCTGGGGCGGCGTGCAAAGCACATTCGAACTCTTTACGACTGAGTGGCTGCCCGCTCTCTATAGATTTCATCAGGTTATAATAGGCAGAAGATACGCCGCCGCGATCGATCGCGTCCTTACAGGAAAAATTAATGCTTACAGGATTAATTGTTTCAATGATAAAATTTGGTAACTCATATTTAGTGAAATGGAACCAAACCGCTTGTCGTTGTGCGCTCGATAATTCTTGTGCAGTTTCAGGATTTATCCCCATTTGTCTGAAACTTTTATCCAGTAATTCATTTAATTTATTTTTTTCAAGTTGTTGTGAATAAATACCTCCCTGATTGCTGAATAATAATGTTCTAATTTTAGGGCTGATATGAAAATCCCGCACCGTCTCTTGGGCTTTCCCATCTTCCAGGGGAATGTGTAAAAATTCCTCACGTACTTTTTGATAAGAATGGTGATCATTGGTTTTTTTAAAATCAGATTTTCACATTAATCCTTTATCAGCGGGCAAAGTAATCACTGCGATGTTTTCATGGTCAGTTTCTAAATCATGCAGGGCAGTGGTTAAAGCTTTTTCTTTATGCCCTTCAAAATCCAATTTCTTGGGTCTATCTTTCCCCAAGTTGTTAAAATAAATATGCGTGATCGATTTTTCCGAGGCTTGACGTTCCTGCACCTGCAGCCAATGCTCAAATAAAGGACTTACCCGCACTTCGCCATGGTGGCGTTGTGCTTGCGTGCCAAAGCGATATTCTGTCACCCCTTTCTTATTTTCAGGATTGATTGCGCCATCGTTATATTGATAGGTACGAACCGTAGCAATACTGGTGGTGTGCTGCGGTTTAAAATTTGCAGAAATCATCGCTGTAAAACGGCCGTAGGCAGAGCCTGCCTCAGCCGGTGTTTGCGCTTCTTTATTTATTCGCTGGCTCTTGCTGTCCAGCAGTGATTGAGAAACCTTATGTTCAATGGCATTGGCTACAGGGCGGTGGTTAGCGGGAATTTCGCGGATGGCTTCATAAGTGTTAGGCAGGATGTTATTGTCGTTGTGATAAATGGCAAAGAAAAAATTATCCCACTCTCTTTCAATTTCGATATTATCGCTATCTTTAATCCAAGGGAGAAATTCATCCTCTACAACGCGAAAAAAACGTGAATAAAGGTCTGCATAAGCGGTTTCTGGATGGTAGGCTGGCTCGATTTTTGCAAGTTCTGCAAATAAAGAAGTTACATTTTCCGGTAAATTTTGCACTGCCTGAGAAGGAATAGCTTCCTTTATTTTTAGCAAGTAAGCATGGCAATTTTTATTATGCAGCTTTTCGCTGCTCATGGCTTCTTTTACTTCAACTTCAGGTGTAGACATCATAATCCAAGTGAGTTTTTATAATACAAGTATAGCTTAAAGAAATATTGACTTGCGAAGGCAGGCTCTTTACCATAGCAGCAAATTCACCAGGGGTGCTCTTTGCAATTCGAGAGCTGAGAAAAACCCTCACAACCTGCACTGGATAATGCCTGCGGAGGGAGTGTGATGATTGCCACATTTAAGTTATGTTTAGTAACCAATTTTCATGGTTACAGCGAAGAATCCTATTTAAAATTAATTTGCGAAGCGGTAGCAGGCGGAGTCAGCATGGTTCAGCTTCGCGATAAATCCAGCCGTCAGCATGAGACTTACCATTGGGGAATGGCCATTAAACGCGCGTTGCAGCCATTTTCCGTACCTCTTATCGTAAATGATTCCATTGATTTGGCGATTGCCATAGGGGCAGATGGAGTGCATCTAGGACAAGCAGATGCCTCCCCTGTTATAGCCCGCGAGCGCTTGGGTGTTGAGAAAATAATTGGGCTATCCATTGAAACATTCGCACAACTTGAATACGCCAATACGCTTGATTGCATTGATTATGTTGCGGCGAGCGCGGTATTCCCCAGCGCGACTAAGCCAGATTGTAAAACGACTTGGGGCTTAGAAGGACTTCGTTTCATTGTAGACAACTCCAAACATCCGGTAATTGCCATTGGCGGAATTGGGCTTGGTAATGCACAAGACGTTATAAAACAAGGTGTGGCTGGCATTGCCGTGGTGAGTGCACTTCACCAGCCAGACAGTTATCAAGCTGCTGCTGATTTATTGGAGACGATTAATGACCAGTGATGAAAATTGTTTGATTAGCCAAGTTCAAAATAAAAATCCGCTCATCTTAAATATTACTAATTATGTTTCCATGGAATTTGTAGCCAATGGATTATTGTGCATGGGTGCATCGCCTGTCATGAGTCATAGCCTGGAGGATGCAAGCGCGCTAGCCCATTTCGTTGCGGCAGTCGTGATTAATATTGGTACCTTAGATGCTGATTTCATGGAGTTGGCCGACAGCATATGCCAGGCTGCAACTCAAAAAAACATTCCCCTGGTTTTAGATCCGGTAGGTGCCGGGGCAACCGCTGCCCGAACCACAGCATGTTGGCAATTACTTGATTCTTATCCTTTTGCCGTAATTCGAGGTAATGCCAGTGAAATTAAAGCACTGGCAGGACGTCAAGGATTGACAAAAGGGGTAGATAGTACTGAAGATAGCCGCACGGCATTGGTAGCAGCACAACAGTTGGCCCGACAAAAAAATTTGGTGGTTGTGGCTAGCGGTGCAACCGATCTCATCGTTCATCCCGGCGCGCAGCAATTAATAGAAGGTGGCTCAGCTTTAATGCCTTTGGTCACCGGCAGCGGCTGCCTTTTTACTGCTGTTGTCGCTGCTTTTTGCGCAGTGCATAGCGATTATTTTGCCGCTGCTGTCGCTGCTGCTCGATTTTATGGCCGTTGTGGTGAGCTCGCCGCAAGAACGGCACCAGGGCCAGGCAGTTTTAAAATGCAGTTTTTAGATCACTTATATCAAGTGGCTCAAGGGGAAGCATCATGAGACACCCGCCTTGTGTATTGACCGTAGCAGGAACCGATCCTTCCGGAGGCGCAGGCATCCAGGCAGATATCAAGGCGATATCAGCAACAGGCAGTTATGCGGCTTCTGTCATTACGGCTTTGGTAGCGCAAAATACGCAGGGAGTGCAGGCTATTCAGGAAGTTCCCACCGCTTTCATCGCTCAACAATTGGATGCTGTATTTCAAGATTTGCACATCAAAGCCGTTAAAATTGGTATGCTGCACGATCACGAGGTTATGCATGTAGTTGCACAGAGTTTACAAACCCATCATCCTGAGTATGTTATTCTGGATCCGGTCATGGTCGCAAAAAATGGCTGCGCATTGCTAAAGGAAGAGGCCGTTTCTTATCTGAAAGAGCAATTGATTCCTGCAGCAACCCTGATTACACCCAATATAAGCGAAGCCGAAAAAATTTTGGACATGTGCATAGAATCGTCTGCTGACATGATACATGCTGCACGCAGTATCGCAGAAGAATATCAAGTTAATGTGCTGTTAAAGGGCGGCCATCTTAATGCCCCCGAGGCTTCTGATGTTTTGTGGGTGACAGCAGACAATACGTCTCATTGGTTTCACGCGCCGCGTATCCATACGAAAAATACCCATGGAACTGGGTGCAGTTTATCTGCAGCAATTGCTTCGTTTCTGGCGCAGGGGAAAGATTTGCTTACCGCGGTGCAACTGGCTAAAAAATATCTTTTCCATGCGATTGTTGCTGGAAGCAACCAGCAAATCGGGAAAGGGCATGGGCCCGTTGATCATTTTTATTTTTTGGATGAAACTCTTATCCTTTAGAGTGGCTGCATGTAAGCGGAAATTTTATTCGGACAAATTACACTTATGTTAACTAATAAAATTGTGTTCATCACTGGCGCATCCAGTGGCATTGGAGCTGCCTGTGCTAAAAAATTTGCAGAAGAGGGCGCCAAATTGTTATTGGGCGCCCGGCGGCTTAATAAGTTACAGGAATTGGCGGAAACCTTACAGCAGGAATATGATGCCGATGTGCACATTGTGAAGCTTGATGTTTGCCGTCAGCAGGAAGTACAGCAAGTGCTATCCCAACTTCCCAAAGCTTGGCAAGAGATTGATATTTTGGTGAATAATGCCGGTCTTGCGCTGGGCTTGGAATCTTTCTCTGAAGGCACAATAGAAGATTGGGAGCGCATGATAGATACCAACATCAAAGGTTTATTATATGTAACGCGAGCAGTGTTACCTGGCATGGTGAAACGTGATGCAGGACATATCATCAACATCGGTTCAATTGCCGGTCATTATGTGTATCCAAATGGCGCAGTATATTGTGCCACTAAACACGCAGTCAAAGCCTTGACGGAAGGCATTAGAATGGATGTTTTTGGCACGAAAGTGCGTGTCAGTACGGTCGACCCAGGGGCTGTGGAAACCAATTTCAGCGTCGTGCGTTTCAAAGGTGATAAAGCCCGGGCTGCTGCGGTTTACCAGGGAATGACTCCTTTATGTGGTGATGACGTTGCTGATGCAGTCTGGTATTGTGCGTCGCGTCCGGCGCATGTAAACATCAGTGAAGTCATTATTATGCCTACGGATCAATATTCGGCTACCTTGCTTGCCCGCCGCAAAGAAAGCCAGAATTAACGGTGCAGGAAGTTGCTGACCATGTCTTCCACGCGTGCATCCAATAAAACGCCGATGTGATCTACATTTGGCAACAAGGCTAACGATGCAAAAGAGTATTGCTTGCAAAAGATAATGGATTCACGGGGTGTGATTACTTCATCTTTTTCCCCATGGATGCAAAGAAAAGGCGTATGGGCATGTTTTGTGTAGTTGCGAAAATCCAGACTTTTGGGATCAAGGTTTGTTTTGTCTCGAAAAGCCTTACGTAATAATAAGAATCCTTTTCCTGTTAATTTAAATTGCCGTGCTAAACGGATGATAGGAGTGCGCATTCTAGTGGGCGAGGCCAGCATCACCACACGTTCAGGTTCTTTATTTATCTTCCAGTTAGGATATTGCCGGCCTAAATTTAACGTATTAAGGATCACAGAGCCGCCGAAGGAATGCCCGATAACCCCGTAAAAAGGGCCCAGTTCATTCAAGGTGCGCTGCAGTGTGGTAATGGCATCAGTCCACAGTAATTGCAATCCTTTTGCTTCTCCATGCGCTGGAAAATCAAGCGCATATACGTCAAAGCCTTGTTGATGCAGGGCGCGAATTAAACGCGCCATATAGGCAGCGCGAGACATCCAACCATGAGTAATCAAAATTTTTCTTGCCCCAGGTCTTGGGGCAGCAAAATGATGAACAACATGATGGCGTGGGTGATCGCAGTGCAGCGATTCAGTGCGCTCTTTTTGCAAATATTCGCAAGCACGCCTGGCAAATTCCCGATATTCCTTTTCCAAAGGAAATAAGACTGGGGTAATGAATAATTGATAACAGATGTGCGAGTATAAAAAATCCCGAAAACTTTTCAATGAGTCTGTAATCATCTACTGGCCCGTCCCTGTTAAGCTTTGCTCGTGTTTCTTTCCAGTACGGCTTGAGTTTCTGATACCCGTAAACAAAAACAGGTATTTTTATTATCATAATAGTAGAAAATTCGAGTTAGTAGGAATATTGTTAAACACGTTTATGGGCATGTTCAATTTTGACTTTTGCCCATATCGATTTAGACTTACGCCATACTGAAATATAAAGGATTTATAAATGAAAACAGCCGATTACATTTATCGTCATGATCATGAAGAGCTTCGTGGTTTTGTGGCCAATGCTGCACAGGAAGGCGACACAGTGCCTGCTGTGCTGATTGTGCACGATTGGTCAGGCCGCAATGAATTTGCCTGCCGTAAAGCAGAAGAATTGGCAAAATTAGGGTATATAGGGTTTGCTGTTGATGTATTCGGGCAAGCGCGTATCGGAAAAACCACAGAAGAAAAAATGGCTTTGATGCAGCCTTTTGTGGAGGATCGTGCCTTGCTGCGTGAGAGATTGCTCGCAGCATTTAATGCGGTAAAAGAGATGCCGGGAGTTGCGACGCAACGGATTGCTGTGATTGGATTTTGTTTTGGTGGATTGTGTGCGCTTGATTTGGCGCGCAGCGGCGCTGATATAGCAGGGGCGGTGAGTTTTCACGGGTTGTTGCACAAGCCTGAGAATCTCTCTGCTAACGTAATCAAGGCAAAAATTCTAGCCTTGCACGGCTATGACGATCCCATGGTACCTCCCGCACAAGTGGATGAGTTTTGCCAGGAAATGACGGCAGCAAACGTTGACTGGCAAGTATACATGTACGGCCATACCAAGCATGCTTTTATGAACCCACAAGCTCAGGATGAAAAATTAGGTACTATTTATAATCCGCAAACGGAACATCGGGCGTGGCTGGCAATGCAAAATTTTCTGCAAGAAATATTCAAACGTTAAACTTATGGCTCAAGCAAACCATAATGCATTGGCTGCAGAACTCGGCTCTCTTTTGCTGCGTCGAAAGATTCGCTGTGCTGTGGCCGAATCATGCACCGGTGGCGGCTTATCTTCTGTCATCACCGAAATCCCCGGCAGTTCGCAGTGGTTTGAGCGCGGATTCGTCACCTATAGCAATCAGGCTAAAGAAGATATGCTGCGCGTACCTCACCGCCTCATTGCCTCTTATGGCGCGGTGAGCGAGCAAACTGCCCGGGCAATGGCAGAGGGGGCGATCGCAGCAAGTAGGGCAGAAGTAAGTGTTGCCATTACTGGAGTTGCGGGTCCTGGTGGCGGCAGTGAGCAAAAGCCTGTGGGTACAGTTTGGATTGCCTGGGCGGGCGACTGGCAAGACACGTATTCCCAATGTTATCAATTTAAGGGAAATCGCACCGAAATACGCAACCAAGCAATAGTCATTGCTTTACAAGGATTGCTGAAGCGTTGTGCTGTCTTAAGCCACCCTAAAACATCAGAACGTTATTTTTTTGCTTTATGGCCTGATGAAAAAACGGCGCAGGCTTTATATGAGCAAGCCCGAGCGCTTATAGAGAGAGATAAAAGCAAGCCGACTTCCTTGCAAAATCTGCATTTGACTTTAGTTTATTTAGGACAAGTCCCCCCTGAATTTTTACGGCAAGCGATGGATTTGCCAGCAAAAATACATCTTAAACCATTTGCAATGAACATTTGTAAGGCAGATAGCTGGGAACGAGCCCAGATAGCATGGCTTGGAGTTGAGCAAGTGCCTGCGGGATTATGCGAATTGGTGGAAACTTTAAATCATCGCTTGCTTGGCCTTGGGTTTAAACCGGAGTGTAGGCCTTTTGTGCCGCACGTGACTATTGCCAGAAAACTTATGATAAAAAAAGCGGCACTTATTCCTGCTCTGACTTGGTTTGTCAGGGATTTTTGTTTGGTAAAATCTTCTGGAAGAGAAGGCCAGTCTAAATATGAGATTGTGCAGCGGTGGCAATTATAGTGTGTAATCTTCTTATCCAGGGGTTATCCATGGGCAATTTTCCGCCAGTAAAATGTTGCACCATTAAGTTCTTACTCCGTCGCTGCAAACATCGTTAACATACACCAGCATAGAATTTTTTTGTCTTTCCCTTGTGTATGCTTTTTAAACCGCTGCAAGCCAAAGAGCAAACAATGGGGGTTTTAAGGCAGAAAATTAATTTAGCAGCCTGACAGCGCGTTGCCTGGGATGAGGGAGCCGGAGCTGTCTAGTAAAGATTCCATATCTTTACACGAATGATTTTGTCATCATCGGCACCTGCCCAGCCTCTTCCGTCTGTATTGGCAGTCATTAAGTATAAAAAACCGTCTTTCCCGCATACCGCATTGCGCAAGCGCCCGTATTTCCTGTGAAAGTGCATGTTTAATTTGCCTATTTTTATTTTTTGCGGGTCAAGCGGCACTTGATACAGAGCTTGTCCTCTTAATCCTGTAAAAAATAAATTGCCCATAGCGTAACAAAGGCCTGAAGGCGCCCATGTTTCTTTTCCGCCTGAGGTAAGTACAGGAGGTTGTATCCCTTTTGCCTGCTGGTAACCTTGGTTTTGCGGCCATCCGTAATTTTTGCCTGCTAAAATTAAATTCAGTTCATCATAATGGCTTTGTCCATGCTCTGTAGCCCATAGCTGCCCCTGTTCATCCCAAGCCAATCCCTGTGGGTTGCGATGACCAAAAGAATAAACCGCTGTATTAAAAGGATTGTTTGGAGCTGGCATGCCATCTTTAGTTATCCGCAAAATTTTCCCGGCAAGAGATGTACGTTGTTGAGCTGATTCAGGATCTTGCGCATCACCGGTGGACACATATAAATAACCATCAGGCCCAAATTTAATGCGTCCTCCATTGTGAAATCGTGCGGCAGGGATATCCGCCAAAATAATCGTCTTATCGACAAGTTCTCCTTTTTCTGGGTAGACGTAACGCACGACTTGATTGACTGGCTTTCCGTTTTTTTTGGTGGTGAAGTATAAATATAAATGGTGATTTTGCGGGAAATCCGGATCAAGAGCCATTCCTAGGAGCCCGCCTTCGCCTACTGGATAAACGTCGGGTACCACAAGCGTTTTTTCAACCTTGCCTAACTGTCTTAATTTGCCATTGCGTTCGGTCACCAAGAAGTCATGATTAGGTAGAAAAACCATTTCCCAAGGTGCATTTAAATTCACAGCCACTAATTCTTCAGCGTAATTTATATGATTTTTACCGGCTTGCGCTTTTGGAGCCGTTGGCAGGAAAAATAACGGAATTATGTGGTTTCTTCCTATAAAAGCGAATAAACCCAAAAAAATCAGGGTGACAACCATAATAAAAATGAGTTTGACTTTCTGTAAGCGCATGCGAATCCATTTAAGTAAATCGGTTAGAAACTAAAACTACTATAATTAAATATACCCAATAAAAATACGAATGGGTCAAGCAAGTGTATTGTTTTAGTCAATACAAGGTATTGAAGGAGAAGAAATATGGAAATTAAAGAGGTCATGACTGAAAGTCCTACCTATTGTAGCCCCGATTCTACGTTAAGTGAAATTGCCAAAATCATGAAATCATTAGATACCGGAATTATACCGATTGGTAATGGGGAAAAATTATTAGGTACGATTACGGATCGAGACATAGCCTTATGCCTTGCTGAGGGAGGGGATGCGGATAGCAAAGCTTCAGAAGCCATGCATAAAGGAGTTTATTATTGCTATGAAGACGATTCGATTGAAAGTGCCGCCAAAAACATGGGTGAGTTGCAAGTGCGCCGCTTAATTGTTCTTGATAATCGCGAAAATAAAAAAATGGTAGGTATCCTTTCCTTGGGGGATATAGCCCGGGTAACGCACGATAAAAAGACATGCGGTGAAGTGGTAAATAAAGTGTGTGAAGAAAGAGCACAGTCACCCCACTAGGCAGCATGATAGCGCCCCAATTGCGGGCGCTACTTATTATTCGATATTACCGTGAATCCATAAGCTCCTTATTTTTTTAATTATTCTTGTGCTAAGATGGTCTTTTTCATTTAAAGGAAATGCCATCATGTCAGATAAATTCAGCAATGTGACCAAAGATATCAGCACGCAATTGGCAAAAATGCGCAAGGAATTGCCGGAAGTAATGGCAGGTTTCTCTGCCCTGTCCCAGGCTGCCACCAAGGATGGAGTATTGAGCAAAAAAACCAAAGAGCTCATTGCCATGGCATTGGCTGTTGCCAATCATTGCCCCGGGTGTATTGGTTTTCATTCACAAGCTTTAGTGAAATATGGCGCTACGCGTGAAGAATTGCTGGAAACTTTGGGTATGGCCGTTTATATGGGCGGTGGCCCTTCTTTGATGTATGCCGCAGAAGCCTTACAAGCTTTTGAAGAATTTTCTCAATAAATCAAGTAAAGCATGTAAGTGCCTTATTCGGAGGCACTTACATGCATCATTTCTTTGGGCGTGGCAATGGGCGTAGGGTTTTGGGTTGGCGAACAAGGATATTGCTTGCGTACCCCAAGTAGCGCTACTTGGGAGACGGTCATTCTATCTTTATCGCTTTGCTGGCTTGAAATTTCGCGGTAAGTTTGCTGAATCAATTCATTTAGCATGGTTGGATTAAGTTGCATGCCGGCGGGCAGACAAAATAGAGGCGAACCGCTCGCTTTGGCGGTGTCATTAGCTAAAAGCAGGGTTTCGGCAATGCTTTCACTGGTTAAAAGAAGAACGTTTCTTGCTGATCTCGCCCAGGCTTGCGCCTGTGGATCTGCTTTCATTTCCATTTGCGGTATGTTGTTAGCAATATTCATATAATGATCAATTGTATCGGCACAGACAGAGGCAGACATCAATAACATCATATAAAACACTCGCCGCATTTTCATATCCTCATTTGCCATCGGTAAAACACAATCAAACTACTACATCGCGCTGCTGAATGAAATCCCTTATAAAGAGTGAGGTGTAATCCAGCCAAAAACAAAAGCCAAAAACAGTAAAATAAATAAACTAAGTGATAAACCAATGCGCCAGGTTAATGCTTTGACGGTGCGTTTTGTTTTACCTTCGTCACGCACAAGAAAGACAAGTCCGCTTCCCAATGCGATTAGAATAATTAACATGACAATAAGGATGATCGCCTTCACCAACATTTGCTATACTCCCGGACTTCTTACAGCGAGCTGTATGTATCAAAATGGTAAGTCTAACTGGTTTTAAGCAGCGTTTCATCTCAAATTGGCTAATAGTCGCCTTGGCAATCAGTGCAGTCGCACTTTGTACCCGCTTGGGGTTTTGGCAACTTAAGCGTGCCCATGAAAAAACAGCGCTTATTAATCAAGAAAAAAAATTTTCCGCGTCTGTACCCAGATCCTGGCATCCGGCGCAGGAGTTACCTCTGGCTTATGAGCCGGTGAATGTTGTCGGTAAGTATTTACCGGCTGTTTTACTGCTGGATAACCAACATCATCAACACCGGTTTGGCTATCATGTGTTATCGCCCTTTGTGCTGAATAATAAACACATCGTGTTAATTGATCGGGGCTGGGTGGCCGGCGATCTAACCCGTAAAAACTTGCCCGAAGTTGTAACGCCAAAAGAAGAAATTAAATTAAGCGGGCAAGTCTATTACCCATCTGCGAAAAAAATAGTTTTAGGTGAATTAATAGAAAAAAAACAAGAAGGGTTGGCCATTATTGAGGCAATCGATGCGCAAGCAATCAGTCAATTTTTGCAAAAATCAGTCTATCCGTTTATTATTCGTCTTGATAAACATGCAGCACATGGTTATGTGCGTGAATGGATTGTCGTTTCCATGCCGCCTGAACGCCATTATGCCTATGCTGTGCAGTGGTTTGGCTTGGCATTAGCCCTTTTTTTCTTATTTGTAGTGCGTAATATCAGAACAATGGTTTTTCCATAATCTGTAAGCATAAACATCCAGGATATGTTGAAACGATATGAAAAAGTTTCGTAGTAATTATTTTATTCTCTTATTTTTAGCGCTTGTATTTCTCGCTCCAGGAATATTTGCTTATTTTTTTTATACTCATCCCGATTGGCTGGGGGGAAAGAAGATCAATAGAGGAAAATTGTTAAATCCGCCGCAGTTGCTGGCGCATGAAAATAAAAACGCCAAATGGCGATTAATTTTGTGGAGCCCGGGCACTTGTGAAACAGCATGCATGCAGCAACTGGACAAACTGGCAAGAAGTCGCTTGGCATTAGGCCGGCGTTTATATGAAGTAGAAACCTGGTTATGGCTGGGAGCAAGCGCGCCTGAGATCAGTTTGGCACAAAATCAAATTTTGCAGGATGAAGAAATTTATAAACGTAGGTTAAAGGCAGATGACAAGGTCAATTTACCGCCTGCTTCCTTGATTTATCTACAAAATCCAGCAGGGTATTTGGTCATGTCTTATGAAACGTCCGCCAAACCTGCTGATATTTTCCATGATGTAAAACGTTTGTTGAATATGAAAGAGTGATAGCTGATGAGTGTTAAATTTTTAAGGCGTATCACCACTTTGGCTTTAATATTAGCCTTATTTGTGGTGATGTTGGGTGCATTTACACGTCTTACCGATGCAGGATTAGGTTGTCCTGACTGGCCAGGTTGTTACGGGCATTTGGTATTACCTACGGCACAAAATAAGTTAACGCATATGCAAACGCAATATCCTGGAGCTTTCATTGAAACACAAAAAGCTTGGACGGAAATGATCCATCGCTATGCTGCCGGCTCATTAGGTTTGCTAACGCTTTGCATTTTTTTAGGAGTCCATCGTTACCACCGGTTTTTACGCAGTGAAAATCCAGTTTTTTCGCAAAATGCAATACAAGTATCCAAAAAATTGCCACTTATCTTGCTGGGATTGCTCCTATTCCAAGCGCTTTTGGGAATGTGGACCGTCACCTTGAAATTATTACCCATTGTAGTCATGGCGCATCTTTTAGGTGGTATGCTGATTTTTGCAACTCTTTGTTATTTCCGCTGGCAATTGAGCGATTTTACGCCTAAATATTTGCCGCGGTGGCGTTTTTGGATAGCCTTGGGCGCGCTGCTTGTATTCATGCAAATTGCTTTGGGTGGATGGGTGAGTTCCAATTATGCCGGCGTAGCTTGTGTGGGTTTTCCGCAATGTAACGGGGAGTGGGTGCCTGATTTATATTTTTCCCAAGGGTTTAATTTGTTTTCTCCGGTAGGCGCTAATTATCAAGGTGGTTTATTGGACAACCATGTGCGGGTAACTATCCAATTCATTCACCGAGTCGGAGCTTACGTTACGGCGTCTTATGTCATTATTTTAGCATTATGCTTGCTTAAGAAAACTCAATACAGCCACCTGCGTGCCGTAGCTTTAGCAGCGCTCCTGTTAGTCCTGGGGCAATTCTTACTCGGTGTATTCAATGTGATTTATTTATTGCCATTAAAGGTGGCTGTTGCACATAATGGCCTGGCAGCATTGCTGTTTGCTGCCATGTGCAGCTTGCTTTATTTATCGAGAGGGAATGCAATCCATGCAGCTAATTAATGAACAATTCGTAAGTAGCACATGGCGGGATTACCTGGAGTTATGCAAGCCTCGTGTCGTGGCTTTGATGTTGCTTACCGTGGTGGTAGGGATGTACTTAGCCACACCAGGCTGGGTGCCTGTCGCTACATTAACTAGTGCACTATTGGGTATAGGTTTATGCGCAGGCAGTGCAGCTGCCATTAACCATTTGGTGGATAAACGCATTGATGCCATGATGGCACGCACCAAAAAAAGGCCTATTGCTCACGGGAGAATCTCGGTAAAAGAGGCATTTTTATTTGCATGCGTGTTAGGTGTGGGCGGGCTTGTCATTCTAATTTTATTCGTCAATAGGTTAACGGCCGTATTAACGTTTGTTTCTTTGATTGGTTATGCCGGGGTTTATACTGGGTATCTTAAGCGCGCTACTCCACAAAATATTGTTATAGGCGGTTTAGCTGGCGCAGCGCCGCCTTTACTAGGTTGGACTGCGGTAACCAATCAGCTCGACCCGCAAGCATTATTACTGGTTCTCATTATTTTTACCTGGACCCCGCCGCATTTCTGGGCGTTGGCTATTTACCGTTTTGAAGATTATCGTCATGCCGAAATTCCAATGCTGCCAGTTACCCACGGTATTGACTACACCAAATTGAATGTGCTGCTTTATACTATTCTGCTCGTGGCAGTTAGTATATTGCCATTTGCGGTAAAAATGAGCGGGTTGGTTTATTTAGCCGGAGCATTGGCTCTGGGCGCACGATTTTTATATTGGGGAATCGTTTTATATCGCAGCAAGCAAGCAGTGATTGCAATGCGTACCTTCCGTTTCTCTATCATCTATCTGATGTTGTTATTTTTGTTTTTATTAATTGATCATTATTTGTGAGGAAGTAAGATGTCTGCTCGAAAAAACCGGATTGTAATGACGGTAATTAGTTTGATTGCTGTAGCCGCATTAATTGCTGGGTTGTTTGTTTCCCAGCACATGCATGCTAAAAAGCATGTGGATATGAGTGAGTTTCATGGGACTTTATTAGAAAATCCCCGTGAAATCGGCGATTTTTCTTTGTCTGGTATTGATGAGAAAACATTTGGCAAGGATAGTTTGCAAGGGCAATGGACTATGGTGTTCTTTGGTTTTACCAATTGCGGTTATCTTTGCCCCACCACCATGGCGCAACTTAGCAAAATGTATCGTATCTTGGAAGAGAAAGGCGCAAAAATCATGCCTAAAGTAGTCATGATCACCATCGATCCACAACGCGACAGCTTGAAAAAATTGGCGCAATACGTGAAAGGGTTTAACCCGCACTTTTATGGAGCGAGGGGAGACGAGGATACCATCAAGCGCATGACGAAAGAATTAGGTGTTGCTTATGCCAAGATTGCCTTAAAGGATGAAAATCCTGATGATTATGATATGGAACATACGGGAACGGTTATGCTTTTCGACCGGCAAGGGCATTTGCAAGCTTTTTTCACCACCCCTCACCAAGCCGAACTGTTGGCGCAAGATTATCTGTTGCTTGTTTCATAAGCAAATCAACGACTGCCTTTGCGAAACTCCAAAGGCGAAGGCAGTTAACTGGTTTAAAATTTTTTAAAAACGAGTGTAAAAAAAATACACTTTCCTGCGAGTTTAGAGGATAATTACATAGTTATTTTAATTTAGATACCAAGCGAGTACAGTGAAGGTGTTCTAAACTTTTCTTATCAGCTCTTTCATTTGTGTTGGCCTCAAGCCAAATTCTTTGTGGATTTAAAATAAAAATGAAGAAGGAAATATAGATATATGAAAATCGCGATTCTTGCGACTAATGGTGAGTTGTATTCTCATAAACGCTTAAAAATGGCCGGTGAAGAAGCGGGTCATGAAATCAAAATCATTAATCCTTTATATTGTTATATGAATGTGGCGGCTTCTAAGCCCCAGGTTCATTACCGTGGTGGAGAGCCTTTACCACATTTCGATGCGGTGATCCCACGGATTGGCGCATCAAATACATTTTATGGAACCGCCGTTTTGCGTCACATGGAAACCATGGGAATGTATACCCTTAATGAGTCCATTGCCATCTCGCGTTCTCGTGATAAGTTCAGGGCATTGCAATTGTTAGCACGCAAGGGCATACCCATGCCTTTAACAAGTTTTGCCCAATCGCCGGGAGATACCGAAGATTTAATTCGCATGGTGGGCGGAGCGCCATTGGTGATTAAGTTGCTGGAAGGTACCCAGGGTAAGGGCGTTATTTTAGCGGATACGCATCAATCCGCAGTCAGCATCATCAATGCGTTTAAAGAAATGCACGTCAATATTTTAGTGCAGGAATTCATTAAAGAATCGCGAGGAACCGATATTCGCTGTTTGGTGATTGGCGATAAAATAGTGGCTGCCATAAAGCGGCAGGCCAAAGAGGGAGAATTTCGTGCCAATGTGCATCAGGGGGGCAAAGCTCATGAAGTAAAATTGTCTCCGCAAGAACGTACTATAGCGGTTGCAGCCGCTAAAACCATGGGCTTAAAAGTGGCAGGCGTGGATATATTACGTTCAAATCACGGACCTTTGGTTCTCGAAATCAATTCATCACCTGGTCTGGAGGCAATTGAAAAAACCACCCAGATTAATATTGCCGGGGAAATCATCAGTTATATCGAAAAACACGCCAAACCGATTGGGGTGAATAAACGTTTTCAAGGTTAAGCGCGCGGTTCACGGATGAACCATAAGATGCAGCAAGGCCATCAATTATGTCGTTTATCACTTTTGCCGAGTAGCCATTCCGGATTGACTTCCAATTCTTCGGCAATGAGTTGCAATAGTGGGGTACCAGAATGGATATTGCCATTTAGAATCGCTTCCGCCTTGCCGCGTGGTATATTGATTAGTTTGGCAAATACTTCCACGCGTTCATCCGCACGTTGTGGGACGCCAATTTCATCTAATTCTTTATTCAGGCGTTCTGAGAATTGTTTATTGCTCATAATCTACCTCCACCAGGTAAGAGTCAAATTGGCGTCCCGACCTATGAAGACTATCGCTCACATTAAAAAAAACATTATTAAAAAGTAATAATTTCTGTTATTCAATGGATATAGCATAAAAATATACTTTTGCAATTTTTATGATAAAAGATCATTTTTATTTCAAATTGGTCAAATTAAGTAGTTCTTGCACCCAAACATCATCGTCGTTCACACAAGGGATTAAGGTAAATTTTTCACCGCCCAATTTTTGCCAGTCTTCGCGCGCGCGCATGCCAATTTCTTCCAGGGTTTCCAGACAGTCAGAGACAAAAGAGGGGCAAGCCACTGCAAGACGTTTTATGCCGCGTCTGGCGAGCTCGGTTAGCATATGGTCGGTATAAGGTTTAATCCACGGGGTTTTTCCCAGGCGGGATTGAAATGACATGCCGAATTGATGCTGCCTGAGTTGCAACTCTAACGCCAGTAGCGTCGAAGTTTTTATGCATTGCGCGCGGTAACAGCTAGGATGGCCAGGTGATTTTTTATTGCAGCCAGTTTGGCAGTGGGTTTTACACGCGTTTTTTAAAAGGTGATTTTCCGGCAGACCGTGATAACTCAGTAAAATATAATCATGATCGTTGAGATAAGGTTTTATTTTGGCTGCCTGTGCCTGGATAAAACCGGGGAATTGGTGGAAGTCCCGGATTATATTTAAAAAAGGTATCGTAGAGCGGATGCTGAGTTGGCGCATTACTTCTTCGAGGGTTGAGCCGGTCGCAGCAGATGAATATTGGGGATATAAAGGCAAGACTGTAATGTGGTCACAAGAATGTAATTCCTGCAGTGCTTTTGCTATGGAGGGTTCTCCATAGCGCATGGCTAGCACCACTTTGCAGTTTGTCCCAAGTTCTGCTTGTAATTTATCAGCCAATTTTTTGCCATGATAAAGCAATGGCGAACCATGCTCTGTCCAAATGGCTTTATAGGCGCGTGCAGTTTGTTTGGGCCTAAAGGGCAGGATAATCCCGTATAAAAGCAGGTAGCGCAGGGGTGCTGGTAAAGCAATCACCCGTTTATCGGCTAAAAATTGACGCAGGTAACGTCTCACAGCCGGGACGTCCGGGCTGGCAGGCGTACCTAAGTTGAGTAATAATAAACCGTGTTGCATTTGGCAATGATGTTCCGGAATTAAAAAACTGGCGACACAGCAATTGCTTGCTGTGTCATTGAGACATAGTTTACCCGAAGTGAGATTGTTTGTACTAATTATTCTAAGACTGCTTCGTGCAGGGCTGCTACATTGGTGGCATGTAAACCGCGTTCCCCACGCTCAAGATCGAAACTCACTGCCTGACCTGCAATTAAGGTTTTGTAACCTGTGCCTTGAATTGCTGAGAAGTGAACAAAAATATCGTCGCCGCCTCCTTCAGGAACAATAAAGCCCCATCCTTTGGCATTGTTGAACCATTTGACTTCGCCTGTAGCCATAATTCCTCCTTTTGCTAAGCTTATCAATCGTCGGCCAGTTACTCCATGAAGCTTCCGGCTGGCAATTGCATTTGTCCTTAAATGACAATTGTTAATATAGCCCATTTTAATTGGGTTAATCCAACATAACCTAAAATTAACTCATTTCTCAATACTTTTTTCTAAAATACCCTTGATTTTATGAAAAAAAGCTTGGTTTTGTTATTTTAAACAGCGGGATACAAATTACATCGGTTCAGTAAATTAGCCAAAACCATACTAATATAATTTTTATAAATGCTCCCTTAAAGGATTATTGTGAGTGTACACATACAGCAAAAGCTTGTTGCCATTCTTGATGAAGCTGCCCATCCCTTAACTGAAGATAAATGCGATTATTTATTAAATAAAATTGGCGATGCCCGCTTTGTGCTTATAGGCGAAGCAACACATGGAACTCATGAGTTTTACCAAATACGGAGTCAAATTACCAAACAATTGCTCGAGAAAAAAGGTTTTATGGCTGTGGCTATAGAAGGCGACTGGCCGGATGCTTATTGCATCCACCGTTTCATCCAGCAAAAAGATAATTCCGACATCAATGATGCATTGGCAGGATTTAAACGTTTCCCTACCTGGATGTGGCGAAATACGGCAATGCCTCCTTTCTTAAATTGGTTGCATACATTTAACAAACAGCAAGCAATTTTGCGCATGCCAAAGATAGGGTTTTACGGGTTGGATTTATATAGCCTGCATTCATCTATGCAGGCGGTTATTCAATATTTATATAAGGTAGATGCAAAAGCAGCGCATCGTGCCGAGCAGCGATATGCCTGTTTTAACCACATTCATATTGATCCACAAGCTTATGGTTATCTCGCTTATGCCGGAATTAAAAAAAATTGTATCAAAGAAGCCGTGGAACAATTATTGGAGCTACAGCACCGGGCTTTTGATTATCTTTGCAAAGACAACTCCGATATGGAAGAAAATTATTTTTTTGCCACCCAGAATGCACGATTGGTAAAAAACGCAGAAACTTATTATCGCTCCATGTTTGCAGAACATACATCTTCCTGGAATATCCGCGATCGGCATATGGCAGAAATGGTTAATGTATTGACTGATCATTTAGAAACCCGGTTCAACAGGCCGGCTAAGATGATTATCTGGGCACATAATTCGCATATTGGCGATGCTAGAGCTACTGAAATGGGCGAAGACGGGGAAGTAAACATCGGCCAATTAGTCCGTGAGCAATATCATCCGCATACCTATTTAATTGGGTTTTCCACTTATGAGGGATTTGTAACCGCTGCTTCCAATTGGGACGCGCCCGCGGAATATAAAAAAGTGATCCCAGCTCTCAAGGGCAGCTATGAAGACTTGTTTCATGCCCTGCAATATAAAAATTTTATTTTAGATTTAACAAATCGAGAATTGGAGCATTTTTTAAAAATTCCCCGCTTGCAGCGTGCAATAGGCGTTGTATATCGTCCTGAAACAGAACGTGCGAGCCATTATTATTTTACCCGTTTACCGTACCAATTCGATTGTATGATTCATTTGGATAAAACAAATGCTGTGCAACCGCTTGATGATAGCGAGGAGTGGGAGCGGGGCAGGCAGCATTAATTTTGAGGATACAAAGATGGAGGATCATTTCCAAATTGGAACTTCCGGGTGGAGTTTCAACAGTTGGAAAGGGCAATTTTATCCCAAAGATTTAAAAGCGAAAGAGTGGTTGCCTTTTTACGCACAATATTTTACCAGCGTTGAATTGAATAACAGTTTCTACCAATTGCCCAAACTAAATTCTGTGAAGACATGGTGTGAATCCACCCCTCAAGATTTTATTTTTTCCTTAAAGGCTCACCGCTACATCACGCATATGAAGCGTTTAAATGATAGTAAAGAAAGTCTTGATAAGATGCTGGAAATTTTTGCCGCATTTGATGCAAAATTAGGACCGATTTTATTTCAATTTCCTCCAAGTTTTTCCCTGGATTTATCCCGCCTCCAGGATTTTCTGAAGCATTTGTCACGAGAATACCGCTATACTTTTGAGTTTAGAAATAAAAGTTGGTTTTGCGCTGCAGTCTATGCACTCTTGGAAAAACAGCACATTTCATTATGTTTTTATGATTATAAAAACTACCAGGCGCCAGAAATTCTCACCAGCGATCTGGTGTACATTCGCCTGCATGGTCCACAGCAGCAACCCTATCACGGCTCTTACAGCAGAACAATGCTCACTGACTATGCAGAAAAATTAATAAGCTGGCGCAAACAAAACAGGCATATATTTTGCTACTTCGATAATGATGAAAAGGCTTGTGCGCCTAAGAATGCACTTTATCTTAAAGAGCAATTAACCCGTAAACAGCAAGATTTGCTATACCTAAAGAATATGGATAATGGAGTCAGCCATGAACAATAAAGGTAAGGATGAGAAAGAGCACCCTGAAATTGAAGAGCTTAAACATATTTGCGATATAGTGCAAAAGGATAAGACCATCAACCCTGAACAAACGCAGGCTGTGCAACCTGGCATGCAAAGTGAGATGCGCCCGCTGCCTATTTCAATGTATAAAGATTATCACCCAGCTGATAAACTCAAGGGCAAAGTCGTGCTCATCACAGGGGGTGATAGCGGGATTGGTCGCGCCGTGGCTTATCATGCTATTGCAGAAGGGGCAAAAGTTGCATTTGTGTATTTAAATGAAACTGCGGACGCTGACGAAACCATAAACCAAATTCAAACGATGCGCGGTGAAGCGATCGGCATTCAAAAAGATTTAACGGAGCGAGCGGCTTGTAAAGAAGTGATACAGGAATGTTTGCAGCGCTTCGGACAAATCAATGTTTTAATTAATAACATAGCCGTGCAGTATCCAACTAAGAAAATTGAAAAAATATCCCCGCAAACTTTACGCAAGGTTTTTTACACGAATGTATTTTCCTATTTTTTCATGATCCAGGAAGCCCTTTCGCACCTGAAAGAGGGTGATGTAATCATAAACACCACTTCGGTTACAGCCTTTCGTGGCAGTGAGCATTTGGTTGATTATTCTGCAACCAAAGGTGCCATTGTGTCATTGACGCGTTCGTTAGCCACCTTATTGGTGGAAAAGGGGATACGGGTGAATGGTGTGGCGCCTGGTCCTGTATGGACTCCTTTGATTCCCGCGAGCTTTTCGGCGCAAGAAGTGGCTGAATTTGGCTCACAGTCACCGATGAATAAACCCGCGCAGCCTGCTGATATTGCTCCTTGTTATATTTTTCTTGCATGCAAAGACAGCACTTTTATTACTGGGCAAATCTTACATCCAAACGGCGGAGAAATTATTCCATAATCTTTTTAAGGAAATTGCGATGTACAAATCTAAAGATTTTGAATTTCCCAAAGATTTGGAACCTGTTTATAAAAAGGCACAACGCATTGAATGGCTGAGCATTGGTTTTCTTATTTCTGTCATCATCATGACTTACTTGGTAATGGGAAATATTCAGACAATGAAAACCATTTGGTTGGAAGATATGTTAAGCTTAACCGGCCCCGCCTCATTCTTAATGACTTCGAAAATCTTTTTTCGCAAACCTTCGGTTTATTTTCCATACGGTTTCCATAGCATTGTAAAAATTGCTTTTTTAATTTCTTCTGTAGCACTCGCTGGCATTGGTTTATTTCTTTTATTCGATGGATTGCATGTGCTTCTTAAATTGGAAAAACCCGTTATCCCTACCATTATGTTATTTGGCCATGCAATTTGGTTAGGTTACTTCATTATTCTTATCATGTTGTATAAAGTCATTGTTCCATACATCTTGGGCACTATAAAAATACGCCTGGCCAAACAACTTCATGACAAAATCTTATATGTTGACGGGCGTACGAACCGCGCGGACTGGGTAGCTGCATCAGGAGGAATTTTGGGGGTCATTGGCATTGGTTTAGGATGGTGGTGGTGCGATGCGCTGATTGCCATACTTATTTCCTTGGATATCATAAAAGACGGATTTACCAACACCAAGCATGCGGTTTTCGGGTTATTGGATGAAACCCCCACAAACGTTGAGCGTGATAGTATTGATCCATTGATAAGAAAAATTAAAAAATATTTACAAAGAGAAGCTTGGGTAAGAGAAGTTGAAATAAGAGTCCGTGAAGACGGGCATGTATATTATGGTGAAGCTTTCATTGTTCCGCGTTCTTCTGCACATTTATTGGAAAACATTGAGCAAGCCCGCGAAAATATTTATAAACTAAGCTGGCGTATCCACGATTTTTCCATTTGCCCGGTAAAAAAGTTGCCTTAAAAAATTTCAGAAAAGATAAAAAATAATTCATTCTTTATCAAACAGTTAAATTAAAAATAAATCCAAAAAAACAGCTGGAATTTGTCATAAATTGTTCTATAGTTTTTAAACCGCATTACTTTATAAGATTTAATATATGGAAATATTGAATGTTAAAGTATTGAAAGGACCGAATTATTGGTCAAATTCCCGCCAAAATTTGATTGAAATAAAACTGGATTTAAAAGCTTACGAAGACCGGCCTACTAATACTCTTGATGGATTTACCAATGCCTTAATCCGTTTAATGCCTTCATTGCATACGCATCATTGCTCTTATGGACATGAGGGCGGTTTTATAGAGCGGCTAAAGGAAGGAACCTGGCTTGGGCATGTTGTGGAACACATTGCTCTTGAATTACAGACATTGGCCGGCATGGAATGTAATTTTGGACGTACACGCCAAAAAACAGGAAGCCGCGGCGTTTATCATGTCGTTTTTTCTTATGAAATTGAAAATGCCGGACTTTATGCTGCTACGGCTGCGGTAAATTTGGTCAACCATCTCCTCCGCTGTAATTCCTATTCACAATTGCAAGAAGACATTGAAGTTTTAAAGAAAATTCATAGAGACGATGGCTTTGGCATCAGTACCAAAGCCATCGTCAATGAGGCGCAAAAACGTGATATTCCATACATGCGTCTTGATAACGATTCTTTGGTTTTATTAGGGCAAGGCTATAAACAAAAATTACTCTGTGCCACTTTATCAGCTCATACCAGCAGCATTGGTGTGGATATTGCTGCAGATAAAGCATTAACCAAACAAATGCTTGCGGCAGCGATGGTGCCTGTACCCGTAGGAGAAGTAGTCAATAATCCTGAGCAATTAAACGCAGCCATGCAGAAATTGGGTTTTCCACTGGTTATAAAACCTATTGACGGAAATCATGGCCGCGGGGTAACGACAAATATCTGTACACAAGAAAAAGCATTGCATGCGTTTCAGCTGGCGCAGAATATTTCTTTGCAAGTCGTTGTCGAACGTTATGTAGAAGGTGATGATTACCGGTTTCTGGTGATTAACTTTAAACTGGTTGCAGTTGCCAGGCGCATTTCGCCACGGGTAATTGGGAATGGATGCTCAACCATTGCAGAACTGGTTGAGGAAATTAATCAAGATCCGCAGCGGGGTGAGGATCATGGAAATTTCCTCACTAAAATAAAACTCGATGATCTCGCTCTCGCTTGTTTAAAAGAACAACAGCTAACCCCAGACATGGTTTTACCCCAAGGAAGAATCATTTATCTAAAATACACAGCGAATCTTAGTTCGGGAGGAAGTGCTATAGATGTTACCGATCGAGTGCATCCTAAAAACAAATTTCTTGCCGAACGCGTTGCCCGTATTTTAAACCTTGATGTTTGTGGTTTGGACGTGATCGCTACAACCGTGGAAGAGCCTTTGGCAAATTCCAATGGGGCTATTATTGAAGTCAATGCGGCTCCCGGCCTGCGCATGCATTTATTACCGTCTGCAGGTCAGGCACGAAATGTTGCCACACATATAGTAGATATGCTCTACCCGCACCAATCCAGCGCCCGCATACCAATCGTTGCCGTAACCGGCACTAATGGCAAAACCACGACGGTACGTTTGGTGGCGCATTTAGCAAGGCAGGCAGGTTATATTGTAGGGCACACGACCACGGAAGGAATTTATATCAACCATGAATTGCTCTATAAAGGCGACTGCAGCGGGCCAATCAGTGCGAAAACCATTCTTCGCGATCCAATGATCGACTTTGCCGTTTTTGAGTGTGCTCGCGGTGGAATTTTGCGTTCAGGATTGGGATTCGACAAATGCAATATCAGCATTATTTTAAATATTGCAGAAGATCATTTAGGCATGGAAGGCATCGATACTTTAGAGGAGCTCGCACGGGTAAAAAGCGTAGTTGCTTACAGCACTATGAAAGATGGTTATGCCATTTTAAATGCGGATGATGACTGGGTTTATGTGCTCAAAAAAGAATTACGCTGTCACACTGCCTTGTTCAGCATGCATGCCAATAACTCCAGAATTGCGGAGCATTGCAAGCAGGGCGGACTTGCTGCTGTTGTAGAAAATGATTGCATCATTCTTGTTAAGGGAGATATTAAAACGACTTTTGTCAAAATAAGCGATATCCCCTTAACTTATGCCGGTACGGCGACCTGTATGGTGCAAAATATTTTGGCGGCTATTTTGGCAGGTATTATCAGTGGGTTTACCCCAGAAGAAATTGTGTCCTGGCTGCAATATTTTCCTGCTTCTTCTACTAGTCTTCCTGGGCGAATGAATTTATTTGAATTCAATAAATTTAAGGTGCTTGTCGATTATGCCCATAACAAGGCTGCGTATCTTGAACTTAAGAAATTTGTTGAACGAGTAAAATGCCGCAAAAAAATAGGGATTATTGGCTCTCCTGGCGACAGGCGACCTGAGGATATTCGCAACATAGGTTTTTATGCAGCGCAAATGTATGATGAAATTATCATTCGCTTGGATAAAGACGGCAGGGGGAAAACAGCGGATGCCATCACGCATTATCTGCAAGAAGGAATCCGGGAGTTTAATCCCTGCATTCCTGTTTTGGTTATTGCTGACGAATTAACCGCGCTTCAACATGCGATCGCACAAGCTGACTCTGACTGTTTTATCGTAATCTGTCCTGAAAATGTGTTTGCAACGCTTGATTATTTGCAAGCAATAGAACGAGCAGGGCAAGCTAAGGAGCTAAACTATGAACTGTAAGGGACAATTGCTGTTAATTGGTGGCGCAGAAGATATTGGCGATGAATATGCACAACAGGAAAGAGAAGAAAACAGAAAATTCGAAGAGTTTGAAATTTTAAAGGACGTGGTAAACAAAGCATCGCGGGATAATCGCATTGAATTCATTACTACAGGAACACGTCAGCCAGAAGCCGTCAGGGCGCGCTATGAAGAAGCGTTTGATAAAATGGGGTATTCTTGTCCTAATTTTACTTATATCGAGGAAAAAGAAGAAGCTCATGATAAAAACATCTTGGCTCGTATTGAAAAAGCGGACGTGGTGTTTTTTACCGGGGGCGATCAATCCCGCCTTGCCCAAATTTTATGCGGAACTCCACTTACCCAGTTAATTAAAAAGCGTTATGAAGAAGATGCCAATTTTTTGATAGCCGGCACCAGTGCCGGTGCCATGTTTTTATCCGCACTCATGATAGAGGAAGCACCGGTCACAGAAGCTTTATTAAAAGATACCGTCAAGGTAGCTGGGGGATTTGGGGTAGTGCCTTTTTGTATCATCGATACTCATTTCATCAAAAGAGGAAGGTTTGGACGCTTGGCACAGGCAGTAATTAGTAATTCTGAACATCTGGGTATAGGCTTGGGTGAAGATACAGCGATTAGTGTCAAGAAAGGTACGGAAGCCACTTGCATTGGTTCCGGGACCGTCGTAACCATTAATGGTAAATTTGTTAAAAATACCAACCTCTCCAAAGCTCGGGAAAGAGAGCCTATCTTTATAGAAAATTTAGTCGTTAATATTTTGGTCAAAGGTTGTCGTTTTTCGTTGGAAGATGGCGCCTTGCTAGCCTCTGAAGTTCGCTAATAGGGACCCATTGGATATTAATTGGGTAAATTGCCAAAATTATTGGCGTTTACTACTATTTAATTTAGAGTCTTATCGCTCCATAAGCCTTTGCAAAAACCGTGCAGAACGGCTTATCTTGGTTTCTTGGCAATATGATGAGAATGCTGAAACCTTGTCTACAGGGAGGTTATATGAAAGCTTTAGTCTTCCACGCCATAGGCGATATCCGCTTGGATGAAGTTGATGAGCCTTCTATCGAAGATGAATATGATGCCATCGTACAAATCACGACTTCAGCTATTTGCGGCACCGATTTACATTTTATTCGCGGCACCATGGGTCCCATGAAAGAAGGCACTATATTAGGCCACGAAGCCGTGGGGGTGGTGGTCGAAGTGGGAAAAGGAGTACGTAATTTTAAAAAAGGCGAGCGGGTAGTCATCCCTTCTACCGTGTCTTGTGGTTATTGCCCCATGTGCCGCAAAGCTTGTTATTCTCAATGCGATGAAGCTAATCCTAACGGCCCGGAGGCAGGAACCGCATTTTATGGGGGGCCGGAAGCAACAGGACCGCTCAATGGTTGCCAAGCCGAATACGTGCGCGTACCTTTTGCCAATAACAATCTTGTTAAACTCTCCGATGCAGTGTCAGATGATGAAGCTATTCTTGTTTCCGATATTTTTCCTACGGCTTATTTTGCCGTGGACATGGCCAAAGTTAAACCCGGTCAGGTGGCTGTGGTCTTGGGCTGTGGCCCTGTCGGACAATTTGTGATTGCCAGTTTAAAATTGCGCGGGATTTCAAGGATATTTGCAGTCGATGCACTTCCATCGCGTTTGGATATGGCCAGAGATCAAGGCGCTGAATGCATTAATTTTAATGAAGATGATCCAGTGGCTGTACTCAAGGAACTAACCAATGGTTCTTTGGCGGATGTGGTGATTGATGCCGTGGGAATTGATGCATTTGCCCCAGAGCATGGCCCTGCTGCTGCCATCGCCCAGAAAAATAAGGCTGAATTTGCAGAAGAAGTCGTAAGTTTAGTGCCCAATTATCAAAACCAAAAACAGCATTGGATACCAGGAAATGCGCCCAGTTATACCTTGCGGGAAGGAGTAAAATTGGCGGCTAAATGCGGCACGATTTCTATTGTGGGGGTTTATCCGCCGGAATTTAAAGTTTACCCGATTGGTGATGCGATGAATAAAAATTTACGCATTGTAATGGGTAATTGTCCACATCGGGCTTATATCCCAAAATTATTATCCTTAATTGAGGATAAACGCATCGCTCCACTACATATTCTCACGCAAAAAAAACCGATGGATAATATTTTGCAAGCATATCAGCAATTCGATGCTCGCAAGGAAGGCTGGATTAAGGTAGCCCTTAAATTAAAGTAAGAATGTATACGATAGAAGAGTGTGAGCAAATTGCAGAAAAAGCATCGCTCCGTTATGTAAAGGATACGTCCCCTGGCATTTGCCGGCGTAAATTTGGCCGGGGGTTCGTTTATTACTGGATGAACGGGGAAAAAGTGACGGAGGCAAGAATTTTAGAACGAATTAACTCATTGGCCATTCCGCCAGCGTATAAGAATGTCTGGATCTGTCGCTATGCAAATGGTCACATTCAAGCAACGGGCAGGGACGAGCGTGGGCGTAAACAATACATTTATCATCCATTATGGCGGCAACTGCGCGAACAGCAAAAATTTACGTCTATGGTGCAGTTTGGCCACTCCCTTTCACGTATCCGGAGAAAAATCCGCTATGAATTGAATAAACCTCTAAGCTTGAGCAAATCGCAAATCATTTGCGCCATTATTTATTTGCTTGACCATGCTTGCATACGCATTGGTACCCCTGTTTATGCCAAGCAGAACAATTCTTATGGGATCACAACATTGCGTAAAAAACACGTAAGCATCCACAAAAATAAAGTCATATTGGACTTTGTCGGAAAAAACGGAAAATTTTGGCATATTATTCTAACCGATAAAAAAATAATCAATCTTATTAAAAAATGTGAAGAAATTCCTGGGTATGAAATATTTAAATATCTTGATGCGCAAAATCAAATTAATGTAATCACGTCACAAGACGTAAACGGTTATTTGCAAGAGATAACACAACAGCCCTTCACGGCAAAAGATTTCAGGACTTGGACTGCATGCCGCGAAACTCTATATGGGCTTATCTGTGCTCATAAGCTGCAACTTCCTACAGAAAAAGGAAAGCTTAAAGCCGTCATTAAACAAGTGGCTCAATTACTGGGCCATACCGTTGCTGTCTGTCAAAAAAGCTATATTGAGCCCGATATCATCGCCTGGTGGCAAGACAAACGGTTAGAAAAATGGATTGAGGAAAATCATGTGTTAATCCGCAGCCGTAATAAAGATAAAATTTTACTCAAGTGGCTGAGTGACAAGCTCCCTTGTATCCCTTAATCCTGTTTGCGATTGTGCTCCCTTGTCATGGTTTTATTTTTTTTATCCGTTTTATCCATTTCGCTACCGTGTAAATTGCTTTGTTTATCCTGGCGATTGATTTTTGAACTTTTTTCCATGTGCGGTTGCGGGTTATATTTTGAATGTTTCATGAGCATCCTTATGAAAAATAATCCTATAAAAGGCAAAAACCACCGCAAGGGTGGTTTCTGTCGAAGATCCAATTCCATAAAGGAATCACTTATCTTCAATTTAAGTATAGTATATTGGAGCAATTTGTCAAAAAATAAAGCAATTCATTTTATGAAATCGCAGTATTTATTTTGGTTGCGAATGCTGCATTCTGTTTTGCACTTTCCACTCCGGGTTGATCAAAAGGGTTGATATTCCATATAACGCTTTGCGTGAAAATCTTATGCTCATATAAAGCCACTAAAGCGCCAATGCTATAGGGCGTGCAATTTTTCATGCGAATGTGGTTTAAAGGGATCCCTGGGATAAACCCGTTGGGATTGTCATGAGAAGCTACGCCGTGAGCCAGTACCTGCATCTTCGCCGCTGCTATTTCATTGATAAACTGACCATTGAAGGCATCCATGGTGATAAAATCTGCAGTGATCTTATGAGTTCCCTGGCAAAGCAATTGGTAATAACTGTGCTGCACTTGATTGCCTGAACCTCCCCACACTAAAGGCCCGGTAGCATAATGTACGCTTTTACCCTGTTGGTCTATCGATTTGCCATTGCTTTCCATATCCAATTGCTGAATATAAGGGACAAATTGTTCGAGTTGTTGTGCGTAAGTCAAGATGAGCAAATTATGAATGGCTAGAAAATTATTGTTCCAGATACCAAACAAGGCTAGTAAGACCGGCAGATTATCGCCAAAAGACGTTTGGGCAAAATGCTCATCCATGCTGTGGGCGCCTGCCAACAAATGATTAAATTGCTCATAGCCAAGTGCGATGGCTGCAATAAGATTTATTGCCGAACAAAAGGAGTAGCGTCCTCCTACCCAAGGCCATATGGGCAAGACGGTACGTAATCCAAATGCATGTGCTGCGTCAAGATTGGCTGTTACACCAATGAAATGTTGCTGCCAATTAGTTTTTTTTCCAATCCAGGCTATAGCTTTTTGGGCATTCCACAGCGTTTCCTGAGTGGTGAATGATTTGGAAGCAACAATGAAAAGGGTGGTTTCCGGGTGCAAACGGGCTACTGTTTTCTCAAAGCGATTCGGATCGGCATCTGAAATAAAATGATAATTGAGTTCAGGGGCAGTGAATTCGGCTAGGGCTTGCAGGCAAAACCGCGGTCCTAAATCAGAGCCGCCAATGCCTATGTTAATGATATCAGTGATGGGTTTTCCTGAATATCCCAACCATTTTTTGCTACGAATTTTTTCAGCAATGAGTTTAATATCATGTCTGGTTTGACGCACTTGTTGCATCACGTCTTGGCCGTTGACCTGAATAGACAAGTGATCAGGCGCACGCAAAGCAGTATGCAGTGCAGGTCTTTGTTCGCTGTGATTTACTTGCTCACCTTGCATTAAAGCTTCAATTTTTTGTTTTAATTCACAATGATTGGCTAGGACTAGCAACAGTTCAAATATTTCCTCATTTAAGTATTGATGGCGATAATCAAGGGTAATATTGCAAGCAGAAACTAATTTTGCGGCATTTACCGTGGATTTATTGAATGGAATTAGGCGAGCAAGCTCTTCTAATTTTTTCCAAATATCTGTTTTGGTGCAATCTTGCATTCAATCTGATCCGTTGAGGAAATAACTAAGTAGCCGGGAGGCAAGATGATAAAATAATTCACCAGAATTGTAAAAAAATTGCTTATTTTTTTACAAAAACAAATTCTATGTTGTGAGTAAAATTTGACCTGATTAATTGCTGTCATTGTGGCTCGAAGAAGCATTCATTCTCGCCAAAGAATAAGAAAAGAAATGGTATTGCCATGTCAAATGGAATATTTTAATCCAAAATGACTTTTTGATAAGCAATTTGAGTTTGCTATACTAACTTTAGCGTACTTAAAGGATAGGAGCACGCAAAAAACATGGAGGTGGTTATGAAAGCGTTATGTTGGCATGGAAAAAGGGATGTAAGAATTGATGAAGTGCCTGAGCCCAAATTAATCAATGATCATGATGCGATAATACGTGTTACATCGACCGCGATTTGTGGCTCTGATCTTCATATTTTTAATGGTTTGCTCCCGATGATGGAATCAGGAGACATTTTAGGCCATGAATTTATGGGCGAAGTGGTGGAAGTAGGGCGCGGAAACCGCAAATTAAAAGTCGGCGATAAGGTGGTCGTACCCTTTACGATTTCGTGCGGGCACTGCAATTATTGCGAACAGAAATTATTTTCACACTGTGATCATACCAATCCCAATGCTGAATTGGCTCGCGAGCAAATGGGCATGTCGCCTTCTGGTATCTTTGGCTATTCGCATTTATTGGGCGGTTTCTCCGGCGGTCAAGCTGAATTCGTACGCGTACCTTACTCGCACGTTGGTCCTATTAAAATTCCAAATGAAATACCGGATGAAAAAGTTTTATTTTTAACAGATATTTTTCCCACGGGATATATGGCAGCTGAAAATTGCAACATTCAGGAAGGTGATACAGTCGCTATTTGGGGTTGCGGGCCGGTAGGACAATTCGCCATTCAAAGTGCCTGGATGTTGGGAGCTGGGCGGGTTATAGCTATAGATTGCGTACCCGAGCGCCTAAAAATGGCAGAGAAATTAGGGAAGGCGGAAACTATTAATTTTACCGAAGAAGATGTATACGATGCGTTAATGGCTATCACTAAGGGCAAGGGTCCAGAATGCTGCATCGATGCTGTAGGCTGCGAGGCTCATGTAGGTCCAACATTTGATTCGATTATGGATAGAATAAAACAAGCGGCTTATTTATTAACTGATCGGTCGCATGTATTAAGAGAGGCAATTCGGTGCTGTGCTAAAGGAGGGACAATTTCCATACCCGGAGTTTACCTGCAAAATCTGGATAATATTCCTTTTGGTGCAGCCATGAATAAAGGATTAACATTTAAAATGGGGCAAACGCATGTACAGCGTTATCTAAAGCCTCTACTTAAAACCATTGTCGATGACAAAATTGATCCCTCAGCCATTATTACGCATCGAATCAAATTAAAAGATGCTCCCAAAGCTTATGAAACATTTAATGAAAAGGAAAATGGCTGCATTAAAGTGGTAATGACGCCATAAGGAGTAGGCTATGGATATTTATGACTATTTAAAGAAGGACCACAGGAAAGTTTCTGATTTATTTAAACAATTTGCAGATGCTAAAACGCATGAGCGCAAAAAAGAAATTATTGATTTTCTGGCGCAAGAATTACTGGTGCATGCTCGGTCCGAGCAAGATACTTTTTACAAATTGCTAGAAAGTTTTAATGAAAGCAAAGAAGAAGTATTGCACGGCAGAAAAGAGCATCAAGACATTGAAAAGCAGCTAAAAGAAGTCATGAATTCTATGGATTCCATGGCTGATTTGGAAAAAAAGGTGCAGAAGCTTAAGGAAATTGTGGAGCACCATGTAGACGAAGAAGAAAGCGAAATCTTTGATCAAGCCAAAGACGTATTGTCTGAGGAAGATGCCTACATGATTAAAGAACAAATGCATGACAGGAAGGTTCAGTATTATCAAAACATAAATATTTAAATGACCTTCTTGTTCCATTCAAGCGCAAGCAAGTCGGTTTATCGTACGGCTTGCTTACCAAAATGTACTATATTTCAATAAATTACGTCTAAATTTGCTTATACCTGATTAGATAAGTTAATTTGTCATTTAATATATTGCTATTAAAAGAAGCATGTCGTTATCATAAGAGTCTGTTAGAGAAACTTTCATTCAGAATAATGCAGATGTGCCAAAAACTGTAAATCCCAGCTTGTGGCGTCAGGCGAAGCTGATTAGTTTGGGCGGGTGTTCAAGGAGCCTGTAAACATTTTCAAGTGCGTACAGCGGATCTATCCATCATCACTTTATTGAAGGGCCCTGAAGGCATTATAGTCGTTGATCCTCTTATCTCTACTGAAACCGCAAAAGCATCCCTGGAATTATATTTTCAACATCGCCCGCGAAAGCCAATTGTCGCGGTTATTTATTCCCATAGCCATGGTTTATATCCGTAAGGATTACGTTTTTCACCATGAACTCTTTTTTCAAAATGCTGATAGTCTTGCACATCGTACCAATTGCCGCCCCAATCCCACCCATGCTGTTTAAAAATTGTATAAACTAAGCTAATGCTGGTAATTTTCCCAGGATAGGTTTCCTGTCTGTCTATAAATTTGGTGCCATTTAAAGGCAATATGATTTTCCCTTTTACATAGGGATTAATTCGCGGGTTAATATCAATGGCGCGTCCATAACTGTGTTGTGAATACATGCCGGGTAATCCCGTCAGTGCGCGACAATTAAAGGCACTGGTATTATTTGCTAACATCGAAGCGTCATCATCGCCTTTAAATTGGTGCATGAGTTCCATGCGTTCAATAGGAAATTTATGCTCGTAAAGAAATTTAAAAATTTTGGTTATTTCAGTGGCCAGAGATTTATTGACAATCATTTCCCCCATGTGAGGTTTATTATCAAACCCCCAGTAACGCATTTTGATATAGCTCAGTTTGTTTAGCGGAACCGGGCATTCGGGATGCCAGGTATATTTTTCCATTTCACTTTTAATGCCTGCTGGAATGTTGGAAATAATGGCTATAAATGGTTTGTTTTCTTGAGCGAATGCCACCAAAGGAAATAGAGAAGGGATGAAAAGAAGACATGCCACTTTAAGGGCATGTCTAAATAATTCACTTATTCGTTTTTTTCGCATTAGCCCCACTGGTTTTAGAATTTGGCATGGAATGTTGCGTGTTGAATGAAGCCGCATTTTTTTCCTTACTCTCATTTTTGCCATTATTCATGAGTGCAGACATGTGTTCTTGCGAGCGCCGTAATTCATTGGATGTTTCAAATAAGTTATTAGTAAATAAAGAAAACGTTTTTTCAAAGTAATCCAATAATAAATGCCCGCTTTTTAAATAAAGGTCAACTTGTTTTTCCATTAAGTCCATGAAGGGAAATTTCATTTCTTTCATCAGGTTATTTTGGTCTTTATTAAGAAACATGAAATTCTCCTATTACTGTTTGTGATGATGATTTTGGCGTAAAACAAAAGATAGCAAAAAGCCTATGCCGCCAGCGATTAATACGGAAGATAACGGTTTAGCTTCAATTGTTTCACAGAATTTGCTTTTAACACCTTCAAGCGCATTCATGAAGGTTTCTTTATGTTCTTCAAGGTGGCCATTTATTTTTTGTGCTTCTTCTTTTATTTGTTGGTGAAAAGCATTCTTATTGGATTTATTTTCATCAGAGATATTAAAATTAGAGGCATTTTTATTCATGATAATTTCCTTATCTTGGTCATTCCATTAGAGTTTTTACGCATAAAAATAAAGCCAATTATCAACTATCTTATGGATAATTAGCTATTTAAAAATAGAATAGCTGCATCAATAATTCAAATGATAAGCCCGCGGTTTTAAGAAAATCTTTTACATCACTTGTCTATTAAAAACAGATAAGGAATCCATGGAAACTGGACGAAAGTGGATTTTTTGTCTAAAATATATACAGATGGGTGTTTTGACAGCCTTGGATTTTCCTCTGAAAAAGTAGGAAAAATAAAACGGCTGAACAAAACCCCGTCGTGTCTTATCGCTTCTTACAATTTGACATTTCAAAGTCCACCTCCTAGTATGGGATTAATTTAAATAGCATTCGTACTAAGAACTAATTCAATTCTTTCGACGGAAACCTTATTGCCAGGAAGGTGATGATGATCTCCCATGCATTGTGGAAAACACTAAGTAAAAGCTCTGCTTCCTATCCCCAGCTTGTAGAAGATATTGAAGTGGATGTATGCATTATTGGCGGAGGCATTACCGGGATAACTGCAGCCAACCAATTGCTGCTAGCTGGAAAAAAGGTGGCCCTCCTTGAAGCCCATAAAATAGGAGGGGTGACTACAGCTTGCTCTACGGGAAATCTTTATATTCCGGTTCAACCTTTTTATCAAACCATCGCGCAAAAATTTGATGAAAAAACAGTTCTCGAAGTCGCACAATATCGGCGATTTGCTATTGATTATATTGAAAAAAATGTGCAAGAAAAGGGAATTCAATGCAATTTCACCCGCAGGCCATGGTATGCTTTTACTGCAGGTGAAAAAGCGTCTTTTTTAGAAAAAGAATTTGCATTTTTTGATAAGATGGGAATCAATGCCCAGTACACGCAAGAATTGCCCCTTGAGTTTAAATTTAAAAAAGCTTTATTGATACCAAACCAAGCCAGATTTAACCCGCTCCAATACGTCATTTCCATGGCTGAAGATTTAGCCAATCGCGGTTGCCTTATTTTCGAAGACAGCCGGGTTGACCATTACTGCGAAGATAAATTATGTACTGTATCTACACAAAAAGGAAAAATAACTGCAGAGCATGTGATCATGGCGACGCATACGCCCATTGGAATTAACTTAAAGCAAATGTTTACCGCGCCCTATCGCAGTTATGTGGTTTCAGCCTTTTTAAAGCAGCAGGCGGTGGTGCCGGACGTGCATTTATGGGATTTGGACACCAAGCATACATATAGTACGCATGCGGTAAAGGGCTCCTCTCCAGATATTCTCATGATGACTGGTGATCACCATAAAACGGGGCAAGGACACGATATGCAAGCTCATTTTACCAAGCTTAAGACTTGCTTTAGGGAGATTTTCCCGGCTGCTGAATTTGCTTATGAGTGGTCCGCGCAACACTATCGATCTGCCGATGATATTCCCTATATTGGTTTGGCATCATCCATGTCGCATCACACTTATGCCGCGACCGGATATTTTGCCGATGGTCTAGTATATGGCACTGTAGCAGGGATTTTTATTGCGGATAGGATTGCCGCGGGTAAATCTGCTCCGGAAGGCTTATTTGCAGCCAACCGCCATAAGTTATTTACCTCCTTACCCTTTGTGAGCAAAGAAAATATCAATGTTTTAGGCCAATATGTGCAGGATTTGCCTTTATCTGAACACAATGATTTGGCGGCCTTGCAGGAAGGCGAAGGGAAGGTAGTGCAAATCAATCGTGAAAAATGGGCTGTATGCCGCAACCAGAATCAGGTTCACATCGTATCGGCTGTTTGTCCACACATGAAATGCATTGTAAAGTGGAATGAAGCCGAAAAAACCTGGGATTGTCCTTGCCACGGCAGCCGTTTTAGCCACGAAGGCGAATTCATTGAGGGACCGGCCTTAGCTAATTTAAAAAAATACGAAAAATAGACGCATCGGAGAAAACATGCTCATATTAGCCATTATCGTTTTTGCTCTTGCTGCCTCATTGGGTATATTTTTATTAAGTTATGTGCTGCAAGGGAAAAATACCCCTAAAGGCGTAGCTATTATCCACGGTTTTTTCGCTGCAACAGGCATTGTTTTGTTAATTGTTTATTCTTTTTTTTATCAAGGACCGCTTGCTGCATTAACTGTCTTCATTTTGGCAGCATTAGGCGGTTTCGTGCTTTTTTATAAAGACATTACCGGCGGCAATATTCCCAAGGCGTTTGCCCTGGGCCATGGCTCCATAGCCGTTATTGGTTTTATTTTATTAATTTTATTTACCATACGCAGCGTATAAAAATGACATTAAAAATAAAAAACTCTCCTGTCTCATGGTCAGCTATTTTAGCGGGGGCAATCGCTGGGGTCGGTTTGAATTTTTTATTAAATCTTTTAGCTTTGGGGCTTGGAATAGTTAGCTTTTCAGTAACCTGGTCAGGTCGAACCGATTTTTCACTGTTAGGATTCTTGTTCTTCTGTTTTGCGGCCGTGATAGCCATGTTTTTAACCGGGTGGATAGCAGGAAGATTAACACCGGCAGGATGGGCACGCTACTGGGGAGTATTGATTGGATTCCTGGCTTGGTCTGTATTATTAATATTCACTCTTATGTTGATTACCAATATGATTCAATATTCTGCGTTTCATACAAATTTTACTTCCAACCTAGTAAGCGTAAAACTAACCAATGGCGCTCCTATGCTTACAGAAACAGCAGCCCATAAGACCCACAATTCTCCTCTTAGCATTAATATTGAAACCAATAAAAAAGAAATTGTCTTGAATGCAATATTGACATTTATGCTTTTTTTTATCGGTGCTTTGTCCAGTTGTTGGGGCGGGTACCTGGGTTATAAGCACTTTCTACGAATAGAAAAAAAAGTTGCTAATATATGAATATCTTAATCTTGGGCTCTTCAGGTTTTTTAGGATCATGGGTAACTTCCAGACTCCTTAACAGAGGGCATCAAGTTATATGTGCAGTGCGGCAGGAAGAGAGCGCCCGCGCCCGCTATCCAAATGCGCAAGTTTTTACTTGTGATTTTTTAAACGAACAATCCACCGCAGCTTGGTTACAAAGACTTGCCAATATTGATGTCATTATAAATTGTGCAGGAATTTTTTATCATTACGATAAAAAAATTATGTGGGCTTTGCACTACAATACGCCAAAGATCATTTATGAGGCAGCCCGGCAGGCGCGCATTAAGAAAATTATTCATATTTCTGCGTTGGGCATTGAAAATTATGACAATGATTATGCAAAGAGCAAACTTGCAGCCGAGAAATGTTTACATTCTTTAGGGATCCCTTACATTATTCTGCGTCCTTCATTTATTTATGGGCCAGGATCTGCAGGCAGCATGACAGTTTTGCGTACTATTTCGGCATTACCTCTGTTGATACCCATTCCAGGTAAAGGCGAGCAAACTTTTCAACCCATCCACGTGAGCGATTTAAGCAAGGCTGTAGTAAATTTCTGCGAAAAGCAAATTTCCGCATCATTGACGTTAGCGGCGGTATCTTCTAAGCCTATTAGTCTGAAAAACATCCTATTGAGCTTGCGCCAATGGCTGGGATTAAAGAAAGCGCGTTTGCTTCGTATCCCGATAAGACTAATAAATATTTTTGCTGTAGTGGGAAATTATATTTCTTATTCGGTGATAAATTCCGCTGCGATCCAAATGTTAGAGCGTGGCAATATGACTACTCCCGAGCAAACAGAGGCATTCATTAAAGCAGCGGGGTTTTCGCCCATGAATTTTAATGAGGGGTTAAACAAAACACCCGCAGCAATACAGGATAAATGGTATGCCCGATTGTTTTTTATGCGACCGCTGTTAAGAATCAGTTTGGCTTTTATGTGGTTAGTAGCAGCAATGGTCAGTCTCTTGCCAGTTTCTGTAAAAGACGCTTACCAGTTGCTGGGCGAGTCAGGAATTAATTCTTCCTGGCAATCGCCGCTGCTTTACAGTGCTGCGATGCTTAATGCACTCATTGGCATGGCTTTGTTATTGAACTACCGAACAAAACTAATTTGTCTAGTACAAATAGTCGTTATTTTGGTTTATACCTTGATCATTACATTTAGGTTACCCTATTTCTGGCTGGAGCCTTTTGGTCCTGTTATAAAAAATATACCCATTTTGGTCAGTATTGCCATGTTGTATTTTATGGAAAAAAAATAAATGCTCTATTTATGGCTGAAATACATTCATATTGTATCATCGACTATTTTATTTGGTACCGGTTTGGGCACAGCATGCGTGATGTGGTATGGTCATTACAAAAAGGATGTACATGCCATGGCCATCATCAATGAATATGTAGTCCTTGTAGATTGGATATTCACTGGTACTTCAGGCATAGTACAGCCTGTGACAGGATTATGGATGGTTTTTATCGCCGGTTATTCCTTCACCTCATTATGGGTTTTGGGAAGTATTATTGGATATCTCATTGCCGCAGCGTGTTGGATACCCGTCGTTTTTCTGCAAATTAAAATCCGCAACCTTACTGTTTATGCGGCAAGGAGTGGCTTAACATTACCACAAGAGTATTTTTTTTATTTTAGATGGTGGTTTCTTTTAGGATGGCCCGCTTTTATTAGCTTGTTAATTGTCTTTTATCTCATGGTAATGAAACCATTTTGATGCAGAAAAAGTGGTCTTGGTTAAAATCCAAGACCACGGATAGTAATTATTGTTGTACGCCGTTTAATTCGCGTTGAATCAAACGAGCTTTCTCCAAATGCATGGAAATGTGATGACGGGTTTTTTCCAAATGCTTGGTCAATGTAGGATTGGTGGAATTTTTAAGCAATTGTTGATCAATCAACTGAATGGCTTCTTGATGATCTTTAACCATCGAATCAATATAAGCTCTATCAAAAGCAGCATTGCTTAATGAATTTAATTGTGCCATTTCTTGCTGGCCCTGGGTTTGCAAACTGCGAGAGAGATCACTCATTTCTGAAGGGGAGCCGATTTTACGTCCAAGGCTTAAGGTAGTTTGTAAATTTGTTCTATGTTCTCTTGCTAAAAATGCCGCGTATCTTCTAACGGTTGGGCTGGCGGCTTTTTTCGCAGCCAAATTAGCGGCAGCAATTTCATTTTTATTAAGCACAACCAAATCCCCAACGACTTGTGAATTGGATTGTTTCGCAGTCATCATGGGAAAATTGGGATTCGGATTATTTGCGCATGCAGCCAGTAAAGAGCAAGATAATACTAAGCTATAAATAGTCTTTTGTTTCATGAGATATCCTTATCGTGAGTTAATTTAACGAATTAATTATAAAAGAAAAAATTAATAATTCTAGTGAAAGGGAAATTTTAAGCAAATCCAAGTATTTCTGCCGTTTATTTTGCCAGATTTTTTAATTAATGTGGATTTATTTATCGAGAGCTCATTAGCCAGCAGAAAAATAAAGAATTCGAAGTGTAAGAGAGACAAAAGCAGGAGCTTGAATTTTCTGCTATATGAGATCTATGAACATGAAATCAAAACAGCCTGATGTCCTGTATCATTATACCAGCCATGATATTTTATTTAATATCGTCGACACGAAGTCTTTGATTGCTTCCCATATTTATTATCTAAACGATTATCATGAAATCAAATATGGAATGAGCCATTTTGTTGAATTGCTCGAAAAAATGAAGAAACAACAAGCGTACCGGCGCTGTGTTTATTTGTTTGAATATATTCAGCATTGGCTTGAAGCCATGCAGGCAGATCCTCCCTATATTTTTTCTTTTTCCCTTTCGGAAAAAGGGAATCTATTAAGCCAGTGGCGGGCATATACTCCTTATGGCATCGGCGTAAGCCTGGGATTTAAAGTGGCAGATCTTGAATGCTATGCGAAAGCCAACCAATTACTGCTGGTGAAATGCATCTATAAAAAAGATAAGCAAATTGAAATTTTAAAAGCACTTTTCCCTAAACTGTTAAACTTATTTGATGAAAATAAAAGAGATTTAACTCAGGCATCTTTAAGAAAACCCACGTCGCCAAGAGCGCTGCATCAAATTAAAAATTTATTGATAAACACCTTTATTCAAATTAAAGATCCGTTATTTTATGAAGAATGTGAATGGCGCATCGTCAGTCGCTTATATGAAGATTATTTAAGCGAAGATATTAAATTTAGGAGCAGCAAGACTACACTTATACCTTATATTTTGCTGGATATAGCAAGCATGCGTCACGACGGACAATTATTTGAGCATGTGTACGTGGGACCCTCGCCCAATTTTGATTTATTGTACCCAGCAATCGTGGCATTTTTGCAAAATAAAAAAGCATGTAATGCAAATATCACCAAGTCGGTGGTGCCTTATCGTGAAATATAGAAAAGGAGTAGCTTAAATGGTGATGATGTGTAGAATAGAAAAATTAAAGTAGTTGTACTAAGTTAACATTCACGAAGAAAGATTTTTTAAATTCGCAAATGGTATTGGGTGAAGTGGAGTGACTATGGCAACGAAGCGGCAAAATAAAAGTCCCTCAAGTTGGGATTTTTCCAGGTTGGCTAAAAAGACGTGTGATGTAGTCGGCAGCTTCTGGAGTTTTCTTTTTGCATGTCTATTTTGTGTAATTTGGTTGATCACAGGCCCATTGTTTAATTATTCCGATACTTGGCAACTCATTATCAATACCAGTACTACCGTCATCACGTTTTTAATCGTTTTTTTGATTCAAAACGCCCAAAACCGGGATACAGCTATCCTAAACTTGAAGTTGGATGAGTTAATTAAATCGCTAAAGGCTGCTGATAATCGTTCTTTAATTTTGGATGATTTATCCGAAACAGAACTTAAGAAGCTGATTAAGAATTACAAAGCGATTAAAGATAAAAAAACAGGAGAGTAAAAATTTTCAACATAACAAGGAGAAATAAGTGCTTAAATATCTTATTGCGTGGTTGTTGGGAGTACCCTTTACCATATTATTAATCATATGGTTACTGGCTCGGATCTTTTAAATTATTTTTATAGGGAGATAAAATAATGCAGCATACTATAACAACACCGCCGCCTCCGGCGCCTCATTTTTTCAAGCGTATTTCGTGGACTGCTGTTTTTGTAGGGGCCTTAGTTGGTGTTGGCCTTGGGTTTTTATTAAACTTGTTTGGAGTAGCTATTGGCCTTGGTGCATTTTCAGTAAACGATAATGGTGGGCTCGTATTGACCATTGGCGGTTTGCTTGGCTTAATTATCGCCACCGTAGTTTCCATGGTGGCTGCAGGGTATGCCGCAGGTTATCTCGGCCGATATTATACACCCAAGCGCAATTATGGGATTTTATACGGCTTTGTTACCTGGAGTTTGGCATTAATCCTAAGTGCTGTCTTTGCAGCTCATGTAAGCAATTATGTGGCTGTCTATACTGCAGGTATTACCCATTCTGGTTTGGTTTCAGGTAAGAATTTAGATACCACGTCGGATACCTTATTGCCTGCCGAAAGAAATGATGCGGCAGCGACTTCAGTCGAACCCGCTAATAAAGTGGCACCTACTACCCGTGATTTAGCTTGGGGCGCGTTTGTCGTTTTCATCTTATTTTTTATCGGGGCGGTATCCACTTGTTTTGGTGCATGCTGGGGTATGAACAGCATGAGAGAAGATTAAGATTTCCCTCTAGAAAGAACAGCTTGAATTGAAGCTATTCTTTCTAGTTTATCAATGCCTCACGAAGTTTGCGTGGTAATGCATTTAAAACTTTCTCAGCCAAATTATCATCCAGTTTATTCATAATAAATTGGATGCCTCCTGCACAGACTGTCTTATATCCACATTCAGATCGCTTAAATCTTTAGCCATAGGCTAAATGAACTCATCCAGATTTTCAGCACGATGAATGGGATGCCTGGCTCTCATTGATCATAATACATCCCCTTTAAAATCAAAGGTAATTACGCCGCAAAAGATGTGGTTAAATCCTCAGGCGGCTTATCTTAACGTGCAATACTATACGTAAAATAGGATAGTAATTCATAACGGAAATGACCAAAGTCTTTAACTCGGTGTAACCACCTAAATATCATTTAATGAAGATTCGATTGAAGAAACTTGCATAATAAACTCCTTTTTGCAAATTAACCTTTTTTGCCTCCGCCTGATTCTTTATTCACAGTTCGCCAGGCTCTTTCTTCCGCTTCATCCTTAGAGACTCCCTTTTTGCGATAGCTGTCTTCAATATGCTCAGCTTGTCTTTTTTGCTTATCAGTATATTTTGATTTATCTCCTTTAGGCATCATGTTCTCCTTAAACAATCCCTCTTATTAAACTATAGAGCTTGCTTATAAAAAACACAAGAAGGACAAATATAGGTTAATTTTTAAAAAAATCAATTAAATTCTGAAATTTCTTACTATATTTAATTAAGAGGATGGAGATAAAGCCATCCCAGGAAAACTACATAGGGAGAAAGGGAATGAACAAAGATATTTTTCAGGGAAAATGGGAAGAAGTAAAAGGAAAAATTAAAAAAACCTGGGGAAAAATCACCGACGATGAACTCGATGAGCTAGAAGGAAACCAGCAAGAAATATTTGGAAAATTGCAAAAACATTATGGATATTCAAAGGAAGAAGCAAAAAAAGCCATTGATGATTTCAATCGCGAGTGAGTTTGCTAAGGTTGGCCTTCACAGGCCAACCTGATGTTAACGCATGCAAACATGAAATAATGGGTCACCTTCATTGACCATTGGTTCTGTGGTTTTAGCAAAAATAATTCCATCACAAGTAGCAAGAACATTAATTGGTTTTTCAATATCAAATGGATCAGAAAGTTCGGCCAATATTTGATCTTTTATAATGGAAGAAATAAGATTTTTATTCGTTTTCAAAAGCCCGCTAACGGGAGCTCTAATCCATTTCGTGGCACTGTAATATTGGGAAAAAAAAGTGTTTAGGGTTTTCCACTCCGAACCAATCATATTCAAATGAGATAAAATATTTAAAATCCCTTGTAAACCGATTTCAATGCAATCTTCATTGAGCCGCTGCGCTTCTCCTCCTTCGAATACCAATAAAGGAATATGCTGCTCAAGGGCTATTTTTCTTAGTGATTTATTGGGTACAGGTGTGCCTAAAATGGGTACGCCGAATTCTTGCGCCAATGTTTTCGCATCACTTGATTTTGAAATCCTTACATGCGGGAAATTAAACAAACAGCGGCCGCCGGAATGCAGATCGATGCCATAGTGGCATTTTTTAACAATTTCATTGGTGTAAAAGTAAGTTAGCCGTGAGGCAAGACTGCCATTTTCACCACCCGGAAATGAGCGGTTTAAATCCCTATTCTTTATGTTTCTTGTTTGCAGCATGAGCCCATATGGATTGGCAACCGGGACTGTAATTAGTGTTCCAGAAAGTTGTTCCAAAGCGGCATGCTTGTGTAATCTATTCACAATTTCAATGCCATTCAACTCGTCGCCATGCAGCGTGCTAAAAATAAATAATTTGGGTCCCGGATTAAGCCCATGAAATACATGAATGGGAATTTTTAATTTTCTTCGCGTAAATAAACTTGAAAAATCATATAAAAATTTAATTTTTTGCCCAGGAATAATTTTTTTCCCACATAATTCAAAAAATTCATTTTTTATTTGAATCATTGCCGTAATATCGATAACAAAACTTAAGATCGTTTCGATCTTAAGTTTTGCGGTTTCTTATTGTCGACGTGGACCAGATTGAGACTTTTCCTGCGTTTGCTCATTGGTTGTTTTGCCTTCTTTGTTACCGAAGGTACTATTGCGATCGCCACCTAAGCCTCGTTGTGAGCCTTGTTCATTTCCCTGGCCTTTTTCTTGGCCCATGTTCTCAGAAGGGTGGCCAGATTTTTGGTTTTGCTGCCAGTTTTGTCCTTGTTGTCTATTTTGGCCAGTTTGTTGATTTTGACCAGTCTGATTTTGTTGATTATTTTGTTGTCCGGATTTTTGGGAATTCCATTTATCATCCATTTTATTATCCATTGCAATCTCCTTTTGTTTGTTTGCACCTAAACGAATAGGTCAAAAATTTCCGTAGTGCAAGCAACTTTCCCTGGTAAAAAAGTTAACATCTTGATAGTTGAATTAAATTTTCTTTGATTTTTTTAGAAAATGAAACGGTGTACATTTGTTATACTTAATGTAAAGCAAGGAGGAGACAGGAATGGAAAAATCGAAACTGGATAAAAAATCTGAAAAATCTTCACCCCCTAGAAAAGAAAGCTTAAAGAAAATAAAAAAGGATGATGATTTAGACGAAGCTTTGGAAGAGACATTTCCCGCAAGCGATGCTACGGCTAAGTACCAGGGAGAAACGCGTGTTTTCCCCGATTTGGGTAATAAAAAGTAGGGCCTTAACTGCGTATTTTTTCAGGTGGCAGTAAAAAATTACGAAGTTAGAATAAATTGATTTTTTAAATTGTTTATACTTAACTGATTAAGACCACGCACTTACCAATGAACACTATTATGGCTAAAAATAATACTTGGTACGGTCTGAACTTGCTTCCAATTTACGTTGAAATCGTAGAGAGTCAATTGGAGGCAGCGCATGCGCAGTTAGAAAAATTGCAAGCCGCTGAAAGTCAAATAGAGGGAATTGATCCTCGGACTTTGATGCGCTTAAATAAGCTTTATTCTTCCCAAAAAATGGATAATTGGGTATTTTTCGATCAATGTAAGCAATGGCGTAATAGTAACCCTAATAGGGAGCAATTGCGCTTAATTGCTTATGTGGAAAAAAATGCCGCTCAATTAGATTTAATTAGTCGACAAATTTTAGTTTTAATTGAATCTTTACAGCAAAAACGCAGGCAAGAAATGGCGGATACAGGATTTGACTGGTTATTAAAAACATTTTCCGGAAAGTCTAGGTAATTTATTAAGCTTTTAGTCAGAAATGAAGCAGCGTAAATTATAGGTTGATATTTAAGGATTGCTTAATATTCCAGAATTCTTCCCAAGGATCTTGCTGCAATGCGAGCAAGCGTTTAGGTAAGGTTTTTATCGTAAAAAGAGTATCGTTGATTCGATGGGTAAGCTCATCCCAATGCAGTGGTGTTGCGACAGGGGCATGCAGTTTAGCCCGTGTTGAATAAGGTGCAATGGCAGTTGCATTGCGTTGGTTGCGAAGATAATCAAGAAAAATTTTTCCCTTACGCTTTATTTTTGCCATATTAGAAACGTATTTTTCTGGACTTTGTTGTTCGACAAACCGTGCAAAAAGTTCTGAAAAATTTTTAATTACATCCCAAGAATGCTCTGGTTTTATGGGAATGACCACGTGTAAGCCTTTACCCCCTGTACTTTTTATAAATGATTTTAAATTTAATTCAGCAAGATATTCTTTTATTTCGAAAGCTGCACCTACAACTTGTGACCATTTAAGTTCTGGCGAAGGATCTAAATCAAAAGTGATGATATCAGGATACTCTAAATGCTCGATGGTGCTTCCCCATGGGTGAATTTCCAAAACCCCCATTTGTACGAGTCCAAGCAATCCTCCTTTATCGGTCAGATACATATATTCTTCAATGCCATCATCATTATTATTTTTAATCGGCATGGGTTTTAACGTTTTGGCCGAAGATTTGTTAAAATGTTTTTGATAAAAACATTCCTTGTAATCCGTTGGGCAGCGCACCAAAGTTAACGGACGATTGCGAATATATGGCAAGATATAAGGACATACTTCGGAATAATACTCACAAATGTCACCTTTTGTAATATGGTCTTCCTTATATAGGATCTTATTGGGATTCGATATTTTAAGTCCTGTATGGTTTTGCTTTCCTCTGGGTGTATCCGTAGCAATATTTTCAATGTGCTCTTCTTTTTCGCGGGTCACTTGTTCGGGTTTTTTATCTTCCCGCAGACCTTTAAAGCTGGGGTGGCGCAACCTTCCATCACTGGTCCATTCAGAAAATTCAATTTCCACGACTAAAACGGGCTTAACCCATGTTGCTGTTCTAATGCCCGGAGGATTTATATTAAAAGGATTTTTTGCAGTGACTAAGTTTTTTAACTTGGAATAAATGATGTCTAAAGAAGTTTCTGTAAAACCCGTCCCTACATTCCCGCAATAGATAAATTTACCATTATCATAAATGCCTATGTATAAAGAGCCAAAATACACACGCGAACCCCGAGGCGGTGAGAAGCCGCCGATGACAAACTCCTGTCTTTGGACGCATTTTATTTTTAACCAGGATTTAGAGCGTTTTGGAGTGTAAGGGCTATCGACGCGCTTGGAGATAATGCCTTCTAAGGCAAATTGACAAGAACATTTAAACATTTCTTTCCCTTGCCCTATTACATGATCGCTGTAGCGGATAGAAGGAGAAGTATTTAGTAATAATGGTTCAAGCAATTTTTTTCTTTCTAGCAACGGCAAGGAACGTATATCCCATTGGTCATAATACAAAAGGTCAAAGACATAATAGAGAAAAGCGCCTTCATTTTCTTTGATGGAATTTTGTAATAACTGGAAGTTAGACCGGTGTTTTTCGTCTAAAAAAACCAATTCTCCATCGAGGATAAGCTTACTTAATGGCAATTTTTTTAATTCATTGGCAATGCTTAGAAATTCAGCAGTCCAGTCCTTGTTATTTCTGGATATAAGTTTTATATGTTTACCTTCTTTAAACGCAAGGATGCGATATCCGTCCAATTTTATCTCATGGAGCCAATCATCTCCTTCAGGAGGTGCGTCAACCAAAGTAGCCAATTGCGGAGAAATAAGCTTAGGAAATGGCGCTGTAGGTAATTCGAGACTGGCTTTTTCAAAGCGTGGTTTATTTATTTTTTTAAAACCGGTTCTTGCCCAGACTGCATTATAATTTTCGGCAATCTCATCAATGGATTGGTTAGATATTACGCTGTCAGGTTCCTCTTTAGTAATATCATAATCGCTTAAAAGGCGAGCATAGCCATCTTTGTATTTTATAAGGAACCAGGCATTTGCTTCCGTCTTAAAGCGGATTAAATCCCATCTTCCTTTTAATTTTTGTGCATCCAATTCAAAGCGTAAATGGCCTTTTTGATACGCTTGTTCGGGGTTTTCATCCAAAGGTTTCCAACTTCCTTTATCCCAAAGCAATACTGTACCGCCGCCATATTCACCTTTAGGGATAATGCCTTCAAAAGTGCCATATTCGATGGGGTGATCCTCCACATGCATGGCTAATCGCTTGACATCAGGATCAAGACAGGGACCTTTGGGAACTGCCCAGCTTTTAAGAACTCCATCCAATTCAATACGGAAATCATAATGCAAATGGCTGGCGGCATGTTTTTGGATGATAAATAAAAATTTGTTTTTTTTATGTACCTGTCCTTTAGGTTCAGGGGTTTTGCTAAAATTCCTTTTATTGTGATATTGGCGTAGTCCCATAAAAATCCCTGCCCTTGCTTACAGCATTCATATGGATGTTTTAATTATAATATTATTTAACATTTTTTTTAAAAAATGCACAAAACGATATTGAATAAATCCGGTGGCTATCTTTTAAAAACCGAAGAAGTTAGGGCAAAAAAAATAGTAATAGTTTCAAGATGGTTCCAAAAGTTATGTGTTTTCTATTTGCATTCTCTTTTTGATTGATCTATCCCTTAGGAGAGAAATATAAAAATAATAAACGTTGAGTGAGAGCAGGAGATTAAGAAAAATTTTTTAGGAGCAAAAATTATGAAAAGGATATTTTATGTATTGTTAGCCACATTGGCTTTTAGCACCGCAGGATTTGCCAATACTGACTCAGGAGGCAGCAGCACAACCAACACGATGGGAACAAGCAGTGACGTAAACGGAGGTACAAGTTCCACTACCGGCATGGATAGTTCAACTACAGGAACAGGTACAACCACCAGTACTGGTACTATGGATACAACCAGTGGAACCGATAGCACCACAGGCACCAGTACCACTACAGATACAGGCACTGTGAATGGTGATACCAGTACGGGAACCACTTCCGATATGAATACAGGTACAGGAATGGATGCTGGCACCAGCTCAGACACTGGCACAGGTACTACGACTAGTACAGATAGTACAACAGGCACATCCACTACTACAGACATGAATACTTCCACTGGTTATGATACAGAGGAGTAATTCTTTGTATAAGCTAACTCGCGCAAGTGAGTTAGCTTTATTTAATTGAAAAAATGGAAAAAAAACACGCCAAAGTAAACTGCTGTAGCCACCCCAAGCATACCAGCTAAAAATAAACTCATGATCACTGCAAAACGATTATGTGCTATCACCCAAATCAAAATGAATTTAGAAATAAAACTCGCCACGATCATAATCCCTAGTAATTGTGTGGCAGTAGTTAGGGATAGGCCTTTATCCTGATAGAGCAATGCGACTGCATAAGCCATACCATGAATTTCAAATAAACCAGTAATAAAAGAAGTCAGGGGTAGGGCAGATTCACCAATATGCTGATTGATTAAGCCTACCAATAACAAAATTCCCCCAATTAAAAACGCCAGCTTGAAAATAGCTTTGATGTCTAGAGGATTGGGGGGTGTTACGGTAATTTTTTGCTGTTGATTGTAACGCAAGCATAACCATGAAGCAGCCATGCCAAATACAATGGTTGCGAGAATCGGCCATATGATAATTTTTAATAAAGAAGGGGCTGTATAGAATATAACAATTAAAAAGCCGCATAACGTCGCGATTGTGGCAAAAATGCCTGCTACGATTGCCGAAGTTGTACTTTGTTTCCTACTTTTTTTCGCGTTAGCGTGAGCCAATGAAGCAAATACGGCAGTAGAGGAAGCTAGGCCGCCAAAAAAACCGAGTAACAACATGCCTAAACCCTCGCCAAACAAGCGGATGGCAACATAGCCTCCAAATTGTAAAGCAGCGAGTATTAATACGATAATTCCAAAATTTTGTGGATTAAATAATCCCCAGGGATCAATGACTTTGTCGGGTAAAAAAGACACAATCACTAGAGAAATAATGATGATGGTAATGGAAGCTTCAATTTCTTTGGCAGTAATTTTTTCCTTGGCAAACCTGTGCAAGCTTTGCCGTCCGTAAAGAATTAACAAAATAACTGTGGCAATGGAAAGCGCTAATAATTTTTCTTTCCATATTAAATAACCTAATAAATAAACTGCAGCGCCTGCCATTTCAGTTGTGATGCCAATTTCATTTGTTTTTTTTCTGATCTCGGTAAAGCGAAAATAACCAAACAATAGGGCCGAAAAAACAAATAAGCTGAGCATTAGGGTGATGTATGGGGCATGTATTTGGGCCGCCAATGTCCCTAAAATAGATAAAAGAATGAAGGTGCGCATGCCAATCGCTTTGCTTCCTTCAGCGTGGCTGCGCTCGCGCTCTATCCCTATGAGCAACCCTATCATAAAAGAAAGAAGAAATGGCTGTATGGTTTCAAGCATATAAATTCTTCTTGAATGTTTTTGGCATTAATAAGTTTGGCCAGTTTCCATTTCTTGTTGTATGCCACCCACTACCCATTGGGAGCTGTGGGTAAATTTGCGGAAATGCCAAATTTCATTTAGAGGGATGGACGCATCATTTTCCTTAATTAAACCTGTGAAGCGTACGCTTATCATCATGCCGTCTGGCTGTTTGGTTACATCCAGCAATTGTGCGTTTAAGGTACCAATTTCTGTAACATTAGGTTCATCGCCGCGTTCGTCCAATTGCATTTTAATTTCTGCAAACACTTCAGGGACAGTGAAAGCAGTTAAATCTTGCATGTTTTTTTGATCATAAGCATTCTGCAAGCGTATAAACATGACTTTTGCCTCACGCAGGAAGCTTTCAGTATCGAAATCTTGGGTTTCATCTGCGAAATAAGGTTCTTGGCGATAATCATTTCGTGTTTGGCCTCGTCCGAACGCTTGAGACGCGGTTTGATAATTGAGAGTTTGTCTTTTGCGGAAGAAATTAAATATCAGCAATCCTAATAAACCTAAAATCGCCCAGGTTACCAGACCGCTTGCCAATCCATGTTGCATAAATAAACTGGCCAGTAAGCCGCCAATCAATAACCCGCCAAGCATCCCGCCCCAACGGCTGCTATTCGAGCGCTGGCCTAAAGGTTTGGTGTTTTTAGGGGCAGAATGAGAAAAACTGCTATGCGAACGTTGCACGCCAAAACTCCGCCCGCCACCAAAACGCTTGGCTGCTGCTTCATTCATGGTAAGACCGAAGCTTAATAATACGATTAAAAAATAAGCAAAAAATTTGTACATTTTGACAACCCAATTAAAAAAACATCATTATTGCACTTCTTATCGCGGATGCACAGAGCTTGTGTTGAAAACGTAAGACTTGCTCATTTAAGGCACCCGGTTCACCCCTTAAGGAGCGAATCGCGGATTTGCATACTCGCATAGGCTGGCATGGGATTGCGTATTTTATTCGCAATCTCATGAGAACCTGTACGCTTTAAATCAATAGACATAGGGTGCAACGGTATCAAGACACTTTATCAGCTTTTTCTTGTTGATATTTATGCAACAATTTTTCTACCTCGGCTGTATAATGACGTGATTCATTACTTGCTGGCATGTTCTCTTCTTCAGCAACTTGTCTTAATTCGATATCATCCAACCAATTTGTCAAAAGTTTAATTTTATCATCAATGGATAATTCAGCGTCATTTTCAACTTCAAAAGGATGCTTGTAGAATTTAAGCGGATTGGCAATTTTTTCCAGATTTTTGTCCATAGACTGTCCTTTATTATCCGGTAGTTTCACTTAAAGTTTAGTAAAGAAGAATAATTATAAAGAGGTTTTATTGTCCTATTCCCCCCATAAATGCCCATTTCATTGCCTCTTTTTGGGATAATTCAACTTTCGTGACTGCATCTTTAGGTACATAGACGGTATAACCGCCAATTTGATAACTCATCGGCAGATACACTGAAATTAATGTATCGTCGCCGATGCCGGCAGGCGCCTTATCAAAGCTGGTGCGCGTTACAATGCCAAGGACTTTAATATTCAACGCTTTAAAATGAACCATGACCACGTCTTCGCCATCTGGTTTGGTAGGAGAGGTCAGATATTTAATGAAGGTTTGAATTGCCTGATAGACATCGCCAATAATAGGTAGCCGGCTCATAAAACGCTGTACAACGAATGCCATATGCCGGGTTATATAAGTTTGCAGCAATAAACCGGTTAAAAACACGATTAATAAAGCGGTTAACAATCCCATTCCAGGGACGTAATAAGTTCCCAAGATTTTTTGGAGAACCTGGCTGGAAATGGCTTCGATGCTTTGTAGCAACCAAAATATAAAATAAAGCGTAAGATAGAAAGGCAGCAAAGTAAGTAAGCCTCTCCAAAATAACGAAATGATTTTGTGTTTTGAATACATCCTTTTCTCGCAAGCAATGAAATCCTTTCAGTATAAAAGCATTGGTAACAGTGTTTTTGCAAGTTTTGCTTTCATTTAATGGCTGCATAGCGATGCATAAAGCGTTAACATTGTGAAGAACATAAGCTTGCACCGGCTTGCCTAGATAAAAAAATAAGTCGCGTAAATAGCATGGACCAAAAGATGGCTAAAAAATTAAGCTATATTGCGCATTAAATAGAGTTAAAAGTCAGGTTACAATACTTTCTTTTTTTAGTTTCTCTATGAAATTTACAATTGACCCAAGAATCTTATGCAGTTCTTTTGAATTAGGCGACTGGCCACTTTCAAGTATTTTATTGAAAGACAATGTTAATTTTCCATGGCTTATCCTGGTGCCACGCGTTAAAGCTATTCAGGAAATTTGGCAATTGTCAGCATCGCAACGCCACACGCTCATGGATGAATTGCACGCGGCTTCTACTATTGTCCAGGATGTATTTAAGCCTAATAAATTAAATATAGGGAGCTTGGGTAATATCGTTTCGCAATTACATGTCCACGTAATAGGTCGCTTTATAAATGACGATTTATGGCCGCATGGTGTCTGGCAAGCCGCGCAAACTGTTGTCGCTTATCCTGAAACTACCCGCGGACAAATCATTGATGAATTAAGGATAAGAGTGGCTCAGGCTTTTATATTGCGCTAAAGGTTCCTGGTCGGGGAATATTTCCGCCAAAGATACCGAGAAGCCGTCTTCGCGCACAATTCGTGCGTGCGAGCGTTTCAATTGCCTTGGCTCATCCACCCCACAGGAATGACAAAGAATAGCCACTTCATCCACCATATTATTGGCGTAGTGATATACCCGTTCTGCTTTGTCTTCCACGACCAAGCCGCGCTGTAAGTGCTTGTTATGCGTGGCAATCCCTGTAGGGCAGGTGTTGCGGTGGCATTTCATCGATTGAACACAGCCTAAAGCAAGCATAAAACCTCGAGCTGAATTAATAAAATCTGCACCAGCACAGAGCGCCCAAGTGACTTCTGCTGGCGTAATCAATTTACCGCTCGCAATCACTTTAATTCGTTCGCGCAAATGATAAAGGACAAGAAAATCAACCAGCTTGGGTAATGACTCATCAATTGGGATGCCCATGTAATCCATTAAACCTTGTGGTGAAGCCCCGGTGCCGCCATCGGCGCTATCCAGCGTGATGAAATCAGGGGCACAAGGGATCCCGCGCTTGTGAATCGTTTGACATAATTCGTGCAGCCAGTCATAGCTACCCAATACAAATTTGCATCCTACTGGTTTTCCAGTTATTTCGCGCACATGGTTAATGACATCGAGCAGTTCTTCCACATTACTGATATCAATATGTCGGCTTGGGCTGATGGAATCAACGTGCACTGGTATCCCGCGGATTTTGGCTATTTCCTCAGTTACTTTTATTGCTGGCAGAATACCACCTTTGCCAGGTTTAGCACCTTGACTTAGTTTAATTTCGAACATTTTTATGCAGTCAATTTGTGCGTATTCGCGCAATTTTTTATCCGATAATTTGCCGTCCAGATCACGAAAACCATATTTAGCTGTACCTATCTGCGCAACAATATCGCATCCGGATTCCAAGTGATACGGTGCGATGCCGCCTTCACCTGTGTTTAGCCAACATCCGGCCATTTTAGCCCCCCGGCCCAAAGCCTGTATTGCCGGTTTTGAAATCGCACCATAACTCATAGCCGAAATATTAAAAAAATGCGTGGTAGTATATGGTTTGGCGCAGAAAGGGCCTATCGTTACGGCACGGATATGTGCTTTATCTGTTGCCAGCGGCGGAAAGGGCGCATTTACGAAATAAACCGTGCCAGTATTATTCAAAGGGCGGGTAGAGCCGAAACCTAGCGTTGTATCTACATTTTTAGAGGCGCGATATACCCAGTTGCGTTCCGCGCGGTTGAAAGGCAGCTCTTCGCGATCGCCTGCAAAAAAGTATTGGCGGAAAAACTCTCCCAAATATTCACCGACATAACGGAAATGGCCGATAACTGGATAATTGCGTAAGATGGTGCGCTTCTTCTGGTTTCTATCATAAAGATACAAACTGATGAGAAACAAGAGGGTGCTCACTGAAATAATCAGCCAAATTAATTCACCAAGCTCCCAAGCCCTTAAAAAGAAAATAACCCTAGGTTTAATACTCACAGGTGCGTGATCCACAAAAATCCTTTTATGAAGAACATGATGCAAATCTTACCTTGGGATTTTAGACAAATGCCATAGTTATTTATGCTTTTCATTTTATGTTAAAAATATCGTCTGTTTGACATAAAGGCGATCAACAATTTGGGTCGTGGTGTATAATTAATACAAAGAGACAAAAAGGAGGGCTTGTCATGGCACTCAATATGTCATTAGCGAATCATTTACTGATTGCAATGCCCTCACTAAATGATCCTAATTTCAAAAGAGCAGTTGTCTATGTTTGTGAGCATCATGCGCAAGGGGCAGTAGGGCTTATGATTAATCGCCCTATGCAGTATCCTTTGGGAATTGTGTTTGATCAACTGCAGATTCAACCTAAGCGCAGTGAACGCAGCCTCATGCCACTATTGTTTGGGGGGCCCATGCAGCCCGATCGCGGTTTTGTCATTCATAGACCTTTCGGAGATTGGCGTTCCAGTCTTCTTTTGAGAGATGATGTGACGGTGACCACTTCAAATGATATCATTCGCGCTATTGCAGAAGAGCATGGACCTAAGGACGTATTGGTTACCTTAGGTTATACAGCTTGGGGAGAAAATCAGATAGAAAAGGAAATCATGGAAAATTCCTGGCTAGTTTGCCCGAGTACCCCCGAATTGTTATATGATGTGCCATTTGAAGAACGCTGGGAATATGCAGGTTTGACAATTGGCGTAAAAATGAGTGAATTAACGTCTAGCGTGGGCCATGCGTGAAGGTATTTATCTTGGGTTTGATTTTGGGTTTAAGCGCATAGGAGTCGCCGTTGGGCAATCGCTTACCGGGAATGCTTCACCGCTTGCAACCATTGAAGCGCAGCAGGGCGTGCCTCGAAACTGGGATTTTATTCGCAAACTTATTCAGGAATGGCGACCATTGGCCTTGATTGTCGGATTACCCACTTGTATCGACGATAGTGAACTTTACACTACCGAAGCAGCGCGCAATTTTGCCCACCAATTGAAAGATCGTTTTTCCCTGCCGGTGCATCTTGTTGATGAACGGCTTTCTACCGTGGAAGCCCGTGCTCATTTGTTTGAGCAAGGTGGATATCGTAAAATTAAAAAATCAGAAATTGACAGCATTGCGGCCTGCATCATTTTGGAACAATGGCTGCAGCATTCCTGGTGAGTAGACATGAAACATTTTCTTGAAATAAACCAGCTCAGCCGTGGCGGAGCCAAGCATCTTATTGAGCGGGCATTTGCATTAAAGCACAGCAGTATTCAGCCTGCCTACCCTCTTACTACTGTGGCGAATCTTTTTTATGAAAACAGTACGCGTACACGCGTCAGTTTTGAAATGGCCGCAAGACGCTTAAGCATGCCTGTGATTAATCTTGACTTACAAAATTCTTCCGAGAGTAAAGGCGAAACGCTCACAGACACTATTGCCAACCTCGCAGCCATGGGCATTGCCGGCTTTGTTATACGCCATAGCGAAGAAGGGTTGCCAAAGCGCATTGCCGAACAATTTGACCGTAAAATTCACGTAATCAATGCAGGCGATGGCAAGCATGAACATCCAACCCAAGCGATGCTGGATATGATGACCATCATGGAGCAAAAACCTTATGTCGATCAAATTAAAATCGCCATCGTTGGAGATTTACGCCATTCGCGTGTTGCCAATTCCATGCAGAATTTGTGCAAGCTGTTGCAAGTAAAGGAATTGGTTTTGGTAGCGCCCTCCCTTTGGCTGCCAGAGAAAATCCATCATGGTCGCACAACCACTTCCTTGCAGGAAGGGATTGCTGATGCGGATGTAGTGATTTGTTTGCGCGTGCAAAAAGAACGTTTAAAAACAGGGGAAGAGTTGGATTTTGCCCGCTACCATCGCGATTATGCAATCACTGCAAATACGGTTAAATATGCCAAAGCTGATGCCATGGTTATGCATCCTGGCCCTATCAATCGGGGAGTAGAACTTGATAGCGAGGTAGCAGATAGTCCTCAAGCCTTTATCTTGAAACAAGTACAAAATGGCGTATTTATGCGCATGGCTATCCTGGAAGCTTTGATGCAGCACGCATCGTAAATCTACCCAGGCATTTTAAAGATTTGCCTGAAAGATAAAGCTTGTTGCAAATCTACCAAAGTGACGGGTTCGGCACGCCTTATGTCCGCAATAGTGCGCGCTACTTTCAACAAACGATGAAAGGCACGGGCAGATAATTTTAGTTTATGCATGACTTGAAACAAAAAATCTTGTTCCTGTGTATTCAATGCACATACCCGCTCACAATCTTTTGCGCCTAGCTGGGCATTGATGCAGCCTTGCCGGTGCATTTGTCTCAACCGTACCTCGGCTACAAGTTCTCTTATTGCTAAGCTTTCTTTGCCAGGCGATGTATTAGGCTTAATAAGTTCTTCTTCGCTCAGGGCTTGCACAGTGATGTGCATGTCAATCCGGTCTAACAAAGGTGCTGATAGCTTGCCTAAATAACGGTTAATGCGCTCGGGAGTACAATAACATGTCGCCTTGGCATTACCCCATTGTCCACAAGGGCAAGGGTTCATCGCGGCCAGTAATTGAAACCGGGCTGGAAAATCAGCGTGTGTGGTCGCTCTTGAGATGCAAATACGTCCCGATTCCAATGGCTCACGCAAGGTTTCAAGTACGTGGCGATGGAATTCGGGAAGTTCATCCAAAAATAAAATTCCATGGTGAGCCAGGGAAATTTCACCGGGTTTTGGCGGATTGCCTCCTCCCACCAGCGCAACTGGGGATGCAGTATGATGCGGCGAACGGAAAGGGGGTTGGCGCCAATTGGTAAAATCAGGCGAGCGGCCGCGGATGGATTGAATGGAAGCGCACTCTAGCGATTGTTCTTCTGACAGATCAGGGAGCAGCGTGCTAAAACGGGTTGCCAACATGGTTTTGCCGCTCCCCGGCGGCCCGCTTAATAAAATACTGTGGCCTCCGCAAGCGGCAATTTCCAAAGCACGTTTTGCATGCTGTTGCCCTTTTATATCAGACCAATCCAGGTGGGCATCATTGCGAACAATTTCCGGCTTGGCGGGTAGCTTGGGCAAAGGGATGCCCTGGCATAGATACCCGCATGCCGCGCGAAGATTGCATGCAGCCGAGACGCACTCTGAACCAACGAGCGCTGCTTCCTCTGCATTTGCGTAAGGGATCAGCAATTGCTGTTGGTCGCGGTGAGCCGCTAAGACGGCTGGAATGATTCCTGCTATTCTGCGCAAGCTGCCATCCAAAGCCAATTCGCCGATAAACTCGTGTCCTTTGAGCTTCTCCATGGGCAATTGTCCCGAAGCTGCAAGAATGCCAATTGCAATAGGAAGGTCAAAGCCGCTGCCTGTTTTAGGAAGATCAGCGGGGGCTAGATTGACTGTGATTTTACGGCATGGAAATTCAAATTGGCTGTTTATGATGGCACTGCGCACTCGATCCTTACTTTCTTTTACCGCTGTTTCGGCAAGACCGACGAGGGTAAATGCTGGCAACCCGTTGGATAAATGGACTTCTACAGAAACGGCTTGCGCGTGAATACCGATGCTGCTGCGCGTCCTTATAATCGCTAAGCTCATGATAATAATTATTTTTGAGGTTGGAAAAGTTATTCTACTGAAACCGCACAAGCGCGTCGAGGGAGTAGGTAATTATTTTTCTTTTGTTTGTTTTGCCAGCAATGTATTTACTTGCTGTTGTAAAGCATCCAGTTTTTCACGGGTACGGGCTAACACTTTAGTTTGCACGTCAAATTCATCGCGTGTTACCAAATCCATATGGGTAAATGCAGATTGCAGAATTTCCTTGAATTTTTGTTGAATCTCATTTTCAAAATTTTGTAAACTGCTAGGTAATGAAGAGTATAATTTTTTTGCTAAATCCTCAAATTGTTTAGGGTCAAACATACAAACTCCAATAATTATTTTTCTAGAGTCTAGCAAAATCAAACTAGATGAGCTATCAATAATCGTTTTTAAGGTAAGCAATGAAAATGATCACAGCAATCATCAAGCCATTTAAGCTCGATGATGTACATGAAGCCCTAATGGAAATCGGAATTCCTGGCATTACTATTTCAGAAACCCGTGGATTTGGCCGGCAAAAAGGACATACTGAACTCTATCGTGGCGCTGAGTATGTGGTAGATTTTCTGCCGAAGATAAAAATTGAATTGGCTTTGCCCGATAATATGGTAGAGGCAGCAATTGATGCAATTTGTAAAGCTGCATACACGGGCAAAATCGGTGACGGTAAGATTTTTGTTTATGATTTGGAGCAAGCAATCCGAGTCCGCACCGGCGAAGTAGGCGAAGATGCCTTAAGTTAAGCTTTAAAGTACATCCCATCTTCTCCACGTTTTGCTGCAGAAGATGGGATATTTGCATGTCACTATGCTTCGCCCAACTTTAAAATAAACTCCCATTCTTCTGCAGTGACTGGCAATACAGATAACCGATTTCCCTTCCGCACCACAGGCATTTTTTCTAATTCCCGATGTCGCTTAAGCTCATCCAAAGAAATAAGGTGGGTAAATTTTTTTTTGAAACGCACATCTACCATGTACCAGCGCGGGTTTTCAGGCGTGCTTTTAAGATCTGGATGCTCGCTTGTTGGATCGTAAGCCGTATAATCCGGGTAGGGTTTGCTGACAATTTCGGCTATGCCAATAATCCCAGGTGGATTGCAATTGGAATGATAAAAAAAAGCTAAATCGCCAGGATTCATACCATCCCGGATGAAATTACGCGCTTGATAATTGCGTACTCCATCCCATGGTGTTGTTTGCTCAGGAGCATTGCGCAGATCATCAATGCTAAAGCAATCAGGCTCAGATTTTAAAAGCCAATAGTGACGAGTCATGGTTTACTCCAATAAATATCTTGTTCGGTCGCTATAACATTCAAAGTGATGTCCCACGGTTGCGCAGGAATGGAAGGTACGCATTGAAACGCATAGGCTACCCCGATCAGTAAAGGCTTATGACAATTTGCCAAAGTGCGATCGTAACAACCAGCTCCCATGCCTAAACGGTGGCCTTGCTTATCCAATGCTACCGCCGGAATTAAAATAATATCGAGTTCTTTGGCTACAAAGGGCGTTTGCGTTCCAGGTGCAGGTTCAAGGATACCCAAATTATTTTTTATCAATGTTGTCGTGGCATCAGCAGGCAAAAAAGATAACGAATCATCTTTTTTATGAATTGGAAAATAACATTTTTTTCCTTGTTGCATTGCCGTTTTCCATAAATGCTGCAAGGATGCTTCACCATTTATCGCAAAATACAAGCCAATGCGTGAGGCTGCCAGATAAGGTGGAAATTGCAGCAAGTTCTCACAAATTTTATAAGAGGTAATTTCTTGGTAGTCGGCAGATAAATTTTTCCGCACCAAGCGATACGCATCCCTTAATTTCCGTCTGGTTTCCTCGCTCATGCTTTGCACACCCGTTTTTAACGCACAGAATTATTACGTGTGGCATCTTGAAGTTCAAGTTTTAATTAAGTTAGAAATCTACTAGGCAAATGAAAAAAAATCAGGTATATAGCTTGCAAAATTAAATAGGTTCCACTGGATAGGGTGGAGTAATGGTTTCTTAGCCTATTAAAGGGGATAGTATGAATCGCGAACTATTTGATGATGAAGAAGAAAAAGATTTAATAGCAGAAGATGAATTTGTTGATCCAGAGGAAATCATTGTCGACACGGTTTCCAGTGCCCGCAAGCGTTGGGAAGAGTTGCTGGAAAAGCGGAGATTGGATGAAGATTTAAGAGAAGTATTCGAAGATTTGGATTAATTTTACGCTGCATCATTAATCCGCATCAAGGTTCGCTGTCAAATGCTTTTGCTCGGTGACAGCGAATGAATCAAGCTTAAGTAATGCAATATTGCTGCCAGCAAGGATTGCATGCTGCATTCGATTTTTATTTTCCTTTGCCCAGCGTTATTTTTTTATAAATTTGGTATACCCCTAATAACAATAGAATGATGCCTATTCCAAGTAAACCTGAATAGCGGTAAATGCTACTGGAGTGTGTCATGAGCGTCATGCCGAGATGGCCGCAATAAGTATAAATAATTTCCAAAGGGATTAGAAAAATGACAGTGGCCCACATGTATTGGGTAAATTTTATACGGGTTAGTCCCAATCCATAATTTACAAGACTAAAAGGAACCACGGGTAATAAGCGAAGTATTGCCACAAATTGCCAACCACGTTCCTCAACTCCGAGGATAAATTTATTAATCCGTTTTTGATTTATGCCGATCAATTTATCGCTAACCAGATGCCGACTGATGCAAAATGCACAAGCAGCGCCAAGCGTGGCGCCGAGCAAATTATAAATTATCCCTAGAAATGGGCCGAAAATGGCGCCTCCTGCCAAAGTAAGCATCATGGTTGGCAGAAAGAAAATAGTAGCAAAGCAATACAGAACCAGAAACAAAATAGGTGCAATCCATCCTAACTTCGTTATCCACTCTATTAGAAGGGACACATTTTGTTGAAAGATAATTGCGCAGCCAGTAATCACTACTATGGCCAGTGCAAGGTAGCGTCCGTTCATATGTGAGTATAAATAAGCTGCATGCGCGTACTTTATTACAGGAAAATTTTTGAGGCAAGTTTACCATTCTTAATAAAACCTTAATTTTTACATTATAAAATGGAAAAACTTGGGGCAAAAAGTGAGATATTATGAGCAGCACAAGTCGTATGTTAAATCGAATGGGTGCTTCTTCTTCTACTCAAAATACTTTTAAAGAAGAAAAAACGGCATCTTTGACGGCTACAGAAGCTTCTTTAAAAACAGCTAAATCCAATTTTTCTATGGAAAAACCTGAACCTAATCCTGCTGAAATCTTGGCGAATTGCCTAAGCCCAAGTTTCAAGAAACGTTTGCAGCCAAACGATACTAAGTAATACTGCCATCCTTAGATTTAAGTTTCCGCGCTTGCATTACCTTGCCTGCGCGATATACTTTTATTATATATTTGAAAAGGGTTAGGTTATGGCTAGTGGTGGTTTTTCTTCTACAGCTCATTGGCGCGATTCAGCCCGAAGTGCTCGCTTTTTCATGGTAGACGCACGGGCAGCATTTCCAATTTTTCTCTTTCTAATGCACATTCGCATTTGGACCGGGATATTAGTCATCGTATCTGCTTTATTTTTTGGCATACTTGAGCATTATGGATTTACAGTGCCTGTTTTTTTACGCTGGTTAAGGACTTTTTTGGCAGGTCCCATTAGGTCTTCCCAACCCTGGTGGCGCAGATGAAACCTGATATTAGCAAAAGCATGTCTTTAATAGCCGCCAGTTTGAATGCTAAATTTTATTTAAATGACCGTTTTGTCAGTTTTGATGAGGTTTTTGCTTACACTGGTCTTTTACCTGCCATTGCGCGTAGAGCGGATCAATTATGTTCTTTGTGCCTTGGATATGGTTTAGGGATATCATTTGAAGAAGCTGAGGGCTCGCTCTTAGGCTCTCGTGTGGTGTTTGATGATGTAACACCCAACGTTTTGCGTCTCTTGTGTATGACGGATGTGGTTAATGAGCTTATCCAAGGAGGGCCCAGCAAGGATTATACGCCTTTAGACGAGTTAATGTACGACTGACGGCATTAATAAAAATGTAAAAAAATTGCAAATTAAGCTTAATTGCAGATTAAAGTAACCAATATTCTGTTAGTCTACTTCTATGTAGCAGATGTATTTTTCAGGGGGTTTTATGGCTAGCAGCAATCATGAGAAAAGCGTATGGGCTCATCGCCGCGAAACCTTTTTTGCTCAGGATAAATCTGAGCGCATTACTCAGGGATATTTACATGCCGAAGTCGAGGGGCCTGTGCAACAGCTTAAAAATAAAGTTGAGCAGATGGTTGCTTATCGCCCCGCTGCTGTACTTGAAGCAGCGCTAGAAGCTCTGAACCATTTATCAATCAGAATAAAAGAAATTAAAAATGCTGGTCCAGATATGAGTCTTGACAGCAATGCTGCCTCCAAATCCCCCTATGGTGGATTGTCTAAACAAAATTTATCAAGCCTTGGAAAGAACACCGAACCGGCACCGGAATCATCAGAGCCATCTCCGCAAAAGCCTGGATTTTAGCTGTCCAATTTGTATTTCAAAAGAAAAGATAAGCCAATCTGCATACTTGTTGATTGGTGTTATACTCTATAATAAGATGAAAAAAAAATATGCAATTCTTGTTTGATCACATTCATGATCAAATGTTCGATTATAACGTGTGACTAGAACCAACGTAATAAGCATTCCGTATGAAAGATGAATTATCGGCACAACAAGCAGAAGCTGTTTTACAAGCCTTGGATGAAACCCTTGCAAAAGGGCCTTGGGAGGAGTCTAATTTTCTTAGAGTAATTGGTAAAAACTTGCGGGAAATACGCGAAAAATTTGCCCATCATTTGGATTCATCTCAGGATAAAGTAAAAATGGCAGCACATTTGGCTAACCGCATCGCACTACGCAGCGGTCAGCAAGAAATTTTTATTGGTCTTTACTCTGCGGATGGAAATAATATTTATTCTTGGGAGCGAATCGTTGCCAATTTACCAAGACAAATGATTTCTCGTCCAATTTATGCAGAAGAGAAAGACATCAAAGAAATCATCAAAACGAAAGAAAATAAGGTGAATGAAGCTTATGTCTCGATTTATGTGAATCAAAACGATATTCTCCCTTTAGCACCAGACAAAATTCCAAGAGATAAATTAGGTAAACCGTTGCTCTCATTAAAAGATAAATCCTTAAACCTGGATAATATCAATCGCTTTATTCACATATCTGGCATTTATAAGTATGCAGGCGGACGTTTAGTAAAAAGTACTGGGCAAGAAATTGATTAAATAATTTTCAATGTTGACTGTTTCTGGCGGAAATTGCCCTTCAGTGTCGCAAAACCAGGAAATCAGTATATACTTTATTTAGATAATCTTCCTAAAAATCGCACATGGCACAACAAGCACAACAACCCGGCAGTGGTGATAATTCGCTGGCACCCGTATGGATTATGGTGCTTTTATTATTAACGCTATACATAGTTTGGTATGTAGCGCATGAGTATATTGTTGCCTTCATTTTTCATATCAATATTTTGCAAGCAAAACTGGTTAGCTTTCTTACTGGTGGAACGCAGCTTGCCAATGAAATTTATTTAATGCAAACCATTGATCCTGCGACTGTCAAGTGGAATCAATTGATTGATCTTACCCGCAGTGTGGGAAATTACGTGCGCTATCCCATCGCAGCGGTTCTTATCGTTCTGGCATTCTTTCTCTATCGTTCCAATATTACGCTTAAATTTCGAAAAACGTATGATATGCGCTCTTTACGGGCACAAGAACAATACAATTGGCCTGCCATTATGCCTGTGGTAAAAGAAGATTTAGTAGGCATGGATATTAATAAAGGCCCATGGGCAATGGCTTTAACGCCAATGGAGTTTGCGCGCCGGTTCAAATTACTTAAAAAAGAAGATGCCTTACTGGATAATCCTTTGCCTGGCCAGGAAATGACAGCGGGCATTCGGCGTGGGGATGCCAAACGCATTTTTACTCTGCAGCTGGGTCCCTATTGGGATGGTTTTGAACGCTGTCCGCCTCATGCACAAGCTTTAGCAGCTGTTTTTATGGCAAGAATAAATCGCGACAGAAATTCTGCGGTTAAAATTTTGGAATCCATCGATAGGACTTATGCAGAAGGCAAACCTGATTACAGCGTTGCCATTGCTATACTTAAGAAGTATCAAAATACGGAAATTGTGCAAAGAATTGTGGCAAAACATGCGTATTTATTAACGGTTATGGCTTCTTTGCTGCAGAGCGCACGCGATGACGGAGTAGTGCCTACTTCTGAATTTTTATGGTTAAAACCTGTCGATCGGCGTTTATGGTATATGCTTAATTGTGTAGGCCGGCAAACCCCTTTCGTGGAAGTTGGCGGTCCTTTTGCCCATTGGCGAGCAGAACAAGCCATGGGACGACGTTCTCTGGTGCCTATGATAGACGAGGCGATTAAGGCGCTGGAGATTGCGGTTAAAGAAGTGAAGTTATCGCCTCAAGAATTGCAGGAGTTGCAGCCATGATGCGAGGCATAGATTCACGTCATGAAATTGATCCTACCCTGCTTTTGCGGGATACCCGTACCATTGGGCAGCGTTTGGGTGATTTTTTTTCCGATCCAACCAATGTTTCCATTATCCTGGTTTCGATGGCTGCCGTCGCCTATTATTTATCTGAAGTTGCCTTGGTAACGTTTATTCTAGGTATTTTATCGTTTACTTATACTTTCACACGCAAACAAACTTTACCGTTTCGTTTGCCAAAAATTGCCCGTGTTAAAGATTACAATGATTTAAAACCCGGTATCAAAAAACCTAATATGGCGAGAGGCATTGCGTTTTTCGGGAATGATCGTAAAACCAATGAAGAATTATGGTTCGCTAATGATGATATGCGTACGCATGCCCTTATTTTCGGCTCAACCGGTAGCGGTAAAACCGAAACGCTGGTTTCCATCGCATTTAATGCTTTAGTGCAGGGAAGTGGTTTTATTTATGTTGATGGAAAAGGGGACAATTCTTTATACGCAAAAGTTTTCTCCATGGTACGCAGCATGGGGCGTGAGGATGATTTATTATTAATTAACTTTATGACGGGTGCCCGCGACATTATTGGTCCGCAGGAAAAACGCTTATCAAACACGTTAAACCCTTTTTGTCAGGGTTCTTCCAGCATGCTTACCCAGCTTGTTGTAAGCTTGATGGGGGGCGCAAGCCAATCCTCGGATGGCGATATGTGGAAAGGCAGGGCGATTGCCTTCGTGGAAGCGCTCATGCGATTGCTGGTCTACATGCGCGATGAGGGCGCCATACTTTTAGATGCTGATACTATCCGTAATTATTTTGATTTGCAGCGGCTTGAAACGATTGTGATCGATAAAATTTTCCCGCGTGATGATCAGGAAAGCATTAATATTGAGTCGATTCCCAAAGTCGTGACTGATCCTTTGCGTAACTATTTAAATACTCTACCTGGATACAACAAAGAAAAAAAAGGCAAGCAAGTTTCGCAAGTATTTGAGCAGCATGGTTTTATTACCATGCAATTGGTAAGGGCTTTTTCATCTCTGGCTGATACCTACGGTCATATTGTGCGTACAAACCTAGCGGAGGTAGATTTTAAAGACGTCGTATTAAACAGAAGAATCCTGGTGGTTTTATTACCCGCACTGGAAAAATCTCCTGATGAATTATCGAACCTAGGCAAAATTATTGTTTCGTCATTAAAAGCGATGATGGCTGCCGGTTTGGGTGAAGAAGTTGAAGGGGATTATCGCGATGTGATCGAGCGAAAGCCGACCAACGCTCCTACGCCATTTATTTGTGTTTTGGATGAATATGGTTATTATGCCGTGCAGGGGTTTGCCGTAGTACCGGCACAGGCACGTTCTCTGGGGTTTTCGGCTATCTTTGCCGGACAAGATTTACCTGCTTTCCAAAAAGCGTCCAAAGAAGAAGCCGCTTCCATTGGTGCAAATACAAACATCAAAATATGTATGAAGCTTGAAGACCCATCTGAAACTTGGGACTTTTTTACCAAAACGGCAGGTGAAGCATACGTTACCAAAGTGGATTCATTCCAGACGAAAGATACGGCAGTAGTCAATAGTTACATGGATACTAAGAGTTCTTCTTTTGAAAGAAGAGCGCGGATTGATTTGCTGGATTTAAAGGATCAAACGGAAGGTGAAGCTCACATCTTTTTCCGTTCTAAAATTGTCCGTGCGCGCATGTTTTATGCAAATCCTAAACCAGTTAAGCAATTAAAATTAAATCAATTCTTAAAAGTAGAGCCGCCGCCTGATGATTATTTGGCAAAATTACAAAAACAATTGTCTGGATTCCAAAATATCGTAAATAGCGGTGATATCAGCATTGATAAAGAAGTCCACAATGAAGAAATTGCTTTAATCAGCAAGACGCTGCGTGAATCAAAAATTGCCGATCCGATTGAACGTGGAGTAGCTGCTTTATTAGCTTTCCATAGCCATAATGAGCCTGAAAAAGTCGAAGAGTTGATTGAAGAAGAAGTTGCTGGAACATTAACCATATTTACTAAACTTCATTATCCGGCAAATGCCCCAGAATTGCTTGTGAAAGATGTTGAACGTTTTGCAAAACCGCTGTTGTCAATTAATGAAACGCGTGATTATATGATGGCGATCGAACGATTAAGCGGTGAAAAAGATAAATTGGCTGGCAGCATTGCCAATGAGCTGATTAAAGACTTCCAAATGGCTACTTCTTATCCACCTACTGAACGCGATATCATCGATGCTCCTGAGTTGACGCAAATTGCTCAATCGCTTTCAGCCCAATTTAGCGAAGCACGAACAAAAGCAAAAAATAAGAGCGAGGAAACCGTATAAATTAGAATTTTCCGCAGGGGATTTCTTGTCCAAATTAAATTCAATATATTGTAATTTTTTGCATAAGCGGGACAAATTTTAACTTATTACTTGTAACGCAATGATTTGTATGTTTTTATTTCTTAGAATAAATTTTCTGATGCTAAATCCCTAACACGAAGTGCAAAGCGGTTGATTTTTGCAAGCAGGTAAAGTTAATGAAAAAAAATAAGCAATGCAACGCAATAAATCAATGGTCATTAACAAATATTCATGCAAGTATCAGCAAGATTCCATTTTTTTTATTAATGCTCGCTTTCGTTTTATTATCGAGCTGTTGGAATCGCCGAGAACCTCCGCTTTCAACTTCTCCAGTTTTACCCTATAAAGTAGCAGGTGCTGCAGATGCTGCTATTATGGCTATGCAAAAGCAATTCAACAAAGCAGGGATTCAAGTGATATCTTTGGGCCAGGATTATTTGATAAGCATCCCTTCCTCGGCTTTATTTGCAAACCATTCGCCACGTTTGTTATGGGAAGGGCATGGCTTGCTCAATGATGTGGCGTGCTACTTGAAGCAATTCCGTAAGATCAGCGTCAATGTTACCGCCTATAGCAATAAATGCGGCTCACCACAGCGGGAGCGCGCACTAACCTTGGCAAGGGCGCGTGCGGTCGGTGATTATTTATGGTCACAGAATATTGATAGCCGTTTCATCTTTACACACGGGTTGGGTAGTGATAAACCTATAGTTGGATTTGACCAGGGTGGTGATCAATCGCCAAATTCAAGAATTGAAATAACTTTCCGAGATGCAGTTGCCTAAGTGGAGAAAAAATGAGTCGAGAAACTTGGAATTTAATTAAGAATTCTAAAGGCTTCTACATCAACACATACCGCCGAGCTGGTAGCGTGCTTTTTTTGTCCATGATTTTAAATTTGCTGCTGACTCTTGCCATTTATTACACTTATTTCAATCGTTCTGAGCCCGATTTTTATGCTTCAAACGGGATAACGCCGCCTGTGCAATTAACGCCTTTGGATAGTCCGAATTACACGTCTGTACCTTTGCTTGCAGACGATGATCAGGAAAGTGCTGCCAATATAAATAAAACGATACCTCAATAGTAGGAAATATTATGGCTCAAGATGCTTTGACCGCAGTTGCAATGAGAAATGCGTTTTATCGCGATGGTCAACGGAAAATTATACTGGTTTTATTAATTTCTCTGCTTGCAAATTTAGTGCTTGCTTCCATGCTTTTATACATCATTTTGAATCCGCCTGCGCCCAAATATTTTGCAACGAGTATTAACGGCCGGATTACCCCTTTGTTTCCATTAAATCAACCCAACCAATCGGATTCAGCTGTGTTGCAATGGGCGAACCAGGCTGCCATTGCTGCATTTACCTATAACTTTGTCAATTACCGCACTGAATTACAAGCCGCTTCCGGCTTTTTTACTGCGGAAGGTTGGACGCAATTCTTAAATGCTTTGCAAGAATCCAATAACTTGGATGCTGTTAAAGCTAAAAAATTAATCGTGTCAGCAGTAGCAACGAGAGCTCCTATCATTCTGCAGAAAGGAATATTGAATAACCGCTTCTCCTGGCGCGTGCAAATGCCTATTTTGGTGACTTATCAAAGTGCCAGTGAATTTTCTCAACAAAATAATGTGGTCACGATGTTGATTACTCGCATATCCACACTGAATTCGCCCCGAGGCATCGGGATTGCGCAATTTGTAGTGGGGCCCGCCAGTGGAGAGGTGAGTTAATGAGAAGCAAAAAATATATTGTAAAAGCTGTTTTTTTTATTGCTGTATTCTGCTTCTCAATTACTGGTTCCGCTGAGCAGGCGGATTCTGCACAGCAAGCTTTAGAACAATTAAGGATGTTGCAACAGCGTTTATCCACGAGTCCTGAAAGCGAACAAGCAACCGTGGGGCAAGTGGAAACAAATGCCGCAGCAGTTGCCGCCACACCGCGCCCTGCAGCTGCCCCGACAGCTCCACCTCCTGCACCTGCCGCTACTCCTGCAAACAATGCTGGAAGCGATACCGTGACTGCATTAACTCCTGTAGACAAAGAGTCTTTTGACTCCATGGCTTTTGATGAAGTTACCGAACAATTGTTTCCGCTTAATCCGGAACAAATCGTGCGCCTTAAACAAATGCAGCAAACCCAGGAATTTGCTCAAGCCTCACCCGCTGGCACACCTCCGAAACCCACCGCCACGTCACAAATTGTAAATCTTTCTCCTGGTTCAACACCGCCTGTGATTCGTTTATCACAAGGTTTTGTTTCATCTTTGGTGTTTTTGGATTCAACCGGTGCCCCATGGCCTATCAGTGCTTATGATTTGGGGGATCCTTCTTCTTTTAACATTCAATGGGATAAAACGAGTAATACGTTAATGATTCAGGCACTTAAAGTATATACTTACGGAAATCTTGCAGTTCGCCTCCGTGGTTTGAATACACCGGTCATGCTAACGTTAATTCCAGGACAAAAAGCTGTAGACTACCGCGTCGATTTGCGTATTCAAGGATACGGTCCTAATGCAAAGAACATGCCTCTGGAAGTAGGTATTCCACCGGCAGCTAATGATCTTTTATTGAATGTGCTTGATGGGGTTCCGCCTCCCGGCAGTACACGGCTTACCATCAGCGGCGGAGATGCCAGGGCATGGTTGCTAAATGAAAAAATGTATGTGAGAACAAATCTCACGATTTTATCGCCAGGTTGGATAGGGAGTATGACCAGTGCCGATGGTATGCATGCATATGAAATGCAAAAATCGCCGGTTTTATTAGTTTCCTGGCATGGGAAAGTCATGCAGCTTAAGGTAGAAGGGTTATAACATGGCTGGCAGAAAAGAAAACCTCAAAGCGCTTTTTACCAATACTCGTTCGCGTGTAATCATTATTTTTACGGCGATTGTCTTAATCATTGCTGTGGTCATTGGCGTCATCCGATTTACTTCTTTCACAACATCAGAACGGGCCGGGGCGAGGGTTACCGGTGCTCCCACAGGCATTCGCTCCATCCCAGGTTCTCCTGATCCTACGGCGCAATATGCGCATCTGGTGGAAACCCGTAATATCCAGCAAGCGGAAGAAGCACAAAGAAGAGGCAGCAGTGCCATTCCGACCATCATTCGCACGCAAGCTTTTGGTGAGGGTGTTCAGCCGGTAGGGCCGCAACAAGGAGAGGGAGGGGTCGGGTTTTCGACATTGGCTTTGGCGGATAGTGCAGGCGAGCAGCAGCGATTATGGTTGCAGGCATTAAGAGAGAATAATTGCAGCAGGAGCAGTGTCCAGCAAGTAATCAGTGAAGGAGCCAAGTTAAGTGATGTGCGAGGAGCATGCAGTTGCGTGCAACTGAAAGATAATGGCTACCCGCTTACTGATTTGGGACCTGTCTGTAGTTGTAAGGATTTGAAAGCAGCCGGATTTAATGCAAGGCAAATGAAAGAAGCAGGTTTTACTGCAGGCAGGCTGCGTGAATGTGGATTCGATGCATGTTCATTACGCAGCGCCGGTTTTACAGCACAAGAGATGAAAGATGGTGGATTTACCGACGGCGAATTGAAAGGGGCAGGTTTTAGTGATAGCGAAATAGCGCGTGCTAGCGGCTTACCTGATGGAATTTCCGTCTCGGATGTACAAAAAGCCGGGTGCGACGTGGCGGCATTAACCAGATTACGGTCCGCGGGCGTTTCAGCCGGGGCAATTCGGCGGATCAATGGTTGTAGTGCCACCCAATTAAAAGCTGCGGGATTTACTGCACAAGAATTAAAAAATTCCGGCTTTAGTGCAGCAGATTTGAGAAATGCAGGGTTTTCTCCGGCAGATCTTAGACAGGCAGGCTTTTCAGCGCGCGAGTTGCTCAATGCAGGCTTTACTTCGTCTGATTTAAAAGGTGCTGGATATACTCCCGAAGAAATTAATGTGGCCGAAAATGAATTACCACCTGGGATGACGGTGCAATCCATTAAAGAGGCAGGGTGTGATATTGGCGCTTTGAGGCGGGAGCGGCTTGCCGGCGTCAGTGCCAAATTAATACGCCAACAGGCGGGGTGTAGCGCCCGGGCTTTAAAAGCAGCTGGATTTAGCGATGAGGAGTTGGCGCGTGCGGGTTTCACATCGGAACAAATCCGGGCAGCCACGCCACTGGTTGATACTGCAACTATTCGTGCTGCAGGATGTGATCCGATACGTTTGCGTATCTTAGCTGCGCAAGGTGTGGCAGCCAAACGTATTCGCGATTTAAATGGGTGTACTGCAGCAGCACTTCGCGCTGCGGGATATGACGCCAAAGCGCTCACCGATGCTGGGTTTACGCCGCAACAACTACTGGCCGCAGGATTTACGCCAGCTGAAGTGCAAACCGCGCAGGCTGCAGTAGGCGATAATGCCATTCGCAACGCAGGCTGCGATCCGGCCCGCTTGCGTGAATTAGTTGCACAAGGTGTTTCAGCCGAACGAATTCGCAATTTAAATGGATGTACTGCCGCAGCGCTTCGCGCCGCTGGATATGATGCCAAAGCCCTCGCCGAGGCTGGATTTACGCCGCAGCAACTACTGGCTGCTGGTTTTTCGCCTGCTGAAGTACAAGCCACTCAGCCGATTGACGATAATACTATCCGCGCCGCAGGATGTGATCCTAACAAACTGCGGGTCTTAAGTGCTCAGGGTGTTTCAGCCACACGTATTCGTGATTTAAATGGGTGTAATGCCAACGCACTCAGGGCTGCAGGCTACAGTGCCCAAGAGCTGTTGGCTGCAGGATATACGCCGCAGGAATTGTTGACGGCCGGTTTTACGCCTGCAGAAGTGCAAGCCGCCCTTCCTCCTGATCTAAATGCTATTCGAGCAGCGGGTTGTGATCCCGCAAAATTAAGGACGCTATTGTCACAGGCGGTGTCCGCCCGACTTATCCGTGAAACAAATGGATGTACAGCGGAAACATTAAAAGCAGCTGGCTATGATGCAAAAGCACTATCCGATGCAGGGTTTACGCCACAAGAGTTGCTTGCAGCAGGATTTACACCGCAAGAATTAAATCGGGCAGGGTTAAATCCCACAGCTATCCTTGCAGCAGGCAGAACTGCGGGTTGCAGCGTTGAATCTTTGACTGCAGCACGTGCCATGGGAGTGTCTGCCGCCACGATAAAACAAACCCTGGGGTGTACTGCCGAGGCAATGAAGCGGGCTGGCTATACGGCGGCTGAACTGAGAAATGCAGGGTATACGGCGGCTGAATTAAAAAACGCTGGATTCACAGCCGAGCAATTAAAAGCAGCAGGCTTTAGTGCCAGAGATTTAAGAGCCGCAGGATTTACTCCACAACAATTAAGGAATGCGGGCTTTAGCGCAGCTGAACTAAAGGATGCCGGTTTTACTGCTGCTGAGTTAAAAAATGCAGGTTTTAGCGCAGCCGATCTTAAAGCTGCGGGGTTTAACGCAACTGACTTGAAAAACGCAGGCTTTTCCGCAGAAGAATTGCGGCGCGCAGGTTTTTCTGCAAAAGATTTGAAAGATGCAGGCTTTACAGCTGCTCAGTTAAGAAATGCTGGGTTTTCGGCAAAAGAGATGAAGGACGCTGGTTTTACTGCCACGGAATTAAGTAATGCAGGCTTTTCCGCACCTGAATTACAGGCAGCAGGTTTTTCTGCCCAGGAATCATCTGTGGCAGGTTTGCCCGGTGTTGAGTTGCCTCCTGGCTCATCTTCCTCAGTGACTGCGATCCCGAGCATTGCGAGGCCGAGGGGGGAGGCAGCTACAGGGGAGCTTTCCGAAACCAGGCAGCTTCAGGAAATTTTAAAGCGGCAGCAAACGCAGATGGCTGATCAACGCTCGCAGCAAAAATTACAACAAAGAGCCAGTGCCATGCAAGGTGCAGCAAGTGCCTTGTTGCAAGGCTGGCATGCTGTTTCAGTGCAAACTTTTGTCGGAGGGGCTGAGAAGGAAGAAAAAGCAGCCCTGCCAGGTGGGCGAAGGGATGCGTTAGGCTTGCCCATCCATGGCGGTGGTGGCAGTGGCATGGCGGTAACAACTGAAGAAGGACTGGGAGCAGGTTTTGGTGGAGCTGCTAAGCCTGCTATTATTAAAACAGGTGATGTGGTCTTTGCCGTGCTGGATACTTCTATCAATAGTGATGAACCCGGCCCCATTTTAGCGACGATCGTTTCTGGAAGATTAAAGGGTGCCAAATTAATTGGCAGTTTTAATTTGCCCAGTAATGCCGATAAAATGGTCATCAGTTTTAATACCATGTCGGTTCCCGGATCGCCAAAAAGCGTTTCAATTAATGCTTTTGCCATTGATCCGAATACGGCACGTACTGCCCTGGCAAGTTCTGCAAACCATCATTATTTAATGCGCTATGGATCGTTATTTGCTGCAACGTTCCTGGAAGGATTTGGAAATGCATTTCAATCCGCAGGTACTACCATTACTATTGGCGGTACAGGAACTGTACAGCAAACAACGATTCAAAGTGGTATTGGCCGCTCTATTTTAGAAAATGCTGTCATTGGCTTGGCTACCCTGGGTAAAAATTGGGGCCAAGTGGCACAACAACAATTTAATCGACCTACTACTGTGGAAGTGTGTGCAGGAACGGGCGTGGGGATCCTGTTTACGCAGGACGTGAAATCAATTTAATTGATAATAGGTAAGACATGGCTGATACAGGTGGACCTAACGATCAATACAAAGATCAATACAATGATGAGTATCAATTCAATGATTTGGATGCGCTTACTCCTGAGGGGCAAGAAACAGTAACGGAAGAGACTACCGTCAGCAAAAGGCGCAATCTTGCGGGAACAAATATCCGGCGCAATGCATTGATTGTGGTAGGCTTGGTCGTGTTGGCTATGATAATTTACAAATTTTTGGGTTCTTATTTTTCGGAAAGAAGACTTCCCGTTAAAACGGTGACGGCAGTAACTCCCATAACCCCTAAACCCACGCCTGCACCGCAACCCATTGCTCCCACTCCTGTGATACAACCCGCGATGCCTCCTACGCAGACGGTTGATCCGCAAACGGAGCAAAAGCTTTCCGCTTTGGAAGTAAGCCAGCAGAATATGCGCTCTGAAGTTGCTTCCATCAGTAATCAGCTTGGTGGTATAAACTCCAATGTGAATACTTTAGCGAATCAAATCACCCAGCTTAATCAAACTCTTGCTGCACTAAATGCCAAGATTGATGCGCAGGCTCATGAAATTGAAAAATTAATGGCGTATGCTCGTCCCAAAAAAGTTCACCCGGTTGTGCGTAAAATCACCACTGCGCCAAAATATTATATTCAGGCAGTAATTCCAGGACGGGCTTGGTTAATTGCTCAAAATGGAGCTACACTTACTGTAAGAGAAGGAACGGTCGTTCCAGGTTATGGTACGGTAAAATTTATAGATCCACTACAGGGAAGAATAATCACAAGTTCAGGCCAGATAATTAGGTTCAGTCAAGACGATAGTTGAGGTAGCGATGGCTGATTGGAATGCAATAGACTGGATTACCAGTAATGTAGATATTTTGAACAATATTGCCAACTCCTTAAAGCCAGTACAACGTCTTTTAACAGGAGCAGCATATTTAATTGGATTGTCTTTTGCTTTTAAGGCTTTGTACAGCTTAAAAGTATATGGCGAGGCGCGGACAATGATGTCATCAAATGCCAGTATTAAAGAGCCAGTAACTTATTTGTTGGTAGCTGCAATATTTATTTATTTCCCTACCGCGTTTCAAGTGCTCTTAAATACTACATTTGGGTATGCAAATCCGCTTTCCTATTCTGCCATAGGAAGCGAGAATAAAACATTAAATACACTGTTTGGACCAAATAGTTTGGTAGGAAAACCGTTAACCATTATTATTCAAACGATTGGGTTGATTGCATTTATTAGAGGATGGGTGTTAATTTCCCGTTCTGCTTCGCAAGGGCAGCCACCTGGTGGTACAGGGAAAGGAATGATGCACGTGTTTGGTGGAATTTTAGCGATGAACATTGTAGGAACATTGCAAATCATTAATAATACTTTATATGGCACAAGTTGAAGGCTTTTTAAAAGGGGGGAATAAACGTGAAAAACGCATTAAGAACAATATTAAAGAAAAGTTGGGTTGGTTTTGCCACCTTAGCTTTGTTGCTGTTCACAGGGGCAGCCGCAGCAGCTGTAACAACGGTTGGAGGCATGGCGGATCAGATCGTCGGCTCCTTTACCAGCCTTGCCAAGCTAATTACCGCTGGTTCTTATATCGCCGGTTTGGGATTTTCGATTGGGGCCATTATGAAGTTTAAACAACATAAAGATAACCCAACCCAAATCCCAATTGGTACACCAATTGCCTTGGTATTTATTGCCGCGGCACTGTTATTTTTACCAACCGTATTAGGTGTTGCCGGTGGTACCATCTTCCAGGGCGGTGAAGTTGCTGGCCCAACCGGTAGCATTTATGGTGTTGATGGCGGCGGCGAATAAAACCGTTATAGAATTGCACTCCAGAGTTTCCTCTGGAGTGTTTGCTTTTACATTTTCGTGAGCTTGACCCATGCGGACTGAAAAACGCAACGAGTTAAAATTAACTGCAAGTCCAGGCTCATGGCGCTTATATTCCGCCAGAAAAGCTGATCCGCGCTTTAAAACCTTTGAACAAAAAGTTTTGCAACGTGATCGCTATACTTGTCAGTTTTGCGGTTTCCAGGCAAAACTGTACCAGGAAGTCATTAATCTTGATGGGGACTATACCAATAACCATCTAGCCAATTTGCTAACCGCTTGCTGTTTTTGTTCTCAATGTTTTTTTATAGAATCCGTAGGAGTTGGAGGTTATGGCGGCGGAAATCTAATTTACCTGCCTGAACTGTCGCAGGCAGAATTAAATAGTTTATGCCATGTGTTATTTTGTGCGATTACCAATGATACAGGTTATAAAAATACTGCCCAAACCATTTACCGCAGTTTTAAGTTCCGCTCACAAATTGTGGAAGATAAATTTGGAGAAGGTACGAGTGATCCTGCTATGTTTGGGCACTTATTGATTGATTCTGGTCATATTGCGGATGAAATTTCTGAAAAAGTATTTAAAAACATTCGCTTATTACCCTCCAGGGCTAAATTTAGAAAACAAATTGAACATTGGGCTGCAAGTGCGTTGGCAGAAATTGCAGAAGGATAATACGGACAATTCATAATGCTAAATGGCCTGCTTTCGGGCTTTTTTGATCATGAGGATAGAGCATGGGTACATGGGCAGAATCTTTTTTTGAAGGCGTGGATACTTTTTTTGCCTGGCTCAGTACGTCCTTAAAGCAGACGACCGAATCTTATTGCGAGTTAGAAACAGCAGACAGTCCTACCGTATTGGTTAATCATGACGGTTCATTGCTTTCCATTTTACAGGTAGAAGGCGTAACGGCTTTGGTAGGTGCAGACGAGTTTGAGAGATTAGTAGAAGGATTAACCAATACCTTTCAAGCAGCCATGGGCAGGCCTGGGCATGCGCTACAAGTTTATTTCAGCCACGATAAACAAAACATTCGAAAGCTCATTCAAGACATTTATGCTCCTGCCGAAGCTACTTCAAAGCGCCTTGAATTCAATCTTGGTGACCTCTTTGAGGAAAGGGTGAATTTTTTATCGCAATATTGTGCAGAAGAACGCGTTTATTTTGTACTTTACACTCGCCCTTTTAATTTGCCCAAAGATCAATTAAAAGCAGCTAATAAAGCCAAACTTAAGATGATTCAGGAGAAAAAAGCACCTTCATTTAAAAATTCGCAAACCATTTACGCAGCGATTCCTGAATTACGTGACACCCATAGTGCGTATGTACGCTCGGTGCAAAATGAATTGGATTCTTTAAACATCATGGCCAGATTACTGGAAGTTCATGATGCTATACATGCCATACGCATGACGGCTGATCCTGATTTCACTGCAGATGATTGGCATGCCAGTTTACCCGGGGACAAGTTGCCAGTTCGCGAAATTAATAATTTTGAAGGCGATGCCTCAGATTTGCTCTGGCCTTCGTTGGCTAAACAGGTAATTCCCCGCGATGCGGAAATTATCGATCGCCGCACGGTTCAGGTAGGCGATAAAATTTATTCCTGCACTTACATCGATCTTTTTCCAAAGGATTTCCGCCCTTTTTTAGCGTTATTTTCACGAATCCTTCCTACCCATATTCCTTGGAGAATCTCATTTCTGCTGGAAAGTGAAGGATTGGAAACCATTAAACTCAAAGGTTTGCTGGCTTCAATTTTGAGTTTTTCCTCTGCCCAAAATCGTTTAATAAGCGATTCAGTCAATTTACTAAAGTATCTAAAAATTAATACAGACGAGGCACTCATTCGCCTGCGTGTGGTGGCCACCACCTGGGCGCCTGCCGATAACCTGCCGTTATTGCGCCGCCGTAGTTCTGAATTGATTAAAGCGGTAGAAGGGTGGGGTTCTACCGATGTATCGGAGGTGAGCGGGGATCCTTTTGCTGGATTTGTTTCCGGTATGTTGGCTGCAACTACGAACAGTGTTGCCGTGCCTTCTGTAGCCCCTCTTTCCGACGTAGTGGCTATGCTGCCTATTACAAGACCTGCTTCTCCCTGGCGTACTGGGGCCTTATTGTATCGCTCTCCGGACGGCAAACCTTGGCCTTTTCAGCCCGGTTCGAATCAACAAACCACTTGGATTGACCTGGTATACGCTCGTCCAGGCTCTGGTAAATCGGTATTATCCAATGCGCAAAACCTGGCTTTATGTTTGTCAGGAGGGTTAACCCGCTTACCAAGAATTGCCATTATTGATATCGGCCCTTCTAGCAGCGGGTTAATTTCCCTGCTTAAAGAGGCGTTGCCTGCCGCAAAAAGGCATTTGGTTGCCTATCATCGCCTGCGCATGACACCAGAATATTCAATAAACCCTTTTGACACACAATTAGGGTGCCGATTTCCTACGGCATTAGAGCGCTCTTTCCTAGTAAATTTTTTAACTTTATTGACAACGCCTCTCGGTGCTACAAAACCTTATGACGGCATGGCAGATTTGAATGGTATGGTGGTTGATGAGCTTTATAAAAGCTTGTCGGATGAGTTTAATCCAACCCCTTATACTCCGGGCGTTGAAGAGTTTATAGATAGTATTTTGGAGGAAATAGGGTTTGTGCGAGATTCCAAATCGACATGGTGGGAAGTTACAGACGCTCTTTATTCTGCAGGCTTTGTACACGAAGCTATGCTGGCACAACGCTATGCTATGCCGTTACTTGCAGACGCTGCAGCTATTTGTCGTACGCCATCGATAGAGGATTTATATGGAAAAATTACGGCACCAACGGGTGAATCCTTGATTAGTTCGTTTTCGCGTATGGTTTCCGGAGCTGTACGGGAATACCCGATTTTATCCAGAGTGACTGCTTTTGATATTGGTGATGCACGTATCGTTTCCTTGGACCTAGATGAAGTAGCAAAAAGCGGAGGGGATGCTGCGGATAGGCAAACGTCTGTTATGTACATGCTGGCGCGTTATGTACTGGCGCGACATTATTATCTAACCGATGAAAGTTTAAGCAGCATTCCTCAGCAATATCAAGCGTATCATAAAGAGCGGATTGCCGAGATCCGCGAAGATCCCAAGCGAATTGTTTATGATGAATTTCATCGCACTTCAAAATCAGCTGCAGTGCGTGATCAAGTGATTATTGACATGCGGGAAGGGCGGAAATGGAAGGTACAAATTTCTTTGTTGTCTCAATCCGTTGATGATTTTGATCCGGTGATGATAGAATTTGCGACATCCATTTATATTATGGATGCCGGGCCATCGCAGGCAATTGAGAAAACCACCAAAATTTTCGGGCTTTCTGATACCGCAAAAACAGCTTTAAGAACACGGGTGCATGGGCCTCGTGAAGGCGGGGCAACTTTTCTTGCGCAGTTCGCTACCAAAAGCGGCGTCAATGTGCAATTGTTGACATTGACTTTAGGTCCTATTGAATTATGGGCATTCAGTACCACCGCGGAAGATGCCACTGTGCGCAATCAGCTGTATAGGCATCTTGGCCCTGCCGAGGCAAGACGTTTTCTTGCCTCGTTATTTCCAAATGGTACTGTAACCAAAGAACTGGCTGCACGCCTTGACGTTTTAAAAGCGGAAGGTGGGTTTATAGAAGAAGAAGGCAAAGTCAGTGTACTTGAAGAATTGGTTAGAGACATTCTCGAAACTTATTCTCGCGATCCCAACAGTAAAACATTGCCTCCGCACCGAGGTTAAAGCTTGCCTGCACCATTTTACTGTTAAGACACCATTTATTCGCAAGTTTGTTCATCAAGCCATGTGGATTGCTTGAGAGCAGCGGATAAATTGTTTTAATAATTTTCACCCAGTTGAATTATTATGCAGGTTACTGTATGATACGTTTTGGTTAAATTGTTGCTAAAGGATAAACATGGGGTTGCCCGAAGTTCTTCACAAATTGAGCCGTCTTTTCCTGGCTGGTTTTGCCTTAGTTGCCAGCCCATTCGTGCGTTTGGGTGCATTATTACTTTCTACAGCTCTGGCGATTCCTATAGCAGCGGTCATTATTCTTATTGTTTCATTCGTTGTGGGCGCGAAGACTTTTGAGTTGGTTCCCTCCTATGTCGCCTCTGCATTGGTCGCGGCAGGCACAGCAGCGGTATTGACCCTGCTTGCTGCAGCAATCACTCCGGTAGTGCTTTTTTTTGCTTTATGTGAAGTGATAATCTCCCCTATTAAGGGCGCTCGGGCAGCATGGGAGGGTGGCCTGGAGGGCTGGTATGATTATGCATTTCGGTTATTTTTCTTTTCTTTCTTTTCAAGTAGTGATGCACCAGAGGCAATGGATGAAGATCTAATACAGCGAAGGTTCCAATATGCCGATGCAGATCAAATGCAGCAACTGCTGTCCATGCTCCAAGCCGCTCAAGAAAATACTTATACTAATCCCATAGAACCGCAGCAATTTGAAGCTTTAGAGTTAAGCCAGGAAGAATTAAACGAAATCATAAAAAACTCTGCCCCATTATTAACCCCTCAAGAAACGCAACAGCTCGCGCAAAAAGACAGCCGCGAAATTGCCGATTTACTACAAAAATACCAAGACATGCTTGAACGGTTAAATGGCAACTGTACGATAGACTTAGAGAAGCCTGCACCGGAAAACGCAGTGGTGCTGGTAAAGCAATATTTTAAGGATTCAGCATGGCTGCCTGTTCCTGGGAGGTCGCAAATTTTTAATAAACAATCCTTGCAAACTTACTGCACTTCGGCTAATGCGACGCACCCACTTACCCGGGAAAATTTGTTAGAGCCTACTCCATATAAAGTGGATACAGAAACTTATCATACGCGTTATGTATTTCATAACTATTATTACTCCCCGCAAGCTTCATCGCCGACAATCATTAGCCAAGAGATAAGTATGATGGCGGCCAAGCTGCGGGATTGTCTAACTACGTCACCAAAACCTGCCCAGGTAACAATTCATTCGGGAAGTCAGCAAGCAATGTTTACTCCTGCCAATATCTGATTAAACGATTGCTTCCGGTAAGGTAAATCCATTTAATATCCCCGGGATGAATGGATTTACCTGGTTTTGCGTTCTTAACAAATAGCGCCCGGAATTGCCGTTTATATCAAATAAAATTTGTAAGCTGGAACTGTCTTGTTCGCTAACCAGTACGTTTACTTTTTGCAGAATTTTAAAAAATGCCCAAGGTCCCGTTTCGTTTAACTCGAAATGGTTTCCTTCGATGGAGTTTAATACAAGCTTGGCATCCGCTTCAGGCCAGGAAAAATGCGTTGTAGATTCAGAGTTCTGATCATCGTAAAGTTTCGTGTGGCCAACTTTCAATGCCAGATTAGCAACGATTGGATCGAGGCTAATTTTTTGTAAGCTAAAGTCAATTTTACTTGTGGCGCTTTGTTCTGGGAAGAACATGTTGGTGATGACATTGGCGCGGATTAATTCATTAATATTTTCCGCTGCAATAGGCAATACATAACCATTTAATTCTTTGGGCTGCCATTGAGCACGTGAAGTATCAAGATAAGGTTTTATATAATAATCCAAAAATTGATTTAAAATTCCTTGCCTTGCAAAAAAGCGCTCAAAGTCGGCTATGGCAACCTCTTGTGGTTGCATGGGATCGAAAGGATAACGTTGGGCGATTTGATATTGATAATTTTGATAAACCGTTTGCTGCCATTGCTGGTTAATATATTGCCTGCTGTCATTAATGAGGATAAACCAGGCATCGTCCGCAATTTGTTTTACCCAGTTTGCTACCGGTTCCGGCAACTGCTGGGCACGGGAATAAAGAACACTCAACGGATTGGAAACTGTATCATCCAGGAAGCGAGATCGTGTTAAAGTGAACGCGGTCTTGCCCTTATCGTTAACCACGGACAAAGTAGCCAGAAATTTTTGCAGTTCATTGAGATTTATTCCTAAGTCTTGTATGGCAGATTGGCTTAGCAAACTAAGCTCGGTAAATTTACTGGCAATTTCCTGGTTAAAAAGGGTAGAGCTGTTTGCAAGTTCAGGGGTAGTTTGTTGCTGAATAAAATCAATTAGCTTAGGAATTGCACCGGATTGGTGCAATAACAAGGTTTGTTCCCGAGCTTGCTGATAATCCTGAAAATGAACCGGCATGGAGCGGCGCATGAAATTCTGCCACCAGGAGACGTATTCATAACAATAAGCTTGTTGCAATACTGTTTGTAAATCGAATACATCTTGGCGCGCTAATACCCAGTTATCTTCGTGAAGTTTCCTGCTAATTTCTGGCAAGTTGCTGATGATATTTTGAAATCCTGCTTTGGTGAGATAAACAGGCAATTCTTGTTGTGGTAGCGTAAAGCCTGGAATTGCGATGGCTTGTTTTTCTTGCGGAAAATGGTGTTTTGCCAGCGAATAATATAAATAACTCATTGGCAAGGCATTTAAGTAATTGCGGACATCGCTGACAATTTGTGCATTGATGCTTATGGGCTGAAAAGGTTGTTGCCCAATGCGTTTCAGCAAGCTCATCTTTTTTTGCACTTGTTCGGGCGCTTCTTTATTCCATGCTTGGTTAAACCATCCCATAACCTCAGGTTGAGAAAATTTTTGCGCATCGCCAAGCATTAGATAGATGCGCAAAGCTTGATAGCGGTCATATTGTGAAGCATTGACGTCAGTCATGTGCTGTTCAATTTCAGCAAGCAGTGCTGGCAGAAAATTACCTTGTAAATTCTGCTTGGTATTGCTTTGCAATTGTGTTTTTAAAAGTTGTACTGTGGGTAATGCAATATGGGATGAAATTTTTTCCAGGGAATTGGATGCTTTGGCTAAATGGTATAAAGCTGGGGCGGCATTAGAATTTTTTTGCCCACGCATGGTTTCATACATTAACAATTCTTTGCTTGCTTCATCCAACAATTGCGAAGATTTTAAATATTGATGTGCAACCCAAATAAGCGATATTCCTACGGCACCTGATAAACTTGCCATAAGCCACTTATGCGGGACAGTAACCGCTGGAACAAAACGCCGGGTTTGTTGCTGAAATGCCTGCAGCATCCCATCGATAAAATAAGCGCGATAATTTAGGGATTGTGGGTATTTATCTTGCACTGCGAGCGTATATTCATGTTGAATTTTTTTATTTAATCGATCAAGGCTCACCCCGCCTTGTTCAGCACTGGTGAAATAAAGCGCCTGTAGGTTAAAAAAACGAGGCGATGTATTTAAAATTAAAAGCTGCAGCGCACCTCGCAAACTTGCCAATTGTAGGGGAAATTCGCGGATAAGCGTTCTTTTAAGGCTGGAGCGTGCCGGATGCATTTTACTGATAACTTGTTGCCCTAGCATTTCTATTAAATGCTCAAATTGGCTGGTGAATGCCTCAAGCAATTTTTCCCGTTGCATGCTACTGAAAATGGAGAAGCCAAGCGGTTTTTTCAGTTCAGATTCATGTTCATACTGGAAGAATTCAGCAAACCCGGCTAAAGCATCCAGTTTGGTAAGAATAAGCCCTGCATCAATGCGATACCCGAGGCTTTGGCCAAAACGATGCAGCAATTGCGTATGGCTTTTTATTTGTTCAGCAACTTGGCTTGGCTCGGCAGCAAATAAATCATTGACGTCTACACAAAGTAATAAGCCGCTGATCTTAAGAGCTCGGTGGCAGCGATTTAACTGTTTGAGGGTATGTTGCAGAGGGTTGGTACTTTGGTTTAACCACGTCTCGCCCAGTTCGACAATAACTCCTTGTTGATTGTAATAAATATCCGCACTGCGTTCCGCATCGACCATAACATGTTGGAGCTGGCTTTGCCGCAATAAAGCAGTTTTTCCCTGATTTATTTTTCCTGTCAATAATAAAAAGGAGAGTGCATTATTTTGCGGTTTTAATTGCCCGATAATTTTTTTTAAGGCGTGGCATAAAGCAGACAACGATTTATCCATTAATTATCCATATTGGTAAGTACAGTATGATCAAGCAAGAGGGTTTTGGCTTTGTGATCCAAGAGCGTATGGCTAAGAAAATAAATCGAAATCAATAAACCCAGAGAAAATAGCGCAGCAATCAATAGATATTTATTGCTTTTGGGTTCCGCTATGGTATTCGCTTGTTCTTTGAACAGTTTGTGCGGTTTGTTCACACGGTTTTGTTGGATCAGCTGAAATAATTCTTCGATTAAATTATCCAGGGTTTGACGGCCGTCAGCGCGCAAGTGCTGCTCGCCCTCAAATCCGGCAATAAGGCAATAGTAAGCCAGTTCAAGTAAATCCAAATATTGGCTGCTGCGTTCTTTGATGAAATTAACAATGTCAAAAAAACGCCGCTGCGGACCTGTTTCGTCATGGGAGGAAGGGGTAAATGCCTTAAACTCGGCGGGGGTTTTATACAAGCGTAGATAATTTTTACCTAACAATTCATCGATGGTGGCACTTAGTAGGTAATGAGCAATGACGACAAATTCTTCGGAGTAATTTTGCCCAAGAAGGCGACTATTAAAAGCCAATAATTCATGTTCGATGTTGTCGCGGATATTATGAATAGGAGGTAGGGTAGGGCTAATGCACAAGCGTTCAAGTAAAGACAGTAAAGGTCCTGCCGCTGCCACCAATGGATTGGAGGTAGAAGAAGCGATGAATAACTTTGAACGATAATAACCTTTAGGAACGAGGTGCTTCTCAGCGATGGAAAATCGGCTTACAAGAGAAGCCGAATAGAATTCGGCTGTCATGGTTCTACTCCAAATAGCATCATAATTCCGGCAAAGATTCCAAGATAATACGTTATTAATTTGCCATTTTGAAGTCTTATCACTGCAGCTTATTAAGCTTAAGTGAACTCATGCGAAGCGGCAAAGCTTTTTTCAAACGCGCTTAATTGTTTTTCAAGCTGCCATTGAATTCTTGCCTTTTCATTTGTTTTTATAAATTCAAGGCATGTGGGATTTTCTAAGTTTTCACATGCTGCTATCGGCAGAGAATGCTTGGCATCTTTCCAGATGCTTTTCCCAGGGAGAAAACTGTAGGTCAAGGCATTTCTATTAATTGTTTTAAGCTTGTGGTAGCCAATCCCATGCGTCATGACCGCTTCTACATATTGTTGCGTTAAATCCGTGCGCAATATGCCTTCATCATCGGTGGAAAGCACGACGGGCACGTGGTGGGCAAGATAATAAAGCAGGGGATGATTCTTGCCGCTGATCTGTAGAATTTTTTGATTGCTGATTAAATTGATTTCTACTGGGATTGGGCGTTCGGCCATGTATTGCACAATTCGCTCAGCCTGATTTTCATAGGCAATATCTACTCCATGACCGATGCGTTCTGCATGACCTGTGAATATGGCGTCATGAATATGAAAACGTAAATCCTCCGGAGGCACGGCAGTGGGCGCCATTTCTCCCGCATGCAGGGAGATATGCACATTTGGATAAATTTGGTGTAAAAACTGCATCACTTGCATATGCATACGATAATCGCGCAGGGAAATGATTCCATCTTCAGCTTGTACCAAATTAACCCCAACCAGATCGGGCGATGCAGAGGCTGCGGCAAACGCATTCACAGCCTGCGCAAACATGTTATCAGGTGCTTGCTCGCGTAAAATATAATATTGAAATTTAACGGTAACCTTGCATGCAGGCAAATGCGGATTTTTGTCGCAGCCCAAGATCTGACGGGTTTTTTTTAAAATGCGGGCGCTTTCGGTGATAGTATGCTGAATATTTTTTTTAAATTCAGGATGAGTCAGCAGCAAACGTTTTTTTTCAGCAAATGAAGTTGCATTTTGGATAAGATTGGCGAATGAAGCCGAGTGTGCGTTATCCGGTAATATCATCACTTCCAGGTAAAGTGCTTGCTGGGAGGCGGCACGTTTTATAATTTCAGCTAACAATTGTGGCCGGAAATCCGCAACTATCTGCATGAATTTAAAAAAACTTGCAAAAAAATGATCATGGGATGATTCTTGCCCTGCCACAAAATCTTTCAAGGACCATGCGCGAATAATTTGATGATAAAGTTCAGGTTGGGAATAAATGTCCGATGACTTGACCCCATGACACAATTCTACAGTCTTATTAAGCGCTAAGGTATTTTTATTCAGGCAATAATTTCCTTGAGCTGCCAGTGCTACCATGGTTTCAGGATAAGCGCCACCCGCTAAATGGTAGTGCAACTCCCCTCCCTTTGGCATATTTTTCAAGAAAGCATAAAGAGCGTTGGGATCAGATTTAATCCGATTAAAATGTGCAACAACATCGGCCGTAGCTTGTTGTACGAAAAAAATAAAAAATATAAACAGCCAGGATTTGTATAAGCGCATAAATAGTTCGTGCCAAACTAAAGCGCAATTATCGCAAAGAGCGACTGCAAAATCCACTTAAATAAGACAAGTGGATTTGCAATTTGTATTAATGACGAGCAATGACTAATCCTTTCAAGATCATCAAAGCCGTATATAGTTGATAATCTTCATGCAGCAATGTTTGGTCGTCTTGAGCCGTATTGGTTGGCTTGGCTTTACCATCATCATTTTTATTGCCATTCAACAAATGGCCACTCAAATCTGCTTCAGTAAAGCCTGAGAAATTTTCCTGGGAACCGGCTTTGGGAACCGTTACCTCTTCAACCACGATATCCGGTGTAATACCGGTAGCCTGGATAGAGCGGCCCGCAGGAGTATAATACAAGGCAGTCGTAAGTTTTATGCCTCGTTTGCTATCAAGGGGCAGGACCGTTTGTACTGAACCCTTGCCAAAACTTCTGGTACCGAGAATAACCGCCCGCTTGTTATCTTGCAAAGCACCCGCGACAATTTCAGAAGCGGAAGCTGAACCATTGTTAATAAGGACAACCATGGGGGCATTTTCCAGAATATCACCAGGGTTTGCTAAAGCAGTAAATTTGGAGCCGGGTAAACGGCCTTCCGTATAAACGATTTTTTCTTCTTCACCTTTTTGATCATTGTGGATGAATGCATCGGAAATTTGGATCGCTGAATCCAACAAGCCGCCTGGATTGTTGCGCAAGTCCAAAACCAATCCTTTAAGTTTCCCGCCGGATTCTTGTTTGAGTTGATCAATCGCTTGTTTCATATCCTTATAGGTTGTAGCTTGAAATTGGCTTAGGCGGATATAACCATAGTTGTTATCGAGAAGTTTGTTTTTATCGCTTTTTATTAAAATCTTTTCGCGGACTAAGGTAAAGATTAATGGTTTGGTTTCGCCTTTGCGTAAAATGGTCAGTTCGATAGGAGAGCCTATTTTTCCGCGCATTAAATTCACTGCATCCTTAAGATCAAGCCCCTGCACAGATTGCGAACCGAGTTTGATAATATAATCACCCGCTTTGATACCCGCTTTATAGGCAGGAGTATCCACCAGTGGCGTCACCACTTTAACCACGCCTTCTTCCATGGTCACTTCAATGCCTAAACCGCCAAATTCACCATTGGTCGCTGTTTGCAAATCCTGGAAATCTTCTTCGTCAAGATAGCTTGAATGCGGATCAAGACCGGAGAGCATGCCACGTATGGCATTATCGAATAATTCTTTGTCATTGGTTGGTTTTACATAATATTTTTTGATTTGACTCAAGGCATCGGAAAAGCGCTGAACATCTTCCATGGGGATACGTTGCTGTGCTTCTTCTTCAGCAAGAACTGGGGCAGGAGATAAAACAAAAGCCGTGAATAAGGTGAGTAAACCCTTAGACAAATAATTAGCGGACATAAAATTCTCCTTGAAAGCACGGCTGGTTGGCCATAGTTGCTTTCCGTGTTGTTATTGTTGTTGTTCGGCAACTCGCCAAAAACAATCAAGACAACCATTCAAGTGGCGAAATGACTTTCCCCCGGTGTCTTATTTCAAAGTATAGACCGTTTTGATTAAGTCCACCGCTATGGCCAACCGTTGCAATTTGCTCGTGTTGGTGCACAACATCGCCTTTTTGTTTGTACAAGGATTGGTTGTGTGCATACAGCGTCATAAAACCCTGTCCATGGTCGATTATTAATAACAAGCCATAGCCTTTAAGCCAGTCGCTGAACACTACTTTTCCCGGGTATACGGCATTAATTGCAGTACCTTCCTTGGCATAAAAAATCAACCCATGATTCAATTTTTGCAACGTATCGCGAGCAATTTTGACGGGTAGGGGTAATTTATGGCGCATCCTTGAAAAAGGTGAGTGGGTTTGCAGCAAACTTTGCTGCATCAGCGTTTGTAGCAAGCGGGCTAAATTAGCCTTGTTCTGTTGATATTCCTTTAAAGTTTGCCGGGCGGAGAGAATGTCTTTTCCCATAGTATGGGCTAATTGAATTTGATAACTCTTTTCATTTTTGAGTTTTTGCTGATTTAATACGATTTGCTCTTGCAATTTTTGTTGTGCAAGCAATTCAGCATGTAATGTTGCAGTTAAAGAAGTGAGGGTTTCCTTGGTTTTTTTTACCTGTGCTACCATATTTTTCTGTGAGCGAATCAAATATTCATAATAAGTAAGCAAGCGATTGATAGTAGCAGGGTCTTCTTGATTGATGAACCATTTAAGGGGTTGATATTCACCCATTTTATAGCGAGTCCGCACATGGATAGCCAGCAAGTGCTGCTCTTTTTGCAAGCGTTTGTTTACCGATGCAATTTGTTGTTGCAAGTCTGCAATTTTGTTTTGTCTTTCTGTTAATATTTCTTGAGTTTCGTGCAATTTTTTTACACTTTCTCCAATTTTTTTATCTGTTGCGGCAAGTTCTTGATAGAGCACCGCCTGCTTATTATGAGCATGCGCCAGCGTTTGTTGCAGCTTGCTAATTTTAATGTCTAAATCTTTTAGTTTATTTCGCGTTTCGTGTATGGGGGCACTTTCGGCAAATGAAAGAGAGCTCACCTTCAGAAATAAACATACACAGAAAAGTTTAGTCCGCATGCGCATGATTTTTTACCAATAACGGTTTTCCGGTCATTTCCACTGGGGGGGTAATGTCAAGCAAGGTAAGTAAAGTCGGAGCTATGTCAATCAAGCTGCCATGGATGGCATTGAAATGCCAGTTTCCGCCCAAGTATAAAAAAGGGACAGCTTCGCTGGTGTGTGCAGTATGAGGTTGGCTTGTGGATTCATCAAACATCATTTCCGCATTGCCATGATCGGCAGTAATTAATAATTTACCGCCTACATGCTGTAGTTCAAGCCAAATCTCATGCATTGCTTTATCCAGATATTCAATGGCTTTTACGGTAGCCGCGAAATTCCCGGTATGACCTACCATATCGGCATTGGCATAATTACAAATAATGACATCATACGCGCCACTTTTTATCGCATCTACGAGCGTTTTAGTCAATTCAGGCGCACTCATTTCTGGTTTCTCATCATAAGTTGCGACGTGTGGGGATTGGATTAAAATCCGATCTTCATTGGGATAAATTTGTTCAGAGCCACCGTTTAGAAAAAAAGTGACGTGGGCGTATTTTTCGGTTTCAGCAATGCGCAACTGCGTCAAACCTTCGTAGGCGAGGACTTCTCCCAGCGTGTTTTTAAGCGATGCTGGCGGAAAGGCAGGCTTGGTTGGTAAATTTTTGGCATATCGGGTCATGCTGATGAAAGCAGCAAGCTGTGGTTTTTGTACGCGTGTAAAGCCATCAAATTCATCCAGGGTAAATGCTTGGGTTAATTGCCGAGCCCGATCTGCGCGGAAGTTGAAGAAGAAAATTGCATCGCCATCAGTAATGGCTTTGCCTATGCCAATACGTGTCGGGGGAATGAATTCATCATAAATTTGTTGCTGATAATAAAAAGCCAGTGCTTCTTCAGGCGTATTAAATTCGTAGGGGCTGATTACTTCGGTGAGTAGTTGATAAACGGGATAGACTCGCTCCCAGCGCTTATCCCTATCCATCGCATAATAGCGACCACATATAGAACTTATAAAGCCTACAGGATATTTGTTTAAATGGTCTTGCAATCTTTTGATGCTTGCTGCAGCACTTTGCGGCGGGGTATCGCGGCCGTCAAGAAATAAATGCAGGTAGACATTAAAAAATTCTTTCTCTGCGCACAGAGTTAAAAATGAAAACAAATGGTTTTCATGACTGTGAACGCCGCCAGGTGAAAGCAAGCCCATCACATGCAGGGCTTTTCCCTGTTGTTTAATTTCTTCAATGGTGTTAAGAAATACGGGATTGTTGAAAAATTCCCCTGTTTTAATTGCTTCGTTAATCAGGGTATAGTCTTGGTATATCACTCGGCCAGCGCCGATGTGCATATGGCCTACTTCTGAGTTACCCATTTGCGCAGCAGGCAAACCAACCGGATTCCCAGATGCTTGCAGTAAAATATGCGGTTCGGTTTTCCACCATTTATCCCAGTGCGGAGTATGTGCCTGGGCAATGGCATTATGTTCCGAGTTTTCACAATACCCCCAGCCATCCAGAATCAATAAAACCAATGGAGGTTTTTTTCCCGAGAACATAATCACTCCTTAAGGCATGCATCGCTTAATGTTACTGTCGCCGCAAACTAAAAAGCTACGCCAGTTAGTTTTGCTTAATCTTTTGTTATAAAGCAGGTAGACTATAGGCCATTTTTGTTGATGGAAGAAGTGGGTTGAATCAAAAATTACCCGAACATGTTGCTATTGTGATGGATGGTAATGGACGTTGGGCAGAAAATCGAGGGTTGCCTCGCGCTGAAGGGCATCGAGCCGGTATCGAAACGGTAAAGTCTGTTGTACAACATTGTTTGCAAAAAAATATTCATATTTTAAGCTTGTTTGCATTTAGTAGCGAAAATTGGTCTCGCCCGGAAGGCGAAGTTGATTTTTTAATGCAACTTTTTATCCATGCATTAAGAGAAGAAATAAAACAATTGCATGAATATGGTGTCTGCCTGCGTTTCATAGGCGAGCGCAGGCAATTATCAGCGGATTTGCAAACCCAAATGCATTCCGCTGAAGCGCTGACTTGTAAAAACGAGCGTTTGATTTTAAATGTGGCAGTGAATTACAGCGGGAAATGGGATATTTTGCAGGCCGCAAAAAAAATGGCGGCAGAATTGCAACAAGGGGTAATTCGTCTTGAAGATATGGATGAAGAAGTTTTTACCCGGCAATTAAGCACTCACAAACTTCCAGAGCCTGATTTGTTCATTAGAACGAGTGGAGAACAAAGAATCAGCAATTTTTTTCTTTGGCAACTTGCATACACGGAGCTTTATTTCTGCGAAGTTCATTGGCCGGATTTCACACTAGAAGAATTTGAAAAAGCATTGCAGAGCTACAGTTTGCGCGAACGGCGTTATGGTCAAACCTCAAAGCAATTAACTGAGAAAAACCATGTTTAAACAAAGGCTTATTACCACCCTTATCTTAATCCCTGCAGTTTTATTCGCTATTTACTATGCTCCTTCCTGGCTTTTGGCCAGCATAGTTTTGCTCCTGACGGCAGCAGGTGCCTGGGAATGGAGCCAGTTGATTCCTGTAAAAAAATTACCGTATAAGATTCTGTTTACCCTGCTGGTTCTCGCAGCCACTTGGTTATGTATGCAATGGCTGGATTATTGGTCGATCACAGGATTAATCTTGTGGACTTTAATTTTTTTTGCTGTTTTGCTGTTTCCTTCATCCCAAGTTGTGTGGGGTTATCCTTTCATCGTGGCAGGAGCTGCCTTGGTCTTACTGCCGTTATTCGCAAGCAGCCTCATGGCGCTTTACCGGTTGACGGCGGGGAAAGATTTGGTCGTTTATTTGTTGGCCCTGGTTTGGGCGGCTGATATCGGTGCTTATTTAGCGGGGAAAAGCTGTGGGCGCCGCAAACTCATTCCATTGGTAAGCCCAGGTAAAACCATCGAAGGCACCCTCGGGGGGGTGCTGTTAGCCATGGCAGTTGCAGCAGCAGGGTATTTATATTTCAAGCCCGTTTATTCCTTTTATTGGTTTATTTTAGCGGCTGGCACTATATTTATTTCAATACTGGGTGATTTATGCATCAGTATTTTAAAACGACGTTGTAAATTGAAAGACACTGGCAATATTTTCCCAGGCCATGGGGGGGTGCTTGATCGTTTAGATAGTCTGATTGCTGCTTTGCCCCTATTTTATTGTGGTGTAAGATTCTTTTTTGCAGGGCTTTGAGTTTATGTTATTCACGCTGTTTTATTTCTTTCTTGCTCTTGTCCTTCTTATCATTGTGCATGAATTTGGACACTTTCTTGTAGCACGTTGGTGCGGAGTAAAAGTACTGCGCTTCTCGTTTGGTTTTGGCAAAGTGATTGCCAGCTGGCGTGATAGGCGTGGCACAGAATTTGCCTGGTCAATTTTTCCTTTAGGCGGTTACGTCAAAATGCTGGATGAGTCGGAAGGAGAAGTGGCGGCAGATGAAAAACATCTTGCTTTCAATAATAAATCGGTATGGGCCCGCATGGCCATCGTATTGGCCGGCCCGTTATTTAATTTTTTATTTGCCTTTGCTGCCTTGTGGTTGATGCTTATCATTGGCATTAAATCCTTAGCGCCGATGATCGATGCAGTGCAGCCCGGCAGCTTTGCCGCTCGGGCAGGATTTAAAGCCAACCAAGAAATTTTGGCTTTAAATGAAGAAAAAATTAATAGTTGGCGCGATTTTCAATATGCATTGATGCCTTTAATAGGTACAGAAGAACCTGTTACCCTGCGCGTTAAATCCTTAGATAATGGCAAGGAAACCGAGCTTATCCTGCCTCTGGCTGATTGGCAGCTCAATACCAAAAGCCAGGATGTCTTAAAAAGTATGGGGATCACGCCTTTTGTACCCACTATCCCCCCCATTGTAGGCAGTGTGCTTGAGAATTCGCCTGCCCAGGCGGCGGGTCTTAGGGTTGATGACAAGGTAACGCATATTGATGGGGTCGTTGTTGACAGTTGGCTGGTTCTGGTCGAGTACGTCCGGAAAAATCCGAATAAACAAACCCATCTCACCATAGAGCGCAACGGTGCATCACATACTATTCCGGTAAAAATCGGTCAAGCCAATAATAACGGGGCGGTTGAAGGTTTGTTAGGTGTGCGTTCCAATCCAATAAACTGGCCGTCTCACTGGCTGCGGTTACATCAGGAAAATCCCTTGCAAGCTGCCGGCACGGCTTTCTTGCAAACTTTAAACCTTACCAAGGCCACCTTTACTTTAATGGGGCGTTTAGCCTTGGGAAAATTACCCTGGCAAAGTTTGAGCGGCCCTGTAGGCATTGCTCAGGGGGCGGGAGAATCAGCGCGCAGTGGCTTGGCTTACTATCTTTCTTTTTTGGCATTGGTGAGCATCAGTTTAGGCGTTTTAAATTTATTGCCGATTCCCATGTTGGATGGCGGGCATTTGCTTTATTGTTTGCTTGAAATCATAAGGAGACGGCCTCTTTCTGAGGAAGTGCGCTCGCTGGGTATGTATTTAGGATTATTAATTTTAATTGCTTTGATGGTGGTGGCTTTAACTAATGACATAAGCAGGCTTGTCGGATAAGAGGTACTGCCTGCTGGATATTGCTTATGATTTGTCTGGTTTAACCATCTTTTTTTGTGCTGCCTAGCACGGGCATAAGTCGGCGCTGCCTGCTTTACGCTTATTCGAGGCTACAAGCAAAATTGCTTTATGAACCGATGCGGCATGTGCTGATTTCTTGACAGAATTTGCTACTTCCTATAAAAGGGTGCATTTTAATGTCACATGATAGACCAAGCGAATGGGCTTAAACCATGATCGTTTCATTGCTATGTAGCCAGTGAAGTTGAGTAAACTAAAATATCCCTGGATGTAAAAACAATAATGAAAAAAATCAGTAAACAATTTGTATTGAGTGTTTTTTGTAGTACAGCGTTAATGTGGTCAGCAGCTGTAAGTGCCGAAAATGGCTTTATCGTGCGGGATATTAAAGTAATTGGTGCCCAGCGAGTCAGTACCGGGACAGTATTGAATTATCTGCCCGTACAAGTGGGGGAGGAAATTACCCCGGCGTCTACCCCGCAAATTATCCGCGCTTTATATGATACCGGTTTTTTTCAATCGGTAGTGCTTGAACGCCAGGGAAATACGTTAATTGTCCGAGTTATCGAACGCGCCACCGTGGGCTCGATCAATGTCACGGGAAATAGCGAAATTCCCAGCGACAAAATGAAGGAAATTCTTAAAGATCTCGGCTTGGTTAAGGGACGTGTATTTCAGCGTGCTTCTTTGGAACGATTGGAAAAGGAGCTCAAGCAAGCCTATAACGCGCGCGGTAAATACAATGCACGTATTGAATCGAATGTAACGGCCCTTACTGAAAACCGCGTAGCCATCAATGTATCCATTTCAGAAGGGCGGGTTTCCCGCATTAAGGAAATCAGGATCATTGGTAACCACGATTTTACGGAAAGCGAGTTGTTGTCAGAAATGTCGCTGACTACCAGCAATCTGTTTACTTATTTTTCCAAAAAAGACCAATATTCCAAAGCAGCCATGGATGCTTCGCTTGAAGCATTGCGTTCCTATTATTTAGATCGTGGCTATCTGAAATTCAAGATTGTTTCTTCGCAAGTTTTATTATCACCCGATAAAAAAGACGTATTCATCAATATTCATATCGAAGAAGGGCCACAATATCATTTTGCAGGTTATGAAATTCGCGGCAAAACAATCCTGCCGCGGGAAAAAATTGACTCATTAATTCAGGTGAGAAAAGGCGATGTGTTTTCACGTAAAAAAGTGACGGAAAGCATTTCTGCCGTTGGTCTTGCCTTGGGGGATGTGGGTTTTGGTTTCCCTGCCATCAATGCCGAACCGCAGATTGATGAACAAAATAAAACAGTTTTGATTACTTTTGTGATCGATCCAGGCCGCCATGTATACGTGCGCCGCATTAATTTCCACGGCAACACAAAGACTGGGGATTATGTCCTGCGTAATATCATCCGCCAGCAAGAAGGGGCATTGTTATCACTGCATAATATTAAAGAATCTGAACGGCAATTAAGACTTTTAAGCTATTTAAAAAATATCAACGTAAAAACCACACCGGTACCCGAAGCAAATAACCAGGTGGATTTGGATGTTTACTTGGAAGAAGCTCCTTCCGCTGAAGCGAGTGCGTCGCTAGGCTACGGCACGACCGGGCCGCAGTTTAATGCAGCCTTTGATCAGTATAACTTTATGGGGACTGGGCGTGCAGTCGGATTGGCTTTCAATGCCAGCAACTGGGGGCAAAATTACTCCTTCAATTATTACAATCCTTTCTACACCAATACAGGTATCGGACGTGGCGTCAATTTGTATTTCCAAACCGTTGATCCAAAACAATTGGATGTCGCAGCTTATAGCTCGGATCGTTTCGGGGGCGATGTAAATTACAATATCTTGCTCAGCGAAAACAGCAGCATGCAACTGGGGTATGGGTATCAAGGTTTAAATATTAAATCGGTAGGGACGGTGCAGCAAATTCAAAATTTTGTGGATTTGTATGGTCGTAATTTTGACCAAATCCGTTTGAGTTCCGGATGGAACCGCAATACCTACGATCAAATGCCTTATCCTACCCGCGGCACGAATCAGCAAGCGGGTTTGCTGGTGGCTCTTCCTGGTTCGTCGGATTCATTTAAATATTATAAAACTTCTTACCTTGCCAAAATGTATTATCCAATAACGCGTGGATTTATCTTTACGGCCCTGGGTAATGTGGCTTATGGCAATACATTTAATAATCAAGGGTTGCCGTTTTTTGAAAACTATTTTGCGGGGGGTATTGCACAACCTGGGCAGGTACGTGGATACGAGAGTTACTCGTTGGGGCCACAAGACAATACAGGGCGTGCTTTAGGTGCTAACTTCCTGGTAAATGGCAGTGCCGGATTAATTTTACCTTATCCATTAAGTCGGGATAATGTGCGCACCACGCTCTTTGTCGATGCGGGTAACGTTTTTGTAAGGGGAACGCCGGTTGCATTAGCAGGAACTGATGCAGGCCCGTTGCGTTACTCTACCGGCGTATCGGTTGAGTGGCGCTCACCCTTTGGGCCTTTGGCATTCAGTGTAGCTCAAGCATTGAACGCGCAGCCTACCGATGAAAAGCAATTTTTCCAATTTACCTTATCATCGAGTTTTTAAAAGAATGGGCGTCAATTTATCGCAACGGATAATGAATTGTGCTAGCATTTATAACCCTGACCTGTGGATTTGGGAAAGCTGGTTCACAGGAGGCAGGCCATTGCAAATCATTTTGTGAGAAGCCCTGTAGCCTACTAAAGTGATGTTGCGAGCATCTTGTTTTGAGTTTATTTGTATGTCTTTCAATCGGGAGTAAAAATAATGAAGCGATTAGGTAGCGTTATTATAGCGTTAATGTTTACATTAGGATGCGCCAGTGCATTCGCTGAAGGCACAAAGATTGGCGTGGTGGATTTGCAAAAGATCATGCAAACTTCAACGCAAATGAAAGCCATCCAGGAAAAACTGGAAAAGGAATTTAAGCCGCGTCGCGATAAGTTAGTCGCTGTAGAAGAAAACTTGAAAAAGGATATGGAAAAGTTCAAGCGCGACAGTGCAGTGATGAGCCAGTCTCAACGTAAAGAACTCGAGAAGAAGATTGTTAGCACACAACAAAAATTCGAAAGAGAAGGCCAACAATACCAGCAAGAGTTAAGCACGGCACACAATGAAGCAATGGAAGACTTTTATAATAAAATCAGAGCGGCTATTGCTAAAGTAGCAGAAACTGAAAAGTTCGACATCGTGTTGCAAAAAGATGCTGCTCCATTCAGTTCTGAGAAGCTTGATGTAACCAGCAAGGTAATGCAAGCTATTGGCTAATCTATATTCTAATGATTGATGTTGCAACTCTTTCAGTATGTGCAAATAAGCACAAGCTGAAAGAGTTGCATCTGTGTTGATGTCGTTGTTCCTCTTTGATTTTATTCCTCCTTAGTGGGCAGTGATGATGTAAATACAAATTACTGAAATTTGAGCATGTGATGCTCTGTGTCACCTTTAACATAATTAGGTTAATAAACTTAAGAACCAAGCGAGACATAAGTTATGAATGGATCTGTGGATATTAATAAAGTTCTGAAGTTACTGCCTCATCGGTATCCCTTCATTCTAGTGGATAAGGTTTTGGATTATAAGGAATTCGATTATTTGGTGGCGATAAAAAATGTAACCATTAACGAGCCTTTTTTTACAGGGCACTTCCCGGGTAATCCAATTATGCCTGGGGTTTTAATGCTGGAATCATTGGCGCAAGCCAGTGCAATCTTATCCAATTTGTCGCGCACGGCTTCGGAAGGTCATGAATTTTTATATTTTTTTGCCGGAATTGACAAAGCCAGATTTAAGCAAGTGGTTACCCCGGGCGATCAATTGCGGCTTGAAGTTAAGCTGATAGGGCAGAAACGAGATTTTTGGCGTATGCAAGGTGAAGCTTATGTTGGTGATAAACTGGCTTGTTCTGCGGAATTAATGAGTGCGGCGAAGGAAATAAAAAGTGATAAGTGAGAATGCAATAATCCATCCTTCAGCAAAGCTGGCTAAAGGCGTAACAGTAGGCCCAGGCACCATTATTGGTGCTGATGTTGAAATTGGCGAGGATACTTGGGTAGGTCCGCATGTGGTTATCCAGGGACCAACCGTCATTGGTAAAAATAATAAGATTTTTCAGTTTGCCTCTGTGGGTGATGAACCACAAGATATTACTTATAAAGGCGAGCCGACCAGACTTGAAATCGGGGATAATAATATCATTCGCGAGTTTTGCATGATAAGCCGCGGTACTGTCAAAGGCGGTGGCTTGACTCGTTTGGGGAATGATAATTTTTTAATGGCATATACCCACATCGGTCACGATTGCATGGTGGGCAATCATGTCATTATGGTGAATTATTCAGCTTTATCCGGGCATGTGATCGTGCAGGATTATGCCAATATTGGCGCATACGCGGCGGTACACCAATTTTGCCATATTGGCGCTTATGCTTTTATTGCACGCGCTACGTATGTGACCAAGGATGTATTACCCTATGTAATGATTGCCGGACATTCCACTTCAGCTTGCGGCATCAATACGGTGGGTTTACGCCGTCGCGGATTTTCTTCCGCTGCAATTGATTGTTTGCGCCGGGCTTATAAGATCATCTTCCGTAAAGGATTGACAGTTCAGCAAGCCATAGCCGAACTTGAGGTATTACAGAAGGATTGCCCTGAGGTTGTGCCGATGATTGATGCTCTTAATCAATCAACCCGCGGTATAGTAAGATAATGTGGTTCTCTGCCGCTATTGCTGTTGCTAGCGGTGGCGCATTAGGCGCGCTTTCACGTTTTGGCACTGTATTTCTAAGTCAAACCTTGCTGAAGACGCGTTTCCCAGTGGGAACTTTACTGGTTAATTGCCTGGGCTCATTTTTAATTGGTTTGCTCATGCATTTGTTCTTAGAACGTTATGCTGACCAGGCGCACTGGCGTTTGTTTTGGGTTGTGGGTTTTTTAGGCGCATACACTACATTTTCCAGTTATGCCTGGGAAACTTGGGTACTTTATGAAAATGGCCAATGGCTTGGTGCAGTGTTAAATATTATGCTTAACAATTGCATGACTCTGTTATTGGTATTGATAGGTATACAATCTGGACGTTGGCTTGGGGGAGTATAATGGAAGTCAAGATAGCCCGAATTTATCTTAGTGAAGATTCACCCTTGTTGAATGAAATATTTACTTACCTGCATGAGCAACATATTAAAGGCGCCACTTTATTCCGCGGTGTAAAAGGCTTTGGCAGCAGTGGGAAAACGCGTGAAGCGCGTTTTTTGGATTTACATATGGATTTACCGATGGTGATCGAGTTTTTTGATGAACCCAGCCGGATAAATGCAGTGCTAAATTATTTTCAAGAAAAAATTGGCAGTGGCCGTATATTGCAATGGTTAGCAGAGGTTGATTGACATGCTGGATCCCCATTTGTTACGTAATAATCCCGAACTGGTTGCACAACGATTAAAGCTGCGTGGTTTTAATTTTACTGTGGAAAAATTTAAAACTCTTGAAGAGCAGAGAAAAGCGTTACAGGTAGCCACGCAAGCGCTGCAAAATGAACGCAATCAACGTTCCAAAGAAATTGGCCAGGCGAAAGCACGGAATGAAGACATCACGCCTATGCGTGCAGAAGTCACCCGCATTAGCGCTGAGCTGGAAGAAAAAAAAGCTCTTTTGGATAATGTCTTGCAGCAGATTGAAGCCATGAGTTTAAGCCTGCCTAACTTGCCGCATGCTTCTGTGCCGGTAGGGGAGGATGAAAAAGGCAATCAAGAAGTACGCCGCTGGGGAGATATCCCCACGTTTGATTTTCCAGTTCGTTCCCATGATGAATTAGGGGAAGCATTAGGCCAGATGGATTTTGCCATGGCTGCTAAAATCACAGGCAGCCGCTTTGTAGTATTAAGGTCAGAATTAGCCAGACTGCACCGCGCCCTCATTCAATTCATGCTGGATCTCCACATCCGCGAGCACAATTATCAGGAAATTTATGTACCGTATATTGTCAATGCAGAGAGTTTACTCGGTACCGGCCAATTGCCGAAATTTGAAGAAGATTTATTTAAGCTCGCCGGTGAGCAGGGATATTATCTGACATCCACTGCTGAAATCCCGGTTACCAATACGGTACGTAATACCATTGTTGATGCACAGGCTTTTCCCATACGTTATGTTTGCCATTCTCCTTGTTTTCGCAGTGAAGCAGGTTCTTATGGTAAAGACACCAAAGGCATGATCCGTCAGCATCAATTTGAAAAAGTTGAATTGGTCTGGATAACAACAGCTGAACAGTCTTATGAAGCGCTTGAACAATTAACAAGCCATGCAGAATCTATTCTCAAGCATTTGCAGCTACCCTATCGGGTCATGAGTTTGTGTACCGGGGACTTAGGTGCTGCTTCTGCCAAAACCTATGATTTGGAAGTCTGGTTGCCCAGCCAAAATACCTACCGGGAAATTTCATCTTGCAGCAATATGGAATCTTTTCAAGCTAGGCGCATGCAAGCCCGGTATCGGCATCCTGAAACAGGGGAAATGGCACTGGTGCATACATTAAATGGCTCCGGCCTGGCCGTAGGCCGTACTTTAGTTGCTATTATGGAAAATTATCAGGATAAGGAAGGAAATATTGTCATCCCATCTGTTTTGCGTCCATACATGGGTGGTATGGAAAAACTCAAGAAGTGGAACTAATTTTGCAGCCAAGGCCGTATGCAGGCTAATTTATCGATTCGTGCCAGCATCCTTTAAACCGTTGCAGGCTAAAGGGTGCGCATTTACGCGATAGTCACTATTTCCAGGGAAAGCAACGCATTGACCAAAGATTGCAAGGGTAAACCCATGATGGTGCTTTCCGCACCGCTAACTTCCTTGAATAACCATTTGGCCATGCCTTCGTAATGATATGAGCCGCAACTTTGGTAAGGTTGCTCCTGGTGAAGGTAAGCTTGAATGGTTGACATGCTAAGTGTATGCATGGTCAGTTCGGGGCATTCTTCCTGCTGCCAGATAATTCGGTTATTTTTGGCTATACAAACGGCTGTGAATAATTGGTGTTTTTTCCCACTCAACCGCTGCAGCTGGCCCACTGCATTGGCATGGGTAATCGGTTTGTCAAAATACTCATTATCCAGTATGCACAATTGATCGGCCGCAATAACAGCAGTATCAGGAAAACGTTTGCTGACAGTCAAGGCTTTCTCATGGGCAAGTGTTACTGCCAATGATAACCAATCTTTCTTAAAATCATTTTTTACCGCTGTTTCATCAACCCCTGACGGGATGATTTTAAAATCCAGCCCCACGCTTTTAAGCAAATGTTGCCTGCTTTTTGACCCTGAAGCCAAGATGATTGGTTCTTGATGAATTAAATCAAACATAAGCAGCCACCGATGCCATGAGTAAAAATCCAATGATGACAAAACTAAAGTCGCGCAGATTACAGCAGCGCTCTACCATGACACAGCGCTCCAGACCATGCAATGTCCCCAGGTATAAAAACGTCCCTGCAGAAATGGAAACCAGGATTGGATCAAATAAAGAATTGGTTTCAACTCCCTGCTCAAAATACCAGCCTAAAAATATACCTAATGGCGTCATTAATGCAAAAATCAGAAAAAAGATTAAGCTTTGCCGGGTAGATAATGAACTTTTATTCAATTGTACGGCAATGGCAAAACTCTCCGCCCATTTATGGGTGATGATGGCGAGGAAAAGCATGATGATTACGGATAAATCATGGGTAAATCCCAAGGCAGTAGCAAGCACCAAAGAGTGGATGGACAACATGAGCCAGGCGAGTAAGGCAAATGCAGGATGATTGCCATCATGATGATGATAGAGTTCTTTGCCAAGATGCTCAAACCATAAGAAAATCAGAAAAGTAAGTCCGGTAATAATATAAGCGAAAGGGTACTCATAACCCATGGCGTTGAACATGGCATTGGATTCAGGAAGCATATGCAACAGTGCCGCACCCAGAAAAACGCCGGTAGCCAAGGTTTCACCTAAAGGAAAATCAAAATGTTCGCCATGGTGTTTGCGTTTTTTGAAAGGGTACCAGCCGGCTAGCAAGATGACGGCCAGTATGCTTAGAGCAAAAAAAAGTTTTAGGGTGGAAGTTGCCATGTTTCTGTAATCCTAAGAACAAATTTGAGGGCATTAAAAGTAAATGTTATGGCAGTTATGAAAAGAATTGCACACAAGAATAATTTGCCTGTTAAATAATATTTTCGCACATTTTATTTAGCAAGGGGAATTTATTCTTTTTTACTGCATATTAGATAGAAAAGAAGGCTCGTCATGGGTAAAAATAAGGGTAATGGCACAAATAATCTTTCGGTGGTATTCCTGCTACCAATTTCTATAATGCTTCTTTAATAATTTCCATGGGTTCAACTAAGCTGTAATTATTAAATCGTCCCCAGTAAAGAGCAATAGCACGAATCATTTCCGGCTTTAAATATTGGCGAATGTCCATTTGACTGGTATAGACAGCAATGGCTTCTTGCTTCTTTTTTATAAACTTATCGATGTTGATAAAAACATTAGGCCTAAAATCAACGGTGCTTGACGGAGACAGATAGCTGAATAAATTGGGTACGGTACGGCATGCGATGACTGTTGCCTGATAAGTGCTTCTGTGATCCTGGTGGTAATCGAAGATAGAATGCGTATACACATGCGTCGGTTTGACTTGCTCAACCACGGTTTCAATAAACTGAATCGTTTCTATACCATTATCTATTTTGGTGTCAAAAAAATCGCCTAAAAAAAGTTTTGCACCTTGAAGTTGTGCCGCTTTTTGTGCTTCTCGCTTTCTAACTTCCGGATCCCCACCAAATCCCCCCATACTTAAAGTCAGGATGTTAATATCACTGCCTTCGGATTTTAAGCGCGCCAAAGTTCCGCCGCAGCCAAATTCTACATCATCAGGATGTGCGCCTATGGCGAGAACAACTTTATTATTTTTAGCTTTTTTTAATTTTGATTCTTCGGCTAATTCTAAGGCACGTGTTACAAATTCTTTTTTATCCAGCGGCTTAAAAAATAAGCCATCAGCATGATACTTCATGGCTGTTAAAATAAAATCCACTTTAATATTTTCTGCAATGATTAAAATGGCTGTGGAGGGGTTGGATTTTTTTACTAACCTTGTAATATGGAGATCATTGATTTCAGATACATTAATATCGGTAATCACCAAGTCCCAATCCCTAATAACCGCTTGTTTTTTAGCTTCCTGGTTATCTGCTACATGGGTTATCTCTGCCTTTGGTTGTATCCATTCTATGATCTTTTGAGCAAGAGCAAGATCCGGTTCGATGAGTAAAATTTTATAGAATTTTTTCAAGTTATGTCCTTATGCGGTCACTCTTAAGTTCGATTACAAATCCAATTTAATTATTTCACCATTCATAATGGGGTTTAAAGTTTCCAGTTTACGAAATAAACGCATCCAGTTTGCATCAGGAGTAAATGAGTGGGTTAAGCCTAATTGAAAAGCCTTAAAAAATTGGCCATGTCCAATGGCTATGACAAAACCTCTCATTTTTAATACTGCCTGGTAAAAAGCAAATACGCGCTTTAAAAAATCGGCAAAGGATTCTGCATCCTTACCGTCACAAAAAAGAGGATCACATTTCTGCCAATATTCTTTGATATTAGCTTGAATTTCGGCTTGACTCAGTTCGCCAAGTCGTTGTGATGATAAATACGCAAACTCTTGAATGGGCAAATTAATCGTAGGCGTTTTCGGCCACTTTTGCGTAAAAAATTCACTAGTTTGTTGGGCACGGATTACAGGAGAAACAATAAATAAATCCGGCTGCCTAAGAATTTGCGCAGCACTTTTTCGGGCTTGTTCTATGCCGCGTGCAGTTAAACACGTTTCATTAGGTGTTTTACTCCAGGTACCAGAATTTACTTCCGTTTCACCATGGCGTATCAGCCAAAGATTTAAATCTGGCATAGTGCCTTCCATTCATCGATTGCAAAAAAATGCTCTGTCCAATAACGCACTACCATTAATTCCCTGAAGGGAAGCAAGGATGCGCCTAAAGGTTTGCCCAGTAAATCATCAATAAGCAATTTGGGGATATCAATTCCGGCGGCTGCGGTTAAGGGTAATGTTCCAGGGAATCTTGGGTTTATTTCCAAGAGCTTGAATTCTTTACTGGCATTAGCTTTAAATTGTATGTTTGCTACGTAGGTTATCCCTGTCTTTTGGGCGATATTTAACGCTTTTTCGATTAATTCAGGATTATTTTTGGTTTGCGAAGCAACAGCAATCCCAGAATCAATTTTCATTCTTAAACGAGGTACTGCAGCCAAAACATGGCCTGTCGTGCTTACATACACATCCACCGAATATTCATCACCGGGGAGTAATTCTTGAATGATATAACTTCCGTCTTTAGGAAGACGGTTTAAGGCGGAAGGATTCGCAATCATTGTAGCTCCATGGGAGCCAGCACCCATGCGTGGTTTTGCAAAACAGGGGAAATTGAATTGTGAGGCATTAAATCCTTCATCATATAATTGGAAAGCAGGTGTCACACCAGTTTCTTTACAAAAATTCAATAACTTATATTTATCACGGCATAATTCCAAGCAGGGCAGAGGACTTAAGGGTATTTTTATCCCTGCTGTCGTGAAATCTGCTTTATGTTTGGCAATATGGGATAATTCTGCATCAACTGTCGGGATGAGTAACTCGATTGAGTGTTGTAAACAAAGCTTAAGTAAGGTAGAGGCAAACCCGGGATCCTTGCCGGCGGGAATAATAACCCTATTTTTTGCAGGAACAAGGTATAAGCCTGCTGCACAAGGGTCTATATCAGCCATGACCAATTCATGCAGTTGTGACAGGCTTTTCCAGACGCTCACTGCGGCTGCTCCGCCTGCGCCCGTAATTAAAATTTTCATCGCAGCTCCCTATGCTATGCCCAATATACACGCCATCCGGCGTTAATAAACGTACTGTCATTAAAGAAATAATGTGAACCCTGAACCATTAAAGCCTGATTTTGGGAAACAGGGAAGATCAAGCGGCCATGTATTTCCATGCTTTTTTGTTCCACCAGGTAAGCCGAGCCAAAATTATAAAAAAGATGGTTGTTATATTCTTTGCTAAAGTCCAAAGAGTAAGAAGAATTGTAACCCCCAATTTCTTGGAATGCCCAAAATCCGGTAAGAGACACATTGACTGGTAAATTTGTATACACCGTCATACCCGAAGTTAATAATTGTGTATTCCAGATATCAGGAAAAATGAGGCGTAATCCGCCATACCATTCCAAATTTTTTTGCAGAAACAAGTTCGCTGCACCGAACAACCGATGTTCAAAGGGTAAGTGGTCATGTTGCCGGGCATCGTAACTCACTTGCCAACCATGTTGCTGCGGTACCAGATGTTGGTAGCCGATTAATAGACTGTTATTAGGCAAAAGAGTGGGGCCAATGCCAAAATTGCTTTCAATCTGTCTCGTGTTATGCGTAGCATAAAGGGTTAAGCCATCAGTAGCATTGAGATTGCGGAAATAATTCAAATTAAATCCGTTGGCATGCTCTGGAGGCACCCGATAATCCCCTATGGTGAAATCGAGCATGTTTTTAGTGGCTTTGGCGAGAAGGCTTAAATCCTTTTTTACCTGTTGATCATCGGGATCAAGCGTTAAAACCCTATTAAATACTACATTGGCTTTATCGAATTCGTAATTTGCCATATAAGCTTCGCCAAGCCCTATTAATGCTTCTTTGTTATTAGGTGAGGCAATCAGTAATTGTCGATAAATTTGTAAAGATGGTTCGATTTGATAGGAAAAACGCAAAACCCTTGCTTTACCTAGTAGCGCCGCGCGGTTATTCGGGCTTTTAGCGAGGATTAACTGATAAAGTGCTAAAGATTTATTAAATTCGCCTGCCCATTCATAGGTAGTTGCTAATTCCAAAGCGGGCAGGTCATTGGCAGGCAGCGCATATTGCGCTGCTTTGGTTAGCCAGGTGATGGCATGTTGATAATCACCTGTTTGCAGGGCAACATGGCGGGCCAATAAGCCATGCAATAATAAATTGGAGACTTGATTCGGCGTATTTCGATCGCAGCGCGCCAATATTTTTTGAATTTTTTGGAAAGGCGGATTTGCTGCATTGAGAAGGATAAGCCCTTCGTCGGCGTCACACAAGCTAACAGTCGGCGCGACATTTGCTACCTGTATTTTATGTGCACTTTCTTTTAATCCGCGGTTGGCATCCTGGTTTGCCGGGTTGATGCTTAAGCTTTTTTTGAAGAATTGCTTTGCCAATTCAGTCTGGTTTTGTGCTAATTCAAGCCAGCCCATGCCGTTTAAAGCATCCAGATCTCTTGGGTTTTTAATGAGTAATTGTTGATAGATTTTGCGTGCTTCATTGAATTCTTTTAGTGCCTTAAGCGTGCGTGCTTTACCCAATAAGGCTAGTCTATTTTCCGGGAGCCTTAACAAGATATGCTGATAAATCAGCAAGGCATCATTAAATTGGTTTGCCCATTCATAAGTTATCGCTAATTCAAGATAAATGTTTTGATTGAGTTGCGAGGAAAAAGCAGCAGCTTTTTTTAGCCAGAAGAGTGCATCGTTATAGTGGTTGTTTTGCAAAGCCTCTCTTCTTGCCAGTAAACCCCGCAGTAATAAGGTGTCGGCATTCTCAATTTTACTTACGCTGCATTGTTCTAAGATTTGATTAATTTGCTGAGTCGATGCCTTTTGCTGGTTTAATAAATTTAATCCTTGAGTTGCATCGCATAAAATTGGGGGGCCTTGTTTTTGTAGCTCAGTCAGTTTGATATTCTTAAGTGCGGTTAATGCTTCCTCATTTTCCGGCTGTATTTTTAAAGTTTCTTCGAAATAATTTGTTGCCCTAGCTAAATCATTTTGTGCCGAACTTATCCAGCCCATGCCATTTAATGCATCGGTATCATGCGGATCAACCAGTAAAAATTTTTTATAAATTGCCCAAGCTTTGTCGTATTGCTTTTGCAGACGAAATATTCTGGCTAAACCCAATAATGCTGCCCTGTCCTCGGGGCTTTTTGCCAAAATTAATCCATACAATTCCTGAGCTTTATTCCATTGCTTCATCAATTCATAAGTTGTTGCCAATTCCAGGATGATGGGAAGATTATCAGGAGCTGCAAGCATTGCCTTTTGCAGCCAAATGACAGCTTGCTCATTTTGCTGGTTTTTTCTGGCGAATAAACCATGCAGCAATAAAACAGAGGGCGCATTGGGTGAAATTTTATCGCAGGAATTTAATATACTTTCGATTTGTGCAGGGGAGTAGTAAGTTCTATTTATTAAATTAAGGCCATTATTTACATCGCATAAAATGATGCTTTCTGCATGAAGGGATTGGAAGAAAAATAGAATAAACAGGTAAATTAATTTCATAAGTTATATGTAATTAAGAAATAAAAAAAATAAGGCAACCAGTCCTAGGCTGACGAGTTCACGGCAGAAAATTCGATATTCCCTTTGAATATCACGGGCAATAGCCTGATCAAATTGATAATTCTTAACGGGTGGTGGGTGGTAACGTATGATTCTTTTAGAACTTCTTTTTTCTGTTTTGTCCCAGCGAAGATTGGGTTGTTTAATTTCAGCAATGTAGGCTGCGAGATTAATTAAACATAAAAAAGGGCCATAGCCGATGATGATTAATAAGAAATTGGTTATTCGCGGTGATACCCCAGCGTATTCAAGACGAAATACGATCCAGGAAAAAAACATGCATAATGCACTCCACGCTTCCATAAATAAAAGTAGACCATTATTAATCTTATCCGGGTTATCGTAGGCAAATAAGGTATTGATCAAATAAAAGAAAAATGTGGGATTTATGGAAAAAAACAAGATGGTGAGGGCAATGAGCCCCGGATAGACGATGCCCTCAAACCAACTTAGACGCGAAGTTCTTCTATCGACTATGATGGCAAAAAGAGTGGTATAGAGATAAACAAAAAGACTGACTGAAGCTAAGTAAAAGAAGATATGGGCTGAGTGTTGTTTATTAAGAAAGTAAAGTCCAACCAAACCCAGTGCCGAAGTGATCATGATTATGGGTGTTAACAATACGCAAAACCAGATGACGCCAAAAAAATAACTTCCTAAGCCAGAATATTTACTGCGAAACCAAACGCCTTTGAATGCTTTGGTGATTTGCAAGTTGCCCCGGGCCCAGCGAAACCGTTGTTTCCATAATTCAAGTATTGTGGTGGGTTCTTCGGCATAAACGAAGGCATTGCCCTCATAAATTACCTGCTTGCCAAGCTTTTGCGTTGCCAAGGTGGTATAGGTATCTTCAGCTAATGTCGATGTATCGATATGCCCGCCTAGAGCTTCAATATTGGCACGGGTATGCAATTGTGCGCCGCCAGCCAGGCAGGCCACAACCCCCATTACATTTTGCGCTCTGCGGGCAATAGATTGCGATACGATATACTCATAGCCAATGGAGCGGGTGATGTAATTGGTATTGCGGTTCCCAACTTTAATATACGCTGTGACAGCTCCCACTTCGGGATCAGATAAATGTCTAGTCATGCGCCTTAAAGCATCTTTTTTGAAGGAAATGTCTGCATCAATCAGCAAAACTGCCTCTGTCCATGGATCAGCAAGAGCAACATCCAATCCATAATTAACAGCATAAGCTTTGCCTTTTCCTCCTCCCTCCTTGCGCACATGAAAGACATTTTCCGGAAATTCCTGTTGCTTGCGGCTTAAAATTTCCTGAGTATTATCCGTGCTGCCATCATCAATGATATATAAACGTAAGGCTGCAAGAGGGTAATCAATTTTTAATAAAATATTGATGGTATGTTCGAGCACTTGGCCTTCATTCCAGGCTGGGATGATGACAGCCGTCTGTGGGCAATAATCCTTGCATTTCCTGAGATGATTTACGAAAACATGTAATCCGGCGAGGTTATATTCTATAAAAAAAGTAATGACTGGGATGGTTCCGGAAAGTGCCATGCCTAAAAGGAGATAATAGAGGATGGTATGCAGCCATTGGCTTTGGTTTGCCGGGTGAGGATAGGCATCATTGGCGACGGGTAAGTTTTCTTCTAGCGCTTTTTGCGCGTTTTGTGGCAATGAAAAAGTTATTGCACTTTTGCCTGTCGGGATTATTTCTGCGGGTTTGGCAGATGCGGTTTGCTGGCTACAAAAAATTAATACTATAGAAAAAATAATCAGGCGGGAGGTGAGAAAGCATCCCATTCTTTTTATGAATAAATTATTCATCAATTAGAAAATATAAGGTATTTGTTTTTGAATCTCCATTATCATATTCATCCGGTTTTGAATCTACAGCCTGTTGAAAAAAAACTATTTTTTCTTCTTTATTCAGGATAGGGGCAATTCCTTTTATTAATATCCATCGCCATGCCGGCTCCACCTTCGCCAATTTCCCGCTAATCAACCCCCGGATAGCGGGCGAGGCATGCAGCAGCCAATCTTTATGCAATAAATATCTGGTGATCGCTGTAAAAGGTAACATTTGCATGCCAAAAGAATATTGCAACCCACATCGATAAGCGTTTGTACAGCTTACAAAATAAGCATTAGCATCGACTTTACTGGCCCATAAATTTCCAACGACCTGATTATTTTTCTTAAATTGTTCACTGTAAACGGAATTATTGGCGGCAATTTGCCAATATAATTGTGCTGCTCTTAGTTCTCTTCCCATAAGAAAGCATGCCCAGGCATACGTGTCTTTATCTTGTATTGCTTTGGCATATAATGCTAACGCGTAGTAAGCATGTACGGCTTCACTGCTGGATTGTTGATTTTGCCCTGCCGCAGTTGCCGTTAAGCCTGATGCCCAGGAATGTCCCGCATAGTCATCCTGATGTCGCTGCAGAGGAAAATATGGGTTATTAGGATCTTTATTTGCGTAATCAAGGATAAGATTATTGATCCATTCCCTGGGAGTAAAAGATTTTGTTTTAAGAGGTGTATTGAGCCATTGGGGGTCAAATTTTGCCAGTACTGCAAAAGCATATACCCAGTAACCATAGTGATAATGGTGATCATTGTAATGGCGGGCGCCATAGTCGTCCTGGCTAGGTATAATTCCACCCCAAGTTTCATCATACTGAAAAAACCAGGATGATTGCCCCAGCATTTTTTCTTCTAATATTAATTCAAGGCGGGCAAGCATCTCATGCATGAGGTCGAAAGCATGCAAATAATCGGCAATAAGAATCAGTCTGGCTATGCGAGCCATCCGTTTTCCAGTAAGGTAGGGGCCCTCGCTAGGAAATTTATCTTTTATGAAGGCAGTGGCCTCAACTTTAAGCGATTGGCGCAGAATGGTTATTTGTGCGGGTGACAGCGTTTTAGGCTCTAGGAATAAAATAGGCAATCGTGGGAGTTCTATGTGCCAATCTTTTTGTGTTTGCGCCGCCAGCAACCCTTTCATGCCCCAATAATGCACAGGGACAATTTCCATTAAACGGCTGCGTTGATGCGGCAGGGAAAGCATGAGGGGAGGTTTGCCATCTTGTGTCTGCCAAGACCATGAATAAATTAAACTCTTATCAGTAAGCAAATAATTTTGTTTATAATCCAGGGGAATGGTTTGGCTATACGCATCAAGAATAGACTCATCATTGTTAATTCCCTGAGGAGTATCCGCTTGCAGGATGAGTCTTATCCATCCTGAGTATTCTTTGGTGGCCAGTAGCGTTTCCCCGTCACGGCCAGTAGTCCATGTGAAGGAGATGGGATACTCACTGTACATGATCCACGTTTGCGTATTGGTTTCATCAAGCGCCAATTTGATTTCAAAGCGATTGGTTTCTTTTAATGGCTGCGCTTGCTGCGGTTGTTTATTGATACTCAACCATTTAAACCGGCTAGTGAGCTTAGGTGTCGTTTCGGTAAACACTTCGGTAAGATAAGGAGAACCCTGGATGATGGGGGCGTTAATTTTTTTATGCTGCGGGTTTGTCCATTGCAGCATTACCTGCATCCCGTGATAAGAACGCAAGCCAAAATCGTCCATGTCCTCTTGGCAACCCAAGGTTAATTGATCTTCATACTGGTAAAAAAGTGCTGAAATAATATTTGGATACGCGATTTCTGCATAAGTGTGAGGGGAGGAATAACTCAAGCCTATGCCTTGCTTGCTGATTTTTAGCAAATAGGGGGAAACATTAACTGGTTCATTTAAGCCCTTATTAATTAGAGCAAAATTTATAAACCATGCGTTAGTGGGGTAAGGTTTTTTATTTGTGAGCCAAAGGTTTGACGGTACGAGTTTATTATGAGTTGCAGGAAAAATTTCCTGTAAAGAGGGTGAGGCATTGATAGCGAATGCGAGCAATCCCAAAATGAATGCAATTAATTTATTCATCATACGTTGTCATTGTTTTTTGCGCCGACGCAGATAGATGTAAAGTGGGACGAGAAAGACAAAGAGGTAAATAAATACTTGTGGATGATGTGTTACGTAAAATAAGCTATTTCTAGCCCAATTCTTAATATGAAGCCAAACCTGGTTTTTTAAAGGGATATAGCGCGCATCATCACTATTTATGATTTGTACGGAATGGTCTGAATTGATCAGGGCGATGTTGCCATTGAGGTCATTGCGCAATTTATCATCAGTAAATGTGTTGACTGCTTGTGCTAGACCAGCCTCATCTGTACCGCTCATTAAAAATACGGCATGAGTTTCGCTCCAGGGTGAAGAAACGAGTTCAAGTAGCCCGGTCGCATTTTGTCCTTCAAGAGTAAGAGTTTTTTGTGAAAGCATTAAATTGCGTTCATTATTCTTAAGGCGAAATGGCATGTAATCAAAGGCAAATTGCACCCAAGGGTTTTTCGCTGCTGTCCCGTAAAGAATAATATTATGGGTGCGGATATATTCTTCAGTAGCCGTGGCACTATCCAGAAAATTAAAAGAAATAAAGTTTGGCTGCATGAGCCTGCCAAACGTAAACATAAAATGGGTTAAATTACTTATGTCTTGCTTCGAGAGTTGCGCGGGCACTACCAGCGTGATTTCCTTAGCAAACGGTACTGGCAGCTGATTTAGCGTGGCTTGCGGAAATTTCTCAAAAAACAGCGTATCAAACTGGGTTTCAGAATGGATGGTCGCCCAGACTTGATCATAATTGATCAATGTGCAACGTTCATCCTTAAGGTGTAGATTAATGATGTATTCCAGGGTGTTAATACCAGGCTTCATGGCGTCAACATCAATATCGACGTTCCAGGCTGAATGTTCCTGCGTCAAAATAAAGGATGATTGTTTCAAGCCATTCACCAACAAGGTAATCTGCGAGCTGTCTTTCTCGGTAAATCCGGGAGCGGTTATGTAGGTTTTTACTTTGGAGCCGGTGGGGGTGCGATTATTAGGTAGCGGTATATCGTAAGTGAGTTTATGTTTACCCAATCCTGAGACACTCTGATCGGGATAACCCAATTTTTTTAGCGAGGTTTGATACCAATTTGGTATCACTTTTTCTTCATCATTTTGTTTAACTTGATGGACTATCGCAGTTTGCCCGGTGGCCATTTGGCTAAACTCCGGCATAAAAAGTGCCTCGATTGCTTTATGTAATGCTGCAAAATTATTCCCGGTGATGGTTAACAAGCCGTATAGATTATTAAAAGGAGAAGGTGCAAGCATTAGAAAGCCGGAATTTTGCTGTTGATTGCCACGGATGGCGGGTTTTGCCAGTATGGAAGACGTGAGCGTGTTCAAGCCTAAATGTTCGATAATCCCGATTAAAATCAAATTTTGATTCTTTTCTTCTGTTGTCAATTCAGAAATGCTTTTCACATTGAGCATAATTTTGCGGTTATTACTTAATGACCCAAGGTGCAGCGAGAGGTTTAGCAAAGAAAAGATTTCTTGTTGATTAGTTTGCGGAGGTAATAGCAACATGAGTGGCACTGGTCCCAAAGTTGCAGGATTGACGAATAATCCAGGCAACTGATTTAAGGATGCTGAAAATGGTGTGGAAATGCTGGTAATGGTAATGCTGCTTTCGGGTGAAATATAAATCCAGAGATTGGGGTTACATAAATTGGCGCTTCCGGCAAGGTATGCCATGAATTCTAATGCTTGCCAATCCTTGGAAAATTGGCTTGGCGGCAATTCAATATCCAAGCTTAGTTCTTGGGTAACATCCGCCGGTAATGAGATTCTGCGCAAAATAGTATCGTTGAATTTAATATCCAGCCGTGTTTCTTCACTCAATAACGGTGAAAAATTAACTTTCAAGTGCAAGATTGCTTTTTGAGGATTTATCTTTTTTGCAATGGGTAGATAAAAAGTATGAACAGGCGCATAGCCGTTTAAGGTAACTTTATTATCCCAACCCAATTCTGCAAATGTATAAGTATTGGTAGCAGTTTTCCAGTTGGGTGAAATTGGCAGCGAGTCACTTGCAGCGGCAGAAACCGTGTATGATTTTAATAAGATAAGGATAAAGAAGCATAAGAATTGCAGGCGTAAAAATCCTTGGTTATTCGCCGGATGCAGTGTCATTTTCCATAGCATGGGAAGCTCAATACCCACTTATTAATTAATTTACTATATAAGTTATTAACTCTATATGTCTACTAGCATTTGCCGGTTGCGGTAAAGAGGCGTATGTCACTTATCGGGTACTGCTTGGCTGTTCTGGCTTGGCTGCAATCCTGCAAAATTTGTTTGACATTCACATGGTCATGGCAAAACAGGTCAATTATTAACTTCCCATCGAGATAATGTAAGACCCAGGAATCAATGCAGGGAAACTGGGCTTGCAAGGGTAATAAAAATTCTTGCTCAAGCGTGCCGCGGTTAGGTAAATGCATGGACGGACATACGGTTTCGTCATCTTCAGGGTCAACGTGTACAGTGACATCTTTAACTTGCGGCATTTGCTTTAATAAAGCATGATGCACATGTTGGGCAATGAAATGTCCCTCCGATACGGATATATGGGGTGCCACCAAAATGTGTACGTCAACATATACATCGCGGCCCATGGAACGGCTGCGTAATTGGTGAATCTTCCATACGCCATCCACTTGTCTGATGACATGTTCGATTTTGGCCAGCTGGACAGGATCGATCGCTGTGTCTACCAATTCTTTGATGCTGTTCCATCCATAACTTAAGCCCATTTTTACAATCATTAATCCGACGATAATGGCTGCGGCGGCATCCAAATAAAGATAACCGGCCATACTACCGAGCAAACCGATTAATACTACGATGGATGAAGCAGCATCGGAACGATGATGCCAGGCATTGGCAATGATAAGATCGGAATGAATACGCTTGCCTATATGATGAGTGTAATGAAAAAGAATCTCATTGGCTGCTATGGAAAGCAGGGTAATGGGGAGCGTTAAAACCCCTGGCATATCATGGCTTTGTTTGATGATTTCATCCAGGGCGTCCCAGGCGATGCCTGCACCGGCTAACACTAAAAGAAGCGCCAACAGGAAAGTTGCTGCAGTCTCGATCCTTTGATGGCCATAAGGATGGGAGGAGTCTGCTTCCTGACTGCCGTATTTTGAAGCGAAGACCACCATAATATCAGTAAATAAATCAGAAAAAGAATGGATGCCATCGGCAAACAAAGCGTGGGAGTGATAGGCAATGCCGCCGATAATTTTAATCAAGCCGAGAAAGGCATTAACAAGAGCGCCGGTTAAAGTGACTTTTTTGGCTTGAGAATACCGCTCCTGTTTTTGCATGGTTTTATTTTGTATCAATCAAGGTAGAAGAATAGTGTAACAAGCAGCAGGGCGGGTCAAGTCATCTCTTGCTTTTAATAGGCTTTTTACAATTGTTACACAGAGTTATCCACAGTTTTTGTGAATAACTGACCTGAAAATAAAAAGGGTAGACATCTAAAAAATGCTTATAGGCAAAAGAGTTAAGATAAAAATGAAAGGAATCAGGGTATTTTGGCAAAAATGGAATAAAAAAGTTATCCACAAGTTGAAAAATAAAGAGACACGCCATATTAGCAGAGAAAAATTAAAAAAACACTCTTGCTTTTTTAATTTTTTTATCCCTGTAAGAAAATTTCAAAATTCCCCAGCCAACGCTTGGCTATGTGCCGCGCCAAGGCGGGTTGTGTGTGTATGAGTTCGTTTGCTATGGGTGATAGAAGCGGGAGCAGGGCATGATCCCGTTGCAAGTTGGCAATCTTGAATTGGTGGTAACCGGTTTGCCTTGTGCCTAGAACTTCTCCGGCACCGCGCAATTGCAAGTCTTTTTCCGCAATTAAGAATCCATCACAAGTCGAGCGCATTACTTCAAGGCGTTGTTTGGCAGTTAAGGATAAGGGGGCTTGATAGAGAAGCAGGCAATGCGACTGCGTGTGGCCGCGGCCTACCCGCCCCCGTAACTGATGCAGTTGCGATAGCCCCAAGCGCTCGGCGTTTTCAATGATCATTAAGCTGGCATTTGCTACATCCACACCCACTTCAATTACGGTGGTAGCAACCAATAAATCAATTTCTCCTTGTTTAAAGGCAGCCATGGTCTGTTCTTTTTCCCGGCTTTTCATGCGCCCATGCACCAGCCCAATTTTTATTCCAGGTAATTGTTCTTGCAAATTTTGCGCTGTCGCGATGGCTGCCATGCACTGCAATTTTTCCGAGTCTGTGATGAGGGTGCAAACCCAATATACTTGCCGGCCATTGGCAATGGCTTCCTGCAATCGTGCTATAACAAGCTGCCTTTTTTCCTGGTTGATGACGGCGGTAACAACCGGAGTGCGTCCTGGCGGCAATTCATCCAAAACGGAAATATCCAGATGGGCAAACTGCGTCATCGCCAGTGTTCTTGGAATAGGGGTGGCAGTCATTAATAATTGATGCGGTGATAATTCGTTACTTTGCCCTTTTTGTTGCAACAACAAGCGCTGCTCAACTCCAAAGCGATGTTGCTCGTCGATGATCACAAGCCCAAGACGGGAAAAATGTACTTCTTCCTGAAACAGCGCGTGGGTGCCAATGATCAAATTGCATCGATGGTCTGCAAGGGCGGCCAGTGTTTTTTTGCGTTCACTATGTTTCATTTTACCGCTTAAACGATGCACTGAAATGTCTAAAGCGTTAAACCAACTCATTAAATTTTGCGCGTGTTGTTCGCTAAGAAGATCGGTGGGCGCCATAAGCGCCACTTGATAGCCATTTGCTATGGCTTGTAATGCAGCCAATGCGGCAACAATTGTTTTCCCGGCTCCTACATCACCTTGCACCAGACGCAGCATGGGTTTCGGCAGCGTTAAATCTTGTGCAATTTCATGACTTACGCGCACTTGCGCATGGGTCAGGGAAAAAGGCAACATTTTTAAAAATTGCTCTTTAATGGAGTCTTGCATGGCTAATGCCGGCGCTGACCATGCCGAGCGCTGTTGTTTGGCGAATGTCATGCTAAGCCGCTGTGCGAGCAGCTCGTCAAATACCAGCCGTTGCAAAGAAGGGTGGGTCCCTTCTTCCAAATGCTTGATAGGAACTTCTGGCGGGGGATTGTGCAAGTTTTCCAAAGCGGCGAAGAGCGGTGGAAAATTATGCCGTTGTAATTGTTGAGGCTGCATCCATTCAAGCAAGTTGCACTCTTCTTTAGTAAGGCTTAGGGCTTTTTTTACCAACTGTCGCAAGCGCGTTTGCGTCAATCCCTGCGTGGTTGGGTAAATCGGGGTAAAGTTTTCTTCAACCAGGCATTCTGCTTCTTGTTGCAGCAACTGATATTCTGGATGAATCATTTCCAATTGATTTGCAAATTCTCGTACCTCGCCGAACGCACGGATCATGTGACTTTCATTCAAGAGCTTTGCTTGTTGTTTGTTAAAATGAAAGAAGCGCAATTTCAAGATGCCGCTTTTGTCCTCGACATAGCAATAAAGCATCATGCGTTTGCCGTATTTAATATCCGTTTTCACTACGCGCCCTGCAATGACGCACCATTCATTCGCACGCAAATCAGCAATGGGAGTAATCCGCGTGCGGTCTTGATAACGATACGGCAGATGAAACAATAAGTCCTGAATGGTCACAATGCCGCATTTGGCCAGTTTGCTAGCCAAGGTGGGGCCAACCCCGGGTAAGGATTCGCAAGATTTGCTTAACACGGTATGATTTATATTAAAAAACATTAATAATAACAGGAAAAAAGCAACAGACGAAATGAGTCAATATATGAATCGTACCATTACATTTGCCGCAGGATTGCTCACGGTGTGGTTGATTGGTTATTTATTGATTGCAGGGCGGGGAATATTGATTCCGCTCATCATCGCTCTTTTTATATGGAATTTTTTAAATACCATTTACAATGCGATCGAGCGCACGCCCTTAGTTGGAGCGCGTTTGCCGAATTGGCTAAGCATGTTGCTTGCCTTTGTTATAGTGGCTGTATTGGGCAGTATCCTTGTCCATATTATTTCCAATAATGTCAATGAGGTAATCACAGCTTCACCACGGTATCAAGAGAATTTATCGGGTATTTTAAATCGGCTTGATGCCCGTTATGGCATTAAAACCATGATGACCATGGATGGAATTTTCAAAGATTTGAACATGCAAGCGCTGGCGGTCAATATTTACGGCGTGTTCACCACCTTGACCAGTTCGGCAGTGTTAATTTCCTTGTATATTGTCTTTTTATTTGTAGAACAACATTATTTTCGTCAAAAAATGAATGCGCTGTTTCCGCAGCTTGGGCATAGGCAACTGGTGGACAGCATCCTTTCCCACATCGTGAAGGATACGCAAACTTATTTAGGATTGAAAACTCTTTTAAGTTTAATCACGGCAACGGCCAGCTGGATTATCATGAAATTGGTTGATCTTGATTTTGCAGAATTTTGGGCATTGCTCATTTTCTTTTTAAATTACATCCCCAATATCGGCGCCATCCTCGCTACTGCTTTTCCTGCCTTGCTGGCGCTTATTCAATTTACAACCTGGCTGCCTTTTATCATCGTTACTTCTGGGATTATTTTAGTGCAATTCATCATCGGCAATATTGTCGAGCCGCGTTTCTTAAGCAAATCATTAAACTTAAGTCCATTGGTGATTCTAATTGCCTTGGGTTTTTGGGGGAGCATTTGGGGCGTGCTGGGGATGTTTCTTTCCGTACCCATCACGGTCATGATGATGATCATATTTGCACATTTTGATGCTACGCGTCCCATAGCTATTTTGCTGTCGCAAGATGGTTATGTAAAACGCAGCTATGAAGCCATTGAATGAGTGGCAAGTATCAAGTTTAAGCGGGGCTTTTAAAGGATGTCGCACTCAATCCTTTGCAACTGATGCAAAAAAGCGCATAATAATCTCTTTTTAGATGATTAAAAGTTATGAAAGGAACGGTTGAGGAATTATTGCATCTAGCCGTAAGGACGCTGCAACAAGCAGGGGTTGTTCCGCAAGAATTTGCGGTTGAAATTAAAGTGGAGCGGACTAAAGATGAAAAACATGGCGATTTTGCCACGAATCTAGCTTTAATACTGGCCAAGCCGTGTGGCGAAAACCCGCGAAAACTGGCTGAGCGCCTAGTTGAATCCATTCCCGAGCATCCCTTGGTAGAGCGCATCGATATAGCAGGTCCAGGCTTTATCAATTTTTTCATGCGCGCTCTGGAGCGAGCGCAAACCATAGCGCAAGTGTTGATGCAAGGTGAAAAATTTGGCCAAAGCCAGTTAGGCCAAGGGCAGAAAATAATTTTAGAATACGTTTCAGCCAATCCCACAGGCCCACTGCACGTGGGGCATGGCCGCAGCGCCGCTTTTGGCGCCACCTTGGCCAATTTGCTGATGGCTGCAGGATTTAATGTAAGCCGCGAATATTATGTAAATGATGCAGGGCGGCAAATGAATATTCTTGCCGTAAGCGTTTGGCTGCGTTATTTAGGTTTGGCAGGCGAGGACATCGTGTTTCCTGCCAATGGCTACCGTGGCGATTATGTGCATGCTATTGCCCAACACATACTGGAAAACCATGGCCGTGATTATGTGCACAGTTGGTATGTGGTCAGCATGGATTTACCGCCTGATGAACCCCAGGGGGGCGATAAAGAACTTTACATCGACGCCCTCATCCGTTCTGCACAAAAACACTTGGGTAGCGCAGGCTTCGCTCTTTTCCACCAGGAAGCTTTACATTCCGTTTTGGCTGATATTAAGGATGATTTGGCGGAATTCGGGGTAGAGTATGACCGCTGGTTTTCCGAACAATCTCTATTGGATGATGGCTCAATCGGCAAAGGCATCCAAGCTTTAAACGATGCAGGGCACACCTACGAGCAAAACGGAGCATTATGGTTTCGTGCAACTGCTTTTGGCGATGAAAAAGACAGGGTGCTTATTCGCGCCAACGGGCAAACTACGTATTTTGCTTCCGATGTAGCCTACCATTGGAATAAATATGATCGAGGCTTTGATCGTGTGATTGATATTTTTGGTGCCGATCATCATGGCTATGTCACGCGGGTAAAGGCGGCTGTGAATGCTCTTGGGCATGATGACAACGCTCTGGACGTGTTATTAGTGCAATTTGCTATCCTGTATCGCGGCGAAAGCCGGGTACAAATGTCTACCCGCAGCGGTTCTTTTGTAACACTGCGCGAATTGCGTGAGGAAGTAGGCAATGATGCGGCGCGTTTCTTTTACGTCATGCGCAAGCCTGAGCAACACATGGATTTTGATTTGGATTTGGCTAAATCGCAATCCAATGATAACCCTGTTTATTATATCCAATATGCGCATGCACGCATCAGTAGTGTTTTAAGGCAGCTTCGCGAGCGCAACTTAAGCTGGGATGAAAACTTAGGGTTGGCTCATATTAACCTTTTAGCCGAACCACAAGAAGCCAATTTGATATCATTGTTAAGCCGTTACCCTGAAGTTGTTGAAATTGCAGCAAGAACTTGTGAACCGCACCAGATAGCTTATTATTTGCGTGAGTTGGCAAATGGATTACATAGCTATTACAATGCTGTACCGCTTTTGTGTGAGCCTGAAACACTTCGCTCTGCGCGGCTGTGTTTATTAACTGCTGTACGTCAAGTATTACGCAATGGTATGCAAATATTGGGTGTATCTGCTCCGGAGAGTATGTGAGATACCCTGATTCAATCAAGGGAATAGCAGGTAAGTAATGGCTAGAGATTACGGTAAAAGAAGTAAACCAAGAAAAAGCAGCAACACGCCGAAGCAACTCATGCTGGTGTTGGTATCGTTTTGCTGCGGATATTTAAGTTCGCTGGTTTTTAGTATTGAGCAGCTAGGCACCTGGCTGCAGCAGCGCATGACAGCACAACATTCCAAGCCACAGCCCACTTCAACCAAGCAGTTGGCACAATCGCAACTGCCTAAGCCCAAATTCGAGTTTTATACGCTGTTAGCCAAGGAGCAGACAGCAGTTCCGGCAGCTGCGACTGCTTCAATCCATAGCAATAATCCGGCAGCGGCCCACCCTGCAATTACGGTTAATACAGCTCCAGCTTCTTCTGCAACGAGCACCGCTAAAACACTAGCAAACGCTGCCCAAGTTGCAGTACAAAGCGCGCCAAAACCTGCGATACCGTTACCGTCAATCGCACAAAAAAAAGTTCCTCCTCCTGCGCAGGCTACTGCTGCGCATAAAGAAACTTATTTGGTGCAAATTGCATCGTTTAAAAACAAACAAGACGCTGAGCGGATGAAAGCTGTATTGACTTTAAAAGGTTATGACGTAAATGTGGTATTGGCTGCTACTCCACAGCAAGGCAATTGGTATCGAGTCATGATGGGGCCATTTACTTCGCGAACTTTGGCAGAGCAAGCTCAGGTAGCGATCGCTCGTTCCGAGCGCGTGCATGGAATGATCCGAAAAATGGAGGCATAGTATTTTTTAATGAAAGCATCCGAAACTGAAATGAACACACTCTTTTACGAATTTGAAGTTTCTGGGGCTAAATGCGTCGGATGCGTCAGTAAGATTGATGAAGCATTAAAAGAAAATGCTGAACAATATTTTAAAGAGTGCTCGTTTGATCTTCTTACTAAGAAACTGACCATTAAAGCATATTCTCATATCCCTGCAGAGAGCATAGAGAAATTTGTAGTTGCTACTCTCTCTGAAAAAGGTTTTACCGCATCCCTCATTTCAGCCAAACCCGCCCTGACGCCTGTTGAATCCGGGTTTGGCAGGTTTTTCCGTAAGATTTTACGCGCCCATTGGATCTGGGGAAGCATTGGCATCAGTGGCGGCATCATTTTGCTTGCTTTATCGATGCTTGGGATCACATTGCCTTTGGCAGCCATGATTGCTATCGGCGTATTCAGCACGATTCTCACCTTGTTAATGGGAGCTGAATCTTATTGGGACGCTGCTAAAAAATTGTTTAAGACGCGCGCTCTGACTATGGATACGTTGTTTGCGCTCAGCACGCTTACAGTATTGGTGGTGTCTGCCATAGCATTTTTTGTTCCCTGGCTGCCCATGATGTTTGAAGCAGGATTATTAATCTTTGGCTTCAGACACTTGGGTGTTGCCATTGAGGAATCCATCAAGGCTTCGACGGGTGTTGCCGTTAATTTTAAAGACCGCATTCCCAAAACGGTGAGAGTCTTAATTGAAAGTTCAGTAGTCGAGAAACCATTGGCAGCTGTAAAAGCGGGGGATTTGATTTTATTAAAGGCTGGCGAATACATTCCTGTTGATGGAACGAGTGAGGAACAAGAGAGCCTGATTGACGATAGCATTGAAACCGGCGCGTACGTGCCCCGGTTAGTGTCTTTGCAGGAAAATTTGCTTGCTGGCATGCGCCTTGCAGCCAACGCCCCAGACTTGTATTTACGTGCGACATCCACTGCCAACGATTCCAACGTAGCGAAGATAGACGAAGGAGTAGCGCACGCTTTAGCAACAAAAGCACCATTAGAAACGACTGCTACTGCCGTTTTGCAATATTTTATCCCTGCCGTGTTGTTGTTAGCTGTAGTGTCTGCTGCGATCGTCAGCGTTTTTTTTCCGGTTGCCCTTGCCATAAAGTGTGCTGTTGCCGTCCTGGTTTCAGCTTGCCCGTGTACAATTGGATTCATTATTCCGCTCTCGATTCGTTTTGGAGTGCGCAAAGCGGCTGAACATGGAGTGGAATTTAAAAGTGCGCTGGCCTTGCAAGAATCTGCCAACATTGATTGTGTGGTATTTGATTTAAATGGCACGTTAACCAAAGGCATGCCTTCCGTGCAGTCGTTTACTATCTTAAAAAATTGCAGTTTAAGCCGTGAGGATTTGCTCGCCTTGTGTTCCGAACTTGAGAAAGATTCATCCCATCCGTTTGGACAAGCCATTCATGAGTTTTCCGAAAAAGAAAAATCAGCGGCAATGCCCGAGATGACGATCGATAAGACCCATCATTCGGGGGTAAAGGGAATGTTTGCCAAAACCGAATATATTCTGGGTGATAAAAATCTTATGAAAGATTGTGAAATTGATACGGAAGAATTAGAAGAAATGATTAAGCCGGAATGCGGCGATCATATTGTTTATTTAGCACAAGGCAAACAGTTGGTAGGTTATTTTAGATTAAATGATGACTTGCGCCACGATGCCGTGGAAACCATTGCTTGGATAAAAGATAAACTTAAAAAAGAAGTTTTTATTGCTTCTGGAGCTGCGAGGGCAACGGTGAGCCGTTTTGCCGCACGTTTAAATATTCCGGAGGATAACATTGTTGCCGATTGTAAAACTTCTTCCAATTCACCGGAAAACAGCAAAGTTGCCCTCATCAAGCAGTTGCAAAGTCAGAAAAAGCGCGTCTGTGTGGTTGGCGATGGTGCTAATGATGCATTATTCATCAGCAGCGCAGATGCTTCTTTTGCCGTGCATTCCAAGCACGTTGACACCAATGTAATTGATAAAGCGGGTGCGGACATCAAGAATGGTTCGCTTAAAGGCATTGTCAGCGGTTTGGTTATTTCCGACAAAACCGTAGGGAATATCAAACAAAATTTAATATTTAGTCTGCTTTATAATCTTTTTACCATGGTTTTAGCCAGCGGGTTGCTGCTGGCAGTGGGCATCAGCTTGCACCCCGCCATCGGCGTGGCTTTAATGGTCTTGCAAAGCAGTTTATTGCTGTGGAATGCTTACCGGTTTAAACAGGAAAAATTGCAGCATCTGCAAAATACACATGCATCTTACCCAAGCAGTTACGCGCAATTGCAGAAAATGCTGCCAACAAATGAGAAAGATTTTACGCAAGAAACAGAACCTTCCATGCAACCATCTTTATGGAGCCCTGTTGCCGAGCCTCAGTCTGAAGAAATTAGCGATGTGAGGATGGAAGCAAAAGCCTACATGTAAGAAACTTAAAAGATTTACTGACGCTTTTTTGTTTTGCAGAATGTTAACGTTTTAAATCCGTGACTAGATTGCAGAATTTCTATCCATTTTGTCGGGCATTGTTTCCGAAAATTGTACCTCATCCGAATTTTCCTCTAGGTGAACTTTAAAAAATGCATTTCCCCCTCTCTTTTTTAAAGGACATTCATTCTCTATTGGGTTGGTAGACTGCGCCGGGAGAACAAGAGAAGACCGTGGCTCTTCGCGTTCGGCATTTGTTAGGGCAGACATGACCACATGAGCGGTATTGGGCAAGGGTGGTTTATTTTCAATTACATTTTGAGCCTGGTTTTGCAAATTGTTCTGCTGCAATTTCTCAATGCCTTTTTTTATTCCTACGAACAACAGGGTAAATAAGGTCGGAACAGCGGTTATGGCAAAACCAAGACCTAATCCTATGCCCATACCTGCCAGAGTACCGGCCAGCGGGAAAATGCTGCCGAGAATAGTGCCGATAACTCCCCCTATAGCGGTTGTTGCTGCCATGGTCAGGCTTGTTCCAGCCAGTTTGCTAAGAACAGATTGCCCTTTCATGATTTGTGCAAACCCGGTAAATACCCCGCCTGCAGCAGTCCCTATACAGGCGCCGGCTAACGCTCCAAATCCGGTGCCAAGGCCTGGAAAAATGAATGTTCCAAGCAAAGCGCCAATTCCTGTGCCAATGCTTCCTGCAGCAAGCGAAGTAAGGATTGCGCCAAATAATTGCGAAAGAGGGCTGCCAAATATCATGCGTGCAAGGCCAATGATAAGTAAAGCAACTGCCGCAGCAAAACCTGCCCCGATTGCAGTGCCTACTCCTGGAAGTATGGCGGTGCCTATTGCAGCACCAATAGTACCGGCTGCCGCCAAGCCAGTTAATGCAAGTACGATATGCTTAAGATATTTCCACGCAGAGGGTTTTAAATCATGCTCAACACGTAAACCTTCCTTCAGGAAAAATGTTTCTAAATTAGTTTTTAATGCTTGGTGTGTTAATTCATTTGCAGGCAAAAGACAAATTTTAATTTCTTGCAGGGTAGCTTCTTGGTTTGCGCCAATTGCAATAACTGAATGGATTTCAGCAAAAGCTGTTTCGGTAAGACTTTCCGTATGTTTGTTTTTTAATGAAGTTGCTGTCGATAGATAAGTGCAATTTGTTTTTGCATCATAGGTAATTTGAGTCGATCCGGAAGAAATGACCAGATTGGCACCCGTATCGTATTCATAGGCAGCATCGCCCAGCAAACCTTGCAAGGTGCGGGTGATGGTAAAAGGCCAGCCAATGCGGGATTGCAAGACGAGGCCTAATATGAAATTTTGTTGCCTGGCCTCCGTGACACCCAATTCCTGCAATTCCTTTTGTGCCAATTCTATTGTAATTGGCACTGATTCAGCAGCTTTTTGCAATTCCTTTAAACCATCAGTTATTGCGTAAGAGGCGCCGCGGCCGATCTCCTTTTTATCTTTTTCGCTAAAATCAAAATCAGAGCTTGATAATTCTTGTTGAAATTTTATAGTTTCCGCTGAGGTAAATGCCAGAGCATGGTTCATGAATCTTGCAACGCTAAGTTTCTTTAAATTGGCTTGTTTTTCTATGGGTTCAGAAAGCAAGATCGGTTCTGCAATGATGGAAATCACCGATTTATCGAAAATATGCTCATTGGTTTTCATAATGTAGTGAAATGTTTAATATAAATAAATTATATCTCTTTTTCCTTAAGAAAAGGTTAGCTCGTGTACACTTGTGCATGGTATTAAGTCTTTATTTTCTGCAAAATATAATGATCCGCAATTCTATATATGTAATAGGCGAGAAAAAGTGAGCTGGGATCCGGAGGAATACAAATCTGGAAATTATTTTCAAAAAGAAACCAGCGATGCATTTTGTAAAAATTTTAATATTGTGCCTTACGGAAATATTTTAGACATCGGTTGCGGTGATGGGGCATACAGTCATGCTCTGGCTAATAAATTAAAGCAAGGGCACATTCATGGCATAGATAGTTCCATAGAGATGATTCATCACGCAGTCAAACATTGGACACAAAGTAATTTATCATTTGCCGTGCATGACATTGAAACATTCTATGCTGTAGAAGCATTTGATTTTGCACTTTCTTTTTGGTGTTTACATTGGACGCGGATCGAGTTGTCTTTACCAAATATTTTTTATGCCTTAAAGCCAGGAGGAAAATTCTATGCCATATTTTCGTCTTTCTCCGGCAACAGCATTTCACAAGTTTGGCACGAACTTATGACTAACCGTTACTATCGTGATTTAACGAAGCAGTACGTCAATTCAGATAACTCCTTACAAAATTATTTTTTACGCGTCATCCGCGTCTTGGCAGCTTTACCTTACAAACAAATCAGATTAAATCTGCACAATACTCATACATTATTACCCAGCATTGCTTATTTTAAAAATTTGCTGCTTACCATGCCGTTTATGAAATCTTTTCCCGAAGAAATTATGCAAGAATTGCTGGACGCGATGCTTGGCACGTTTCAAGCCATTTGCAAGCGAAGATATGGCGGGCAATTGTATTATGCAACGCGCCCCATTTTTTTAGAGGCGATTAAATAACGACGATAGGTGGAGCACATGAGTGTGTTTATGGCTTGCAGTGCAAATATCCCGGTTATTGCTGCGCCTGCAAATAAGCCGGCAAGTCCGGGTTTATTGTTGGAATTGCTAGTTGCACAGCACAGCAATTACATGCAGAAGCTTAAAGAGCACGGTGCAATTTTATTCCGTGGTTTTAACTGTAATAATCCGGATGATTTTTCCAACATCATCGAAGCCTGCCGCCTTGGCAAACGCTGCAGCACGAAAGATTATGATTTTCCACGCACTGTGTTGCCGAATGACGTCTATACATCAAGCGATTTGCCACCCGATATTGCACTCCCTTTGCATCATGAGAAACCAAGGACAAAAAATCCACCGAATTACATTTATTTTTGCTGCGTCATTCCCCCAGAGCAGGGGGGGGGCACAATATTTGCCAATGCGGCAGATATTTGGCGCGATATGCCTTTTGCTATTCAGGAAAAATTGCTAAAACATGGTGTTATGTACCAATCTTTTTTTCATGGAGCAACTCTGCAATATCACGCGCTAAGGAAAATCCTGGCTAATAGCGCCCGCAGTTGGCGCGATTATTTTGGTAGCGATAAGGAAAAAATTACAGAAAAATTAAGTCATACTGGGATTGAAACGATTTGGAGTAAGAAGGATAGGGATTTAATAACGCGGCAATATTTGCCTGGGGTATTGCAGCACCCGCTGACCCGGCAAAACGTATGGTTTAACTGTGCAGCTTATTTAAATTATTATTCTAATTTTTTATTCGGGGAATTGAATGCACTTCCTTTGCATCAATATTTGGCAGGTAGGTATTTGATTTTTAGAGATATATTGCCATTAGTTTGTCATTATGGTAATGGTCAAGCTTTTTCATCTTTAGAAATAGAGGAAATCAACCGCATCATCCAACGTCACTCCCATGTATTCAAGTGGCAGAAAGGAGATTTTATGATCGTGGATAACATCACATGGATGCATGGCAAACAGCCGCATCAAGGCAATAGGTTGTTGTATTCATGTATGACTGCTTATTAAGTTTAGGTATTGCAGGGAGTTTTAAGTGGTAAACCATCAAGAAAATGCTGCACAAGCTATAGGCAATGAACCACTTGCCATTATTGGCATGAATTGTCAGTTCCCAGGGATAGGCGCCGATGTTGAAACGGTAGAAGCATTGCATGCCATGCTGATGCAAAAGAAGACTCCAATCAAAGAAGTACCTAAAGAACGTTGGGATATTGAAGCTTACCATGCAAAAGATAGAAAGAAAGCCGATAAAATGGTCAGCCGCAAGGGAGGCTTTCTGGAAAATGTGGCGTTATTTGATGCCGCTTTTTTTAAAATATCTGCCGCAAAAGCCAAACAAATCGATCCACAACAGCGTCTTTTTCTTGAAGTTGCGCTGCGCGCTTTAAACGATGCCAACATCCCCTGCAAATCCCTAAGCGATTCCGCCACTGGCGTTTTTTGTGGAATGTCCACGCATGAATACAGCCAGCTTAATTATAAAGATTGCATTAAATTCAATGCTCATACATCTATAGGCGTTGCAAACAGTGCAGCAGCAGGAAGGCTTTCTCACTTTCTGAATTTGAAAGGGCCAAGCGTGGTCGTAGATACGGCATGTTCTTCATCGTTATCCGCGCTTTATCTTGCATCCACTGCCTTGAGGGCCCGACAATGCTCTATGGCTATTGTCGGAGGAGTGCATCTTGGCTTATGCCCAGAAAGCTGGATTGGGCTGAGCAAGGCGGGTTTGTTGTCCGCTAAAGGCCAGTGCAGCAGTTTTGATGCCGAGGCAGATGGTTATGTGCGCAGCGAAGGATGCGCTGTGGTGGTGGTTAAACGCTTAAACGATGCCTTAAGGGATAATGACAAGATTTATGCAGTGATCAAAAGTATTGTGATGAATCAGGATGGCGGGGGACATAGTTTTGCCGCTCCTAACCTTAAAGCGCAAATTGCTTTGCATGAAGCGGCTCTTAAGGAAGCTTATCTTAAAGCCCGTGATATTGATTACATCGAAGCCAATGGCATCGGCACCGCAGTTGGCGATGCGGTTGAATTCAATGCCATACAGCATATTCATCGCAATCAGCACCCGAATAAGCCGCTTATTATTGGCGCATTGAAAAGCAATCTGGGGCACACGGTTTCTGCAGCGGGCCTTGCTTCATTGCTTAAAGCGCTGTGTGCATTAAAACATGAAACCATCCCGCCCAATCTTCATTACCTGCTGCCAAATGCTGCCATCGGCTTGCAAACTGCTGCGACGCTGCTGCCCGATGAAGCAATACCGTTTACCAGGGAGCCAAATAAAAAAAGATACGTGCAAGTATGCAATTTTAGCGTGACTGGAACCAATGCATGCGTCATTTTAGAAGAAGCCCCCGCGTCTTATCCGAGGCCCTTGCCTATGAAATCCGATCCGTGCAATTGTTTTGTCGTTTCGGCAAACAGCGAGCCTTCATTAAAGCGCATGTTGTCGGATTATGTGTATTTTTTACAACAAACTGCGGCAGATTTTCATGATATTTGCTGTACGCTGCTCAATTGCCGTGATCAATTTAAATATCGCTGTGCCTTTCTGGTGCAAGACAAAGAAGCTGTTATCAAAAAAATTACTGCTAAAGATTATGAGATTTTTAAGGTTAATGTAACAGAAGAACTTGCAACCATAACTTGCGATGCCAGGCAAATCCATGCGGCATTTTTGCAAGGTAAAACCATTCATGTGGATGCGCCGTTTAATAAAATTGATCTTCCCTTGTACCAGTTTGACAGGAAGCCATATTGGCATGAGCCACGCCGCCCTAACGCGCATTCACATTGGTTGGATGAGCTGCAATCGCAAGCGAAAGAAGGGCAGATTGAGATAATCAAGAGCAAATTGACTGCTTCGATACAAACCCTATTAAAAAAAGAAGAATTGGATGTCTTTCAAGATTTGCAAAGCTTAGGGTTAACGTCCGTGCAATTGAGCGCGCTGGATGCAATCTTTCATGAAATGTTCCTGCCGCGATTCAATATCCCTTTTTCCTTAAATCAATCAGCTTCTTATCTGAGCGTGGACAAGCTTGCCCGGCAATTACAGCAATTGCTGGCCCCCCCGCCAGTTCATCGGCAGCCCGTTGTCCATGTTCTTAATGCAGAACCTATTGCCATTATAGGCATGAGCTGCCGTTTGCCCAAGGCGGCTAATATTGCCCAGTTTTTATCCTTGCTGGAACAGGGTGAAAGCGGCATGGATGATATCCCTCTTGAGCGCTGGGATAATGAAAAATTTTACGATCCTGACCCAAATGCGCTGGGCCGTTTGTACGTAAGACAAATGGGTTTGATTGATCATGTTAAACATTTTGATGCCGAATTTTTTAATATCAGTCCGCGCGAAGCCAAATTGATGTCGCCGCAATTGCGCATTTTTATGGAAACCAGTTACCACGCGCTGGAAGATGCCAATCTCTCTTTAGACGCCGTTAAAGACAGCAAAACCGGCGTTTTTGTCGGTGTGGGAACCAATGAATATCCGCGTATCCTTGCTTATCAAGGGGTAACGCTGGAAGAGTTGAATATTTATTTTGCCACTGGAAATGTATTAAATGCTTTAGCAGGCCGGGTTGCGTATGCATTCGACTTTCATGGTCCGATTCAAGCGATCGATACCGCGTGTTCTTCTTCAATGACTGCCATTCATAACGCTTGCCTGAGTTTGCAAGCCGGTGATTGCGATATGGCGCTTGCTGGAGGCGTTAACATTATTTTAAGCCCTGATTCGAACATTACATTATGCAAGGCGAGGATGTTATCGCCGGAAAGTCGCTGCAAAACTTTCAGCGAAGATGCGGATGGCTATGGGCGCAGCGAAGGATGCGGCATCCTTGTTTTAAAGCGTTTAAGCACAGCAATCCGGGATAATGACAACATTCTGGCCGTTATCAAAGGCACTGCTGCAAACAGTGACGGCAAAAGCGGTGGTTTCACCGTACCGAATGGAACCGCTCAGGAAGAGGTAATTCGAAGCGCGCTGGCAAAATCCAGGCTTTTGCCTGGTGATATTGATTTTATTGAAGCACATGGAACAGGCACGCCATTGGCGGACCCGATTGAAGTCAATGCGCTTGGTAAAATTTTTAGCGAGTCGCACAGCGACGAACACCCACTTTACATCAGTTCGGTAAAGACCAATTTGGGCCACTCGGAGAGTGCGTCAGGAGTAACCAGCGTCATTAAAACCGTTTTAAGCCTACAAACCAAACAATTATTTAAGCACCTGAATTTTAAAAAATTAAATCCGCAAATTAATTTGAAACACATGGCTATTCCTTTAGAAACACAAGCATGGCCAAAAGAACAAGGGTTACGCTGTGCGGGGGTTAGTTCTTTTGGGTTCAGTGGTGCCAATGCTCATGTCATCGTGCAAGAAATGCCGGGTAAAATAACAGAAGGGCGCAGTTTACCGGCCGAATCTTTGCTGGTCATTTCTGCCAAAAGCCGGGACTCGCTGGAATTGATGTTGGCGAGTTATCAAAAATATTTAAGCCAGACCGAGCATGAGTTTGCTGACATTTGTTATACGGCAGCTACCTGCCGCAGCCATTTTTTATTTCGGGTAGCTATCAAGGCGAGTACGGCGCAGGAAGCTGCCGCACAAATTGAACAACAAAATTATTGCATTCATCATGTGCATAAGGAAAAACAAGCGGCATCACTTCCCAATAATCTTGAAGGATTGCAGCGCGCTTATGAAGAAGGCATTAAGATAGATTGGGAAAGCGTTTACCGCTCATTGGCTTGCCGCTTTGCCAAGGTAAATTTGCCATTGTATGAATTTGTGCGTGAAGAACACTGGTTTGGTGCGAAAGATAAAATTAAAGACGGCTTGCTGCCCAAAGACTGGGGTTTTCAAACGCTATGGCAAGAACAAGCCCTGGACAGGCAAAAGCCGCGGGTTGTTGGTAACAACTGGCTTTTTATAGGCCCCGAAACCTGGGTTGCCGACTTTGCCGAACAAGGGATAAACATCATCCTCGAGCAGGATGATGTTCCATTAAATTCACTGGATGGCGTCTTATTTGCCGAAGCTTTGCACGAAGCTCCGTTGCCAGTTGATGCCGCCATTGATTTTCAACAGCAGACGGTTAAAAAATTATTAACTCTGCTTAAAAAATTGCATGCAGCCCAAATCAAACTGCAATTAATTGTATTAACGGTGCACGGTATTCCGGAATTGGCGGTGACTGAGTTTAATGCGAGCAACAGTGCGCTCGTCGGATTTTGTAAAACACTGGTTTTGGAATTACCGCAATTCAACACGATTCTTATCGATGTTGACAAGATGCAGAAGGATGATGTTCGACACGTGATGGATGAAATCCGCCACAATTACGACAATCAATACGAGCATCTCGTGGCTTACCGAAGTGGTCAACGCTTGGTTGCCCGCTTAAAGAGTAAAAAAATAATTGAAATTAAACGGCTACTGGATCGCGACAGCCGCTATCTTATTTCCGGTGGCTGCGGCGGGTTGGGTTTAATTACAGCACAAGCCTTGCTGTCCGCCGGCGCCAGACACGTAATTCTTCTTTCCCGCGATGTGGAAAAAAAGGGATTGCAGGAAACCATTAAAAAAATTCAATATTATTATCCCGGTGCAAGCATTCAAACCATTAGTTTGGATATTACCGATAAGGAAAAATTAGCACAGCTTTTAGCAGAATTGAATCAAGACGGGTTGCTGAAAGGGATTATCCATGCTGCAGGTGCGGCCATTAAAGCTTCGGTTCTCGAACATGACGAGAAAGATGTGGATTATCTGTTTTCGGCAAAAGTAAAAGGCGGATGGTATTTGCATGAGCTTACAAAACATTACGATTTAGATTTTTTTGTAGTTTACTCGTCCATTTCTTCTGTTTTCGGCAGCAATAAAGAATCAGTTTATGGCGCTGCCAATAGTTCTTTAGATGCCCTGATTGCAACACGCCATCTCTTGGGCTTGCCAGGAACTGCGATTCAATGGGGGCCATGGGGTGAAGTCGGCATGGCGCAAAAGCGTTCCCGCGACCCCAGTGTCCGCCATGCATTGATTAACAATCAGCAAGGCCATACCTTCGTTAAAATTTTGATAAATGGCGAATTCAAGCACACCGCCATTATTTCTCCTGATTATCTGAAATTTATGCTGGATTTTGTTCCTAAACCAGAACCGGCCTTTCATAAGCAATTGTCTAATGATTTGACAGCAATTGCATCCTCATTTGTACCGCAAAATTTGTCAGGCTGGTTAGCACAATACGTTGCAATTCCTGCTGCCGGGCATCTTAACGCGTGCAAAGACATGATAAGTGCGATCTGCAAAGACATCCTGGAACTTTCCGAGGCAGGAGAGCTGGACGAAGAGGATGGTTTTTTTGAGTTGGGTTTTGATTCACTGATGATTACGGAACTGGCTGCGGAACTTAAGAAAAAATTGCAGCCTTATCTAAAGGTAACTGTCAGCATCGGTTTTGATTATCCTTCCATTCACAAACTATCGGTTTACATCCAAACAGAACTCGACAAACATTTGCCGCAAATGCAAACACAAATTGCAACTGCAGACCAGCAAGAGGATGCAATTGCTATCATCGGCATGAGTTGCTCACTGCCGAATGCCCCTGACATTGCAGCATTTGAAGCCCTATTGGAGCAAGGATTAAGCGGAATTAAGGATATCCCGCTTACGCGCTGGGATAATGGAAAATATTATGATGCAGACATCGAGGCGCCCGGCAAATCTTATGTAAGTAAAATGGGTTTACTTGAAAACATTAAAGAATTCGATGCGGATTTTTTTGGCATAAGCCCGCGTGAAGCCAAATTGATGGAGCCGCAGCAACGCCTTTTTTTAGAAGGATGTTATCTCGCATTGGAAAATGCAAATTATCCTGCTGAGTCCGTGCGTGGCAGTTTAACCGGTGTATTTGCAGGCGTGGGCCCTAATGAATATTATACCCAACTTGAAAAATCCGGATTTTCCACTGAAGAATTAAGCGCATATTCCATCACGGGAAATGTTTTAAATCTAATTCCAGGGCGCGTTGCTTATACGTTCGATTTAAAAGGTCCATCCCTAAGCGTTGATACCGCGTGTTCCTCTTCCTTGGTCGCCATTCATTATGCTTGCCAGAGTTTGAAAAACCGGGAAATTGATTATGCTCTGGCCGGCGGGGTCAATGTTTTATTACTGCCGGAATCCAATATTACTTTGTGCAAAGCGCGTGCTTTATCTCCAGAAGGTCTTTGTAAAACATTTGATGAGCGGGCGGATGGCTATGTGCGTGCCGAAGGATATGGGGTGTTATTTCTAAAAAGGCTGGCGGATGCACTGCGGGATAAAGACCGGATCTTGGCCGTGATTAAGGCGTCTGCGGTGAATAATGATGGTAAAACAGCAGGCTTGACGGTTCCTAATGGTAAGAGCCAGGAAGCCGTAATGAGAAAGGCATTGCAGCATGCGGGCTTAGCCCAGGATGAAATTTCATTCATTGAGGCGCATGGTACGGGGACGCCATTAGGCGATCCGATTGAAGTGCAGGCAATCAATGAAGTATATGGAAAGCAGCGCTCACCCGATAAACCGTTGTATCTTGGCACCGTCAAAACCAATATTGGCCATCTTGAAAGCGCCGCGGGCGTTGCGGGTGTGATTAAAGCCGTGGTCAGTTTACGCAATAATAAAATTTATAAGCACTTAAATTTCAGCAAATTAAACCCGAACATTCAGCTGCATGAAGCGAGGATCCCTTTACAAACTATCGATTGGGCCTCCGCTTCTAAATGCGCCGCAGTAAACGCTTTCGGCTTTAGTGGCACGAATGCGCATCTTATTTTGCAGGCGGCCCCTGTTGGCAAGCCCCGTAAAAGAGCTGCCGTACCGGCGAAACAACAGGTGCTTTTACTGTCAGCGAAATCGGAAGCTGCTCTGGCAAATTTAAGCAAGCGGTATCAGCTCTTTTTACAAGAAAGCAGCCATGATTTTGCTGATATTTGTTTTACTGCAGCCACTTGCCGTGATCATTACGCTTACCGTTTGGCGCTAATGGCGGAAAATTCACAAACAGCAAGCCAATTACTGGCAGCAGGAAAATTTGCAGCGTCGTATATGGAAAATAACAAACTGGAAATTCCCGATAATCCGGCCCTTGCGGCATTGCTACATGCTTACATGAAAGGAGATGCCGTTGATTGGTCTTCGTATTACCACACACAAGAAAATGATTTCACGAAAGTATTGCTGCCAAATTATGTATTTCAGCGCACGGAAATTTGGCTGGATAAAAAAGAAGAAATTGCATCAATACCGCAAATACATCCTCTTTTAGGGCAAATGTTATCGTTGCCGCATGAGGAATATTTATTTAATCAGCAATTGAATTTGCAACATTTAAATTACATTAAACAACATTGTGTTTTTGATAAGATAATTTTTCCTGCATCGGCCTACATTGAAGCGAGCCTGGCTGCAGCCAAGCGGATTTTTAAACGCAATGCATTTACGCTGGAAAAATTCTTCATCGAACGGCCTTTATATCCAAAAGAAAATCAAGATTTTCAGCTGCAAGTGAAACCCAAGCATGACGGCGGTTATCAAATACATATTTTCGCGCGGCAAGATGGCGCCTGGCAAAATTTTTCCACCCTGGACATAAAGAACCATTTACCTGTTTCTCAGGCTTCAGTAAATATGGATGATTTAAAGGCAAGCTTTGGGACGCCGGTAAATGTACAGGAAATTTATGAGAATTTCAGGCAGCGGTCTTTGTTTTATGGCGAAGAATTTCAGGTTTTGCAGCAAGGTTATGTGCACGACAATAAAGTGCTGGCCAAAGTTAGCTTAACTCAACATAGCCAAAATGCCGGTTATTATTATCATCCGGTGGCATTAGATGGTGCCATGCAAAGCATTTTATTATTGGGAATGAATGCCGAGGTAACTACTCCCTATGTTCCTTTTGCATTCACTCGTATGGCGGTTTATCAAGAAGCACCGCGCACGGTTTGGGTTGAGGTAACTAGGCTCAATACAGTGGTCGCCAATGAATTGCATGTCAACTTGAATTTTTATGATAATTCAGGTTTATTGTTAGGCTATATTGAAGAATTAAAATTAAGAGCCGTCACGCGTAATCACTTCATTGCCTATGAATCGCTGCTGCAAAATTTATATCATATCAAGTGGAATCAAATTGAGTTTAATTTTAATCTTAGGGAAAAACTCCCGGAATTTTTGGTTATCAGCAAAGATCGAAAAAAGGCAACTTATCTTTTAGGCGATACAAATCATCAATTCCTCGAAGAATTGGACGAGATTAGCTTACAGGGTAAAAATCTTATATTTTTCTACGAGCAAAGCCAATTTCAGGATTTATTCAACTGCTGTAAAACATTATTCAAATCACCTGCAAACAGTTTTACCTTAATTACTGAACATGCCTATGCGATTCATGCAAGGGATGAAGTTAATCCTTACCACACCATGGCAAGTTCGTTTTGGAAAAGCTTTAGGAATGAGCTTGAACTTACTAAAAATTTTCATATTGATTTAAGTGAAAATTCCGCTTTGCTCCCAGCCCTGCAATACGTGTTTACCAACCATGCCCTGGATGATCAAGTTGCAGTCCGCGATGCTGTTTATGTGCCGCGATTAAAGAAAAAACAGTTGTCTGTTACTCATTCAGCCCCGGCAAAAATATTTGCCGATAATGCTTGTTATCTTCTCGCAGGAGGTACAGGTGGTTTGGGTATGGCGATGATAAACTACCTCATGCAGCGAGGAGTTAAACGCATCGTTGTAACCAGTCGCTCCAGTTGTCCTGTTGAATTGCAGGTTTTAATCGAGCGCGCCAGAGAAAAAAATATTTTTATAAAGCACGCACAAGCCGATGTTGCCAACTATCAGGAGATGGAAAAGCTAATTGGGAATCTTAACCAGGCGGGCTCGCTGAAGGGAGTTATTCACTTAGCTGGGATAATTCATGATGGTTTGATCGTCAATCTGGGGGTGCAGCAGCTTGAACAAGTGTTGAGTGCGAAACGGGATGGTGCCTTGATTTTACATCAATTAACAAAACATCTGGCGCTTGATTTGTTCGTTTTATTTTCATCGACTGCGTCTTTGCTTGGTGCACGCGGGCAAGCGAATTATGCGGCAGCAAACGGATTTTTGGATGGATTGGTTTACATGCGGCAGCGGCAAGGCTTGCCAGGGTTGGTGATAAACTGGGGGCCATTTGCCCACGTCGGCATGACAGCCAATTTGGTACCGGCCTTGCAAAAACGCGGATTTATTCCTTTGCAGCAAGAGCAAATGGACATCCTGGATGTTTTATTGTCCCAACCCATCGTGCAGATTTCTCCTTGCTTGCTTCATTGGGAGTCTTATTTAAAGCAGACACCGAAGCCAGCCTTTTTTGCGGATGTGGCGCAACATATTCCGGCAGCAACCCCGTATTTTTTAAATGTCTTGCGGACTTTGCCAAAAAAGGACCGTATTAAAATTTTGAGCGAAGCGCTGGAAGAAATTTCCGCCGATGTTTTGGAATTGGAAGACATGAAAAGCCTGACAAAAAAGGATTTATTTGCTTTGGGTTTAGATTCCTTAATGGCAATTGAAATTAGAAACCGCATCCACGATAAACTACAGTGCAAGGGATTGAGCCTTTCCATTGAATATTTCATTAATGAGCCAAACACCGATAAAATCGCCCGCTACATCGCCCATGAACTGGAGCGTTTTATACAAACGCCAACTCACGAGGTGCAACAAAATACGAATTCAGGTTTGCCAGTATGCGATTTTCAATTTTTGTTCTGGGCTTTTAAAAAATTAAAATATAATTTTAATCTTGGCTTACAAGTGCAATTGCAGGGTAAGCTTAACCCGGATTTCCTAAAACTAGCACTGGAAACAGTCATTAAACGCCACGAAGTGTTCTGGCTTGGCTTTGACGCACAGGTTCCCGTGCAAGCGCTTCAGAAGACTGGAAAATTTCAGTTAATTTTTAAAGATATTTCTTTAAGCCATGTGCCGGATGCTTGCCACAAAGAATTTTACCATAATCTCATGCAGCCGGTTTTATTCAGCAAACCACCTTTAATTAACGTATTTCTCTACAAAATTAATCCTTCTTTGCACGAATTGCAGGTAATCATGCCGCATATTATTGTAGATGATGCATCCTGTGAAATTGTGTTTAATGAGGTAAAAGCGGTGTATGCAGAGCTTGTAGGCGGAAAAGAACCACACTTGCCCGATATGCAAAAAGGGTATTTCGATTACGTACAAGAGAATAACCGCCAGTATGAGGCAAATCTTGCCGAAAAAGTTCATTTCTGGCAGCGCTATAATCAAAATTTCAAAAAATTATATTTCGGGGAACATGCGCATTTAGCGGATGCAACCCGCCAGACAAAAAATTTATTTCATTATCCGCTGCCTCACGAGATGATGGAGAAATTTATTAATTGGCATCAGCACCACAATTTGAATGTGAGCACCGGGTTGATTGCCGCTTGTCAAATTGCTTTCTATAAGCTGAGCGGTCAAAATAATATTCCCATTATTTTAATTCATAGCGGTCGGGAAGGCAGCCAGTATAAATCCGTGCTGGGTTTATTTTCCGAATATAAACGCATCAACATCAGCGTCAAAGACGAGGATACATTTTTAGATTGCATTAAATGCATAGAAAATGAATTGATAAAAGCTGCTCCTTACCAAAAATGCCCGCATCTAATTAAAGATAAGGGGTTGGCAGATTTTCATTTTTCCTTGATGGAATACATAGTTTTTAAATGGCAGCAGGTGCGATGGAAGCATGCTTTTGTAAAAAATAATATCAACGCGACATTAACCGATTACTATTTTAAATACCTAAGCCATTTAAGCGTGGATAAAAAATTTATCAATTTAAAATATAAATTAAACCGGTGGTTTAACTGGAATATCCCTTTGCAAAAGCCGCGCAGTTTACGCACTTTAATTAGCATTACCCCGAGCTTTTTCACCAAGGAAGTAGAGTCTGCGCAATTTGGCGATTTAAATTATACGTTTCCGAACCATTTCAGCTGCGTGGACCGGCCCATAGGAAATGAAACTTTATGGATTTATTTTTCCAAAAGCTTTAAAGGAGAGTATTTGTTTTCAATCAATGCGCCGCTTACCACTGCCTGCAAGGATCAACTCGCGGCTGAATTTAACCAAGTTATTGCAAAATTTTTAAAAAACGAGAGCTTAAGCATAGAAGAATTATTGCATGAATGATGACGCCCAGTTGCAGCTAGCGGTGAATGGTAACGCTTACATTGGCTGCATTTTTTATCGCATGGGGTTTGCTGACGCGCACGGTTAGCTGGGAAACATAAAATTCTTGTTTGATTAATTGAGCAATTTCTTCCGCAACGGTTTCAATTAAGGAAAATGGTTTGCTTTTAAGATAATCCGTGACTTGCTGGCAAACTTGATCATAATCAATGGTATTAGCCAGTTCATTGCGGCAATTGCTGATGTCTACCGGGATGCTGATGTCTATTAACAAACGTTGCAAAATTTGCTGTTCCCAAGGATGAATACCAATTTTTGTCGCGACAGCCAAACCAGTAATATCTAATTTATCCATAAGCGTTTGTATAAATTAACCTGGGTACAGGGTACATCGAATTTAAAATAAGTAGAAGAGAAAGACGCCTGATAAGCTATGGCAACCAGCAAATACTTCTCGGCCCTTTTCGTGTTAAAATTAAATCTTATTAATAAGAAAGGTATTTATGGCTGCAGTAACAGAATCATTATTCATGAAGAGCATGATGAAAAAACCGGTGGAACGCACGCCGGTATGGATGATGCGCCAGGCTGGACGTTATCTGCCTGAATACAGACAAGTTCGCGCCGAAGCCGGTGATTTTTTGAGTTTGTGTAAAAATCCCAAACTGGCTTGCGAAGTGACATTGCAACCGCTTCGCCGTTACGCCCTGGATGCCGCTATTTTATTTTCCGATATTTTGACCATCCCGGATGCAATGGATTTAGGGCTTTATTTTGCTGAAGGTGAAGGGCCATGTTTTAAACGCCCGGTACGAGATGCAGCAGCGGTTGCTAAATTACCAGTACCAAATCCACTCGGTGATTTAGCTTATGTAATGGAAGCGGTCCAACGCATCCGCAGTGAAATGCCGCAAGGACTTCCTCTCATCGGGTTTGCAGGAAGCCCCTGGACGCTTTCTTGTTATATGGTAGAAGGGCAAAGCAGCCGCGATTTTAAAAACATATTGCAGTTACTGTATATGCAGCCAGGAGTTATGCATCAATTACTAAATAAATTAAGCGAAGCGGTACTTAGCTATTTGGCGGCTCAAGTTGATGCCGGTGTGAATGCCTTGATGCTATTTGATACGTGGGGGGGGATTTTGACTCCTGCCAATTATCAGGAATTTTCCTTAGCTTATATGGAAAAAATCGTATGCTCATTGAAAAGCCGCTACCCACACATTCCGATCATTTTATTTACCAAGGGTGGGGGATTATGGTTACGGCAAATGGCTGCAACCGGCTGTGATGCGCTGGGGATTGACTGGACTTGTGACTTAGGCGTCGCCCGCAGGCAAGTCGGTGATCGAGTCGCTTTACAAGGAAATCTTGACCCTGCCGTATTGCGGACTTCACCGGAATGCATCCGCAGGCAAGTGCAGCAGATTTTGAAGTCTTATGGCAACGGTTCAGGCCATATATTTAATTTAGGCCATGGCATTACTCCTGACATACCGCCGGAGCACGTAACGGTTATGATTCAGGCCGTCCATGAGTTTAGTCCGCAATTTCATACATTATGATCATTAAAAGCACCTTCAAGCCAGCGTGGTGGCTTGCCAACCCACATTTACAAACGATTTATCCGACGCTTTTGCGGCGTAGGCAAGTCCCAAAGTTGCGCCGGGAACAAATTGAACTACCTGATGGTGATTTTTTGGATTTAGCCTGGGCTGATGCTGAATTAACCCAGGATGCGCCTTTAGTTATTTTGCTGCACGGATTGGGTGGAGGCTTAAATTCTGCTTATGCTGGCGGCCTTCTTGCAACGTTCAATCAGTGTGGCTGGCGGGCAGTACTCATGCATTTTCGCGGTGCGGGCAGTGAGCCTAACCGCTTGCCGCGTGCCTATCATTCAGGGGATACGGAAGATGTGGCTTATTTTTTAAAGCTTCTGACCGACCGTGAGCCGCATAGCAAAAAAGCGATTGTTGGGGTTTCCCTGGGTGGAAATGTGTTATTGAAATGGCTGGGAGAATCGGGTTTTCATTCTCTCGTATGCGCGGGAGTGGCAGTGTCTGTGCCGTTTCAGCTGCGAGTGGCGGCTGATCGCATGAATCAAGGTCTTGCCCGCATTTATCAAGCCTATCTTTTGCGGCAAATGCGCCAGATATTCGCACGTAAAATGCAGGATGATGCAAGAAATTTGCCGGAGGCGTTTAACAATTTACAAGCATGCCATTGCTTTTGGACATTTGATGATCAAATCACCGCGCCCTTGCATGGATTTGCCAATGTGCATGATTATTATCGCATCGCCAGTTCGCGGCAATATTTGCATAAAATTACCACACCGACTTTAATCGTTCACGCCCTGGATGATCCATTCATGTCGCCGGAAGTATTACCTGCGTCCAGTGAGCTTTCTAAAGCCGTCACGCTGGAATTAAGTGAAAAAGGGGGCCATGTAGGCTTCATCGCCGGTGCAATGCCAGGAAATCCAGTTTATTGGTTAGAAAAGCGGATCCCTGAATTTCTGCGCCAATATATTTAATCCAGGATAGTGACTAAATCAATGCAGTTTGTAGTCTGGTTAGGTGAGCGATTGGACAGGCATCCGATGTGCCATCAGGCAAATCGGATGTGCAATGATGATGTGGTTAGCGGAATGTAGGTGACTCATCCGCTTGCGAGCTGGCACCTTCTGTTGCCAGATCCACAATGGATTTTACAGTCCGCGTAACAGGCGCCACGAGACCCAATACGGGACCACACAAAGCGAGGATAGCGCTTAATAGAGCCATCCCCATATTAAGTACTCCCTTTAAGAGGGTATGGCCTGCCGATTGCAAGTAATCTTTGGCAGTTAATTCTTCATAATCATCCAGGTCATACATGTCTTCGGATGGATGTAATTCAGTTCTACCGCTTAGAGCAAGCTCGACGCTTTTAAACAAAGTAAGTAAACTGACTGCAAACATATTGATTGCTGCAGATAAATACTGAGCAGTAAACACGGCATATTTAACCGGAAAAATAACAGGGCTTGCCATGTTAAAAAAGATATCTGCGGGTCCTGTTACAGGACTCCAGAATGTGTAATGCAAGTCTCTAAATAAATTTAGGGAAGAAATCATGGTGAACTCTTTATAGTTTGTTCTAAAAGAACATGGATTGTAAAATAAGTTCAAATTAAAGTCAACGTGCTTTAATTAAAGCACGCAGTTTAGGCATCTTCAGCTTAAGCAATATTAAACTGGCGGCTTAACTGGATTGCCATTTCCAATGATTGTTCGTAATTTAATCTTGGATCCACCAGGCTGCGGTAATCTTCTTTTAAATCATCCGCTGCCAAGCCGCGTGCCCCACCGATGCATTCGGTAACATTTTCACCTGTTAATTCAAAATGTACTCCGCCCAAGTAACCGCCCATTTCTTGATGGATAGTCAATGCTTGTTGCAATTCGCTTAAAATATTATCGAAATGACGAGTTTTAATGCCATCTTCAGTCGTTTCCGTATTGCCATGCATGGGATCGCAAGACCAGGTAACCGGTATTTTGGTTGCCCGAACGGTTTCAATAAGTGGCGGAAGATATCTTGCAATGTCTTTAGCTCCCAAGCGCGTAATCAACAGCAACCGGCCTTCTTCCCGTTCCGGGTTTAAAGTTGCAAGGATTTCTTCAATCCATTCCGGAGTGGCGCTTGGGCCAATTTTAACACCGACTGGATTTTGTATGCCGCGTAAAAATTCCAAGTGCGCGCTGCCCGGTTTTGCTGTGCGCATGCCAATCCAGGGAAGGTGAGTGGACAGATTAAACCAGTCTTTATTATGCACCTTGCGGGTCAGCGCCTGTTCATAGTGTAAATTGAGCGCTTCATGCGACGTGTAGAAATCAACTTTGTTGAGGCTGCTGTTTCGTAAGCCGTCTATTGATTCCAAAAAGTCCAAAGAGTTTGCAATGGAGTGCACAATTGCATGATATTCTTCTGCCTGGGCTGAATGTTCGACGAACCCTAAATCCCAGCGTTGTGGATGATGCAGGTTTGCAAATCCGCCAGCCAATAGGGCGCGGATGAAATTTAAAGTCATGGCAGCGCAGCTGTAACCTTGCAGCATTAATTTGGGGTTGGGTGTACGCGCTTCTTTATTAAATTCAGGAGAATTTACCAAATCACCCCGATAGCTGGGGAGGGTTATCCCATTGATGGTTTCGTAATCGGATGAGCGCGGTTTTGCATATTGTCCGGCAATACGGCCTATGCGCACGATGGGTTTTCGCATGCCATAAATGAGGATTAAACTCATCTGCAGCAATATTTTCAGCTTGTTCTTAATGATTTCTGAACGGCAGTCATGAAATGACTCGGCACAATCACCACCTTGTAAAATAAACGCATCGCCACGTCCGGCGCGGGCAATAGCATTTTTTAAGTGTTTGATTTCTCCACTGCTTACCAGGGGGGGAAGTTGGCTTAATTGATCAACGATCTTCAACAGCTGGGCTTCATCCGGGTAGTGAGCTGCTTGCTCGTAAGAATAATTCAGCCAGGAGGTAGGCGACCATGCACGCATGAAAAAAACCTTGTTTCTATAAAAATCCAAAGTATGCAATGAATGAACAGACCCTGCAATAAAAATTACGTAATAAAGTTGCAGGATGGCGTGTGTAGCTTACAATTTATTTATTTTACTTGATTTTTAGGGATTAGCCCCTATTTATATCATCAATTTATTTGGGAGTAGGTTCATGAGTAAGAAAACGACGAAAGATTGGGAAAAGATTCGCGAAGATTTACGCGAAGAAAATGATTTGCTGGCAGAGGATGAAAGTGCAGAGGTAGCTTCCAAGGCGGAGGCAGGAAGTTTGGAACATCCTTCCTATCAAGAGCTTGAAGAAAAATTAACTTTGGCTGAAAAGCAAGCCCATGAAAACTGGGAAAAATCGGTACGCGCCATGGCGGAATTGGATAACATTCAACGCCGCGCTCAGCGTGACGTTGAAAATGCGCATCGCTATGGTCTTGAGAAATTTATTTCCTCACTCTTGCCTGTTCTAGACAGCCTTGGACAAGCCTTGCAACTGGCCGAGCAGGATAAAGCCATGTTGGAGGGGTTGCAATTGACCATGAAGCTGTTCTTGGATGTTTTAAAGAAACATGGCGTGGAAGAAATTAATCCGGAAGGATTGCCTTTTGACCCGCAACTGCATGAAGCCATGGCCATGCAGGAAGCTCCTGATGTTGCGGCTAATACAGTTCTTACTGTATTTCAAAAAGGATACAAGTTAAATGATCGGGTTATCCGGCCTGCACGTGTCATTGTGGCAAAAGGATAAAAAAGAGTAAATTTGGCTTGAAATTAATAATTTGCACCCCCATATAAAATCGTTAATGGCTAACAACAGATTGGAGCACGAATAAAAATGGCAAAAATTATCGGAATCGACTTGGGAACAACGAATTCTTGCGTTGCCGTGATGGAAGGCAACAAACCCCGCGTGATTGAAAACAGTGAAGGCATGCGTACCACGCCTTCCATTGTCGCGTACACCAATGATAATGAAGTGCTGGTTGGTCAGGCTGCCAAACGCCAGGCAGTTACCAATCCGGATAACACCTTATATGCAATCAAGCGTTTGATTGGTCGCCGTTTTGACGATCCTATCGTGCAAAAAGACATTAAAATGGTGCCTTACAAGATTGTTAAAGCGTCCAACGGCGATGCGTGGGTGCAAGTTAAAGGGCAAGATAAGGCGCCACCGCAAATTTCCGCTGAAGTTTTACGTAAGATGAAAAAAACTGCGGAAGATTATCTTGGTGAGGAAGTGACCGAAGCAGTCATCACCGTGCCTGCTTATTTTAATGATTCCCAACGCCAGGCAACTAAAGATGCTGGCCGTATTGCCGGACTTGAAGTCAAGCGTATCATCAACGAGCCAACTGCAGCAGCTTTAGCTTATGGTATGGATAAAAAGCGCGGCGATTCTATTATTGCCGTATACGATTTAGGCGGTGGTACGTTTGATATTTCCATCATTGAGATTGCTGAAGTCGATGGCGAGCATCAATTTGAAGTATTGGCTACAAACGGTGATACTTTCCTGGGCGGTGAAGATTTTGATCTGGCTTTGATTGAATATCTGGCGGCTGAATTCAAGAAAGATACCGGCATCGATTTGCATAATGATCCATTGGCCTTGCAACGCCTCAAAGAAGCGGCAGAGAAAGCAAAAATTGAATTATCTTCCGCGCAGCAAACCGATGTGAATTTACCTTACATTACTGCCGATGCCTCCGGACCAAAACACTTGAATATCAAGTTAACCCGCGCCAAATTGGAATCGCTGGTTGAAAAGTTGGTCGAGCGTACCATTGAGCCTTGCAAAACGGCATTAAAAGATGCGGGAATATCAGTAGGACAAGTCAGCGAAGTAATTTTAGTCGGTGGCCAGACCCGTATGCCATTGGTGCAAAAAACAGTACAAGATTTCTTCGGCAAAGAGCCACGTAAAGATGTTAACCCGGACGAAGCCGTAGCGGTGGGCGCTGCTATTCAAGCGGCAGTATTGTCTGGTGAAGTAAAAGATATTTTGTTATTGGATGTGACCCCGCTTTCCTTGGGAATTGAAACATTGGGCGGTGTAATGACCAAGCTGATTGAAAAGAATACCACCATCCCAACCAAGGCTACCCAGGTGTTTTCAACGGCAGACGACAATCAGACGGCGGTGACCGTACATGTACTGCAGGGGGAGCGTGAACAAGCTTCTGCCAACAAGTCTTTAGGCCGTTTTGACTTAAGCGACATTCCGTCTGCTCCTCGCGGTGTGCCACAAATTGAAGTAACCTTCGACATTGATGCCAATGGTATTTTAAATGTATCGGCCAAAGACAAGGCTACCGGCAAGGCGCAATCCATCGTGATTAAAGCGTCCAGTGGCTTGAGTGATGCAGAAGTTGAAGCGATGGTAAAAGATGCCCAAGCTCACGCTGAAGAAGATAAAAAATTCAAGGAATTGGTCGAACTGCGCAACCAGGCAGACGGTTTGATTCACAGCAGTGAAAAATCATTGCAGGATTTGGCCAATGAATTGTCTGATGATGAGAAGAAAAACATCGAAACCGCGATTGCCGAGCTTAAAGAAGCATTGCAGGGCAATGATAAAGCGCAAATTGAAGACAAGTTAAAAGTGCTAACCAACGAATCTTCAAAAATGGCCGAACGCGTTTATGCGAAAAAAGCTGCAGAAGGTCAAGAGCAAGCAGCGCAAGCAAAACCCGAAGAGGCGAGCAAGGACGAAAGCGTGGTTGATGCTGAGTTCGAAGAAGTAAACGACGATAAAAAATAATAAACTTTGCCTGGCTATCCACTTTGCGGATAGCCAGGTTATTAATTTGTAGCCGGTTAGTGCAGAGCCTAACTGAATTGGACATCGCTTCATGTACAAGTTTTGTTTTTTTATTGAACAAATTGTGAAACATCAAGTATAATTTACAAATATCTTTCAATTAAGCAGTGTGAGCATTTCATGCAACAGCAGGATTATTATGAACTTCTCGGCGTAAGTCGTAATGCGGATGAGGCCGAAATAAAAAAAGCTTATCGTAAATTGGCGATGAAGCATCATCCTGATCGCAACCAAAACGATAAGGCGGCTGAGGAAAAATTTAAAGAAATACAAAAAGCTTATGCTGTATTGTCCGATCCGCAAAAACGAGCGGCGTACGATCAATTTGGCCATGCCGGTGTCGACATGGGCGGACAAGGCGGTTTCGGGGGATTTGGCGGTGGTTTTGGTGATGTCTTTGAAGATATTTTCGAGAATATTTTCTCAGGCGGGCGCAGGCAGCATTCCCGCAGCCAACGCGGCGCTGATCTGCAGTTTAATATCCAATTGAGCCTGGAAGAAGCCGCAGCCGGGAAACAGGTTGAAATTACGGTACCTAGACACACCAATTGCAAAACCTGTGCCGGTTCTGGCGCGAAAAAGGGTACTACCCCAAAAACTTGTGAAACGTGTAATGGCATCGGACAAGTACGCATTCAGCAAGGATTTTTTTCAATTCAGCAAACTTGCCCAAGTTGTCATGGTGAAGGCAAAGTCATCGTTGATCCCTGCCCCGACTGCCATGGCCAGGGTCGCGTGCGCGAAAGCAAAACATTAACGGTTAAAATTCCGGCTGGCGTAGACAGCGGCGATCGCGTGCGCTTAAGCAATGAAGGTGAGGCTGGAATTCACGGCGGACCTGCGGGCGATTTATATGTACAAATTAATATAAAACCCCATGCTATTTTTGAACGCCATGACAGCGACCTGCATTGTGAAGTTCCCATAAGCTTTGTCACAGCGGCATTGGGCGGAAACATAGAAGTCCCAACCCTGGAAGGCCGTGTAACTTTAAAGATACCGGCGGAAACGCAAACCGGAAAAGCCTTTCGTTTACGTGGTAAAGGCATTAAATCCGTACGTGGTTATGCACCGGGTGATTTAATTTGCAAAGTGGTGGTAGAAACTCCCGTTAATTTATCACGGGAACAAAAAGATTTATTAACGCAACTTGAGCAATCTCTGGAAAAAGGAAAACATTCCCCGCGTTCTTCTTCCTGGTTTGACGGTGTTAAAAAATTTTTTGAAGACATGAAATTTTAAGCCTGTTTGAAAACCCTAGAGCATTCGGCAAAAAGGATTAATGTAGGGAACGTATGAGTTCTTTTTGCTGGCTTTCCTCTGCTTTGGGTTCTTCTTTTTCTTTCACCCCAGCTTCCTGTTCCGCGGGGATTGTAAAAAAAGTATCCCCTGCATTACTCCATGTTTTGTATGGATGCCTGGATTCCATTTTATGGTGGCTTGGGCGCTGTACTTGACTGGGGAAGTGTTTTTGCCCATCTTCCTGATTTAATTGCAATAATCCCTTTGTCAAAAACTGCCCCTTATGGATGAGGTGGGCAAGCAAAGTGCTTAATGCGTTTTGTAAATTATTTTCGCCATTATTATGTTTTTCATGGATTAATTGTATGATTTCTGCAGTAAATAGTTCAGGGCATATGTTTGCAAGTTTATTTAACAGGCTTGAAACATTGTTTAATAATTTCGGCTCCGCTTGCTGATCTAATATTTGCAGAAGCAATTTAATCATTGCAGGAGAAAATGCACTGGCATGTTTTTCCGTGAAAGTGAGCAATGCATGCAAGGCAAGTTCCCGCATGCTTGCATCTGCATCGTTAAGAAATTTTGCCACCAACTGGATTTGCTCTGCAGTAATGGCACCGAAATTCACTTGTAAACTGGCTATTTCCAGCAATTTTAAACCCATTTTACATACCGGTTTTTCTTTAGCCATGATATAAAACAAAGCACTCTGAATATGGTTTGGTTTAGCGAGTAAAAGCTCAGGTTTTTTGGCGACAATTAAGCTTAAAATCTTATTGACTGCAGGCATCGGGGAATGTTCAAAAAATTGTGACAATTTAATTTTTTCAAGAAAATCATCTTGAATAAAATCTGTATTTCTTTCAAGAAACAAGGGCAGAACCTCAAGCAAATGATTTTGCAGTGCTTGGTTCTGTGCATGCTGCTGCGAGGCAAGGGTTTTTATAAGAAGGTTGCAACAAGTTAAATTAAATAAATCGGGCCGGCTAACGGATAGTTCCCTTACAATGCGCTCCGCTGCTTTCCCAACTTCGTTATTCTTGTCGGGCAGTTGCATGAGGACGAGCTTAAAAGAATCTTCTGAAAACTGCGCCGGATGATATTGGGAAATTAATAATAAGTTGTGTAATACATTCTTGCGATCATTTGCCCAGGCGGCATGCAGATGTGGTATGAGATGGGGCAGCAAATTTAAATCATTAATTTCTCCTAGCCAACAATGGATGACTTCCTCTGCGGTTTTACGTACATACTGATTCGTGTCTACCAGTGTCTTACATACCTCGCTTAGTAAGTCTTTACTTAACAAATCCGGGCATGCAAGCGGTGCCGAACGCAAGGCATGTAATGCTGCTTTGCGTACATACCAGCGTTCATCGCACAATTTCTTTAGTGTATCTTGTACGTCGGTGTACAAAGGCAAAAACAAATCCGGTCTTTGTCTGGTCAATACATTTAAAAGTTTTTTATCTGCTTTGAGAATATGCCGTTCATCGTGTGGGCTTAACTGTTTTAATATGGTTTCCATGTGTTCGCGGGTGAACAAGGCAGGGCGTTTTTCGGCAAGGACTGCTATGGTTTGCCGGGCAACTTGCCTGCCTCCTTCGCCGTTTTTATGGGAAATAAACTTATTTATCACTATGGGTATATGCTTTTTTTCAAAAATTTCCGCCTGATTGTATGCAAGGACATATAATTCTTTCAAACCGGCTTCGCGAGTGTACCAGGGCAGAAACATGGCTTTGATTGAATAATCAAATTTATCTTCCAAAATCTGCTGCTGCGATTTTTCTTTTAATAATTCCGGCCTTTTTTCAACCAGGATGCGGTATGCATCAAATGCAGCCAGGCGGACGACTTCGTCGCCATCGCTTAAGCAATTGGTGATCGTTTCTAAATCTTCTTCTGTGAATAAATGGGAGTTTTTTTCGGCAATTAATCCCAATGCTTTTAAGGAAGATTCCCGTGCAAACCAGGGTGTAAAAAAATTTAAAACACGGGTTTTAAGTTTATTAATTAAAAATTCCACATCCACTTGCTCGAATAAATCGGTGCGTTTATTGGCAAGAATACGTAAAATATCGAAAGCAATCGCACGTTGGGATGCATAGTCATGATGCAAATCGCGCAAGAGAAGGGTGATGTCTGTTTTATTAAAAAAAGTCGCACATTTTTCTGTGAAGACGGCTAAGGTTGTTTTGGCTGTGTTAGAAATGCCAGTATTGCGTTGTATCAATTTGGTGAGGCTTGCCAGCACTGTTTTATAGTCAAATAAATCTGGTCTTTGCACGGTAAGAATAATTAATTCTTGCAAAGCAGTTTTTTGTTGCTCTAGGTCATGGCTTTGCAATTTATTACTTACAGTAGTTAAAACCTTGGCGGCGTGATGTTTCTCAAGATAAGGAAGTAATAAATACCACATAGCTTGCTTATCATGCAGGGAAGGTTGTGGATCATGGATAAATTCTTCTAAAATTTGCGAAATTTGTTGCTTGGAAAGCAAGGGTAACAAACTTAAGATGCCCATGGCGCGATAACGGCTCAGGGTGGCTAATTGATTTAAAAAATTTATTTCTTTTGCTTCTACACGCACTCCTGTTTTTATTTTGATGCCTATTTTTAATGCATCTAGCAGCAGATAAAAATCCGTGCCGTTATGTACGTTTTTTGCTTCAACAAGGTTTTTTTCAAGATAAGCTAAAACAGTCCGATGCTCTTCTAACTCTTGGCGAGTTCTGGATGAAGAAGTTAATAAATTGAAAAAAATTTTTTGATAAGAGGCGCGCCAGTGGGTAAATTCAGGCAGGTTATTTGCCGTCATTTGGTTCAGTAAAGCATCCAGTTCGCCAAGAAATTTTTGATGGTGTGCGGGCGTTGTCATTGGTTTCAATTTTTTTTCTGCAAAGACACTGCGTGCACTTTTCCCTAAATTGTACAATGTTTTTGCATAGGTTGAGCCCATGAACAATAACCTGCGAGTAGGTATTTATATAATTTTAACATAACGTATTTAAAATTTACAGATAGTGTATATTTTTACTTAAATAAAGCTTATAGAGACGTCTTCTTTTAATCTGGTGGAAGAGTAGGCTACAATAAGGCGTTTTTTTCCTAGGTATTAATCAAACGAGCATTTGTTGATGATTCATAAACCTGCCATATTAGCTCTTGCGGATGGAACCATTTTTCAAGGAATTGCTGTCGGCGCCTACGGAGAATGTGTAGGTGAACTTGTGTTTAATACAGCCATGACGGGTTATGAGGAAATATTAACTGACCCATCCTATGCACGCCAAATTATTACATTCACGACCGCGCATGTGGGCAATACAGGGTGTAATCTTGAAGACATGGAATCGTCGCGGGTTTGGGCCAGCGGCCTTATCATGCGTAATTGTGTCATGCATGCCAGCAATTATCGGGCACAGCAATCCTTGCCTGACTGGTTGAAAAAGCATGGTATTGTCGCCATCGCCGGCGTTGATACCCGCCAACTTACCTTACATTTGCGTGAGCATGGGGCTTTGCATGGATGCATCAGTACGGATGCGTCCAATGTAGAAAAAGCTTTGCAAACGGCGCGTTCCTTTAATGGCTTACAAGGTTTAGATCTTGCCAAAGTCGTATCAAGGCAAACCGTAGAACGGTGGCATGAAGGGCGTGGGGAATGGGCAAAAACTTCCCGGCCTTTGCATTTTCATGTCGTTGCTTATGACTTCGGTGTCAAACATGCAATTCTTAGGATCCTTCATGACCTTGGGTGCCATATTACCTTGGTACCAGCCCAAACATCGGCGGCAGAGGTTTTTGCCATGAACCCGGATGGTATATTTTTATCAAATGGTCCGGGCGATCCGAAAGCTTGCGATTATGCCATAAAAGCCACAAAAGAATTTTTAGACGCCAATGTTCCGATTTTTGGAATTTGTTTAGGGTTCCAAATCCTGGCGCTGGCTTGTGGCGCAAAGTCTGCAAAAATGAAATTTGGGCATCATGGTGCGAATCACCCCGTCATTGACGTGGAAAAACAACGTGTGTTTATCACCAGTCAAAATCATGGGTTTAGCATCGATGAAACTTCTTTGCCCGCTTGTCTTGCAGTGACGCATCGCTCGTTATTTGACCAAAGCTTGCAGGGAATCCATCACCGTGAAAAGCCTGCTTTTGGTTTTCAGGGGCACCCTGAAGCCAGTCCGGGACCCCATGACATTGAAGTAATTTTTGACCATTTTATCAAGCTTATGACAAGGAATTAATTTTTAGGAGTGTGTACAGTGAAATCTTCTTATGTTTTTACCTCTGAATCCGTATCGGAAGGACATCCGGATAAAATTGCAGACCAAATTTCAGATGCCATTCTGGATGCCATTCTGGCACAAGATCCCAGGGCGCGTGTTGCCTGCGAGACATTTGTAAAAACAGGCATGGTGCTGGTGGGAGGGGAAATCACCACCAGTGCCTGGGTCGACGTGGAAGATATCACGCGCAAAGTCATACGCGATATAGGCTATAACAGTTCGGCGATGGGATTTGATTGGGAATCGTGTGCCGTGTTATCAGCAATTGGCAAGCAATCTCCTGACATTGCCCAGGGTGTCGATAACCAGCAAACCCGGCAACTTGGGGCAGGGGATCAGGGAATGATGTTTGGCTATGCCAGCAAAGAAACGGATGTGTTCATGCCGGCTCCTATCGCTTATGCGCATCGTTTGATGAAGCGCCAGGCTGATTTACGCAAGCGGGAAATTTTACCTTGGCTAAGACCGGACGCCAAATGCCAGCTCACATTGAATTATGAACACGGCAAGCCTGTTTCGGTAAACACCATTGTTTTCTCCACCCAACATTCACCGGACGTCGCTTATCATGATTTGGTTGAAGCAGTTCGGGAAGAAATCATCAAACCGGTCATCCCTGCAGCCTGGTTATCGTCGCAAACACGTTATTTTATCAACCCTACCGGCCGGTTTGTGATTGGCGGCCCATTAGGCGACTGCGGTTTGACCGGACGAAAAATTATTGTAGATACTTATGGCGGTATGGCTCGCCATGGCGGCGGTTGTTTTTCCGGTAAAGACCCATCGAAGGTTGATCGCTCTGCTGCCTATGCTGCAAGACACGTGGCTAAAAATTTGGTTGCGGCGGGAATTGCCGAAAAATGTGAAATCCAGGTGTCTTACGCGATTGGCGTTGCCGAACCTACTTCCATCCATGTGGAAACATTCGGTACCGGGCAATTGGATGAAGCAACCATCATTGATTTGATCAACACCCACTTTGATCTGACTCCGCAAGGAATTATCGATCACCATCAATTATTACGGCCTATTTATCAGCAAACGGCTACTTACGGGCACTATGGTCGTGATGATCTGCCATGGGAGCGTTTGGATAAGGTTGCAGAATTGCAAAAGGCTTTATAAGTCTTTCCCCTTTAAGAACAGCTTGCTGTTGCAAGCTGTTCTTTCTTGGCTTTAAGCCACCAGCCTATTTTAGAGGACAATGTTATGTTAATGAATGAAGCAATACGAAATAATGATTATAAAGTTGCCGATTTATCCCTGGCTGCCTGGGGCCGAAAAGAAATTGCCATTGCTGAAACCGAGATGCCGGGTTTAATGGCTTTACGCGAGGAATTTGGTAAAAGCCAGCCATTGCGAGGAGCACGGATAGCCGGCTGTTTACACATGACTATCCAAACAGCTGTGCTCATTGAAACCCTGATTGCTCTTGGTGCAGAGGTACGTTGGTCTTCTTGTAATATTTTCTCAACCCAGAATCACGCCGCCGCAGCTGTTGCCGCCGCCGGGGTGCCTGTTTTTGCCTGGAAAGGTGAAACAGAGGAAGAATATTGGTGGTGTGTGGAACAAACCATACGCGGCCCTGATGGCTGGACCCCCAATTTGTTGCTGGATGATGGTGGTGATTTGACGCAAGTCATACATCAAAAATATCCTGAATTACTGGAAGCGATTAAAGGCATTTCAGAAGAAACGACGACAGGGGTGGCTCGCCTGTATGAAATGGCGAAAAAAGGGCAATTAAAAGTCCCTGCCATCAATGTCAATGATTCGGTGACTAAATCCAAGTTCGATAATTTATATGGTTGTCGTGAATCCCTGCTCGACGGCATCAAACGTGCTACTGATGTAATGATTGCCGGCAAGGTTGCTTTGATTTTAGGTTATGGAGATGTGGGCAAAGGTTGTGCCCAAGCTTTGCGTGGACAAGGCGCTACCGTTTGGATTGCTGAAATTGATCCTATTTGCGCCCTGCAAGCCTCCATGGAGGGTTACCGGGTCGTTACTTTGGATGATGTTGCGGAACAAATCGACATTGTGGTCACTGCAACAGGTAATTACCATGTAGTCGCTCATGACCACATGGTGCGGATGAAAAACCAGGCTATTTTATGCAATATTGGCCATTTCGATTCGGAAATCGATGTGCAAAGCTTGCGGAAATACACTTGGGAAAACATCAAACCGCAAGTTGATCACGTCATCTTCCCCAATGGCAAACGCTTGATCATTCTTGCCGAAGGCCGTTTGGTCAATTTAGGATGCGCCATGGGTCACCCAAGCTTTGTGATGTCTACTTCATTTAGCAATCAGGTATTAGCGCAAATTGAATTATTCCTACACAGTGAGCGCTATCAAAATCAAGTGTATGTTTTACCCAAGCAACTGGATGAAAAAGTGGCCCGCTTGCATTTGCAGCGGATAGGCGCCAAACTTACGCGTTTAAGTGAAGAGCAGGCAAACTACATAGGCGTTCAGGTAGACGGTCCTTATAAGCCGGAGCATTACCGGTATTAACCACCGCCAGTTCCACTTTGCCCGGATTAGCCAAGCTTATCCGGGCGCTTCCTAAAATATCTCCTGGTAAGTGACGCACCTATAGTCGTTAACAAACAAAATCATTTGGAAATACCACAGAGACGCTGCTGTTGAGATGGCTTAGCACGATGGCTCCTGCTTTAAGTTGGCACTGTCCAACCGCATTTTTCGCCTGTTTATCCAAAAATCCATAATGGGTAGCTGAAATAATGTATGGACTGTTTGAACAGGGCAATTTTTCCATCGTTTTAGGAGCACTGCCGCCGCTTAAAGTGAGGGCACGATTGACCCCGATCTCATTGCTTGCGTTAAACGCAACGTGTTCGTACTCTTGCACGGGTGGAGTTGCCACCGCCACTTCGATCGAACAAGAATCTGGATTAGCGGCATGCACAGACAGCATGCCGGCGGTCCAGGTGATGGCAGTTATTTTTATAATTTTTTTAATCATGGCATCCCTTTCTCTAATTTAAACTCATCTACTCTATGCAAGAAACAATATATTTTCAATCCATAAAAAAAGGCGACCTAATGTCGCCTTTGCGAAGGGGGTATTAAAAATTAAAAACCAGCGGGCAAGTTAATGCTGCCAGCCTTGTCTGAGGTTGCAGGTTGCGAATTGATGTAGCATCCTTTCGATTTATCGGCAACCGTGTTTACTGCACCATCTTTGCTGATGGACAAGGTACATAAATTACTATTGCTACCCGCGATGGTCATGGTGGAGGGGCCTGGAATATTTTTTACAAGGCAAGCAGGATTTTTAGTGACCGGATCCGGGCAAGTGATGCTGTTATTGATTAACACCGCTTTAAACGGATATCCGAGATAAACCATGTAGGAATATTGGGTGGATGGTGGTGGCGGCGGTGGGGGTGGCTCGCTGCCGCAAAAACTGCCCTTCAGTTCGCCGGGATTTATATTTTCCAAAGAGCAAGCCAATACTCCTTGCCTGTAAAAATTCACCGTTTTAGCGCGGGGCTCATGGTTATAAGCGGTGACAAATGTTTTGTCTCCGCTTATGAAAGAAGCATAAGCCACGGTATCAGCCGTTAGGTTTTTATTTAAATTGCCCAGATTTTTCAAGTTTTGAATCCAGTAATAAATGCTGGGTTTGGATTCGCCCGGATCTGGGGTATTAGCTTGTTCATCAAAATAACGGGTATAATATTGCAATGCCTTGGCAGGATCGCCCAGTGCCAAATATTTCAATAGCGTACCACAGTAGGCTGAATTTGCCGGATCGCCCGAACAAGGATTTTTCGCATCTTCATTATAAATGCGGTTTACCAGGCTTGCGCTGTAGCCAAGATACAGGGAGCCGGCGCTGACGGGCAGGGTATTGGAGGCAAGATTTTGATAATAACAAGGTTGTCCTGCGCAGAAATAGGTCGAGCGGTCCAGTTTACCATTCCATACATTCCCAACCATTAAATAATTCTGGCCGGTACTGCTATTTGACCATCCTTTCGGGAACACGCCGGAATCGGGATTTAAATTAAAATGATAATGATGCAAGCCTTGTTCTTCAGTAGTGTAGAGATACAATCCGGTTTCCACCAAGGTTTGCGAAGAGGTATCATCGCCTGCAAAACTCACTCCTTCGGTGTTAAGCCCCCATAAAATGATGGCTTGGGCCAAATTCATGAATTCAGCGCTGTCTTCCTCATTGACGTTATCAAAGCTGTAAGGCATTCCCAGAGCCGAAGATAAGCCGGCATAAGGGTCAAAACCGCGGAAATGTGGAAATTTTGTAGATTCGCCGCTGTCCCGGCCAAATTTGTAGTTAAACACATCCCGGATGATTAAATTCACCAATCCACCATATTGTTGCGCCCAATTTTTATCGAATTGCGCGATAGTCGCAGCGGCATCAATGAGATAACCCCAATGGAAAGCATGATCAGTAAGCGTGGTGGCCGTGAAGAAACCGCTTGGGAATCCCATCATGGTATGCCATTTACTGTTATAAGCATAAAACCAGCTTCCCTCAGGCCGCTGACAATCCGGTGTGCCTTGCGGGCACGGATCGGTGTAATTTAAACCCGTAAGAAAACTGGTGACTTGTGTTTTTAAAGCAGCCAACATGTCATCGCGGATTTTTTGATATTTAGCATTGGGATTAGCTGAAGAACCCGTTAAAACGTGGGCAATTTTGATCAATTGCGCTTGCCTGCTTAGTAATTTTCCGGTCGCATAGGTATCCGTCCATGGATTTTTCGCATCCAGATGCGGATTAGCTGGCAAGGTAAACGTATAATTGCCGAGTTTATCCAATTCTTCCTGCGTCAGACGGTTAGGAAGGGCCGGCAATATGCCGTGGAAAGGGACTTCGGTTTTAAAAGAAGAAGAATCAGTCGCAGCCGCAGGAACCGCATATAAATGCATGGTGCCTTTGAGCGTTTGTACGATGCCTTGGTTACCGGTGCATTCCTGGAATAAACACGAGGCTTTTTCAGAACTGCTCATGTTTTTTATTTGCCATGGATAAAGCATGACCACAGGTTGTTTTTTCAAGGAAGCATTTGGGTATACGGTTTGCGTTGCAAAATTGAAATGGGTGATGACTTTATTGCTTGCCTGGTCATACTCATAGTCAATGGCGGTATTGCTGATGAAAGTATAAGCATGCGGCTTCATTTGTTCAGCCAGTGTTTGCGCCGCCGCATCGCTTGTTGCCGGAATAATTGCTACGGAAAAATAGCGGTTGGCATCATTCATATTGATTTGTGTACCTGGCACGATGTTGCCGCTGCCCCCTTGACTGGTAGGAACAATGACAGCTCCAGAGCTTGTCTTCCAGGGACTGGTGGCGCCATCGGGATTGGTAAAATAAGCATAGTAGCGGTAGTTTTGATCAGATGCATTCCGGGTTTTAAACAAACTCAAGCCTGCTTTCTGACTGATTAATTTAGCATCTTGTGAATTATTAAATTGCAGGTAGGAATTGGCTTGATTGTTTTTTTTCTCTACGAATACAAATGGCGAACCTTCAGCCAAGGTGGCAGCAAGGAGCGGAGCATTATTGCGCGCCCACTCGACTTGTACCACCCAATCCGAATAATTGGCGACCAAAGGTGCAGTGCCTGCTAGGTCACCAGAGGTGACCACCACATCGAGTGTATTATCATAGCCGCGGTCTACATGGGCATTATCGACTTTAGGGTTTTGCAATGGAATACCCATGGCAATACCTGCTTCTGTGACGCGTAAGGTCAATGGGTTCGGCAGGAGCAATAAAGGGGACAGATAGTCACTGTCTTTGACGTCTCGAGCCGGTTTATCAATGGCCAAAAGCGGTGTCCACCACATGCCGCTGGTTAAGGCTTTATTGCCAAGCTTGAATTGACTGCCGCGGAAAGCTGATTTTAGGGTTGAGTAGTTCTCTATCAATGGATAGCCTGCATCTTTTGAAACACGGCTGGGATATTTTTGTGCAAGTTTAACTATTTGTTGTTCATCATAATAAATTCCCTGGCCGATTTGCGTGGCGGCAGGGGCTGCACCCGTTATTATCATCAGTGCTATAGGGGTTAATGACAACAGTGCTTTATTTTTCGTCTGATAATTTTTGGTCTTTAACATCGATCCTGTTCTCCTTGTTAAAAAAATTAATCCAAAAGGGTCGATTTTTTTCTAAATGGCCTCCTCACTTTAAATAAAAAAACAATTTATACCCTTTTTTAAAAAAAGATAAAGTTTAGGTGCCTAAGAAATTGTTTAAAAAGAAAACTAGATTGGAGTTTTGAGTTAGAGCATAAGAGTTAATTTTTTTATAAAAAATTTTTTACAGATTTTTAATTTATTAAAAAAATTAAACGATAAGTGGAAAATAAATGCATGCATTTGCAATGTGTAAGAAGAGCCGCAGACTGAACATCCAGTCTGCGGTTTTATCACAGGTTAAAAATTTATGATTCACATCTTTTGACGCGCTCAGAGTAAAGAATTTTTGTGAAGCGATCGTTAAATCGCTTGCGTTAGTTTTCCCAATTTATCCGTTAATTTGGTGTTTTCAGAATAATCTACCGGACAATCGATGAGCACAATTTCATTGCTTGCAAGTGCTGATTGCAAAACGGGCAACAATTCTTGTGCGCTTTGGATGGAATGGGCGCGGATACCGAAACTTTCAGCGTATTTCACAAAATCAGGATTGCTAAATTTAACATGATGAGAATCACCGTATTCAAGCTCTTGTTTCCATTGGATTAAACCGTAGGCATTGTCACGCCAAATAAAAATAATAAATGGAATTTTTTCACGTTTCGCAGTTTCGATTTCCTGCGAGTTCATTAAAAAAGAGCCATCACCCATGACTGCCATGACATGCCGGTCTGGATACACCAGTTTTGCTGCCAGCGCACCCGGTAAAGAAAAACCCATGGTGGCCAAACTGTTTGAAATAATACACGTGTTGGATTGGTAGCAAGGATACAATCTTGCCATCCACATTTTAAGCGCTCCCGTATCGCAGAGGATAATATCGGATTTGCGCATGGCTTTGCGCAAATCTGCTATGATTCTTTGCGGTTTTAAAGGGAAGCTATCGTCATTCTCATGGTCATTAACTTCATCCAAAAGCATCGTTCTTAATTTGGCTAATTCCGGGGAAAGCGTATCACGAGGTTTGATTTCATTGGCCAGTGCATCGAGACAGGCACCAAGGCCGCCCTCTATCCCCACCGTCAAAACATAATTGGCATCCACTTCTGCCGGTGTTCCATGGATATGGATTATCTTTTTATCGCGGTGTGGATTCCAGGCACTTGGCGCATATTCCACTAAATCATAACCCACGGTAATGATGAGATCAGCGCGCGCGAAGCCAAAATTAGTGTAATCCTGGCGCATAAACCCAATGGCTCCGATGACTAAAGGGTTATCGGCAGGGACGACCCCTTTTGCCATAAACGTGGTAGCTATCGGAATTTTTGTTACATTAATGAAACGGGCCAGCGCTTCTTCAGCATGATGCCGGTAAACGCCTGCTCCAGCTAAAATCATCACTTGTTTGGCTGCATTAATGCATTCAGCCGCTTTTTTAATTTGTTCATGATTGGGCATAGTCATTTTAGGCGATTGTGGCCGCAGGGGGATTTCGGCAGCCGGCAATTGAGCGACATCTTCCGGTAAAACCAATGCCACGGCACCACAACGCTCGGATTGAGCTTGTTTAAATCCTTTACGCACCAATTCCGGTACGGAAGAGGGCAGGGATAACATGGCATCCCATTTGGTTACGGCTGAAAACAAACGCGTGAGATCAATAATTTGATGGGATTCTTTATGCAGGCGATTTATGGCGGCTTGCGCCACCAAGGCCACTAAGGGTGAGCTATCCAGATTGGCATCTGCCGTACCTAACAATAAATTAATGGCACCAGGGCCTAAAGTTGCCAGACAAACGCCGGCTTTGCCAGTCAGGCGTCCATAAATATCCGCAATGAATGAAGCCCCTTGCTCATGACGGGTTAAGATAAAGCGAATTTTTTGAGATTTAGACAAAGCTTCGATGAAATCGGTATTTTCTTCGCCTGGTAAGCCAAAAATGTATTCTACACCTTCTTCTTCCAGGCATTTTACCAACAATTCAGCTACATTTTGTTGCGATCCTTTCATTTTTTATAATCCTTTATTATGCGACTAATACTAGTTTAGATGGTTTGAAATCGTTTCGTTAATGCAGCGACAAGGATTTGTGCAAACATAAAGAATGAAAGCCATGCGAATGCTTAAAGCAGCGCTTTCTTTATGATGTGTAAAAGAAAGTTGCTTAAATTTAAAAAAGAATGCTCTTGTCTACAGGTATAATCTTTCGCTAAAAATCGATAAAATAAGCCACTTTTATATTTATTAGCAGTCAATATGCCTAAGCGAACTGATATTCACTCCATTCTTATTCTTGGCGCGGGTCCTATTGTCATTGGACAAGCATGCGAATTTGATTATTCAGGTACACAGGCAGTGCGTGCCCTAAAAAAAGAAGGGTACCGCGTTATTTTGGTGAATTCCAACCCGGCGACCATCATGACGGATCCGGAGCTGGCTGATGCCACCTATGTTGAACCGGTGTTATGGCCTGAAGTAGCGCGCATTATCGAAAAGGAAAGACCGGATGCCCTTTTGCCGACCATGGGAGGGCAAACCGCCTTAAACTGTGCGCTTGATTTAGTGCGTGAAGGCATCTTGGAAAAATTTAACATCGAATTGATTGGGGCTAGCCGGGAAGCCATCGACAAGGCAGAAGATCGTGAAAAATTCCGCTTGCTAATGAAAAAAATTGGGCTTGAGATGCCCCGCTCCGCAATTGCGCATAGTTTGGAAGAAGCCTTGTCCGTGCAGGCGCAATTAGGATTTCCAACCATCATCCGCCCATCATTTACCATGGGGGGCAGCGGCGGCGGTATTGCTTATAACCGTGAAGAATTTGAAGAAATTTGTGCGCGCGGCCTCGAATTATCACCCACTCACGAATTATTACTGGATGAATCAGTTCTTGGCTGGAAAGAGTTTGAGATGGAAGTCGTCCGCGATAAAAACGACAATTGCATCATCGTATGCACCATTGAGAACTTGGATCCCATGGGGGTACACACGGGTGATTCAATTACGGTTGCGCCCGCGCAAACGTTAACGGATAAAGAATTTCAACGCATGCGCGATGCCGCCATTCGCGTTTTGCGTGCCGTAGGCGTGGATACAGGCGGTTCTAATGTGCAATTTGCTGTAAACCCTGAAAATGGGCGCATGCTGGTTGTGGAAATGAACCCGCGCGTGTCGCGCAGCTCAGCCCTGGCATCCAAGGCTACCGGATTCCCCATTGCCAAAGTAGCAGCATTATTGGCAGTGGGTTATACTCTGGATGAATTGGCAAATGAAATTACAGGCGGGAAAACCCCTGCTTCATTTGAGCCTGCTATCGATTATGTGGTTACCAAAATACCGCGTTTTAATTTTGATAAATTCCCGCAAACCCCAAAAACATTGACCACACAAATGAAGTCGGTTGGGGAAGTGATGGCTATCGGCAGCACGTTCCAAGAGTCATTACAAAAAGCCATCCGTGGCTTGGAAATAGGTCGCAGTGGCTTGCAGCCGTTATTCAAGCATGGTGATTTGTCCTTGTTGCGCGGGTATTTACGCGAGCCTACCCCTGATCGCTTATGGTACATAGCCGATGCGTTTCGTCATGGCTTGACGCTTGAGGAAATTCAGCAGGAATCGCGAATTGATCCGTGGTTTTTGCAGCAGATCCAAGAATTGGTTTTCTTGGAAAATAGCATCAAAGGAAATTCCATTCACGAATTGAATGCGCAAAACTTACGGATACTTAAGCAAAAAGGTTTTTCCGATGCCTGTCTGGCTATTCTTCTTAATTGCAAAGAAGAAGAAGTGCGGGTAAAACGTTTGGCAGTCAATGTTTCTCCAGTTTACAAACGTATTGATTCCTGTGCAGGCGAGTTTCCCAGTGCAACGGCGTACCTGTATTCCACGTATGAAGCTTCTTGTGAAGCCGCCCCGCAATTCAATAAACAAAAAATCATGATCTTAGGCGGGGGGCCAAACCGCATCGGCCAGGGCATTGAATTTGATTACTGTTGCGTGCATGCTGCTATGGCACTGCGTGAAGCGGGTTATCAAACGATCATGGTGAATTGCAATCCGGAAACAGTTTCCACGGATTTTGATACATCCGACCGCTTGTATTTTGAGCCGGTTACTTTGGAAGATGTTTTGTCTATTGTGGCGGTGGAGAAACCGGATGGTGTGATTGTGCATTATGGTGGACAAACACCACTTAAGCTTGCACGCGCTTTGGAGGCAAATGGCGTAAAAATCATTGGTACCTCGCCAGATGCAATTGATAAAGCCGAAGACAGAAAGCGCTTCCAGCAATTGGTGACGCGACTGCAATTGCACCAGCCTGCAAATGGCACGGTGCGCAGCGAAGAAGAAGCCATTTCCCTGGCAAATAAAATTGGCTATCCTCTGGTGGTTCGCCCTTCCTATGTCTTGGGCGGCCGGGCAATGGAGATAGTGCATCACGAAGAAGATTTACGGCATTATCTTTCTCATGCAGTGGATGTGTCCGAAGATTCGCCTGTTTTATTGGATCGATTCTTAAATGATGCGATTGAAGTTGATATTGATGCCGTGTGTGATGGTAAAGAAGTCTTAATCGGCGCTATCATGGAACACATCGAGCAAGCAGGGGTACATTCAGGAGACTCAGCCTGCACTTTGCCGCCATTTAGCTTAAGCGTGGTAGTGCAGCAGGATTTAATTGAGCAAATACGCACCATGGCATTGGAGCTGGGCGTCGTAGGGTTAATCAATGCACAATTTGCAATTCAGGCGGATGACATTTATATATTGGAAGTTAACCCGCGCGCTTCACGCACCGTGCCCTTCGTGTCCAAAGCGACGGGGTTACCATTGGCTAAAATTGCTGCCCGCTGCAAGGTTGGGCAAAGTTTAAAGGAACAAGGCTTAAGCCAGCATTATCCAATGCCGGCTTTTTATTCCATTAAACTGCCTGTATTTCCATTTATAAAGTTTTCGGGCGTTGATTCCATTTTAGGGCCTGAAATGAAATCTACAGGCGAAGTCATGGGGATTGCCCGGCGTTTTGGTCAGGCTTACGCAAAAGCGCAACTGGGGGCTGGTGTTAATATTTTGAAACGACGGAAAGCTTTCCTTTCCGTGCGCGATGCAGATAAAGCCAAGGTAGGTGAGATTGCCAAACGCTTGATTGATTTGGGTTTTGAAATTGTGGCAACCAAGGGCACAGCCATAGTTTTGGCAGCTGCAGGCATTGAATGCAAGCGCGTGTTCAAAGTGGCTGAAGGCAGGCCACATATTGTTGATTACATAAAAAACAATGATATTGACTTCATTGTCAATACAACAGAAGGCAAGCAAGCTATTGCCGATTCATTTGCCATACGCCGCAATGCCTTGCAGCATAAGGTTAGCTATACCACGACCTTGTCTGGAGCGGAAGCAGCTTGTTTGGCAATGAAATACGAAGACAGGCAAACGGTGACCCGTTTGCAGGATTTACATAAATAACATGGGAATCATGGCCTAACATGGAAGGTTATGTACTCCTAATTAAGATTTCGAGGATAGAGACATGTCAAAACATCCTATGACGGTGAAAGGCGCACAGGCGCTTAAAGAAGAATTGCATCGCTTGAAAACAATCGAGCGACCAAGAATTATCGAAGCCATTGCTACGGCACGTGCTCATGGTGATCTGAAGGAAAATGCGGAATATCATGCAGCTCGTGAACAACAGAGTTTTATTGAAGGGCGCATTCAGGAACTTGAAGCCAAACTATCCAATGCTCAAATTGTAGACATCAGCAAGATGGAGAATCAAGGACGGGTTGTTTTTGGCACGACTGTACGTTTATGCCATGTGCAAACTGAAGCGGAAATTACCTATCAAATTGTCGGGGAAGACGAAGCGGATTTAAAATTGAATAAAATTTCTTACAGTTCGCCCATAGGACGGGCATTAATTGGCAAAAATTTGGATGACACCGTAGTTGTAAATACGCCGGGTGGCATGGTTGAATACGAAATTATAGCCGTAGACTATACAACGGCCGATGCCTAAATTTTCTGCGCAAGGAAGGAACCCAAGATGTTTCTTCCTTGATTTGGCAATTAAGAGATTTAAAACCGTCATTCCTGAATAATCGCTTGCAGGTGTTTTTCTTCACATGCTGCTAATAATGAATCAATCGCATCCATCATTCCTAAATCACGCAGGACGCGAAATCCCAGATTAGCCGTTGCAGCCGTTCCTTCTGCTTTGATTCCTCGCGTGCGCCATGCCACAAGCTCTTGTTGTAAGTCACTGAAAAGAATGCAATTAAAATGATTGGGATTTTTGGCATAAGCTTGCTGTAATTGCCGCAAGCGGTTTTGATATTTTTCAACAACAATCTTTATTTCTTGTTGAGTGTGAGTGCTTGTTTTACGGAGTGGCTTTTGCAACCATTTATTTTGCAAAAGGGAGTAAACGCCGCCGCTTTCCGCCATAAATGGGAGTACGGTAACTTCAACAATACGATTTTTATAAGTAATCTTTCGTTTGTGCCAAGTCGATTCGCTTAAAAAAATTAAATAATCTTTTAACAGTTTCTGATCGCATGCCGGCAAGTTTATTACCAGGTGAACATCGATATCTGAATTTTTCGTATAATTGTAACCGGCATTACTGCCTGTTAACAGGATGTCAACCAATTTGGCATCGGGAAATTGGTTTTTCAATTTATTAAAATAATAATTGCCAATTTGTATCAGTTTTTTGCGCAAATCAGGTTTTAATGTCCCGTCATTAAAAATATCAGGGTTTAACTGGGCATTTCCCTGCCAAATTTCCCTGATTTTTTCATTCAACACCACAGGCGCTTGCTTTGTTTCTGCCGCGGCAAACGTGGCGGGCAGGAACAATTGCCAGGCTGCTAATAACAACAAAAAGTGTTTCATTTTATTCCTTTAACAAAAATACAATGAAAAAGCACTCTTTGATTATAAACTATGCAACGCAAGTTGGTTAAGGGCACCAGGTTTTGTTGTTACAAGCAGTCCCCTGTATTTGGCATCTATGCTCGGTAAATTCCTGACCAATAACGATCTGCACCTAGGCATTTACCCAAATCACATCGTCTTTAATTTGCGTCGAATAAATTTTCAATGGTTTTTCTTTTGAAACTTTGCCCAGTAATTTCCCAACCACCGGTGGCCATGGTGACCAACATGCACTTTCACCAGTTTTTAAATGAAAAGCACTCTTGTGGAAAGGACAAACAATAGCACAATCGTCTGTCAGCTCGCCTTTCAACAGAGGAAGTTTAAGATGCGGGCATTGAGATTGAATGGCATGCACTTCTTCCTGGTGCCAGAGCAGTAGGATCCCTTGATTGTTCAAGGTGAGTTTTTGACGTTTTTTTTGTTGTAATTCGATTAAAGGTAAGGCAGGCAGCCAAGCCATATTGCTCTCCGCATAAGTGGACAGGCTGCATCATACCATAAATTACCAGGGAATCATGGAGTCGTCATAACCACGCAATACTTCAGCATGACTGTTATGTTTATATTTATCGATGACGGTTAGCATATGGTTAACACTGGCATGCGGTGTCAGCGGTGCATTAGGACCTCCTAAGTCTGTTTTTACCCAGCCAGGATGCAACAACATGACGTTTATATTGTCTTGCGCCACATCCAATGCAAAAGAGCGCATGGCACAATTTAAGGCGGCTTTACTCGTGCGATACGCATAGCTTCGCCCTTGTTCATTGCTGCTGATGCTGCCCATCTTTGAACTGATGCAGACAATTAATTTACCTTGGCCGAGCTTTAATGATGGCAGCAAGGCTTCACTCAATTTTAACGGTCCAAAGCAATTGACTTCCACAAGGTGCAGGAAGTTTTCACGCGCAATATTACCTATTGTTACGCCTGATTCTCCGCTTATCCCGGCATTATTTATCAACCAGTCAATGGGTGTCTTGCCGAATTCTTGTGCCAGGGCAACAATGTCATTGGTTTTACTGATATCCAATGTCTTAATGGTCAAATTTTTGTATTGTTTTTGTAGCGTTTTTAAAGCGTGGGCGTCTTTTGGTTTGCGGCAAGTTGCGATGACTTGCATGCCTTGCGCGCAAAGTTGTTTGGCAAATTCAAACCCTATGCCTCGATTTGCACCAGTAATAAATACCGTGTTCATGGGGATCTCCGATTGCTCATGTAAGTTGTCATGAATTACATAGTATAGAAATTTTTAAAAATAACATGCTGCATGGCTTTCTTTCTTATGGCAATTGGCGATGCAAGGATTGCTTGTGTCAGAAAGATTGCAAAAAATAAGCAGGCAAAAATAAATAAATAATTCTATAGTCTTAGCCCCGCGTCGCAAATCATAATGAACTATAATTATACAGTAAGACAACCGCGGGGGGACGAGATGGCTCGGCAAATAACAACGGAAAATTACGTGGATTCCTTCTCAATACATCAATTTTATATGGAAATTCTAAATTGTATGCCCGATATAGTGTACTGGGTTGACAGCGATTGCAATTTAAAAGGGTGTAACATCAGTTTCGTGAAATTGCTTAATTTAAAGCAGGTACGTGATTTTAACGGCACACCTTATGAGCAAATGGCCAAATTTACCAAATGGTCTAAAGAGAGAATCGAAGCATTTCGCTTGGATGACATGAAAGTTATTTTTTCCGGGCAGCAGCAATGGGATATTGAAGAAGCGCCAGTTTATGATGAAAAAGGCGAGGCAACTTATTTTTTAGCCAGGCGCGTGCCCCTGTTTGATGAGCATCGTCATGTAACCGAGCTGGTTGTGGTGTTAACTGATATAACCGAGCGAAAAAAACTGGAAACCCAGGTTGCCAAGCCGGAAGAAGAAGTTCCCCAGGAAGTAAAACATGTTGCCGAGCCTCATATATTGATGGTGGAAGATAATTTTATAGCTCAGAAGGTTGAAGAAGCATTGCTTACCGCATTGAATTGCCAGGTTGATATTGCTGAGTCCGGTGATAAAGCTTTGCAGCTTTTCAGTCCGGGCAAATATGACATGGTGTTAATGGATATAGGGCTTGAGGATACATCAGGTTATATGGTGGCGAAAAAATTCCGGCAAATGGAAGAAAATACTGATTTTCATGTACCCATTATTGCCCTTACCTCTTACCAGGCGGATGTAGTGAAGGAAGATTGTAAAGAATATTTTATGGATGGGGTTTTGACCAAGCCTTTAACCAGTGAACAAGCCAAACAGATTATTCAACATTTTGTTAACCACGAAAAAATTGCGGTCAAGGGTTTAAAGGGTGAAAATTAATCGTTGATTGCAAGGAAATGGCCCGCATCGCGGGCCATAGAATTTTTAGGGTAAGAAATAATAGGGGTTAGGCAATTTAAACGTTTTTTCGGCTGAACCGCCTGTCAAATCGCTGTGCTGATCCCCAATTGAGGCGATGATGGTATAGCCTGACTTGGCAATGGAAGCTCTGGTGCCTGCTTTAAAAGGGATGATCGATGCTTTGTCATAATTATCCGGTTTTAAATATAAGCCGCTCCAGCCTTTATAGCCGGCTTTTTCCAAATTTTTAATGGTAGGCGCACGCTCAGCTTCTCTTCGTCCTGTAACAAAAAATACAGCGATGCCGTGTTTTAAGGCTTGCTGATATAAAGCCAACATGGGTTGAATGGCGGGGGAATCTGCCGCCATAATTTCGCGATGCCATATTTTTTTATTGCCACCGAAATTATGGGAAGCCATTTTGTTATAATTCGATAAGCTGGTTTCATCAATATCCAACACAATGGCCAGTTTTTTCGGCTGCGGACTTTTCTGGTTGGCTTTGGCTTTCTCAAGAATAAATTGTTGAGCGAGCACAATGGTTTGGGTTAATTCCTTTTCATAAGTCCCTGAGTCATGATAAGCCTTAACTTCTTGCGTCAAAAGCCCAAGGTTTGCCGGTTCGGCAAAAGCAAATTGTGCGCAAATGAGAGCGCATGCCAGGCTTAGGGTTTTTAAAAAAGAATAATGCTTCATGGTTACGTCCTTCCTTTGCAGTTTTCTGCATTTTATCGTGAATAAAATGTTTGTCAATCAGGCAGATTGTTTATAATTTTTATAATCGATGCCTAAGCGGCGTAGGGTGCCATACCCCGCTTAGGTAGGAGTGGCTGCTTCATCATCATGAGTTGGCCAACTTGCCCGCTTTATACAGAATGAGATATCATTAGCCTTTTTCTTTAAAGAGAACTAATTTAGTACTATATATATTAAATAAGACTTAATTAGTACTAGATTATTGAAAGTAGGAATGGTATGCTGCGCATCAGCAAATTGGCCGATTATGGAACAGTAGTGATGGTGTATCTTGCGAAGCGCCCGCAGCAAGTTTGCAACGCGCGGGATATTGCTTTGCATACCCATTTGACTGTCCCCACAGTCAGCAAATTATTAAAGCGCTTAACCGCTGCAGGTTTGTTATCCTCAGTGCGTGGCGTTGCGGGTGGATACCGATTACAACGGCCCGCATCCGCCATTTCAGTCACTGAAATTATTTATGCACTGGAAGAATCCCGCGGTTTAACCGAGTGCAGCCTGGAACCAAATGAATGTTCTTTACAAGGTGTCTGCCATGTGCAGGGGAATTGGCGCTTGATTAGCCAAGCAATTGAATCCGCCTTGAGCAGCGTCAGTCTGGAGGCATTGGCTAAACCAGCCTTGCAAATGATTAACCTTGATCGCATCAAGCAGTTAGGGAGCCTATAATGGCTAAAGAAAACACACAGATTAATTCTCTTCTTGAGCGGGAATACCAGCATGGATTTGTGACCGACATTGAAGTTGAAACGTTTCCACCGGGTTTGGATGAGGAGACGATTCGCCGCTTGTCGGCTATAAAAAATGAGCCTGAGTTTTTGTTGGAATGGCGTTTGCAAGCGTTTGAATATTGGCGCACCATGCTGCATCCTGAGTGGTCCAGTGTCCGTTATCCCCCGATTGACTATCAGGCAATTTCTTATTATTCCGCGCCTAAAAATTTAAAAGACAGGCCGAAAAGTCTGGATGAAGTGGATCCTGAATTATTACGAACTTATGAAAAATTAGGCATTCCCCTGCGCGAGCAAGAAATGCTGGCAGGAGTGGCAGTGGATGCGGTTTTTGACAGTGTATCGGTTGCGACTACGTTTAAAGCAAAACTGGCAGAAAAAGGTGTAATTTTTTGTCCTCTTTCCGAAGCAGTGCATGAATACCCTGATTTGGTGCGCAGATATCTGGGCTCTGTTGTTTCTTATCGCGATAATTTCTATGCAGCCCTTAATTCTGCAGTATTTAGCGACGGTTCATTTGTCTATGTGCCGAAAGGGGTGCGCTGCCCGATGGAATTATCCACTTATTTTCGCATCAATGCAGCATCTACGGGTCAATTTGAACGCACGTTGATCGTTGCGGACGATAATAGTTACGTTTCCTACCTTGAAGGGTGTACCGCCCCCATGCGCGATGAAAATCAATTGCATGCGGCAGTCGTAGAGTTGGTGGCTATGGATGGCGCACAAATTAAATATTCCACCGTGCAAAATTGGTACCCTGGCGATAAAGAGGGCAAGGGTGGTATTTATAATTTCGTAACCAAGCGTGGTGCTTGCCGTGGGAAACGTTCCAAAATTTCCTGGACGCAAATTGAGACGGGTTCTGCGATTACCTGGAAATACCCGAGCGTGATTTTGCAGGGCGACGATTCGGTAGGTGAATTTTATTCCGTTGCGGTAACAAATAATCATCAACAAGCGGATACAGGTACTAAGATGATTCATTTGGGCAAAAATACCCGCTCAACGATCATTGCCAAAGGGATAAGTGCGGGACAGTCGCATAATGCTTATCGGGGTTTGGTGCGCATTGCGCCCACTGCACTCAATGCACGGAATTTTACCCAATGTGATTCCATGTTGATGGGTAGCCAATCTGCCGCCCATACATTTCCCTACATTGAAGTGAAAAACCCGACGGCACAAGTAGAACACGAAGCCACAACGTCAAAAATCAGCGAAGAGCAATTGTTTTATTGCCAACAACGGGGCATCGATACAGAAGATGCTGTTTCCATGATTGTGAATGGTTTTTGCAAGCAAGTTCTTAAAGAATTACCAATGGAATTTGCAGTGGAAGCGACCAAGTTGTTAGGCATCAGTTTGGAAGGGGCAGTAGGTTAAGATGTTATCAATCAATCAATTAAATGTAGCCATTAATGCACAACCCATTTTAAAAGGCATCGACTTGACTGTGGGTGCAGGAGAAGTTCATGCCATTATGGGCCCAAATGGTTCTGGAAAAAGTACTTTATCCAAGGTCTTGGCAGGACACCCGGCGTATGAAGTAACGGGTGGAGATATTCATTTCCTGGGGCAAGATTTGCTGCCTTTATCCCCCGCGGAACGGGCACAAGCTGGAATTTTCATGTCTTTTCAATATCCAGTCGAAATTCCTGGCGTTACGAATATTAATTTTTTAAAGGCAGCGGTGAACGCCGTACGCAAAGGGCAAGGCAAGAATACGCTGGATGCCATCGAATTTTTAAGTTTTATACGGGAAAAATGCAAGTTATTGGATATGGATGAAAGCTTTTTATATCGCAGCATCAATGAAGGATTTTCAGGCGGTGAGAAAAAGCGCAACGAAATTCTGCAAATGGCTGCTCTGGAACCTAAATTGGCTGTTTTAGATGAAACGGATTCTGGCCTTGATATCGATGCCTTGCGCATCATTGCCGAAGGGGTAAATGCCATGCGCAGCCCCGAGCGTTCCATCATTATGGTCACCCATTATCAACGCCTGTTAAATTACATTCAGCCTGATTTCATTCATGTACTGGCAAATGGCCGCATTATTAAATCCGGTGATAAATCCCTCGCGTTGGAATTGGAAGAAAAAGGATACAGTTGGTTGGAGGAGTCAGAGCAGTCATGAGTGATGTCCTTGATTTTTATCGACAACAAGCCCAACTAAAAATTTCACCAATTTCCTGGTTGGCGCGCTTACAGCAGCAAGGGCTTAATGAACTGGCTCGCTTAGGCTTCCCAACGCGACATCATGAAGAATGGAAATACACCTTAATTGATTCTTTTTTACAACACCGCTTTACACAAAATGAAAGCTCGCCATTGGCCCAGGAAAGTTATGCAGCTGATTTGCCTGTAGAAGGTTATATTGTCTCGTGGGTTAACGGTTGCTGGGTTCAATCTGGGCAATATACTTTGCCGGCTGGGGTTATTATATTGCCTTTGGCGCAAGCGATTGAGGAGCACCCTGAAAAAATTCAGCCTTATTTAGGGCAAATTCTGCAGCATGAGCATGGTTTTCAGGCTTTGAACACGGCTATGCTGCATGCTGGCATATTTATTTATTTACCGGCAGGAGTTTCCCTGCTGCAACCTGTTATCTTGTCACACGTGCAAGATAAGGATAATCAAGCCGTTTTCATGCGCCACCTGCTGGTGGCCGAGGCAGGCAGTTCTGCTGTGGTGATCGAGGATTTTCAGGGCAAGCCCGAAAGGACTTATTTTACCAATACGATTACCGAATTACATGCAGCAGCCAATGCCAAATTGAGCCATTATAAGCTGCAACGTGAAAGCCGCAGCGCATACCATATGGGGCATTTGGCGGTTAAACAGGCACAAGGGAGTGAAGTCGACACGCATGTCTTAAGCCTGGGCGGGAAGCTGATGCGCAGTGACATCAGCATTGATTTGCATGAACCGCACGCACGCTGTTTGCTAAATGGTATTTATGCCCCGGGTAAGGCCCAGCATATGGATCATCATACCGTGGTGAACCATAATGTTCCTGATTGCCGTAGTGAGCAGGATTATAAAGGTATTTTAAGTGGTGATTCGCGCGCGGTCTTTAACGGCAAGGTGATGGTGGCCAAGCATGCGCAACACACAGAAGCGAGGCAGCAAAATAAAAATTTATTACTGGCGGCCAATGCCGAAATTGATACCAAACCGCAATTGGAAATTTTTGCCGATGATGTAGTATGCAGCCATGGGGCAACGGTGGGGCAGCTTGATGAAGAAGCGTTGTTTTATTTTGCTGCCCGCGGCATCGAACAGGATGAGGCTCGCCGTTTTTTAGTTAAAGCTTTTGCCGCAGATAATTTGCGGATGATGGGGACGCCTAAATTGGCAAACTGGCTAAATCAATTATTGTGTCAGCAACTGGGATAACCGTATGAATCGTGCCAATGAGTTAATTAATGCATTCGATGTACAAGCTATCCGTCAGGATTTCCCTATTTTGCAGCAAAGCGTAAACGATTGTCCGCTGATTTACCTGGACAATGCAGCGACCACGCAAAAACCGAAAGCAGTTATTGATGCCATTGCCAATTATTATTTGCATGATAATGCGAATGTGCACCGCAGTGTACATGCACTGAGTGCACGTGCCACGCAGCAGTTTGAAGCAGTACGTGAAAAAGTCCAACGCTTTATCAATGCGAAATACCCGCATGAGTGCATTTTTGTGCGCGGCACCACCGAAGCCATTAATTTAGTCGCGCAAAGCTTCGTTGCCCCGCGTATTTTGCCGGGTGAGGAAATTTTAATTACCCACATGGAGCATCATTCCAATATTGTCCCCTGGCAGATGGTATGCAAAAAAACAGGTGCCGTGTTAAAAGTTGCACCCATCAACTTGGATGGTGAAATTTTGCTGGATGAGTTTGCCAGGCAATTGTCCAGTAATACAAAATTTGTTGCCATTAATTATGTTTCCAATGCTCTGGGTACCATTAACCCGGTTAAAAAAATGATAGAAATGGCGCATGCGTATGGCGCATTGGTTTTATTAGACGGTGCGCAGGCAACCGCGCATTTGCCTGTTGATGTGCAATCCCTTGGTTGTGATTTCTACGCATTTTCCGGGCACAAAATGTATGGGCCTACAGGCATTGGCGTACTTTGGGGGCGCGAGCATTTGCTGGATGATATGGGGCCGTATCAGGGTGGTGGTGAAATGATAAGTTATGTCACCATGGAAGCCACTGCCTATGCGCCGCTTCCTTATAAATTTGAAGCAGGTACTCCTAATATTGCAGGAGCAATTGGCTTAGGGGCGGCCATGGATTATTTATGGTCTTTAGATCTTGAAGCTGTGGTCGCTTACGAAGCGCATTTGTTGGCTTATGCAACGGATGCGGTTCATTCTGTGAAAGGCTTTAATTTGATCGGCACCGCGCGAGATAAAGTTCCAATCGTCTCTTTTGTGCATGGAAAAATCCATTCACATGATATTGGTACCATATTGGATAGCGAGGGAATTGCCATCCGCAGCGGCCATCATTGCGCCATGCCATTAATGGATTTTTTTGACGTGCCTGCCACTACACGAATTTCCTTGTCTTTTTACAATACCGAGCAAGAAATCGATGAATGTGTGAAAGCGTTATATAAAGTAAAAGAGGTATTTGCTTGATGGATTTGCGAGACTTGTATCAAGAGATCATCATCGATCATAACCGTAATCCCAGAAATCATCGCAGTATGGAACATCCCACCTGCGAAGCCAAAGGGTTTAACCCCTTGTGCGGCGATAAACTTACGGTTTATTTGAAACTCCGTAACAATAAGATAGACGATATCAGTTTTTTGGGATGCGGCTGTGCTATCTCGCAAGCTTCTGCTTCATTAATGACCGAAGTATTGCGCCATAAAACCATAGAGGAAGCCCATGATTTGTTTCGGCGGTTTCATCATATGGTTACCGTGGATGAAGAGCAACCCCAGACCTTGGATAAGCTTGCGGTATTGGCTGGCGTGCGGACTTTCCCGGCACGTGTTAAATGCGCCACTTTGGCATGGCATACCCTGGAGTCGGCATTGAACCAGGAAAAAGCTATGGTAACAACGGAATAAGTAAGTATGTTTGGTTTTAAGAAAAAACAAGATTCTAAGGAAGCGTTGCAGGAAGCTGTGATTGCCGCGCTTAAAACGGTATTTGATCCCGAAATCCCGGTTAATATTTATGATTTAGGCTTGATTTATGCAATCCAAGTCGATGATCAACAGCATGTTCATATTCAAATGACGCTTACTTCTCCAGGCTGTCCTGTAGCCCAAACTTTTCCGGGAACCGTAGAACAAACCGTTAATAAGGTGGAGGGAGTAGGTGATTGCACTGTTGAACTGGTTTGGGAGCCGCCATGGACGCAAGAGCGCATGACTGAGGCGGCACGTTTGGAATTGGGAATTTTTTACTAAGAAGGTGCGCCAGCACCCCTGCCATAGGATGCAGATGAGTTATCCTTCGTTATCCAGTAGCCACAATTCTCCTCTCCTGAAAAAATTTTTGCACGTCGGCAGCAAAGTTTTTTTTGCCAGCTTTTTAATACACTCCTCACAGAGTTATTCATAATTGTATAAGACTCAAATTCCAATCAACAGCAATGACAATGTACGTACATCATACTATAATATCTTTAAATAGGAGATAAATATGGCTACGTTAGATAATGATGCAAAACAAGAAAAACTAAATATGCGAATTAATAGTGAAGCACGAATGCTTATTGATCGTGCGGCAAAAATTAGAGGTAAAAACAGATCTGATTTTATTTTAAGTGCAGCTCGTCGAGAAGCTGAAGAAACGATTTTGGAACAAACGCTAATAAAAGCTAGTCCTGAAGCATATGCTGCGTTTTTACAACAACTGGACAAGGCTCCAATGCCGAATGAGCAATTAATTAAAACTATGCAGACAAAGGCACCTTGGGATAAAGAATGATTTTACAACCAGAGCCCATAAGTGAACAACATAATATACAGGGATTTAATTCAGGTGAAGAAACCCTTGATGTCTGGTTAAAAACAAAAGCAATCAGAAATCAAAAAGCAAATGCTTCCCGCACCTATGTAGCAGTGAGTAATGAACGTGTCATAGCCTATTATGTCTTGGCATCTAGCTCTGTAGATGGGAGTTTGGCTACAGGTCGTTTTAGAAGAAACATGCCCATTCCAGTTCCAGTAGTGATTCTTGGTAGGCTTGCTATTGATTTAGCATATCAACATAAAGGCCTAGGGAGAGCATTAGTTCGTGATGCAGGACTAAGAGTTATTCAAGCAGCCGAAACTATAGGTATTAGAGGATTACTAGTTCATGCAATCTCTACCAATGCAAAAGACTTCTATACCAAACTAGGTTTTGAGCCTTCTTTAATTGATCCCATGACGCTAATGGTAACATTAGATGATTTAAAAGCAGCAATACAAGTCTGATCGATATCAAAATATAATATTTCTCTGTATTTTAGAATATTATGGGCATAGTAAAAATATCAGATGAGCTGCATGATTCAACAAAACTCATAGCACGAGCAATGAGCCGACCTATTAATTCTCAAGAGAATACTGGCTTAGAGCTGGAAACTGGCCGAAGAAAATCCCTCCATGACCTACCCTGAAATCCTCAAAATTTTAGTAACTCAAACATCAAAGGTGAGATAAACGATGTTAGTGAAAAACTCTGATGCAATAGAAAAGATGCGCGTTGCCTCGGACGTCTAGCAGCGTCCGTACTTGAAATGATTGAACCTTACGTGCGTGCAGGCCTAAGTACCAAGGAGCTTGAGCAAATTTGCCGTCAATACATTTCGTCAAAATTTAAATGAGAGCGGGATAAACCCCCGGTTATCCAAGCAAAAGTAACCGATTGTATCCAACAACACCTGATAATCACATTTATAAAGAAAGAAATATCGTTGCACGTTGCTTTCAAAAAATTAAGCTTTAGAGGAATTGCAACACGATACGACAATGCAAATTCCTTGCGCGGGAGAGGGAAGCAGATCGAAGCAAAATAATAGGCAACGTCCCTAAAGTTTTTTAGACAAGATTTCATCTTAAATTGAGCACAAATTTTTCTATTTCACTTCGATCTACCCCCTCTCCCGCGATAGGAGCTTTGATAGTATGATGATGCCCTTCGCGGGAGAGGGTTGGGGAGAGGGA
>NZ_RZGS01000020.1 GCF_003989745.1 Legionella septentrionalis
TGACATCGCTAAGCTCCACAAGGGTGGTATCAATCGTATCTTGAACCGTAATCGTTGCGGTGTCGCTGGTATCCAGTTGTTCGTAATTGCCACCGGTTGCATTGCTGATGCTGATGGTTTGGCTGCCGGCATCGATATAGGCATCATCCGTTGGGGCCGGGAAGGTAACACTGCCACTGGTTTGTCCTACCGCGATGGTGATGATTTCGCCATTGGATAAGGTAATGACCAGTGGGGTGTTTTGCGGTGCATTCTCAACGTTCGCGGTTAAGGTCACCATACCGCCTTCATCCACGGTGACATCGCTAAGCTCCACAAGGGTGGTATCAATGGTGTCTTGAACGGTAATCGTCGCCGTGTCACTGGTGTTTAATTGTTCGTAATTTCCACCCACTGCATTGCTGATGCTGATGGTTTGGCTTCCGGCATCAATATAAGCATCATCGGTTGGCGCTGGGAAGGTGACGCTGCCACTGGTTTGTCCTACCGCGATGGTGATGATTTCGCCATTGGATAAGGTAATGACCAGTGGGGTGTTTTGCGGTGCATTCTCAACGTTCGCGGTTAAGGTGATGTTACCGCCTTCATCGACGGTGACATCGCTAAGCTCCACAAGGGTGGTATCAATGGTGTCTTGAACGGTAATCGTTGCGGTGTCGCTGGTATCCAGTTGTTCGTAATTGCCACCCACTGCACTGCTGATGCTAATGGTTTGGCTATCGGCATCAATATAAGCATCATCCGTTGGGGCAGGGAAGGTGACGCTGCCACTGGTTTGTCCAGCGAGGATCGTAATGATTTCTCCATTGGACAACGTCAACGTTAAATCGGTTTGCGGTGCGTTGTTGACATTGGCGGTCAAAGTGATGGTGCCGCCTTCATTGACGGTGACATCGCCCAGGGTAACGGTGGTGGTATCAATGATATCTTGAACGGTAATCGTTGCGGTGTCGCTGGTATCCAATTGTTCGTAATTGCCACCAATTGCATTGCTGATGCTGATGGTTTGTGTACCGGCATCGATGTAGGCATCATCGGTTGGGGCTGGGAAGGTGACGCTGCCGCTCGTTTGTCCAGCAAGAATGGTGATCACTTCCCCATTGGACAGCGTTAAGGTTAAGTCTGTTTCCGGTGCATTGTTAACGTTGGCGGTTAAAGTGATGCTGCCGCCTTCATTGACGGTGACATCGCCTAAGGTGACGGTGGTGGTATCAATGGTATCCTGAATGGTAATCGTTGCGGTGTCGCTGGTGTTCAATTGTTCGTAATTGCCACCGGTTGCATTGCTGATGCTGATGGTTTGGCTATCGGCATCAATATAAGCATCATCGGTTGGGGCTGGGAAGGTAACGCTGCCGCTCGTTTGTCCAGCAAGAATGGTGATCACCTGTCCGTTAGACAGCGTTAACGTTAAATCGGTTTGCGGTGCGTTGTTGACATTAGCCGTCAAAGTCACCATACCACCTTCGTTAACGGTAACATCGCCCAGGGTAACGGTGGTGGTGTTGATGGTATCCTGAACCGTGATGGTTGCGGTGTCGCTAATATCCAATTGTTCGTAATTGCCACCGGCTGCATTGCTGATGCTGATGGTTTGGCTATCGGCATCGACGTAGGCATCATCGGTTGGCGCTGGGAAGGTGACGCTGCCACTCGTTTGTCCAGCGAGAATGGTGATCACCTGTCCGTTAGATAGCGTTAAGGTTAAATCGGTTTGCGGTGCATTATTGACATTGGCGGTTAAGGTGATGGTGCCGCCTTCATTGACGGTGACATCACCCAGGGTAACGGTGGTGGTGTTGATGGTATCTTGAACCGTGATGGTTGCGGTGTCGCTGGTATCCAATTGTTCGTAATTGCCACCGGTTGCATTGCTGATGCTGATGGTTTGCGTACCGGCATCGACGTAGGCATCGTCGGTTGGCGCTGGGAAGGTGACGCTGCCGCTGGTTTGTCCAGCGAGGATGGTAATGACTTGGCCATTGGACAGGGTTAAGGTTAAGTCGGTTTGCGGTGCATTGTTGACATTGGCGGTTAAGGTGATGGTGCCGCCTTCATTGACGGTGACATCGCCCAGGGTGACGGTGGTGGTGTCAATGGTATCTTGAACGGTAATCGTTGCGGTGTCGCTGGTATTCAATTGTTCGTAATTGCCACCGGCTGCATTGCTGATGCTGATGGTTTGGCTATCGGCATCGATATAAGCATCATCGGTTGGGGCTGGGAAGGTAACGCTGCCACTCGTTTGTCCAGCGAGAATGGTGATCACCTGTCCGTTAGATAGCGTTAAGGTTAAGTCTGTTTCCGGTGCATTGTTGACATTGGCGGTTAAAGTGATGGTGCCGCCTTCATTGACGGTGACATCGCCTAAGGTAACGGTGGTGGTATCAATGGTATCTTGAACCGTGATGGTTGCGGTGTCGCTGGTGTTCAAGCTTTCGTAATTGCCACCGGTTGCATTGCTGATGCTGATGGTTTGCGTACCGGCATCGATATAAGCATCGTCGGTTGGGGCTGGGAAGGTAACGCTGCCGCTGGTTTGCCCGGCGAGAATCGTAATGACTTCTCCATTGGACAGCGTTAACGTTAAATCGGTTTGCGGTGCATTGTTGACATTGGCGGTTAAGGTGATGGTGCCGCCTTCATTGACGGTGACATCGCCTAAGGTAACGGTGGTGGTATCAATGGTATCTTGAACGGTAATCGTTGCGGTGTCGCTGGTATCCAATTGTTCGTAATTGCCACCGGCTGCATTGCTGATGCTGATGGTTTGGCTATCGGCATCAATATAAGCATCATCGGTTGGCGCTGGGAAGGTGACGCTGCCACTCGTTTGTCCAGCGAAGATGGTAATGACTTCCCCATTGGACAGGGTTAAGGTTAAATCGGTTTGCGGTGCATTATTGACATTGGCGGTCAAAGTGATGGTGCCGCCTTCATTGACGGTGACATCGCCTAAGGTAACGGTGGTGGTGTCAATGGTATCTTGAACGGTAATCGTTGCGGTGTCACTGGTATCCAGTTGTTCGTAATTGCCACCGGTTGCATTGCTGATGCTGATGGTTTGCGTGCCGGCATCCACATAAGCATCGTCGGTTGGCGCTGGGAAGGTAACGCTACCGCTCGTTTGTCCAGCAAGAATGGTGATCACTTCCCCATTAGACAGCGTTAACGTTAAATCGGTTTGCGGTGCATTATTGACATTGGCGGTCAAAGTAATGGTGCCGCCTTCATTGACGGTGACATCGCCCAGGGTAACGGTGGTGGTATCAATGGTATCTTGCACCGTAATGGTCGCGGTGTCGCTGGTGTTCAAGCTTTCGTAATTGCCACCGGCTGCACTGCTGATGCTGATGGTTTGGCTATCGGCATTAATATAAGCATCATCCGTTGGCGCAGGGAAGGTGACGCTGCCACTGGTTTGTCCAGCGAGGATGGTAATGACTTCTCCATTGGACAGCGTTAAGGTTAAATCGGTTTGCGGTGCATTGTTGACGTTGGCGGTTAAGGTGATGGTGCCGCCTTCATTGACGGTGACATCGCCCAGGATGACGGTCGTGGTATCGACGGTGTCATTAATAGTAATGGTTGCCGTATCGCTGGTATCTAATTGTTCGTAATTGCCACCGGCTGCATTGCTGATGCTGATGGTTTGGCTATCCGCATCAATATAAGCATCATCGGTTGGCGCTGGGAAGGTGACGCTGCCACTCGTTTGTCCAGCGAGAATGGTGATCACCTGTCCGTTAGATAGCGTTAAGGTTAAGTCTGTTTCCGGTGCATTGTTGACATTGGCGGTTAAGGTGATGGTGCCGCCTTCATTGACGGTGACATCGCCTAAGGTAACGGTGGTGGTGTCAATGGTATCTTGAACGGTAATCGTTGCGGTGTCGCTGGTATCCAATTGTTCGTAATTGCCACCGGCTGCACTGCTGATGCTGATGGTTTGGCTATCGGCATTAATATAAGCATCATCCGTTGGCGCAGGGAAGGTGACGCTGCCACTGGTTTGTCCAGCGAGGATGGTAATGACTTCTCCATTGGACAGCGTTAAGGTTAAATCGGTTTGCGGTGCATTGTTGACGTTGGCGGTTAAGGTGATGGTGCCGCCTTCATTGACGGTGACATCGCCCAGGATGACGGTCGTGGTATCGACGGTGTCATTAATAGTAATGGTTGCCGTATCGCTGGTATCTAATTGTTCGTAATTGCCACCGGCTGCATTGCTGATGCTGATGGTTTGGCTATCCGCATCAATATAAGCATCATCGGTTGGCGCTGGGAAGGTGACGCTGCCACTCGTTTGTCCAGCGAGAATGGTGATCACCTGTCCGTTAGATAGCGTTAAGGTTAAGTCTGTTTCCGGTGCATTGTTGACATTGGCGGTTAAGGTGATGGTGCCGCCTTCATTGACGGTGACATCGCCTAAGGTAACGGTGGTGGTGTCAATGGTATCTTGAACGGTAATCGTTGCGGTGTCGCTGGTATCCAATTGTTCGTAATTGCCACCGGCTGCACTGCTGATGCTGATGGTTTGGCTATCGGCATCAATATAAGCATCATCGGTTGGGGCTGGGAAGGTAACGCTGCCGCTCGTTTGTCCAGCAAGAATGGTAATGACTTCCCCATTGGACAGCGTTAAGGTTAAATCGGTTTGCGGTGCATTGTTGACGTTGGCGGTTAAGGTGATGGTGCCGCCTTCATTGACGGTGACATCGCCCAGGGTGACGGTGGTGGTGTTGATGGTATCTTGAACCGTGATGGTTGCGGTGTCGCTGGTATCCAATTGTTCGTAATTGCCACCGGCTGCGCTGCTGATGCTGATGGTTTGGCTATCGGCATCAATATAAGCATCATCGGTTGGGGCTGGGAAGGTAACGCTGCCACTCGTTTGTCCAGCGAGAATGGTGATCACCTGTCCGTTAGATAGCGTTAAGGTTAAATCGGTTTGCGGTGCATTGTTGACATTGGCGGTTAAAGTGATGGTGCCGCCTTCATTGACGGTGACATCGCCCAGGGTGACGGTGGTGGTATCAATGGTATCTTGCACGGTAATGGTCGCGGTGTCGCTGGTGTTCAAGCTTTCGTAATTGCCACCGGCTGCATTGCTGATGCTGATGGTTTGGCTATCGGCATCAATGTAAGCATCATCCGTTGGAGCCGGGAACGTAACGCTACCGCTGGTTTGTCCAGCGAGGATCGTAATGATTTCTCCATTGGACAGCGTCAACGTTAAGTCGGTTTGCGGTGCATTGTTGACGTTGGCGGTTAAGGTCACCATACCGCCTTCATTGACGGTGATATCGCCTAAGGTGACGGTGGTGATATCAATGGTATCTTGAACCGTAATCGTTGCTGTATCGCTGGTGTTCAAATTTTCATAATTACCGCCCAATGCATCGCTGATGCTGATGGTTTGCGTACCTGCATCGATATAGGCATCATCTGTGGGTGCTGGGAAGGTAACGCTGCCACTGGTTTGTCCTACTGCTATGGTGATGATTTCGCCATTGGACAGGGTAATGGTGAGGGGCGTATCTTTCGGTGCGTTCTCAACGTTGGCGGTCAAAGTCACCATGCCGCCTTCATTGACGGTGACATCGCCCAGGGTGACGGCGGTGGTGTCGATGGTGTCTTGAATTGTAATGGTTGCCGTATCACTGGTATCCAATTGTTCGTAATTGCCACCGGTTGCACTGCTGATGCTGATGGTTTGTGTACCTGCATCGATATAGGCATCATCTGTGGGTGCTGGGAAGGTAACGCTGCCACTGGTTTGTCCTACTGCTATGGTGATGATTTCGCCATTGGATAAGGTAATGACCAGCGGGGTGTTTTGCGGTGCATTCTCGACATTGGCGGTTAAGGTCACCATACCGCCTTCATTGACGGTGACATCGCCCAGGGTGACGGCGGTGGTGTCGATGGTGTCTTGAATTGTAATGGTTGCCGTATCACTGGTATCCAGTTGTTCGTAATTGCCACCGGTTGCATTGCTGATGCTGATGGTTTGGCTGCCGGCATCAATATAAGCATCATCGGTTGGGGCAGGGAAGGTGACGCTGCCACTGGTTTGTCCTACCGCGATGGTGATGATTTCGCCATTGGATAAGGTAATGACCAGCGGGGTGTTTTGCGGTGCATTCTCAACGTTCGCGGTTAAGGTGATGGTGCCGCCTTCATTGACGGTGACATCGCCCAGAGTGATGGCGGTGGTATCAATGGTGTCTTGAACGGTAATCGTTGCGGTGTCGCTGGTGTTCAAGCTTTCGTAATTGCCGCCGGTTGCACTGCTGATGCTGATGGTTTGTGTACCTGCATCGATATAGGCATCATCTGTGGGTGCTGGGAAGGTGACGCTGCCGCTCGTTTGCCCCATCGCTATGGTGATGATTTCGCCATTGGACAGGGTAATGGTGAGCGGCGTATCTTGCGGTGCGTTCTCAACGTTCGCGGTTAAGGTGATGGTGCCGCCTTCATTGACGGTGACATCGCCCAGAGTGATGGCGGTGGTATCAATGGTGTCTTGAACGGTAATCGTCGCCGTGTCACTGGTATCCAATTGTTCGTAATTGCCACCGGTTGCACTGCTGATGCTGATGGTTTGTGTACCTGCATCGATATAGGCATCATCTGTGGGTGCTGGGAAGGTGACACTGCCACTGGTTTGTCCTACTGCTATGGTGATGATTTCGCCATTGGATAAGGTAATGACCAGCGGGGTGTTTTGCGGTGCGTTCTCGACATTGGCGGTTAAGGTCACCATACCGCCTTCATTGACGGTGACATCGCCCAGGGTGACGGCGGTGGTGTCGATGGTGTCTTGAATTGTAATGGTTGCCGTATCACTGGTATCCAGTTGTTCGTAATTGCCACCGGTTGCACTGCTGATGCTGATGGTTTGTGTACCTGCATCGATATAGGCATCATCTGTGGGTGCTGGGAAGGTGACACTGCCACTGGTTTGTCCTACTGCTATGGTGATGATTTCGCCATTGGATAAGGTAATGACCAGCGGGGTGTTTTGCGGTGCATTCTCGACATTGGCGGTTAAGGTCACCATGCCGCCTTCATTGACGGTGACATCGCCCAGGGTGACGGCGGTGGTGTCGATGGTGTCTTGAATTGTAATCGTTGCCGTATCACTGGTATCCAGTTGTTCGTAATTGCCACCGGTTGCACTGCTGATGCTGATGGTTTGTGTACCTGCATCGATATAGGCATCATCGGTTGGCGCTGGGAAGGTGACGCTGCCGCTCGTTTGCCCCACCGCTATGGTGATGATTTCGCCATTGGATAAGGTAATGACCAGTGGGGTGTTTTGCGGTGCATTCTCGACATTAGCGGTTAAGGTGATGGTGCCGCCTTCATTGACGGTGACATCGCCTAAGGTGACGGTGGTGGTATCAATGGTATCTTGAACCGTAATCGTTGCTGTATCGCTGGTATCCAATTGTTCGTAATTGCCACCAATTGCATTGCTGATGCTGATGGTTTGGCTGCCGGCATCGATATAAGCATCATCGGTTGGGGCAGGGAAGGTGACGCTGCCGCTCGTTTGTCCGGCGAGAATGGTAATCACTTGGCCATTAGACAAGGTTAAGGTTAAGTCTGTTTGCGGTGCATTATTGACATTGGCGGTTAAGGTGATGGTGCCGCCTTCATTGACGGTGACATCACTCAGGGTGACGGTAGTGGTATCAATGGTATCCTGAACCGTGATGGTTGCGGTGTCGCTGGTATCCAATTGTTCGTAATTGCCACCAATTGCATTGCTGATGCTGATGGTTTGGCTATCGGCATCGATGTAGGCATCATCGGTTGGCGCTGGGAAGGTAACGCTGCCACTGGTTTGTCCTACCGCGATGGTGATGATTTCGCCATTGGATAAGGTAATGACCAGTGGGGTGTTTTGCGGTGCATTCTCGACATTAGCGGTTAAGGTGATGTTACCGCCTTCATCGACGGTGACATCGCTAAGCTCCACAAGGGTGGTGTCAATGGTGTCTTGAACGGTGATGGTCGCCGTGTCACTGATATCCAATTGTTCGTAATTGCCACCGGCTGCGCTGCTGATGCTGATGGTTTGGCTATCGGCATCAATATAAGCATCGTCGGTTGGCGCCGGGAAGGTAACGCTGCCACTGGTTTGTCCTACTGCTATGGTGATGATTTCGCCATTGGATAAGGTAATGACCAGCGGGGTGTTTTGCGGTGCATTCTCGACATTAGCGGTTAAGGTCACCATACCGCCTTCATCCACGGTGACATCGCCTAAGGTGACGGTGGTGGTATCAATCGTATCTTGAACCGTAATCGTTGCGGTGTCACTGGTATCCAATTGTTCGTAATTGCCACCGGTTGCATTGCTGATGCTGATGGTTTGGCTATCGGCATCGATGTAGGCATCATCGGTTGGCGCTGGGAAGGTAACGCTGCCACTGGTTTGTCCAGCGAGGATGGTGATCACCTGTCCGTTAGACAGCGTTAAGGTTAAGTCGGTTTCCGGTGCATTGTTGACATTGGCAGTTAAGGTGATGGTGCCGCCTTCATTGACGGTGACATCGCTCAGGGTGACGGTGGTGGTGTCAATGGTATCTTGAACGGTAATCGTTGCGGTGTCGTTGGTATCCAATTGTTCGTAATTGCCACCGGTTGCATTGCTGATGCTGATGGTTTGGCTATCGGCATCGATGTAGGCATCATCGGTTGGCGCAGGGAAGGTGACGCTGCCGCTCGTTTGTCCAGCGAGGATGGTAATGACTTCTCCATTGGACAGCGTTAAGGTTAAATCGGTTTGCGGTGCATTATTCACATTGGCGGTTAAGGTCACCATACCGCCTTCATTGACGGTGACATCGCCTAAGGTGACGGTGGTGGTATCAATGGTATCTTGAACCGTAACCGTTGCGGTGTCGCTGGTATCCAATTGTTCGTAATTGCCACCGGTTGCATTGCTGATGCTGATGGTTTGGCTATCGGCATCGATGTAGGCATCATCCGTTGGGGCAGGGAAGGTGACGCTGCCACTGGTTTGTCCCACCGCGATGGTGATGATTTCGCCATTGGATAAGGTAATGGTGAGCGGCGTATCTTTCGGTGCATTCTCAACGTTCGCGGTTAAGGTGATGTTACCGCCTTCATTGACGGTGACATCGCCTAAGGTGACGGTGGTGGTATCAATGGTGTCTTGAACCGTAATCGTTGCGGTGTCGCTGGTATCCAGTTGTTCGTAATTGCCACCGGTTGCATTGCTGATGCTGATGGTTTGGCTGCCGGCATCGATGTAGGCATCATCCGTTGGGGCAGGGAAGGTGACGCTGCCACTGGTTTGTCCCACCGCGATGGTGATGATTTCGCCATTGGATAAGGTAATGGTGAGCGGCGTATCTTTCGGTGCATTCTCAACGTTCGCGGTTAAGGTGATGTTACCGCCTTCATTGACGGTGACATCGCCTAAGGTGACGGTGGTGGTATCAATGGTGTCTTGAACCGTAATCGTTGCGGTGTCGCTGGTATCCAGTTGTTCGTAATTGCCACCGGTTGCATTGCTGATGCTGATGGTTTGGCTGCCGGCATCGATGTAGGCATCATCCGTTGGGGCAGGGAAGGTGACGCTGCCACTGGTTTGTCCTACCGCGATGGTGATGACTTCGCCATTGGATAAGGTAATGGTGAGCGGGGTGTTTTGCGGTGCGTTCTCAACGTTCGCGGTTAAGGTGATGTTACCGCCTTCATTGACGGTGACATCGCCCAGGGTGACGGTGGTGGTATCAATGGTATCTTGAACGGTAATCGTCGCCGTGTCACTGGTATCCAGTTGTTCGTAATTTCCACCGGTTGCATTGCTGATGCTGATGGTTTGGCTGCCGGTATCAAGGTAAGCATTATCTGTGGGGGCTGGGAACGTCACGCTACCGCTGGTTTGTCCAGCGAGAATCGTAATGACTTGCCCGTTGGACAGCATTAACGTTAAATCCGTTTGTGGTGGGTTATCGACGCTGGCAGTTAAGGTAACTGTACCACCTTCATTGACAGTGACATTTCCGAGATTGACGGTGGTGGTATCGATAGTATCAGTAATTTCAGTAACAATCTGATCTTTATTTATCTGTAGATTTTCGGAATTGCCGGATACCTCTTTAATATTTACGCTTATGGTTTCAGCATCTAGATACACGTCTTCATGATTCAGAATTTCTTGGGTAACATAACCACTGGTCTGACCCGCAGGTATAATAATGATAAGATTATTACTTAAGGTAATGGTGGTATCATTTGCAACTGCATTACTCAAGGTAGCGGTGTATGTGATTTTTCCGCCACTTTCCAGAATAGAAGGTGTTGCACTTAAATTTAATGTATTTTCAATAATAGGAGGATGAGTTGGGGGTTCGATTGGCCCGGAGGTTTCAGAAGCCAATTCGACAACTGGGATGGTTCTTGGTAATAGGGTAATTTCTTGGGAAATCACTTCAAAGGGTCTTGAGAATTCGCCAAAACGAGAGGTAGTATCAAAACCTGCTTCCACATGACCGCGGGAATTAATAAATTCGACAAATACTATAGCGCTGGTGCTGCTTCCTAGAGCCATTGGGTTCGCTGCTAGAATATTAGCGCTTATCTCGCCGGCTGCTGTAGGTGGTAGGACCACGCTTAAGTCAATATCGGATTCTCTTATTTCAACAACGCCTTTATCAAGCTTTTTTCCATAAGGAGCTTTGGCGATGTCAAAATCGGTAAAAAATAAATGATAATAGATATTTTCAGTCAAGGTGGAAGGAAAAACCCATGATTGCACAGCGAACCGGACCGGTTGCTCTGTATTAATTGGGTTATCATGATTTAGGCCATGTTTAGTCATATCCTTGGCAAGTGTAAAAAAACCTCCCATAGCTATATTTATAGTCATATTCCATCACCATTCGTCATAAGCTTACCCCACACTATAAGTATAGTAATAGTGTGAAATAAATTGCTTAAATTAATTGCTCTTTACGCATTCTTAGCTCATTAAGCCATGTAAAACCTAGCTTATTTGTTTAATATTAGACCATTTTTAGGAATTTTGAATAACAAAATAAAATTTACAAAATATAGATGGAAAGACTATTTTTTAACGCTTAATAGTAAAGTAGGAGGTTCTATATAATTCCCTTGGAAATAGGCAATCCCTAATTTTTTAAGATAATTAAACTGGCTTTCATTCTCGACGGCCGTAGCGATCGGAATAATGTCCAAGCTATGACATGTAGTCACTAATTTAATAATGAAATCTTGAATAAATTTATTTTCTTCCACATCCTTAGACAGGCTACCGTCTAATTTCAAATAGGCGATATTTAATTTTTTCAAGTGTTCTAAAGATGCAATGGTTGCTCCTACGCGATCAAGTCCTACGGTATATCCTAATTGGACCAAATGATTAATGAAAGGGACTGCGGTATTCATCGATTGGTCCAGCAATACTTCGCTGATTTCAAAATGCAGTTTTGTTTTGCCTGTTTTAGCAATTTTTTCCACCAGCGATAAGAAATGTTGCTGTTTTTTTTCAGTATTGATGGTGGAAATAGACAAATTAAGAGCAAATGTCTCGGGTTTCTTAAGGCGAGCGATTTGATTTAAAACATATTCATCGATTTCCAGACCTAAATTATATTGTTCTGCAATTGGAAAAAATTCGCGTGCAGAAATTTCACGTGGGGAATCAGCAAGTTTAATAAAGCATTCCTTATGATAAATGCCATTAGGGGATTGGACGGGTTGTGAATATAAATTGAATTTTTCTTCCTGAATAGCGGAAATAATTTTCTCATGCCAGTGCTCTTTAGAAATGATTTCTTCGGCTTCTATCTCAGGTTCTATATAATAATGTGTTCTTCGTGTACGCTTTGCCTGATTGATTGCTTTGTCTGCGCGCAATAACAGTGCGCTGGCATCTTCATTAAAGTCACATTTCACCGCTGCAATAATACAGGAGAGGGATTTATCGAACCGTTTAACGAGCTTTTCGATTTGGATATAGATTTCGTTAATGACCGCTTCAATATTTTCACGATGACGTTCAATGATAATCGTGGCGAAACTTGGCCTGTCGAGACGTACGGTGAGGAATAAATTTTTATCAAAAAGAATATCGCCAAGCTTATTGCTTACGGTTTTTATAACTTCATCGCCTTCGGAATAGCTATAATGTGCATTAAATTCAGCCAGCCCTGCAATTTCGATTATCACTAAAAAACCAGGTGAAAAATCATCTTCACTAGATAAATATTGTTTCAGTTGCTGCAGGAAATAATTTTTATTCCCACGACCAGTTAAATTATCTTTATAAGCTTTCGCTCGAAGGCGCTCAGTTTCTTCAATTTGCATGGAAAAGAAGTGTTTTAGTTTTCTTACCATGACGTTGATTGCAGTAGAAAGTTGGTTCAATTCTTTCAGCTTGGGTTTGGTTTCAAGTATATAAAAGTTCTTCCTGCCAATATCTTGGGCCTGCTGGATAATAAGTTTTAACGGTCTGAACATAACCTTAATCAAAATCACAGAAATAATGGTGATGAATAAGGTAAGTAATAAAAATAGGGCAAATAATTTTTTAACTGTTTGCCATAATGCTTCGTAAGCCAGACTCATGTCACTGCGTACGATGACTTCACCAACTTGCTGCCATCCATGCACAATCAGTGCAGATTTTGGCTGATTTTTAAAATTCAGAATACGGATAAACCAATGGGGCACGGTTTGATGTTCGTTTTTAAGATAACGTGATACCAAGGTGTTTTTTTTGATGTCGCGTACGGTGATTACACAAAAGTAGCCGCGATCAAAAACTGCATTTATTTTAGCAATCATCGTACCTTTGTCTATTACATTCCCAAACTGATTGGATAGCGATAAACCAAGGGCAGTCGCGGTATCTTGCGCGTTGCGTTCCAATTGCTCTTCAAAATATGTTTTGGCTTGATATACCGTAATTAAAAAAGTCCCTAGAAACAGCGTGGATAATGCTGCAATTAGAATTATGATAGTTTGCTTGGATAATGTCACTTATATTCGCCTTGTAGTTTGATGCGCTCGATAAGCGCTTGCCATTTACTTAAACTACTCGCCTTTCCGTAAGGCCTTGCCCTGTCTATCCGTTCATACAGCCACACTTCTTCTGCGTTAAAACTATAGACAGGTATTAAATCCATTCTTTCCGGGGCTGGTAAAATTTTAGCTACCAAATTATCAAGAATTAATGGCTGCTCTTCCGGTTTTGGATAATAAGTTAACACCATGTGGGGTTTATTATCAGGCCGGATTGTTACATAAGTAATCCTTAATTTTTCTTCCGGGATCCCTAATGCTACTAATGTAAAATATTTTGCTATAGCAAAATCCTCACAGTCCCCGCCTCCTGCCTCTAAAAATTCCTGCGGGGTCAGCCATACATCAGCACTTCCTTGCAGGGGAGTATCAGGTATATAAGTTAACTGATTAAAAAAATTATTAACTTTTTCCAGTAATATTTTTACGTTAAGTGAACGGTTTTCTCTTATTAATTTTTTCCAGGCTGCTATACGTTGGTTTGCTGTTGCTTCCTGGGGAGAACTATGCTGGTTGGCATAAGCGTAGTCGCCGGAAATTTTAATAGCGTATTTAATCGTATAAACGGTGTATCCTAGGTATCCTGTGCATATTATGAGCAAAAAAAGTATTGTTTTTTTTAAAAATTTCGTGCTTTTGTCAAACGTAGTCATGAATTAGCGCACAAACCGCAAAGCTTTAAATGGGTTGCTATGTCCGCTCAAAAAAGGGATTAAACACCCTATACTGTTTAAAATTCGATATCGTGCGAAGACTTCATCATTGCGTGCTTGCAGGTAATCAATTTCTGCCCGGTTTTGCTCGTTTTGAGCATTGAGCAAATCCAGAAAAGAACGCTGGCCAATCTGGAATTGTTCGAAATAAGCTTGTTTGGTTTTCTTGGCATTAATTACGTAAGATGCCAAAGTCACAGCACGCTCAGCACTAGCGTGCCATGCATTATAAGCTAACCGTACCGTCTCTTTTAAATCCACCATGGTGTTATTTCGTATTTCCAAAGCCTGTTGAACTTGATAGGCTGTTTTTCTGGCATTGGCAAGGTCGCTGCCGCCGCGAAAGGCATTGTAGCGAGCCCTTATCATTGCCAAGTTGTCGTTATTTCGGCCCTCAAGACCGTCAAGGTTTCTGTTTCTGCCAGCGCTTATGACAGCATCGATTCTGGGATAAAAATTGGCATTAGCTACTTTATTCTGTGCCCTTGCCTCACGAATATCAGCAGTAGCCGCTTTCATTAAAGGATGATTATCCAATCCCTTTTGAATTCCTTCTTCCACCGTTTTAGGAAAAACAGTCGTGTCGGGCGGAGCAGGTTCTACTAAATGCTCAGGCCAGGTACCTACGAATTTTTTAAAGCGGATGCGGGCTTCTTCATAATTGCTTTGCGCACTGATTAAATTGGCTTTAGCCAGCGCTACACGTGATTTGGCTTGATCAAGTTCAGCCATGCGCGTAATGCCAGCGACACTTCTTTCTTCAATTAATTTTAATAACCGTCTGTGCTCAAATAAATTACTTCTAGCTAGTCTTACCAGCTTCATTTGCAGCAGAATATTTAAGTAAGCTTCTGTTGTATTGAGGGCTAAATCGTTTGCGACCCCCCCGGTTTTATAATTCAGTGATTGAAATGCAAAAATGTTACGCTCTACTTCCCCGACAATGCCGCCACCGGCAAAGATATTTTGCGTCAAAGCAACGTTGAATTCCTGGCGGTTGAGCGTGGTTTTATCTGAACCTTCTAGATCTACCGTTAGCGGGCTTTCAGTTTCTTCCCGGCCATAGCCACCATCAATATCAATTGAAGGAAAGAAGGCGCCTTTGGCTTCGGCAATTCCTTCGCGTGCGGCAAAGGTTTCTGCACGATTTTGCATAATTTCGGGATGATGGCGCAGGGTTTGTTGTACTGCTTCCACCAAGGTTTGTGCAGTCACGTGTTTAAAACCCAGCATAAGTAAAAATATAATTAATTTTCTATTATTTTTGAGCATTTAACTGCAAAACCACATAAGTTTGATAGTTAAGTTACACTGCTTGGGAGATGTTAGCAAGAGCACAAAAAATATCATGAACTTATTGACCTGACGATAAGCTACAGGTATTATTTGCGCTCTGTCCTTGGGATGGGTTCACGGGGTGTAGCGCAGTCTGGTAGCGCGCCTGCTTTGGGAGCAGGATGTCGGGAGTTCGAATCTCTCCACCCCGACCAATATTCACCCTCAATTCCGAGGGTATGTATTGCGCCCGTAGCTCATCTGGATAGAGCATCGGCCTTCTAAGCCGAGGGTAGCAGGTTCGAATCCTGCCGGGCGTGCCACGTCAAGCAGTATTCTTTGATATAATTGGTATATCCATGGTGGGCGTAGCTCAGTTGGTAGAGCCCCGGGTTGTGATCCCGGTTGTCGTGGGTTCGAGTCCCATCGTTCACCCCAAAATTCTTTTTGGCATATTCCCTATTTAATTTTGAGACTTTACAAGATAGTGGCACTGTTTAATAATTCCCACCTGTTTGCGAAAGTGGCGAAACTGGTAGACGCGCTGGATTTAGGTTCCAGTGGGGCAACCCGTGAGAGTTCGAGTCTCTCCTTTCGCACCATTCTATTAAATAATTTTCACGAGGTGACTAGATGTCCAAGCAAGTTTCTGTTGAGACCCTGAAAGGTTTAGAACGTAAAGTTACGATTTCGGTACCTACCGAAAAAGTAGAGGAGGAAGTGAGTCTACGCCTCAAGAATCTTGCTCGAAAAGTAAAGGTGTCTGGTTTCCGTCCAGGCAAGGTGCCTTTTGACGTTGTAAAAAAACGCTATGCGGATTCTGTACGCGAGGAAGTGGCTCGTGATATGGTTCAATCTACCCTGTATGAAGCATTGAAAGAGAAAGAATTAGTTCCTGCCGGATATCCTTCTGTGGAACCAGAGCAGCTTGAAGCGGGTAAAGATTTCCGTTACAGCGCAACTTTTGAAATATTTCCAGTTATTGAAGTCACTGAATTAAATCAAGATTCTGTTGAATTAATGCGTGCAGAAGTCAAAGACAGCGATGTTGATGCAATGCTTGAGAAGCTGCGCGAGCAAAATAAGGAGTGGGAAGAAGTTTCTCGTCCGATCGCTGATGGCGATAAAGCAATCATCGATTTTGAAGGTTTCCTCGCTGATACGGCTTTTGAAGGTGGAAGCGCCAAGGATTTTGAAGTCATCATTGGTTCAGGCTCTATGATCCCTGGTTTTGAGGAAGGGTTGTTAGGTGCAGAGCCAGGCAAAGAATTTGATATCAAGGTCAACTTCCCTGAAGATTATGGCCATAAAGATTTAGCTGGTAAAGAAGCCAAATTTAAAATTAAAGTTAAGCAGGTTTTGGCAGGAAAATTACCTGAATTCAACGACGCATTCGCCGAGAAATTCAACATCAAAGAAGGCGGTATGGAAGCGCTCAAGAAAGATATTAAAGAAAACATGGAAAGGGAACTTGAGCGTCGCATTAGTTCCCTGAATCGTGAAACTATCTTTAACAAGCTTTTGGAAAAAAATAAATTTGATTTGCCTATGTCCTTGATTAATCAGGAAATTGAGCATTTGAAACATGAAATGTTCCACCGCATTTTTGGTCCGGAACATAAAGAGGGTGAGCAAATTCCTGATTTTCCACGCTCCTTGTTCGAAGAGCAAGCTACTCGGCGTGTGCACTTGGGATTGCTTTTCTCTGAATATGTTAAAAAGCATGCAATCTCCGCAGACAAAGATCGCGTGGATGCAATGATTGAAAAATTGGCAAGCGCTTACGAAAGCCCTGACGAATTGCGTACATGGTATCGTGGCAATAAAGAGCGTCTGGCAGAAATTGAAGCATTAGTGATGGAAGAAATAGTTTCTGAGAAAATAGTTGCAGATGCTAAAGTTACTGAGAAGCAATCTACTTACGATGAAATCATGAATCCGAAGAAAGATAGCGAAAAAAATAGCGAAGAGGACAATGAGAAAGGAGCATAGCATGCAGGGATATTCAGACAACATAATAAGAAATGCCAGCGGACTTGTGCCTATGGTGATTGAGCAAACCTCGCGAGGCGAACGCTCTTATGATATTTATTCACGTCTGCTGAAAGAACGAATCATTTTTCTTTTGGGTGAAGTAGAAGATCATATGGCTAACCTGGTAGTAGCCCAGTTATTGTTCTTGGAATCTGAAAACCCAGATAAGGATATTTCTATTTATATCAATTCGCCCGGCGGCGTTGTTACAGCCGGGCTTGCAATTTACGATACCATGCAATTTATTAAGCCGGATGTTAGTACTCTATGCATCGGGCAGGCTGCGAGTGCTGCGGCTTTATTACTTTGTGCTGGCGCGGAAGGCAAGCGCTATTGTCTACCTAATGCCAGGGTCATGATCCATCAACCTCTAGGCGGATATCGTGGACAAGCAACAGATATCGAAATTCATGCCCGCGAAACATTAGCCGTACGTGAGCGTTTAAACAGCATTATGGCAAAACACACGAAAAAAACACCTGATCAAATCATGCTCGACACCGAACGGGATAACTTCATGAATGCCGAACGAGCCGCCGAATATGGATTGATTGATCAAGTGTTATATGACCGTAATTCCATACAGAAAACAGCAGCGAATACAGAAGTATAAGCAAGGATGAATACTTTGTTTCCCTTTATCGTCAGTCTCTGACTGGCGATAAATTTCTAATTGGCTAAAATTTTACTAAGAGATAATTTGTTAATCATTAGTAAAAAAGGGGTTTTATAGATGAGTAAAAGCAGTAACGGCGATGGGGACAAAGTTTTATATTGTTCCTTTTGTGGCAAAAGCCAGCATGAAGTAAAGAAATTGATTGCGGGCCCATCTGTGTTCGTGTGTGATGAGTGCGTTGAATTATGTAATGACATCATTCGTGAAGAAACCCAAGAGGCCCATGAAGAGACAGAGTCACATTTACCTACACCTAAGGAAATTTCTACGTTTCTGGATGAATATGTAATTGGGCAAGTGCATGCTAAGAAAGTTTTGGCTGTAGCAGTATATAACCATTACAAACGCATGCAGCACAAATCGGAGGATGGCGTAGAGCTTGGCAAAAGTAATATTTTGCTGATTGGGCCTACGGGTAGTGGTAAAACATTGCTTGCACAAACTCTGGCGAGATTATTGAATGTACCTTTTGCCATCGCTGATGCCACAACTCTTACGGAAGCGGGGTATGTAGGCGAGGACGTTGAAAACATCATTCAGAAATTACTGCAGAAGTGTGATTATGATGTTGATAAGGCACAGAAAGGTATCGTTTATATTGATGAAATCGATAAAATTTCACGTAAGTCTGATAATCCATCCATCACCCGGGATGTTTCCGGTGAAGGCGTACAGCAAGCCTTGTTGAAATTAATCGAAGGCACAGTAGCTTCTGTTCCTCCACAAGGGGGCCGTAAGCACCCACAACAAGAATTCCTCCAAGTTGACACGTCCAATATCTTATTTATTTGTGGCGGTGCTTTCGCAGGCCTTGACAAGATTATTCGCGAACGCAGCGATAAATCCGGCATCGGCTTTTCGGCGCAGCTAAAAAATAAAAAAGATGGAAGCGATTTGGAGAAAGTATTAAGCTCTCTTGAGTCTGAAGACTTAGTGAAGTATGGCCTTATTCCTGAATTCGTAGGACGGTTGCCTGTCGTAGCTAATCTACATGAATTAAATGAAGAAGCTTTGATAGACATTCTTGTTCGCCCTAAAAATGCATTAACTAAACAGTTCCATGCGTTATTTAAAATGGAAGGTGTGGAATTGGAGTTTCGTGAAGAAGCATTGCATTTAATTGCTAAAAAAGCATTGGAAAGAAAAATTGGCGCTCGCGGTTTGCGGTCTATTCTCGAAAATATTCTTCTAGATACCATGTATGAATTACCTTCGTTGGCAGAGGTAAATAAAGTAGTCGTTGATGAGAATGTTGTTAATAATTCCGGCAAGCCTATTTTGATTTACGCCACTGAGGAACTCAAACAATCCGCTGCCGGTGGTGCTGAATAATTGCATTTAACAAGGATGCATGTTTCTTAAAGTATTAAAGGCTGCACTGGTCTTACTGATTAGTGCAGAGCTTTAAATATATCGTATTCTAAATTTAATTATCATTTGAATAAGGGAACATCATGTCGAATGAAAATGAATTGGTGCCCAATGACAATGAAACATTGTCGAGTTTACCTGTTTTACCCCTCCGCGATGTAGTTGTATACCCGCATATGGTTATCCCTTTATTTGTTGGTCGCGAAAAGTCCATTAAGGCCCTAGAAGCCGCAATGTTGAACAATAAGCAAATTTTTCTGGTAGCACAACGCAAGTCGGCCAATGACGATCCAAATCCCAAAGACTTATTTGATTTTGGAACTGTTTCCAGTGTTTTGCAGTTGCTGAAATTACCTGATGGGACGGTTAAAGTTCTGGTGGAAGGAGAGCAGCGCGCGCGGGTGACTGAGTATTCTTTAACGGAAGGATATTTGTCAGCTTCCCTGGAAATGGTGGAGGAAGTGAGTGAAGCGCTGAAGGAACAGGAAATTGAAATATTAATGCGCTCCCTCATGTCGCAATTTGAACAATATATCAAGCTTAATAAAAAAATTCCTCCTGAGGTTTTAAGCTCAATTGCCGGAATTGAGGAGGCAGGTAGATTAGCAGATACCATAGCGGCTCATCTCACTTTGAAAGTTGAAGATAAAGAAGAGCTTCTTGAGACGTTGGATATTGGCACGCGTCTGGAACGGTTAATGGGCGCTATCGAATCCGAGATTGATTTGCTACAGGTAGAAAAGCGGGTGCGTGGCCGCGTTAAACGGCAAATGGAAAAAAGCCAGCGTGAATATTATCTCAACGAACAAATCAAGGCAATCCAGAAAGAACTGGGTGAAATTACCGAAGAAGGTAGCGAAATTGAGCAGCTTGAAAAAGCCATAGACAAGGCTGGTATGCCAAAAGAAGCCAGAGACAAGGCTTTATCCGAATTGCATAAACTAAAATTAATGTCGCCCATGTCTGCTGAAGCTACAGTGATTCGTAATTATTTGGACTGGATGCTTAGCGTACCGTGGAAAAAAAGAAACAAAATTCAGTTTGATCTTATCAAAGCGGAAAAATTACTTGATAAAGATCATTATGGCTTAGAAAAAGTAAAAGAACGCATTCTGGAATATTTGGCTGTACAACAGCGTGTAAAGCGCCTGAAAGGACCTATTCTTTGCTTGGTTGGACCGCCAGGTGTAGGAAAAACTTCATTGGGACAATCCATTGCCAATGCAACTGGCCGCAAATTTATCCGCATAGCTTTAGGCGGCGTTCGTGATGAAGCAGAGATCCGTGGGCATCGCCGTACCTACATTGGTTCCATGCCTGGAAAAATTATCCAGAAATTATGTAAGGCAGGCGTTAAAAACCCGCTTATTATGCTGGATGAAGTGGATAAAATGGCAATGGATTTCCGCGGTGATCCTGCTTCTGCATTGCTTGAAGTGCTGGATCCGGAGCAAAACCATACGTTTAACGATCATTACTTGGAAGTTAACTACGATTTAAGCGATGTAATGTTTATTGCAACAGCGAACTCGCTTGAAATTCCGGCTCCTTTACTGGACAGGATGGAAGTCATCCGGTTGGCAGGGTATACCGAAGACGAAAAAGTTAACATCGCTAAAAATTACCTGGTTCCAAAGCAAATCGAACTGAATGGTTTGAAACCTTCTGAAATTCAGATAAAGGAAGACGCTATTCATGAAATCATTCGCCATTATACCCGTGAAGCCGGCGTGCGTAATTTGGAACGTGATATTGCCAGCATTTGCCGTAAAGTGGTTAAAGATATCCTTACGCATAAACGCGTTAAAAAAATTACGGTCACACGTAACAATGTTGAAAAGTATCTGGGAGTGAAAAAATTTCGCTATGGTCTTGCTGAACAGTTTGATCAAGTCGGTCAAGTTACTGGTTTAGCTTGGACCAGTGTAGGAGGCGAATTACTTACCATAGAAGCGTCTATGATGCCTGGTAAGGGAAAAACCATACATACCGGCCAGTTGGGCGAGGTGATGCAGGAATCCATCCATGCAGCTATGACTGTAGTACGCAGTCGCGCTGAATTGTTTGGTCTTGCTCCTGATTTTTATGATAAACATGATTTTCATGTTCATGTACCAGAGGGAGCAACACCTAAAGATGGACCCAGTGCGGGTATTGGCATGTGTACTGCTTTGGTATCCATCATTACACAAATCCCGGTTCGAGCGGATGTGGCCATGACTGGGGAAATCACCTTACGTGGGCAGGTTTTACCTATTGGTGGATTAAAAGAAAAACTGCTGGCCGCTCATCGGGGAGGTATTAAACATGTCATTATACCCGAGGAGAATAAAAAAGATCTGGTCGATATTCCCGATAACGTATTGAAAAAATTAACAATTCATACGGTAAAGAACGTGGAACAAGTATTGCAGATTGCTTTGAAAAACAGCCCCTTAGTCCATCAAGCAGCTTCTCCCGCGCTTCATGTAGAACAAAGTGTAAAAAAAATTGAAAATAAGGATTTACACTCTCCTCAATAAAGAGTATATTTCTCCCGTTGCCCGCTACTGGCGGGCTTTCAAGGATGTAAAACAGCTTGACGAGAGTAATTGAATCTGGTTTAATCAGCTCCGCTAAAGGATGAATAACAGCAAAGGGGAAAAGATGAATAAAAGTGAATTGGTTGAAGCAATCGCTAATGGTTCAGGCGTAACAAAAGCAGTTGCCGGAAGAGTTTTAGATACCTTTATGGCAACAGTTAGTGATGTTCTGAAAAACGGCGACCAAATCGTTTTACCAGGATTCGGGTCTTTTTCAACCGGCAGCCGTTCTGCGCGTACTGGACGTAATCCGCAGACAGGTAAGACTATAAATATTCCGGCTTCTCGAGTTGCGAAATTCAAAGCAGGTAAGAAATTAAAAGAAGCTGTACAAGAAGCTTAGAATTCTTGGGTGCTTAGCTCAGCTGGGAGAGCATCGCCCTTACAAGGCGAGGGTCGCAGGTTCGATCCCTGCAGCACCCACCATGAAATGGAGTGGTAGTTCAGTTGGTTAGAATACCGGCCTGTCACGCCGGGGGTCGCGGGTTCGAGTCCCGTCCACTCCGCCAGCATCACGCGCGCCGAAAGGCGCGTTTTTTTTATCAGGATTTTGTGTAATCAGCTTGTGATTGCGGTTGCGCGAAAACTCCCTAACAGGGACATCCTAGTTGCTTGGGTGGTGACGTCAGCCCAAAAATATAGAAAATTCAACAACGGGAAGACGGGCATCGAGTTAATTGAGGTGAATTACTCCTTGTAGAAGCTTGATTGTCTATAAGACTTGAATTTGCTATCTTCTTGCGAGTTAATCAATTATGGAATTTCTTACATGTTGCAGAAGCTAAATGAACGCATCCAGGGGATTATAGCTTGGGTAGTCATTATTCTCATCGCAGTAACATTTACCCTTTTCGGTATTGATTACTACATGCAGTCACACCAAGATACAAGCATCCAGGTCGAAGTAAACGGACAACCCATCACTAAACAAGCATTCGAATTAAGCTATCAGCGCACCCGCCAGTTCAGTGAGCCTGCACAAATTACAGCTACTTCAGAAAGTGAGCTTAAAAAACAAGTCTTAAATGATATGATGCTGAATACGGTAAGCGTTCAATCTGCACAAAAAAGTGGCTTTGAAGTGAGCTCTGATCAAGCAAATTCTGCGATTTTAAATATTCCACAATTTCAAGAAGACGGGCATTTCTCACAAGATAGATACCAACAAGCGTTAACAGGCGCCTTGTTCACTCCGGAAACTTTCCAACGTGAAGTACGCCAGGGCATGTTGTTAAATCAACAGCGGTTTGCTTTCATTGGTACAGCATTTGCTCTGCCTTCTGAAGTGACACGCTTCGTGCGTTTATACATGCAAACCCGGGATTACAGTTATCTCCCCATACCTGCGTTCCCCTTTATGAAACAAGTTACTGTTTCGGAAGAAGAAATTAAAAATTATTACCAACAGCATAAAAAACAATTTATGGCTCCCGAAAAAGTTAGTATCGAATTCGTGCGTCTTTCCATGCGGGATATTAAAGAAAAAATTCAGGTTTCTGATGAAGAAATAAAAAGTTATTACGATGAAAATCAAAATAACTATCTCACGCCGACTCAATGGCAAGTGGCGCATATTTTGTTTGCTGTCCCGACTGATGCTTCCGAGGACGAGCAACAACAAACACAGCAAAAGGCTGAGCAAGTTTATCAACTTTTGCAACAAAAGCCCGAGTTATTTGAAGAGCAGGTAAAGCTTCATTCCAGTGATAAAATATCTGTAATGAACAAAGGTATTTTGCCTTGGATTATTGCCGGACAGTCGGAATTTGATAAAGTTTTGATAACGATGGATAAACCAGGCCAAATTTCTGCTCCCACAAAATCACGGCATGGGTATGAAATTTTTAAATTGGTGGGATATAAGCCATCTGCTATCAAACCTTTTTCTGAGGTTAAGCAAGAGATAAAAGAGCAAATGCTGACCGAACAAGTGCAAACGAAGTATACACAGGCTTTAGAGCAGCTATCTGATTTAAGTTATCAAACTCCGGATTCTTTGGCGCCTGTAGCGGATGCTTTGAAATTGCAAATAGAGCAAGCGGAACCGTTTTCGCGTCAAGGTGGCAATCATGCAATTACCCAGAATAAACAAGTCATTAATGCTGCTTTTAGCCATGATGTGTTGGAGCTTGGCAATAACAGCGAGCCTATCCAGATTGATAATGACAGTGTCATTGTTCTGCGTCTGAATAAGCATATACCGGCTGCCGAAAAAACGTTGGCTGAGGTCCATGGCATGATTGCAGATAAATTGGCAAAAGAAAAAGCTGAAGCGCAAGCTACAAAGCTTGGCAAGATATTGCTTAGTGGCAAGGACGTACTGCAACAGGAAAAATTAATTGAGGAAAACCACTTGCAATGGCAAAGTGTTGCCGAGGCGACGCGGGAAACAGACAAAGCGCCAGAGGCTGTAAATGAATTGGCATTTAATCTAGCTCGTGCAGGTGCTCATGCAGGCCGAAAAATGGCAAATGGAGATTATGTTATTGTTCAGCTGAAAAGAATTAATGACGGGAAAGTCGAGGCTCTTGATAAAGAGCAAGTAGCCAGCATCACCCAGCAATTGGAGGCGAGCTACGGCGTTATGGATTATGATCTCTACGTCAATGGCCTCTTAAAAGAGGCTAAAATAGTTAAACACTAATTTTATCCAGATCCTCAGAATTTTCATGAATCCTATAGGTATGCACATGCATACCTATGCAACTAACCGGGAAATTCGTCATGTATCCGCAAAGGTTCAATAACAGATTAATTGCTAACTTATATACCCAATTACATCACCATTATCTAGATTGCAAAAAACGTAATCTTTCTGATTCTGAATTATGTTATGAGCTTGATAGCCAGATTTATCACACGTTCCCTTGGGGTGCGCTGGCAGAGGAAGATCATCACTATGTTTATAAGATATTACATATTTTTCTTGACGCTTCTTCAGCCCATTTAATGGCATCCCAGCTGCAAAAAAATGATGAACTAACAGGGGAACGCCGTCCTGTAGTAATTCTTACCCCATATAACTATAACCGCGTGTGTGATGATCATTTATTTTTTATGGCATTTGCCCCACAGTCTTTTCCTGTTATCCACATGCATGAACATGGCTCTGCCCATTCTCATACTCATCAGCATCCCAGTGAAGAAGATAAGAAGAAGCAAGGGAGTGTTTTGGCAGCTATTGCTCTAATTATTTTGGGAACATTGGCTGCCGGCTTGGCTTTTATAGCAATGTATTACTTGTTAAATCAACTGTTAAGTAGTGGTGAGCGCTTTTATTATCATGAAGGATGGCTGCAGGCAGGATTATCGCTCTTGTATATGGCAGTAAGTGCTACGGCAAGCGCTCTTCTTGGCGCTTTATTAGTACCTGCTTTGACAAGCCTTGTTGTATCTGCCGGCATTGGCAATCCAGTTTTTCTGGTGGCTTTGGGTGTTATTGCAATCACTTTAATAGGTACTGCTTTTGGTACTTTAATTGCCAATGCTATACAACAAGCAATCATAGAAAAAGCAAATGCCAATGCCTTGGAGCCTAAAGATCCATATCGGTTCAATTTAACTGAGAGGGAGTGCTTGAAATTGGACGAGATGGGAGTGGATCCCTTAAAAGTCAAATGTGCGATAGTTGCTTTACGCATGCAATTGGGAGAGGGTGGTGTGCCTTCCTATATGAACCGATTGTTTAGTGAGAAAAAAGAGATTATTAACGAAGTCTTGGAAAAAGTTAGAAAATTACGCCGTGGTGAGTTAACGGAGGTAATAGTTGGAGACATGAGTTTTGACTGCAGAAAGGATTTGCCCATGTTTGTGCCAACAGCCCCGCCATTTAATCCTGAGTATGTGCCGCAATACAGTGATCAGCTGAATTATCCACAAGACAACCCATCAATGTCGTTTATGCCACAAACTCAGTTTTCTTTTAATATGAACTATTAGGCTCTTAGAGAAATGAGAGAGTATGGGCTGGTAAGCAGCCCATATGATTATTCGCCGAGATCCATCATCGAAACTGCATGATAGCCCGCATCCACATGCACCACTTCGCCGGTAATGCCTGATGCTAAATCAGAACACAAGAAAGCGGCGGTATTTCCTACTTCTTCAGTAGTAACATTACGTCGCAAAGGGGTAATGTTGGCATAGGCGCTTTGAATTTTGCGGAAATCTTTAATTCCAGCAGCAGCTAAAGTTTTAATTGGGCCTGCAGAAATAGCATTCACGCGGTGGCCTTTGGGCCCCAGGCTTTGTGCCAAATAACGCACGGCTGCCTCAAGACTTGCTTTGGCTATGCCCATGACATTGTAATTTGGCACCGCTTTTTCTGCACCAAAATAACTTAGTGTAAGAATTGAACCTTGTGTATCTTTCATCAATGGTTGAGCTGCTTTGGCTAAAGCCACCAAACTATACACACTGATATCATGTGCAATGCGGAATCCTTCGCGGTTAGCGTGTTCAACATAATCTCCGCTGATTTGATCGGCAGGAGCAAATGCCACTGAATGGATAACAATGTCCAGTTTATCCCATGTGCTGCCCAATTGTTCGAATACGGCCTGGATTTCCACATCGCTTGCAACATCGCAAGGAAAAGTAAGCTTGGAATTAAATTCGGCAGCCATATTTTCAACGCGTTCTTGCAATTTTTCATTCTGATATGTAAATGCAAGCTCGGCTCCTTGCTCATGGAATGCTTTGGCAATTCCATAGGCAATGGAGCGATTGCTGGCAAGGCCCACAATCAATGCTTTTTTTCCGCTTAAAAATCCCACATTTATCTCCTTTAATCGTCTTTATACTTGTCTTAAGTAATATGCCTGCTTTAATCGGTGGCAAGACAATTTACAGTCTTATGTATGGGAAGCCAACAGCTCGCGCATTTTTGCCTGAATCATATCAATGGCAATGCGGTTTTCCCCGCCTCGGGGTACGATTAAATCTGCGTACCGACTGGATGGCTCGATGAATTGTAAATACATAGGGCGAACAGTGGTCTCATATTGATGCAGTACGGATTCAAATGAACGGTGCCGTTCAACTACATCACGTTTAAGCCGGCGGCTTAGGCAAACGTCCAGAGGAGCGGACATAAAAATTCTTATATCCATAATTTCACGTAATGCCTTATCGCTAAATAATAAAATACCCTCAAGAACAATGATGGCATGCCGACCGATAAAACGGGTTTCCGGCAAACGGATATGCTTAGAATGAGAGTAGATTGGGATCTCAACGGATTCGCCGCGTTGCAGTCGTCGCAAATGTTCGCAAAGCAGTGCATGATCAAACGAATCAGGATGATCGTAGTTTATTTTTTCACGTTCTGCGAAAGGTAAATGGCTATTGTCCTTATAGTATGAGTCTTCCGAAATAACAACCACTTGATCAGAGCCAAGTTCATTGACAATGGTGTTGGCCAGTAAACTTTTTCCGGAAGCAGATGGGCCGGAAATCCCAATAATAATAGCTTTCTTACTCATAATTATAGGATTCAAAATTTAGTGCAGATAGTAAGGGTTTATGAAAATAAATTCAATGTGTAATAACGCCTATCACTGATTTTTACTTGCTGATTTGCCGCTTTAATAATACATATAAAGCCCCTGTACCTCCATCGCGCGGTTGGGCGCTATGAAATGCCAATACTTGTGGAATTTGCCGCAGCCATTGATTAATTAAATTTTTAAGCCTGGGAGCCTCGCCTTTATGTCCCCCTTTGCCGTGAATAATAAGCAGACATCGGACATTGCTTGCAGTGTGTTGTATAACGAAGCTGCATAGCGCTTGTTTGGCAACTTCTGCCCGCATGCCATGCAAATCAAGTTTGACTTCCCATTTTATCTGTGCCGTTTTTAATTGACGAAAACGTTTTCCAGGTATGTCTGCTGCACAATAGGAAAGAATGGAGTCAGACAACACGGGATTTTCATCTTCATAATAATCAGAAAGATAAAAGGATGCGGTTTCTTTTGATGATGATGGGACAGATGCTGAAGCTTTAGGTAATACAGCCGGTGTTTTGCAACACTTTATTTTTTTTGCAGCGTTCTGCAAAGGCTTTACATCCCGCATCATGGTACGAAATAACGCCTTATCCTCATCCGCAATCTCTTTAGCCATAATTCTTTATCATATAAACTGCTTACCTATATTATAAATGATGAATGCAGGGCAAAAGCATGCCGTGAAGAATATCATATATTGAGTCATTGCCGACAAAAGCACCACAAGGATTAACTGCCGGTTTACTTTGATTTAAATAACGACAATCAATGCGGATTCCTATACAATTTCCGGCGAACGCAGCAGGAGTATACATGACCCAATCTTATGCAAATATTGCCAATGAATTACACACGATTATTGATTTTTTGCGTTATACGCTTTCCCGCGCCAATCTTGAACATCTCTATTATGGCCATGGAACAGACAATGCCTGGGATGATGCCTGGGCATTAATCCTTGGCAGTTTGGCATTGCCGCTGGATGTGGATTCAATGCTACTCGCTTCTCGCCTAACAGAAAATGAAAAAAAATATTTATGCAGTCAGATCGAAAGACGTATCAAGGATAGGGTTCCTGTTCCTTATCTAACCAACCAAGCTTATTTTTGCGGCTTGAGCTTTTATGTGGATGAGCGGGTGCTTATACCGCGCTCGCCTATTGGAGAATTAATTTCCCAGCAATTCTCTCCCTGGATTGAAGAAGCCCGCGTAAATAAAATTCTGGATTTGTGTACAGGCAGTGGCTGTATTGCCATCGCTTGCGCCTATGCATTTCCGCATGCAACAGTGGATGCAGTGGATATTTCCGCAGAAGCCTTGCAAGTGGCTGCCATGAACTGTGATATGCATGCTATGCAAGATACGGTAAATTTAATCCAGTCGGATTGTTACCAGGCTTTACCCGGCGAGCAATACGACCTCATTGTCAGCAACCCTCCATACGTAAGCCTTGCAGAAATGCAAACTTTACCTAAAGAATATCTACATGAACCGAAGCTTGCATTGGAAGCAGCCGGCAATGGGTTGGCTATTGTGGAAAAAATCCTTAGAGAGGCTCATCATCACTTAAATGACCGCGGCATTTTAGTCGTTGAAGTAGGCAATAGCGAGGAAGCATTAACGGAAGCTTATCCCGATTTGCCATTTACCTGGCTTGAATTTGAGCGTGGCGGCCAAGGTGTATTTTTATTGACTAAACAACAATTGAAAGATTATTTCGAATGAGCGGAAACACGTTTGGCACATTGTTTACAGTGACAACTTTTGGCGAGAGTCATGGGCCTGCTATTGGTTGTATCGTCGATGGTTGCCCTCCGGGCTTAAGGTTAACTGCAGAATTGATTCAGCCATACCTGGATAAGCGCAAGCCCGGACAATCCAAATATACCAGCCAAAGGCGTGAAGAGGATAAAGTTGAAATTCTATCCGGAATTTTTGCGGAAAAAACGACCGGCACACCCATTGCTTTAATTATTCATAATGAAGACCAACGCAGCCGGGATTACGAAAACATTAAGGATTTATTTCGTCCTGGCCATGCAGATTTTACCTATCAACAAAAATACGGCCATCGCGACTACCGCGGCGGCGGGCGGGCTTCAGCACGTGAAACTGCAGCACGGGTGGCAGCTGGCGCCATTGCTCGCCTGTATCTAAAAGAACATTTAAACATCGATATTATCGGCTATTTACAGCAAATGGGTATGATTTCTGTTTCTTTTGAAGATGAGGCAGCGATCCATAATAATCCTTTTTTTTGCCCCAATAACTCGCAAATAAACGATTTGGCTTTTTATATTGATGAATTACGCCGAGCTGGCGATTCAATAGGGGCGAGGATTGCCGTGGAAGCCCGTGGCGTGCCGGCAGGTTTGGGTGAACCAGTATTTGATAAATTGGACGCGGCGTTAGCTCATGCCATGATGTCGATAAATGCAGTCAAAGGGGTGGAAATTGGTTCGGGTTTCAAAGCAGTTACTGAACTGGGCAGTGAGCATCGCGACGAAATGTCTAAAGCCGGCTTTCTCAGTAACCATGCAGGCGGCATACTCGGCGGTATTTCTACAGGGCAGTCCATTTTTGTCAGTATGGCGCTCAAGCCAACGTCAAGCATTACTAAACCAGGAAGAAGCCTCAATACAGCCGGTGAAGAGGTTGCAGTCATTACCAAAGGACGTCATGATCCATGCGTCGGAATTCGTGCCGTGCCAATTGCAGAGGCAATGATGGCCCTGGTCATCATGGATCACTGGTTAAGGCATAAAGCACAAAATAACTAAAATTTTTATTGGAAAAGTGACGCGCATGCGCCGCTGGGCTACCATGTGTTTACACGATTACTTTTTAAGGCTAGATGATGGGCAGAAAATTAAATATTGCAGTCGTAGGTGCCACAGGCGCCGTAGGGGAGACAATTATTAAAGTGCTGGAAGAGCGCAATTTTCCTGTTGCTGAATTGTATCCTCTTGCTAGCTCGCGTTCTGTAGGCAAGATCGTCGAATTTCATGATAAGCCTCATGATGTGGAGGATTTGGCGCAATTTGATTTTTCTCAAGCCGATATCGCTCTATTTTCGGCTGGCGGTGCGGTTTCCAAGGAATATGCGCCCATTGCAGCTGCAGCCGGCTGCATTGTAGTGGATAACACTTCTTGCTTTCGTTACGACGCTGACATTCCTTTAGTGGTGCCGGAAGTGAATGCTCATCGCATCGCTGAATATAAAAACCGCGGCATCATTGCCAATCCGAATTGCTCGACCATTCAAATGGTAGTAGCCCTTAAACCTTTACAGGATGCTGTGGGAATTGCCCGCATCAACGTCGCTACTTACCAGGCCGTTTCAGGAACAGGAAAAAAAGCAATTAATGAATTAATTACCCAATTAGGAGAACTTTTAAACGGCCGGCCCATTAAACCTTCTGTCTACCCGCAGCAAATTGCATTTAATGTACTTCCACATATCGATGACTTTCAAGAAAATGGCTATACACGAGAAGAAATGAAAATGGTATGGGAAACGCATAAGATTATGGAAGATGATGGGATCTTGGTTAATCCGACTACAGTACGGGTACCAGTACTCTACGGTCATTCAGAAGCCATTCATTTGGAATTAAAAGCACCACTTAGTGCCGAAAAAGCACGCGCATTACTGCAAAAAGCACCTGGCGTTAAAGTAATCGACGATCCATCCCGATTAAAATATCCTACTGCGATGATGAATGCTGCAGGGCATGATGAAGTATTTGTAGGGCGCATTCGCCAGGATATTTCCCATCCCATGGGCTTGAATCTGTGGGTGGTAGCGGATAATGTGCGCAAAGGTGCTGCTACAAATGCTGTACAGATTGCAGAAATTCTGCAACAAGATTATTTATGATTTATAATAGGAGATATGACAGTACGTAACTCCGACATAGAATTGCCTGTGCGCCTACCGGAAGGTGAGCAAAAAGTTTCTTTCTTGCCTGATGAAAGCAAGGAAATGGAAAGAACCAGGCGAATAATTGAACAGCAAGGCCATCGTCCGTATGCGCCTGTAAATGCACGCGACCATTCACAGCGCTTGCAAACTGCTCCTGAAGAAGGAATGCAGAACGCTTTATTAGAGCATCCGGAATTGGAAAATCTGCAATATTTGGATGGCCTTCCTGATGATTTTGTGCCCTCCGCACGTAACTGGCAAGCTTATGAGGAATATAAGAAGGCGCAGGAGGAAAAGAAACTTAGGAATGAACTGCAGTTAAACAATGCGCCAAAATTTTCTAACAGTCCTAAGCCTAGGCCGGCAGGTATGTAAGCATGTCCATTGCAAATGATATCATCAATTGCCGCGTCCCTGATTTTGACGCCTACATTCGCGCAGGCGATTTCTTGGATGATATTGACGAATACGGGTTTACCCCCCTGATTGAGTGCATCATCACCCGGCAGCCGCATATTGCGGAATTATTATTAGCCCGCGGCGTAGATATCAACAAAGCGGATATAAGCGGACGCACTGCCTTGCACTGGGCTGTCGATAACAATGATTTGGAATTCGCGCAATTATTGCTAGAGCATGGTGCTGATGCGAATGCCTATACCCGTTCGGGGTTGGCAGTTTTGGTGTATCCCCTTTTACGCGAACAGGATTCTATCAAGCATCTGCTTTATCGATATAATGCCAAATTGGATTTTGCTCTGGACTTTATTTACGCCAAACTGCTAGGACATCGTTTTGAATTGACGGGGGATGTAGACATTGTTAATGCCGGCGGGGAATTCATAGAAGTGGATTATGAGGGATTTATTCTTGAGTTTACAGTGGCGGTGATCCGGGATTCTTTGCGCCGCTTTACCAGCAGCTATGCGACAAAACATTTGCGTCAATATTTTCCTTTTTTATACACAATAATGGATGGACTCGCGGTCGCTGATGAATTATTGCGCTTTCAACACATAAAAAACCGTTCAGAAGAAGATAAACGTTACTTAACACAATTGCTCAAATCTCCAATGGTCATTCTGCCTGCAGCGAGCAGGGGACATGCTTTAGGTTTTGTGCGCTTTGGCCGCTGGTGGGCAAAGATTGATCGCGGCGAAAATAGCTTGCAGGAAGGAAGTGTCAACATTTATCAAATTACAAGACCCGAAGCATTCAATTTTAATTTTTTACAGAATTTCCTGTTTAAAAAACAAAGTCGTAATTATTTTCACAAGGAAATTAATCAGCAGTTGGGCTTAATACCCGCTGCTCAATTTCCCATGAGTTCACAAATTTCCGGCAATTGCTCCTGGGCGAATATGCAAGGCATCATTCCGGTTGCCTATGCGATGCAAGAATTGCAAGCAACAGGAACCTTCAATTATGAAGAAATTAAAAATTTGTATGAAGGTTGGATTGAGTGGGATAAAGATCGAGCCCTGCATGAAAGCATACAACGGTTTTATCTGGCTAATCCAGCCAGGAAAGCCAGTTATGCCTCCATGGTGGCTGCAGTTTTATTTCAGGCTTGTGATCACGCCAAGACGCATGATATCGAGCGTGCAGAAAAGATTTTAACAATCCTTACCTTGCCTGAATACAAATATATCTTGCAAAGTTATCTGGAAGTTTACTGCGTCCGGCGTTTAACCCGTAAAGGAAACAATCTCTTGAAACTCTTGGATGATTGTGGGGTAAATCCGAATATTGGTGTCACACCGATCGCTACAGGATTACAGACTCGCGAAGAACGGTAGGCGTACATTGCACTAAATTTTCTTTATCTGAACTCTGGATTGAGCTACCCAGGCAGGCGCCTGGGCAGGGAAGTTTAATAGATTTTATGCTTCAGTTTTCACTGGATTCTTTATTGGTTGATGCTTTTTTTTTTGATAATTCAGCATTGATGGGAATAACGCGCCCGCCTTGTTTATGCTGTTGTTCATGGCTGCCAGCATTGCTGCGTTGTTTATTGCGCCCTGAGGAATTGCCGGAAGTATGGCGGTTGGTATGGCTTCCTCCCTGGCGACGTTTGCGATTGGATTGGGCATAACGCTTGCCGGAGGATTGACCTCCATGAGCTTGCTTTTTCTCCCCTGCATCATCTTTGACACTTTTCTCAGAAGCATGAGCTTCCAGTGTTTTGGAAAATAAATTGCTCCATAAACGTTGAAAAAAGCCTATTTCCTTTTGTTTGCTGGCTTGCTGCCCGGTATATGGCTTAACAACAGGTTCATCGAGTTTTAAACCGTCTTTCTCACCTTGGGGGACGTTCACTTCAGGTTGCTGAATCAAAGAATAACTGGGTTTTTTGTGTTTACCCACATTATCTTCTTTTAAACGGGTGATGGTGTAATGCGGCGATTGCAGGTATGGATTGGCAATGAGTAAGACATTCACTCCATGACGTTTTTCAATATCAAGGATGAAATCGCGTTTTTCATTCATGATGAAAGTGGCCATTTCGGGAGCTAGCTGAACTTGAACTTCAGCGGTTTTTTCCTTTAGGGCTTCTTCTTCAATCAAACGGATAATAGACAATCCATGCGATTGAATATTGCGTACCGTACCGCGACCTTCGCAGCGTGGACATACTTCCTGCGCAGATTCCCCAAGCGATAAACGCAAGCGCTGACGCGACATTTCAAGTAAGCCAAAACGGGAAATCCGTCCAACCTGAATGCGTGCCCTGTCGGCTTTTAAAGCTTCTTTCAAGCGATTTTCAACATCGCGCTGATTTTTGCTTGAGCTCATATCAATGAAATCGATTACGACAAGACCACCTAAGTCGCGTAAACGCAATTGCCGTGCAATTTCATCAGCTGCTTCAAGGTTGGTATTCAGTGCCGTAGCTTCGATGTCTGCGCCGCTGGTAGCTTTTGCGGAGTTAATATCGATGGAAACCAGAGCTTCGGTGCGATCGATAACCAAAGCGCCTCCAGACGGCAGTAAAACTTCACGCTGGTAAGCTGTCTCAATCTGGCTCTCAATCTGATAAAAGTTAAACAAGGGGATCGTGCTCTTATACAATTTCAAGTTAGGCAAGAAATCCGGTTTAACTTGTTCAATATATTGTTTCGCTTTCACGTAAGATGCATGATCATCAATGATGATTTCGCGGATGGATTTACGCAAGTTATCGCGTATTGAGCGGATGATGACATCGCCTTCCTGATGAATTAAACAAGGCGCAGGCTGGTTGTTATAGGCATTCTTGATGGCTTGCCACTGATTGCAAAGCATATCCAAATCAGCTTGTAATTCTTCCTGGCTTTTGCCAACGCCGGCCGTACGGATAATCAAGCCCATGTCTTCGGTTAATTGTAAGGAATTTAATGTTTCCTTTAATTCATCCCGCTCATCTCCTTCTATGCGGCGGGAAATGCCGCCAGAGCGCGGGCTGTTCGGCATTAATACAAGGTAGCAGCCGGCTAGGGTGATGTAGGTTGTTAAAGCAGCCCCTTTGTTACCGCGCTCTTCTTTATCCACTTGTACCAATAATTCCTGACCTTCGCGAATTAAGGATGTGATTGAAGGTTTTTCATCACCGAATTGGTCGGGATGTTTGCTTAAGTATTCTGCTGCAATCTCTTTTAACGGCAGAAAACCTTGGCGTTTTGCCCCGAATTCTACAAAAACAGCATCCAGGCTAGGTTCGCGGCGCGTTACTACTGCCTTATAGATATTGCCTTTCTTTTTTATTTCTGACGGACATTCAATGTCCAAATCAAATAAAATATTATCTTTAACCAAAGCAACACGAATTTCTTCGGCTTGTGTTGCATTAATTAGCATTCTTTCCATCTTAAACCCCATTAAAAGGGCGCTGGCACAAAAGCGAGGACAAGAAGGAAGCTGACTTCTCTATGGCGTTAAACAATTAAAATACTCATGCCCATTTAAATTTGCATGGACAGTCTGCTGTTGTTCCAAGCAGAAATGAAGTATTTGCATTGTTAAAACGTTTATATGAGAGACAGCTGACGAGCATCACCCTAAACCTGGAGAGAGTGTTTATAAATTCAGCCAAGAGGATAGAGATATTATTTTTGCTGCCTGCAGCACAGGCAGTGCATTCTGCTTTGTTCAAGCCAGAAAATTTGTTGAAAATAATATTTTTTCCTCTAAGTGTGAAAAATTTATAAACAGGTTGTAAGACCTTAGTTACAAACTGTTTAACTGCTGCAAAAATGGCGAATTGTTCTAAAATAGCGTTTGTTTTCATTAAAAAAAATAAATTATTCGCCGCAAATGGGTGCTGTTTTAGTTGCGATTCTCCTTGTTTTCGCTTCAATAAACAATTTGCAGACAGACTCTTCATAACAGACCGCACGCATGTTGCCTTTAGGTAGAAAGGTGCATACTTTATCCAGAAGTATGTCGAATATGCGTGGGTATCTGGTGAGTTTGTGTTCAATTTGCCTCTGGTATTGGGCTGCTTCCTTTCCTTGCTTAAGGGAAGCGCATTCTCATTTTTTAGCTGGTTTTTGCCAGCCGGTAAACTTTTTAATTGTTTATGCGTTATAATTCTGGCGCAGAATATAATTCTGCTCATTGTTAATCATAACAAAAAAATGGTGTTCAGGAAATAGGGACGCGATTGGACGAACGCAGTTTAGCATTGAAAAAGGTTTTGTTTAATGAGTGATGTCCGCTACACAGAAATTAGTCAGGAAGAGGAAGGCCAGCGTTTGGATAATTATTTGCTGCGCATTTTGAAAGGGGTTCCCAAGAGCCATATTTACCGTCTCATTCGCAACGGCGAGGTACGCGTTAATAAAAAACGCGCCCAGCCTTCTTCCCGATTAGAGGAAGGGGATAGCATCCGAATACCACCAGTGCGCAGTTCTCAAGGTAAATCTGACGTCTATGTGGGCTCCCGCCTTACCGAACGTTTACAAAAAAGTATTATTTTTGAAGATCAGCAATTATTGGTAGTTAACAAGCCGGCCGGATTGGCAGTGCATGGAGGGAGCGGCTTAAGCTTAGGCGTAATTGAAGCATTGCGCAAAACGCGTACGGATTTGGCTTATCTTGAATTGGTGCACAGGCTGGATAAAGAAACTTCTGGCTGCTTACTTTTGGCTAAAAAACGCAGTATGTTGCGTGCCATTCAGGCTCTTTTAGAAGCCAGGGAAATTGATAAAGTTTATTGGGCGCTACTTTTGCACTCCTGGCATGATAAGAAAGATTGCCTGGTTGATGTGCCTCTTAAAAAAAATATTCTAAAATCAGGAGAGCGGCTGGTTGCCGTGGATCCTGATGGGAAACCGGCGCAAACTCGTTTCAAGCTTTTGGAAAACTATGGGGAATCGTGCTGGGTAGAAGCTAACCCTAAAACCGGAAGAACGCATCAAATTCGCGTACATAGTGCTTACTTAAAGCATCCGATTATTGGTGATGAAAAATACGGTGGTACCCATCTCCAGGGCTTAAAGCAACGCTTATATTTGCATGCTCGGGCGATTCAATTTAATCTCAATGGAAAAAATTATTTCTTTCAGGCGGACTTGGATCAAGAATTTACACAAGCAATAGCCAAGCTGCGTTCAGGGAGTAAATCACTTCATGAATAAACCGTATCATTTGGTGGTGTTCGACTGGGAGGGGACACTGGGAGATACATTAGGAAATGTTTTAAATATCCTCACCTTGGAAGCCAGGCGCATGCATCTTGGGCAATTTGATGAACACCTTGCCCGGCATTACTTAACCTATGGATTGGCTGTAGCCATTAAAAAGATATTCCCGAAGTTAACTGCGCATCAGCAAGATGAGTTAACGCATTCGGTACGTTTGGCTATGGCGTCCCCGGGGGCTGATGTCTATTTGATTCCGGGTGCACAAGCGGTCGTGGAAAAAATGAAAATTGCGGGTATTCATTTGGCCATTGCCACGAATAAAGGGCATAATTCATTGCGGCGAAATTTGCAGGCGGCGCACATGGACAGTTTTTTTCCGGTAACGCGTGCAGCTGATCAAGTGCCAGCCAAGCCATGCCCACAAATGCTTGAAGAAATTATGGATGAATACGGGGTTTCGGCTGTTGAAACGCTGATGGTTGGCGATTCGGTAAGTGATATCGAGATGGCCGCAGCCATTGGAGTGGATGCAATTGGCGTGAATTTTTATAATCAAAAAGAACAGGCACGGGAACTTTTGGCAGCCGGTGCTTTGTATGTATTTGATGATTACCAGCAACTGTTAGATTACATGCAACTGTAATTATTTTGAGGAAAAGGGGTTCGGAGTGGGTACCTTGACGAGTTTACCTAATTTGCTGACATTGATGCGTATTTTGCTCATTCCTGTTTTCATTATTGTGTTTTATCTGCCCTTCCATTGGGCACATGCGGCTGCGGCAATTATTTTTGCTACAGCAAGCTTTACCGATTGGCTGGATGGTTATTTGGCGCGCAAATTAAAGCAAATGTCTTTATTCGGCGCATTTCTTGACCCGGTTGCCGACAAATTGTCGGTGGCTACGAGTTTATTGTTGCTGGTAGGTGCCAAAGATATCAATTACATCACTATTCCTGCCATCATCATTGTGGGAAGGGAAATTGTGATTTCCGCACTGCGTGAATGGATGGCTGAGATAGGAAGCCGGGCAAGTGTGGCCGTAAGTTATATTGGCAAAGTGAAAACAGTATTGCAGATGATTGCATTGGTGTTGCTGCTTGCCTTTCATCCTGCCTATTCTTGGTGGGGCATCCTCGGTTTCATTTTGCTTTATTTGTCAGCAATTTTAACGATTTGGTCAATGGTCATTTATCTCATGATAGCTTGGCCGTTATTAACAAAAAAAAATTAATTTTCGTTATTGACAGGGTGTTTATTTCCGGTAGAATTGCACCCCGTAGAGGCGCGGGAATAGCTCAGTGGTAGAGCACAACCTTGCCAAGGTTGGGGTCGCGAGTTCGAATCTCGTTTCCCGCTCCAATTAAAGCGACAGAGGGTCGCTTTTTTTTTACCAGGTTTATTTGCATCAAATAAATTGCATGCAATTTCTTGCAAGAATGTAGTAGAATTTGCAAGCAATCAGGAACAAGGCTGTGTGGCAGAGTGGTTATGCAGCGGCCTGCAAAGCCGTGTACGCCGGTTCGATTCCGGCCTCAGCCTCCAAGATACCTGCCCAGGTGGCGAAACAGGTAGACGCAAGGGACTTAAAATCCCTCGGGAGTTAAATCCCGTGCCGGTTCGACTCCGGCCCTGGGCACCAATTACACATTTTGTAATTGTTCGCAAGAGTTTAAATTAGTACGTAACTGATTGATAAATAATAGAATAACACTGACTTTTCTCTCTCAAATCTTTCTCAACAATTCGTTAATTTTCGTATTTAACCGCGCGTACTTTGGGTAAGATTTTGGGTAAACTTTTTTTACCTCCTTTCTCCAAAGTCACCGCTTCGTTGAGGTGATTACAATGTTATCAGTCGCTCTAATCAAATCTTTAAAGCCCGGAGATAAAAAACGTCATACTGACCGTGATGGCTTAGCCTTAGAACTAAGGCCAAGCAAGAAAAAACTCAGCAAGGTCTTCATTTTTCGTTTTCAATGGGGTAAAAAACCGCAAACAATCACAATTGGGAAATTTCCAAATATTGAACTGGGAGAAGCCCGTGAAATAGCCCTAGCTTATCGAGCTCTAGTTGATAAAGGGATTGACCCCAGAGCAAAAAATGTTGATGCAGAGCAAACCAAGATAACGTTCAGTATGGTTGCTGAGCAGTGGTTTCAAAAATATAAATTTTCATGGAAAGATTTTGCTCGCAATCGTCATGAGAAAAGTCTTTTGCGTGATATTTTACCCTTAATTGGTGAAAAGGCTATTGATGAAGTAACAAAAGCAGATTTATTAAACGTTATTAAACCACATGAAGATGTAGGGCATCATGATGTCGCTCATCGTTTATTTGCAAGACTACAAAGCATTTTCGAGTTCGCAGTAGGAGCGTCTCTTACCGAAAATTATCCATTTATTGGCTTAAAAAGGGTTTTAATGCCAAAGCCGAAAGCTAAAAACCAGCCAGCGATTAGTGCAAGCGAGGCTCATGAAATGATGTTGGTCATTAAAAACACCAATTCTACAAAAATCGTTAAGTTGTATATGGAGTTGTTAGCTCATCTATTTACAAGGCCGTCAGAGTTACGCGAAGCAAAATGGTCAGAATTTGATTTACAAAAAGCAGAATGGAATATTCCCTCAGAGCGAATGAAGATGGGGTTAGCCCATTGGGTGCCTTTAACTCATCACGTTTTAAATTTATTAAAAGAACTCAGATTACTTACTGGTTTTACACCCTATTTATTTAGCTCACCAGCGTTAAAAAAACCTCAGCCTATTAGTGAAGCAAGTGTTCGTAAGCTTCTGCACAACGCAGGTTATAAAAATCGTCATACAGCACATGGTTTCCGTTCTTTAGCCTCTAGTGTCTTGCATGAGCAAGGAGACTTTAAAGCAGATGCTATTGAAGCTCAGCTAGCTCATAAAGTACAAGGAGTGCGTGGAATATATTTACGCGCCGACTTTAAACAGGAGCGCAGGTTGCTTATGGAATGGTATAGCAGTTGGTTGCTATGTCATAGCAAAGGCCAGCTTAAGATAAATCAACAATAGGAAAATTACAATGGCAGAACTTTACGAAGAGCCTACGTGCTCAAAACAAATGATAAATCGTGCATTAAATACCGATATTAAAACTAATGCGAACAGCCTATTACTAGTGCCAATTTATTTGGAATTATGTGATTTGATTGGGCACGAAATTTCAATGAAGCATGTAAATATAATCACTAACACATGGTATTATTACCAAGCCTTGATAAAAATGAGTAGCAAGACTGATCTAGAAGGTATAAAAGGGAAGATTGATAAATTAATAGAGATTCAGGATGAAATTCTGCAAGAGATGTTTGAGCAAGATATTAGTATTTTTGAACGTAGTGGGAGGCCTTTTGTTCTGTTTGGCAGAAGAGATGCAATAGTTCAATTTTCCAAAAACTTAAATAGAAAAAAAGGCTCCCCATATAGTACAAGCTCACTTGAAAAACAACGGTATTTTGAGCTGCTCTTTATTGCTGAATCATTAGGGCTGGTTCCTCCAAGTCAATATTATGAAGGTAGTAAATTAAAATCCTTTTTAAAGATTGTCACAACCCATTTTCTTGGAGATTCTGAGCCATCAGATAAGACACTTGAATATTATTGCCAAAAATATGAAATAGCAAAAAATCATCCAAGTGTAAAAAAATTAACATCCGAACTATTAAAACATTGTATCGAATATCGATTAAACGCTGCTTTATGGGAAAAACTATTAACTATTTATCAAATTCAAATAACCCCGCTCATGCCCCTTCAATAAATCACAGCCCTACAACACATTCCCGATTTTTGATGCTGTGTTGTAGGGGCCAGAGATAAAAAATTAATTCCTTCATAATTTCTCATGAATCCTTGAGAAAGATTCCGAAAGAGAAGCTACGTTTTAAAAACATTTTTGAAGGAGACGATTTTGAGTGAGCTACCAATTCTACTTTATCCCAACCATGTCCAAAAAGTTTTAGGGGTTGGTCCAACCAAATTTTACGAGCTAGTAAAACTGCCTGATTTTCCTAAACCGAGAAATCCGCTAGGTAAAAGACCCATGTACCTCAGAAAAGAAATTGAGGATTGGGCGCATAACCTCAATACAAATTGCCATTTATAAGGAAGTAATAATGGAGCGTATAACGAATCACCCAGTCAAGCAACTGGGCAATCCAAAACATGAAAAGCCTTTATATAGTAATTTAACCTCTCCAGAAAGAGCAAGATTATTAAAGTACTATAAGGAACTAAAGCGTGAGCAATCGATTTTATATGCAGATATTTTTACTGAGCATAAGTTGTCAGCGAATCTAGAGCGAGAGTTAATTGAGTCTAGAGGTTTGTTAGAGGATCAGCTTAATCAAATTTTGGGGGGTAAGCATGCCCAGAAATAGAATGATTAAACCAGAATTCTGGACAAGCGAGCAGGTTTTAAATTGTTCGCCTATAGCGCGATTATTGTTTATAGGACTTTGGAATTTTTCTGATGACAACGGTGTGCACCCTGCTGCATATAAAAAACTAAAAGCAGAAGTGTTCCCTACAGATGATTATTCCACAAACGATATACAATCGTGGGTGTCCGAGCTTATACAACAAGGGCTGTTAAATGAATATACGGTGGCCGATAAAGCATATTGGGTGGTTACCGGATGGAAAAAACATCAAACCATTAAATATCCAACCTCTCTCTACCCTGTAGAACCCATTAATATAGAGCAAGTTACCAATATGGAGAAAGATTCCGGTAGTATTGAAGGAATAATTCCGAGGCATTGTAACATTGCTTCCTCAGTGTTGACGGAAGACTGCGGAAGTCCTGCCACCCAAATTAAAATAAATAAAATCAAACAAAATAAAGAAAAACATTTAAGTGAATCTGACGATTCACCTCTCTGTGTTTCTTCTACCTCATCCAATGATGCTAGCGCACAACTATTTGATTACTGGCAGCGCACTATGAACCACCCCCGTGCGATATTGGATAAGAAAAGGCGGCGAGCAATCGAGCAGGCTATCAAGCAAGGTTACACTATACCAGAGCTTCAAAAAGCCATTGATGGCTGTAAAAACACCCCATTCAACATGGGAAAAAATGACCATCACCAAGTCTATGATGATATCACTTTAATTTTTCGTGATGCAGAACATATTGAGCGATTCATGAAGAGTGCCCATAAAGATGAAACTCAGTCTAATTGTATGAAAAGCGACGATATTATGGCAGGAGTAATTTAATATGATAATGGCAAAGGAAATTGTAAGAAATTTATCTCAACGTGCCGAGGAAGTAGCACGGTATTTATTACCCAACGGCAAGAAAATTGGTAATGAATGGCGAGTTGGTAGTATTGATGGTGAGTCTGGCAAATCTTTAGGAGTACATCTAACGGGCGAAAAAGCGGGTATATGGTCTGATTTTGCCACCGGAGATGGCGGTGATTTGCTCAATCTATGGGTTCAAAAGCGCAATTTAACAAACTATGAAGCCATGAAAGAAGCTAGTAGCTACTTAGGCATATCACAACCTCATTTCGAAGCTTACAAAGTATCTAAATTTGCTAGACCCAAACAAAATTTAGATTCATTAGGTGATAATTCGCCTGTAATGAATTACTTAACGCAGATACGTAAATTACAACCAGAGATTATTCAAGCATTCAGAATAGGGCAAAAGGGTAATGAAATTGTTTTCCCTTACCTTTGTAATAACGAACTCATATTCGTAAAATACCTGGACTTAAAACGCGCTGATGGTAAGAAACAAATGCGTGTTGAGCCTGATTGCGAACCTTGTTTATTCGGTTGGCATATGCTTCCTAAGCAAGCCCGTTCGGTTGCTATTTGCGAAGGTGAAATTGATGCTATGTCTTTATGCCAATATAGTATGCCTGCATTGTCAGTTCCATTTGGTGCCGGAGGTGGTAAGAAACACAATTGGATTGAATATGAATTTGAACGCTTGTCCATTTTTGATGAAATTTTTCTTTGTATGGATGATGACCAAGAAGGCTATATTGCAACAAAAGAATTAATTGAACGCTTAGGTCGTCATCGCTGTAGAGTTGTTAAACTGCCGCTTAAAGACGCTAACGAATGTCTGCAAGCAGGAGTTGCAGAAGAGGCAATTAAAAAGTGCTTTGATTTAGCAAAAACACTTGATCCGGATGAATTAAAGCCAGCAAGCCAGTTTGTGGGGCAGGTGATTGATGAGTTCTACCCTAAGCCAGGGACATTTATAGGATATTCATCTCCTTGGGAAAAAGCCACTGATAAAATATTGTTTAGACCCGATGAGCTTTCAGTGTGGACTGGCATAAACGGTCATGGAAAAAGCCAATTTCTCGGACAAATTATTTTGAGTATGATGCAGCAAGGTGCTCGTGTTTGCATTGCTAGCCTTGAATTAAAACCTAAGCGGCTATTAATGAGATTAACACGTCAAGCTGCTGCCTTAGCTAACCCCTCGATTGAGTATATAGAAGCGATTCATAAATGGTATGAAGACAAACTATGGCTTTTTGACCTTGTTGGCTCAGCGAAATCAAAGAGGTTGTTGGATGTTTTTTTGTACGCTCGTCAACGTTACGGAGTTGATGTTTTTATCATTGACTCGCTAATGAAATTGGATATTGCTGATGATGATTACAGCGTCCAAAAAGTGTTTATTGACCAGTTATGTGACTTTAAAAACCAGCATAATTGCCAAGTCCATATTGTAGTTCACCCTAGAAAAGGATTTGATGAATCAAAACCCCCAAGCAAACTAGATATTAAAGGTACCGGGACAACCTCAGATTTAGCTGATAACTGCTTTATTATTTGGCGTAATAAAGAAAAGGAACGACTGACACAAGTTAAGGCTAGTGGCGCATTACTAGACGAAAAAGAAGAAAAAATTGTTAATTCAGCAGACTGTAAATGGATTTGTGATAAACAACGTAACGGAGACTGGGAGGGCGTATTGGGTTTTTGGTTTCATGCTAACTCTTTACAATATGTGTATGCTCCAGATAAAAAACCGATACGATTTGTTGAATACTCTTCAAGGCAATCTATTACTACTGAGTAATAGAGGTTTTTGAAGTTTTTATTTTTTTCAGGCTATAAAAAGGAGGCGTTGATGAAAAATAAAGGCGGAAGGCCCCGAAAATTAACCTATGAAATAAAAGATGCCATCGTTGAAGGAGTAAAAAAAGGATACACTTTAAAAGCTGCGTGCAAATACGCAGGGGTTTCATACGCTTCATTAGCAAATTGGAAGAGGCTTGCAAAAACAAAAGATGCCGACACAATACTATATCAGGACTTAATCACTGACATCGATGCAGCAATACGCTTATTATGGCGCCAACATAGGCAACAAGGACTATCTGCTTTTAGACCAGAAGATTTAAAGTTCAAGGCATTTAGAAAAAGGAACTATCAGCATAAAAAAGAAATTGAAGACCAAAAGATTCTTAATCTTTTTGAGCGTTTGGTTATTTTAGAAAAAAGAAAATATAAACCTTCATAGGGAATATAGGGTAGGGGTTCAGCACGCCAAACTCATACCCCCTCAAAAATCAAAAGACTTAGTTGCTCAACATTCTATCTGAAAATGGCCTAAAAAATTCTTTGCTGCAATGTAAGCGCGCAAAGTTTGTAAATGTTATTTGGCCATATTGTTCTTGCTGTTGAGCAATAAATGTTCCTGCATTTTGAAAATGTCCAATAATGGAAAAAGTGTTGATACCCAACCGATTTTTGTAAGTGTCTGTGATTATTCCGTATGCCACTACACTCTGAATAAAGGTATGTGACCTATTTATATAAACAGTCTTATTGTCCCAGTCAATTTTTACATAAACTGGTTGTCCCGTTTCAAATCTTCCCTGGCAAATACTTGTAGTACCTGGATAGCTATTGGATAAATTAAGCATCATGCAGCTAATTATAAATAAAATTTTTTTCATTTAGGAAAACTTAATAACAAACATTGTTACGACAATGCATGCCCGAGCGAGGATTGCTTGCTCGGTGGCTCTGAACAAAGGTGCCATTCTTTTTGAAATAAGGCCTGATACCGCGTGTTTTGCCATAACTGCCGTATTTAGGTGTTCTCGGTAGATGATGCCCGTACCGTTTGGCGTAGGATGGGCTGAACTGGATAAGACAAAATAACGTACTCAACAATAATATTTTTAATTTCATTAATTACCTCTGTAAACCTCCCCTTATTAGTGCCAACCTAAACTAGAGTTTTCCGACTTATTTTTAATCAACTTGTAATCAAATGGTGACAAGTCTCCCAGTGATTCATGCGGTCTTTCTTCGTTATATTCCTTCATCCATTTCCCGGTTATTTCCCGAACTT
>NZ_RZGS01000021.1 GCF_003989745.1 Legionella septentrionalis
GGCGCCAGTATCTCTACTAGCAATTTCTCTATGTACTTCGCTATTCAAAGCGCCCACACAGTTTGTCTTCTATCTTCTTAAGGAACTCGCCAATCTCAGGCAGTGGTGCGTATTCTACTCACCCAAAGTTCTTTGTCAAATGTTTTTTGCAAACAATTTGAAAATTTTTTTTGAGCAATATCAACGAATAAGCATATTGAGAAATAAATGAGTATTTGAGTCAATCTTATTCTAATTTGCTTCTAAAATACACACAAACGTTAGTATAGCACAGCATTGCAAATTGTGTAGAATTTGTGCAAAAATTTTAAATCGCTTTAAATACGCTCGTATACGAAAAAAGTTAAGTCATAAGCGTTCTTGTCATCGCGGGGTCTATGGGTTTCATGCACACATTTCCAAATACTTTTTTCTATCTTTGGAAAAAACACATCAGCGCGCTCGAAGCGATGGTGAATTTGAGTTAAATAAATGCGCCGGGCAAGCGGCATTGCTTCTGAAAATACCTTGGCACCACCGATAATCATCGTTTCCGGTTCGTATTGTGTTAGCTGCAGCGCTTCTTGCAATGAATGCACCAGTGTAATGCCTGCAATTTGCAAGGATTGAGAACTAATGACTATATTTTGGCGGCCAGGCAGAGGAACACCGATGGATGCAAACGTTTTTCTCCCCATGATAATGGGTTTGCCCATCGTCATGGTTTTGAAGTAGTTAAGATCGGCAGGCAAATGACAAAGCAATTTATTTTCACAGCCCAACCCTCTATTTTCATCCATTGCAGCAATCAAGCTCACCAACCCCATATCCGACTCCACAGGCAAAAAATCTATTATTGCGTGGACCGGAATGAATTAAAAGGAGGTTAAGTGCTTAAGGCTAGAGATGGGTGCGTTGCTTTGCCATATAGGCTGCAGTTTCGACCGCAGCTTTCAGACTGCCATCATCCGCCTTCCCTGTCCCTGCTAATTCTAAGGCGGTTCCATGATCAACCGAGGTACGGATGATGGGTAAACCCAAGGTGATATTTACCGCGCAACCAAATCCAGCATATTTCAACACGGGTAATCCTTGATCATGATACATGGTAAGAAAGGCATCGCATTCTTTTATATTGTTTGTAGTAAACAAGGTATCGGCTGGGAATGGCCCAAATACAGCCAACCCTTTTTCTTGCAAAAACCGCAGAGCGGGAACAATGACTTTAATTTCTTCATTACCTAAATAACCACCTTCGCCAGCGTGTGGGTTAAGGCCTGCCACATAAATTTTAGGATTTTCTATGGCAAAATCTCTTTTCAATGCAGTATGCAAACAAGAAATGATTTCGATTAACGATTCCATAGTAATACTGGCTGCGACATCTTTTAAGGGCAGGTGGGTAGTTGCCAATGCCACACGCATGACTGGACATGCAAGCATCATCACCACAGCTTTGGCTTGGCATTGTGCGGCCAAAAATTCAGTATGCCCCGTGAAAGAATAACCGGCTTGATTAATGATCCCCTTATGCACGGGAGCAGTAATCAATGCGGAAAATTCATTCTTTAAACATTGCTGCACGGCAATGCCCAGCATATCCAGGACATAGGGAGCATTTTGCGAATTGAGTACACCAGCGCTTGGCGTCTCTTTGCAGGGAAATGACCAAACCGTTAAGCTATTTGGTTTTTTTTCAGGCAATATGCCCTCTTGATAGTCAAAAAACTCAAGGGCTAAACCTAATTGGCGAGCACGTGCTGCCAATAAAGCCTTATCGCCTATAACTACAATCGGTAATTCATGCCCGGCCAAACTCAAGCATAAGTCCGGGCCTATACCGGCAGGTTCTCCGCTGCTGACCAGCAGCGGTTTCATGCCAATTCCTTATCCAAAATATTCAAGTAAGCGTCAGCACGTAAATGTTGCTGCCAATTTTGGACTGCTTCAGTAAACTTGCGCTGTTGCAAAAATTGGTGAACTTGCTGCCTTTGAAAGGCTTGAGAATCATCGACTGTTTTGCGCTCCAGCACTTCAATCAAGTGCCAGCCAAACAATGACTTCACCGGCTTGCTCACTTTGTGTAAAGGTAAGGCATTCATTGCCTTGGCAAATTGTGGAACCAATTCTTCCGCGGTAACCCAACCCAAATCGCCTCCTTTCACAGCGCTGGCGGCATCCAAGGAATATTGCTTAGCCATGACGGCAAAATCTTTTCCCGACTTCAATTGCTCATAAATATTGTTGATCTGCCTAATTGCTTCTGCTTCCGTCATGTTGGCATCTTGTTTCAATAAAATATGGCGGACGTGCGTCTTAACCACTTCATGATGATCTTGTTTACCGCCTAGAGCCACCAATTTGATCAATTGGAAGCCGTTGCCGGTGCGAATAGGCCCTGCCACTTGGCCGACTTTCATATTCACCACCTTATCTGCAAAAACTTCCGGCAATTCAGCTAAATTGCGCTCACCAAGATCACCCCCTTCCAGCGCATATTCGCCACTTGATTCGGCAATCGCCAAACGCGTGAAATCTTCGCCCTGTTTAATTTTTTTCAATAAAGCTTGTGCCTTATCGCGTGCTTTTTTCAATTGGTCAGTGGTGGGTTCTTCCGGCAAGGGAATAACAATATTTTGCAAATGGTAAACTTGATTTTTCTTGTTGTTCAAGGATGTTTTAATGTAATCCTCAACTTGCTGGGATGAGACTACAATATCCTGGCCTATGGCTTTTTGCTGCACGCGGGCAATTAACATTTCCTTCCGAATATTTTCCCTATAAGTTTTCCAATCCATGCCTTGTCGCTCCACTTCCTGGCGTAGCTGCGTCAGTGTCAAATCATTCGTGGCAGCAATTTTTCCTATCGCTTCATTTAATTCAACATTATCGATGGTTAAATTATTATTTTTAGCAATCTGCAATTGTAAGTTAATATCAATCAAATGCTGTAATACCTGCTTGCGAAGTACTTGCTCGTCTGGCATGGCCATATTCTTAGCCATCATTTGTTTTTTTAATATGCTGAGCTGAGCGGCCAATTCGCTTGCAGTAATTACATCGTCATTGACAACAGCCACGACCTTGTCCAAAGGTTCGGCAAAGACTAAGGCGGATAACAGCATAAATAGAATTAGGATGTGCTTTCGCATGTCATGTCCTCATTATTATAACTTCAGCGTCTGTATTCCAAAGAAATTATAAGAACTTGATTAAGTTTAATTTTGTACTTCATAGCAACTTCGTCAAATGGGTACAAAATATACCATTATCACTGATTTCTGAACTAATCCAGACTCAGGCAAATTTTTGATGCTGCAATTTAGGGTATTCAATCGCAAATTACAAGCAAATTTGCTTAATTTAAATCCAAAGAGTTCAATGCAAAGGAATAAGCACTTGCATGAGGGTTCGCAAAGTTTAACGGCTTGCCTGTCAGTGGCGGAATATATCCGCATAAGTAGGCAAATAACTGCGGATAATGGTAGTAGGATCGCCGCTGGCTGCAGAACCCAAACCTTTAAGCAAAATCTGCAAATATACGTTGTTCGTGTATTGCGGGGTCAAGGTATTGGGAGTCAGGCTTCTAAACGTGCGTCCTCCCAGTAAACGGATAGCCCAACAGCAGGTATCATATTGCAATCCGGCAAAGCCCATCATGCTGTAATGTTTGCTGATGTTATAACTATAGGCACCCAGCCCGCTCCATTTCTCGGTAAACGGTAATGCCGCAGAAATATTGGCTTGATGCAATGCATTATCTTGAATGCCACTGTTCGCGACTTGAGTCACATCTCCGTTAACCAAATAAGAATAACCAAAATTAAGGATCTGGTTTGCTGCCGGCTGATAATGAAAATTCAAATTGCCATTATTAGTCGCATGCGTGTAAACATCCCACACATAATCACCGCTGACCATCCATGCCGGATTGACCCGATAAACGGCGCGTGAGGCAATGGGCGAAGATTTTGCCACAGGCGATAAATACCCCAAAGTTAACGGATTATCTGCGCAATTTCCTTGTTTGTTATAGCAAAGTTGTACACGCCGATCGGAAAAATAACGGATTTGCCCAATGGAAAAACTGGCTTTTTCCTTACCCGTATCCTCGGCTAGCCAACGGCTGGTTAAGGCATAGGAAAGTTGGTTGGCATCGCCAATCCTATCAAAACCAGAAAAACGGTTGGTGCGGAATAATTGATCATAATTAAAAATCATATATGCGGAATCATATACAGGGATGGGAGTTTGATCATGATAAGGCACGTATAAGTAAAATAACCTGGGTTCTAAGGTTTGCGTATAATTTTGCCCCATTACCCGCGTAAAGCGTTCAAAAAATAAACCGCCATCCACGTCATAGCGGGGAATCGTGCGATTAAAATTTTGGGAAGGCATGAATGCACCATAAGTGGTGTCATAGGCATAGGGTGAATCATAAGAGCGGTAAGACAGGCTATAAGGATTAAAGGTGGTATTATATGCCCCATAATGCACATCGTAATAATTTTCCACTAACTGCGCTTCAGGAGTCACATACCCCCATGATTTAAAATGCGGGAATGCAATCGTCGGATTTAAGTGAAAACGCGGTCCCTCAGGCTGTGGTAGGTTTTTGGCCGGCCAATTAAAATAATCAAATTGCCCTAGCAAATTAACTTCTGCATTCAGAGGCAATTCATTATAAATACCTTGGGCACGCAATTGCGGCAAACGTTCATAGACGTCTGAAATAACGGATTGATTAACAGGATGCAAGGTTTGATAACTTTGCAACATCCCGTAAAATAACCAATGATCCGTGGTATACGTTAAATTTCCCTGCCGCAGCAATTGATTTTGCGTCAAAATTGCCAAGTTGGTGCTGAAATCCTGCAAATAATAATCATCTGAAACTTGTTGATAATTAACCCCCAGGCTTAAATTGGGTGTAAATTGCGTGCTTTCATGCACCATAAATGTCCAGCGATCGGTGGATTGCCCGCGCAAGCTTGGAAATTGACTGCTGTTTTCATGCAAAAAATCGGCGAAAGCCCGATCATGTGGCAAAAAATGAGCACTTAAAGTACCGATTGAGTTGGCAGTGAGAAAGCGGAAATCGCCTCCCATCATCAACCCGCGCCGGCCATATACATGCGGAATAATCGTTGCATCATAATTCGGAGCAATATTCCAATAATAAGGAAGACCGAAATCAAACCCACCCACATTGGTATAGCCATATATTGGCAATAAAAAACCGGACTTACGTTGTTTTGAAGTTGGAAAAGTTAAATAAGGCGTGTATAAAAGTGGCCAATCATTAACTCTCAATACGGCATTACGCGCAACCCCGGTAGCGTTTGCATCATCCAAAGTGATTTCCTGAGCTTCAATCTGCCAAGCTCTGTCTTGTGGGGCACACGTCGTATAAGTGGCTTGCCGTAATAAATAATCCCGGTTGGCAAAACGTTCAATTAAGCTTGCTCTACCCCAAGCCGGCAATACTGCTCCCGCCTGGCTGCTGCTAAAACGATATAGCACATCTTCTATGCGTCCGGAATTATCTTGCGGGTTAATGACAGCACGCCTTGCAATCATCAATCGATCCGGCTCGCGATAGCGTACCTCACCGATTAATTCAATTTGCTGTATTTTATTTGTTTTTGGATCACGAAAAATATAAGCTGTTTTAGCATTAACAATGCGCTGTGTTTCTTGTATCTCCACGCGGCCTGTTAACTGCGAGCGCCCCTCGGCATGAAATGATGCTTCATCCGCCAAAATGTAAATTTCGTTTTCGGGTAGTGGCGTTATAGGCAGCGACTCATAATAACCTTCGCAAACATTGGATTCCTGAGTAATTTGCCAACCCAGGCATTGCGCAAAACGTGCCCGCAAAGAAGAATCCAACGGAGCATCACGGGTGACAACGCAAGCTTGTACCGCTTCCCTTGCCATGGTTGAACCAATGTTTACCTGCGCTCTTAATCCCGTGTGCAGCCACAAAGCCACGCCGGTAAGGCTTAAATAAGCGCATATAGCCGTCCAATTTATTAAAAAAACTGAACCCAAGCGTCCAAACCTTGCTTTTATTTTGGCTGCAAGTAATGTTGTACCCAAGAGCATGACCACTAATACAAAGCTAAAGACGGTTAGCGTATAATAAAGCTTTATAGTTTTCACCATCATCAAGCCCAGTGAGGGCAGGAAGTATACCATGCACGCAAGGCAAAGCGCACTTAACAATTGGCTTAAACGCATTTTAGGCACAGGGACTTTCACGTTAACAACCTTGGCAGGAGATGCCAGTTTCCGCCGCTATTATCGACTCTTTCATGAAAATCGTTCCTATGTAGTAATGGATGCTCCCCCTGAAAAAGAAAACATCCTGCCTTTTATGCAAATTGGCAATGCATTGCGTAATCAAGGGATTCATACGCCTTATCAGTACGCAGCGGATTCTGAACAAGGTTTTATTTTATTGGAAGATTTAGGCGATCAGTTACTGTTAAGCGTTTTGACTGCAGACTCTGTAAATGCCTTATATCAATCCGCTATGCAACTCCTGCTTCGTCTGCAACAATGCCCCGTTGCTACTCCTCAATTACCCTCATTCGATAAATCGTTTATGTTACAAGAATTGCATCTATTTCGGCAGTGGTTTTTATCTTTGTATCTAGATTTGCACTTAACCCTTGCTGAAGAAGAAATCATCACAGCGTGCTTTGCAACGCTTAGTGAAGACATTGCAAAACAGCCACGCGTGTTTATCCATCGTGATTATCATTCGCGAAATTTGATTTTAACCGGCGATATTAAAAATCCAGATTTAGGCGTCATTGACTTCCAGGATGCAATGCAAGGGCCATTTACTTATGATTTGGTGTCTTTGCTGAAAGATTGCTATATCCAGTGGCCGCGTGAACAAATTCTCAACTGGGTACAATTTTTTTATCAAAAGCTCCCTGAAGTCCAGACCTGGACTCTTGCTGAATTTATTAAAGCATTTGATTTCTGCGGCTTGCAACGCCATTTAAAAGTACTTGGCGTATTTAGCCGCCTGCATTTGCGCGACCATAAGTCCGGATATCTGCAAGACTTACCCTTAACATTTAACTATGTAATGGCATGCTTGGAAAGTTACCCGCAATTTTTACCTTTTTATCACCTGATGCAGCAAAAAATTTTTCCATCATTCATTGAGAAACAACCACAATGAAAACAGCTATGATTTTAGCGGCTGGCCGCGGCGAACGCTTAAGACCTATCACCGAGCAAAAACCCAAAGCTTTGTGTACAGTGCATGGCATCCCTTTGCTTGCACATCATATTACAAATCTCGTGCGTGCAGGATTTAACAAATTGATAATTAATCACGCCTATCTGGGTGGACAAATTCGCCAATACGTAGGCAATGGTGGACGTTGGGGTATTGAAATTCATTACTCTCCAGAACCTCCTGGCGGACTTGAGACAGGTGGCGGCATTGCCCAAGCCTTGCATTTACTAGGAACAGAACCCTTTTTGACTGTCAATGCAGACATTCACACAGATTATAAGTTTGCAGATTTGAGCTTGCCTGAACACAGCTTAGTCCATCTCGTTCTAGTCGATAAACCTGCCTATAGCCGGCAAGGGGATTTTGGTTTGCTTGGCTCGCGGCTTATCAACGAAGATAAACATTATACGTTTACTGGCATTGCCTGCTATCACCCTGATTTTTTCCGGGCTGCACCCATTGGACGATATTCCGTGGCCCCATTATGGCGTGAAGCAGCCAGAAAACAGCAGGCGACGGGAGAGGTTTATAGTGGGCGCTGGTTTGATATTGGTTCTCCTGAGCGTTTGTTGGCTGCCAATGGGTTATGCAGTAAAACATTATTGCAGGTATCTTGAGGTATGCCGGGTATCATCACTCCTTAGCCGGCATACTAAATTTGCCTTAACCGGGAGTCGGTGCTTCTTCTTCTCTGGCTTCTTGCGTTGGTTCCGGATACGCATGGCGCTGTAAAGAAAAATTGATAGAATCATTATTTTTATGGATAAATTGTGCGAATCCTTTATTTGCATCTTCAAGTAAATCACCAAATTCAGCAGAAGATATTTTTAATGGTTGCCCCTGCTCTTGGCGAAGTTCCCCTGCTTCATCAACATGATAAATAACGCCACCTTTACTGATTAAATTATTGCCGGCTAACCATGCATTAAATAATTTATCCATGGCCGCAACTGTGGTTTCATCAGCATCCACACCATCACTGGTATAACCGCGGATAATTTGCGAATCCTGGCTGATGGCAAAATGGAAAGCAATCTCCGTCTTTTCAATGGTTTTGGCTGCATCTGCTGCCAGATTTTGATGCAAATTCTGGAAACTGGAAGGCATGCGCGTATCACCACTCCAGGGGGAAGTAGCGGACTCTTTCTGCCATGCAATATTTTCGGCAAAGTTGCCTATTTCGCTGGCAATTGCAGGCATGTTCTTGCCTAATCCTGCTTTACTCAATACTTCATTAAACTGGGTATAAAAATACCCGGAAGCTTCCGAAGTCGTTGCAATTTCCATTATTTTATATAAGGAAGCCGTACTGGGTAGTGTACCGCCTTGCAAGCGAGCCGATTCTAATGCCATTTCGTTACCTTGGTTGAATTTTTATAAATTATAGCAAATGCCGGTTTAGCACTAAACCTGCTTTATCTTTAATCGATGTTAAAAAACTGTAAAAAATTAATCCAAAGGGCCTTTTATGGAATCTGTTAATGAAGCTAATCTTTTTTCCTTCACATCTGCAAAAGAAAACTCATCCACTTGGATCGCATCCCAGCGTAATTTTTCAATTTCAATGACCTGCTCCATTTCCTGTATACTCAATTCATTATGCTTGACCAGGCTTTCCAATTTTTCTCTCAATGCAGTTAACTTAATGCGCCCGAAACTGCGGATTTTTTTATAAAGATTATCGTGCGCAATCAATGCTTGCAAAGCTTGCTCGACTTTGTCCAACGGCTCTTTCTTATCCCCACTCATGTAAATAAAGCTACAGATTTCCTGGCGATATGCATTGTTTTGGGTCATCAACCGTGCTAACTGGTGATCTAATTTATCCCGTGGCGCAAGCATGCTTTGCCCGCCGGGAAATACGAAAAAGCGGATCAACCAACCAAGCATGCGCGATGGGAAATTTTCGCAAAAATCGATCATCGCTTTTTGCGCATGATAAAAGCAATAAGTAACAGCCCATTTGGCATGCAATTCATGATCTTTACTGCGATGTTGCTCGAAATAGGTAAGAGCTGCCATCGCCATGTAAAGATACGACATCCCATCTGCCAAACGGGCGGACAAACGTTCTTTGCGCTTTAAATTGCCGCCTAAATAAATTAGCGCAAGATCGGCAATCCAGGCATAAGCATAACTGAGCCTGGCTAAACGTTGATATTCACGGCGCATAGGGCTCTTTGGGGCTGCTATCAAAAAACCACCTGTCCACGCCGAAAGCGTTGCCTTGGCAAAATTTCGCATAAAATAACTGATATGCTGCCAAATAATTTCAGCAAACTGTTCTTTATCGTTGCTGGACAATGCGTAAAATTCTTTACGAATAAAAGGATGACATGCCATGGAACCCTGTCCAAAAATTAATAAATTTCTCGACATGATATTTGCACCTTCAACGGTGACGGATATCGGGATACTTTGGTAAAAACTTGCAAGGTAATTACGCGGTCCGATCACTACGGTACGACCGCCGTGAACATCCATGGCAGCATTCACGGCAATGCGTGCCAATTCTGTATTGAAATATTTGGTAATTGCAGATGCCACAGAGGGTTTTTTGCCTTGATTCACTGCAGCAACAGTCATTAAGCGGGTGGCATTCACCAAATAATTCAAACCTGCAATTTCGGCCAATTTTTCTTCAATGCCTTCAAATTGCGCTAATTCCACATTAAATTGGCGACGCACGCGTGCATAGGCACCCGTTGCTATATAAGAAACGCTTGAAGAAGCTGCACCCAATGCCGGCAATGAAATCGAGCGGCCAATTGACAGGCACTCTACCAGCATTTGCCAACCGTGCCCGGCTTGCTCCTGCCCACCAATGATACTGGTAATGGGAGCAAAGATATTTTCACCACGAATCGTGCCATTCATAAACCACTGATCCGCTGGCAAATGGCGGTTGCCTATCTCTAAATGCTCCGCTTCGCGGGAGATGAGCAAGCAAGTGATTCCTTCCTCGCCTTTACCTTGCAGCAAACCATTTGGATCTTTTAAATTAACAGCCAAACCAATTAATGTCGCTACGGGAGACAATGTAATCCAGCGCTTGTTAAGCGTGATGCTTAATCCCAAGACTTGCTGGCCATTCATTTCTTTCTGCACGACAATGGCTTCAGACTGAATGGAAGTTGCATCGCTTCCCGCTTCAGGTTCGGTCAGGGCAAAACAAGGAATGTCGATGCCTTTTGCCAAACGTGGCAAGTAATAAGATTTTTGTTCTGCAGTACCATAGTGCTGCAATAATTCACCCGGGCCTAAAGAATTAGGAACCATGACCGTGACGGCTGCAGCGCCGGAACGACTGGCAATCTTCATCACCACATCTGAGTGAGCACGTGCAGAAAATCCTTTCCCGCCATACTCCTTACTGATCACTAAGCCAAAAAAACCCTTTTCTTTCAAATAAGTCCACACGTGTTCGGGAAGGTCACGCTGCTGGGAAAAATCCCAGTCATTAATCATTGCGCATAATTCTTCGGTTTCGTGCTGTAGAAATGCTTGTTCTTCAGCAGTCAGTTGCGTTGCAAGTTGTGATAACTTTTCCCAGACAGGCATCCCGGTAAAAATATCTTCCTCCAACCAGGTATCGCCTGCATTTAAAGCGTCTTCTTCAGTTTTGGAAAGTTTGGGCAAAGACTTGCCGGCACGTGCATATAAAAAAGCACTGATTGCCGCCCGTACGCTTTGCACTTGCAGGGTTAACATAATAGCGATAATTATTGCCCACAAAAAGATTCCTGCTATCCAGGGCAAACCTATAAAAAACGTGGTAACCACTAGATATACGATGCTAGCCCCAATCCAGACTTGCGGATGCCAGGCATGATAAAGCGCAATAAGAGTAAACAATAAATACAAGACAAATAATGTGACGGCCATTTTCCTTTTCCTTGTAAATCCATGCAAGTGAAGCAAAGAGCTGATTGAAGTCAATGAGTATATATAAAAAACATTTGTAAATTCAATGAAATAAAATCATCGCTTGCATAACATAATGGAATATCCTAGCGTAATCTTTTTATTCATCACGGGCTAAATATGAATAAACGCTTGGTATGGAATTTCGAGCTTGAGCCAACCACTTCCTTGCATATCCCCGCTAATGCACTGGCTTGTGCGGCTGAAATGCGCTGGGAAATGCGCTGTTTTTGGCCGGAAGACGCAATTATCTGCCTTAAAGGATTGACTGAACACTTTCTCGAATTAAGCCAATTTCAATTAAAAAAACGGGAGGATACCTATTACCTCCTCGATAATGCCCCCTTAAACATTAAAATGCGCCGGGGACAAATCGTTTATAAACCATTGCTTGCAAAAAAAGAGCATGCCATGGCTTATGGGCGTAAAATTATCCTGGACGAACAAGGCGCGGCTGCAACATTGCCCGGGGCGGAAAATATAACGGTAGAAGAACTTTTAGGACAAATTAAAGCATCCGGGAAAAAAATTGCAGTCAGCAAGGATGCATTCGTTTATAAGTTTTCTACTGAGCCCGCCACCAAGCTTGAGTTAGCGCGCTTGCGCGTTCAGGATAAAATTTATTTTAGCTTGAGCATTGAGTCACGTGCTTTATCTTTAGTGGAAACATTTGCGCAACACTTGCTTGCAACTTGGATTTCTTGCGACTATGTGACTTTCCTCAAAAGTATATTGGTATGATTAAAACCTTGCTTGCCATAACCATAAGCTTTGGAAAAATCGGACTGATTTCCCTTGGCGGCGGGAATTCCATGCTTAAGTTGCTGGAATATGAAGCAGTCAATTATCGCCATTGGATAGGGCAGGAAGAATTTATCCAAATGGTTGGCAGTACTTTTTTATTTCCAGGCTTGACTGCAGTCAAACTTGCGGCACTTATCGGCTATAAGGCAGGCGGAACTGCCGGATTGCTCCTAGCGGTAGCTTGTTTGAATTTACCAGGATTAATTTTAGCCATTTTCGGTTATTTTTGGCTGACAAGCCATAACAGTCCTATTATGCGCAAAATTATGATTGCCGTGCAATATGGGGCTTTTGCGCTATTGGCTGCCGCCACTTTTTCCATCGCCCAGGGCGTGCTGGCTGTATATTATTCGCTGTCGATGGTAATGGCTTGCATTTTATTCTTTTTAGCTCTAGCTTTTTTGAATCTATCCCCTTTTTGGGGCTTTATTGCATTTATTGGAGTTTGTTTTTTCCTGGTGAATTAATGCTAATGATCAACGTGTTGATTTTTAAGGAGCCATGTTGCAGCATACACTTGAACTAGCCCCGAATGTCGTGGAGAACCACTTGGATAATCCATTTGATAATCCTGAGTATTATATCAACCGCGAATTTACTGCATTGGCATTTAATGAACGCGTATTGAAGTTAGCCCGTGATGAACATGTCCCTTTACTGGAACGGATGCGCTACCTTTGTATATGCAGCGGTAACTTGGATGAGTTTTTTGAAATACGCGTTGCTGGTTTAAAGGAAAAGATCGCCATTTCCTCCGTTAAACTGAGTATTGATGGCTTGCGTCCCGATGAAATTTTAAGCCATCTTAGCAAAAAAACGCACAAACTTATCGATGAATTGTATTCCATTTTCAACAAGCAATTATTACCTGCCTTAAAAAAAGAAAATATTCATTTCTATAACATTCAAGATTGGACTGACGATATTCATTTGTGGGCCAAACATTATTTTAAAAACGAAGTCTTGCCTATCGTCAGCCCGATTGCCTTGGACTTGGCACACCCCCTGCCACGGTTATTCAATAAAAGCCTCAACTTCATCATCACCTTGAGCGGCAAAGATGCATTTGATCGCAACATCAATTATGCCGTAGTTCATGCCCCGCGCTCCTTACCGCGGCTCATTCACTTACCCTCCGAACTTTGCGGTGAAGGCAGCCATTTTGTATACCTTACTTCCATCATAAAAACCCACATCCATAGTTTTTTTCCAGGCATGGAAATTAGCGGCTGTTATGCATTCCGTTTAACCCGTAACAGCGATTTGTCATTGCGTGAAGAAGAAGCTGAAGATTTGGCAGCAGCGGTGCAACGCGAATTATTTTCACGCCATTACGGGCATGTAGTGCGCCTGGAAATTGAGAAAAACTGCCCGGATAACATGACCGATTTTTTACTGCAAAAATATCATTTACGTCATGAAGATGTTTACTATTGCGATGGGCCAGTCAACATCCAGCGCTTCTTACGGGCGATTAACAGCATACCAAGACCAGATTTAAACTATCCGCCATTTGCCTCGCAATATCCAAGTTTTCCAAAACACAAACAAAACTTGTTTAATGTATTGGATGAACAAGATATCTTATTGCATCATCCCTTCCAAAGCTTCGAAGTAGTCATTGATTTTGTGCGCCAGGCAGCATCCGATGCCAATGTTTTGGCGATCAAACAAACGCTTTATCGGACGCGTTATGATTCGGTGATGGTGAATGCTTTGGTGGAAGCAGCCCGCTCTGGCAAAGAAGTCACGGCAGTCATTGAATTACGCGCCCGTTTCGATGAAGAATCCAACTTGCGGTTAGCAAACCGTCTACACGAAGCAGGCGTACTGGTTTTATATGGCGTAGTCGGATTTAAAACCCATGCCAAAATGACTTTGGTAGTGCGCCGCGTCCATGGCAAGTTGAAACGCTATGTGCATTTAGGCACCGGCAATTATCATGAAGAAACTGCAAAACGCTACACGGATTTAGGATTATTGACATCCCACCCGGATATCACAGCTGATACGCAAATTATTTTTCAACAACTAACGGGGCTTGGGAAAACAGTAAAACTGAAAGAATTGTGCCATTCGCCATTTACCTTGCAAAAAAATCTGCTGCAACTGATTGAACAATGTTCTTTAGCTGCGCAAAAAGGGGTTGATGCAGAAATAATGATTAAGGTCAACGGACTTACCGACCTTATCATGATTCAAGCACTTTATGCCGCCTCGCAAGCAGGGGTAAAAATCAATCTGATTGTGCGCGGGGTCTGTTGTCTTCGCCCTGGACTCCCTGGCGTATCAGAAAACATCAGGGTCATTTCCATTGTAGGTAGATTCCTGGAACATCATCGCGTTTATTATTTCCGTTACGGGCAAGAAGAAAAATATTATTGCGGCAGTGCTGATCTTATGGAGCGCAATTTATATTATCGCATTGAAGTCATGTTCCCGATTCTTGACGAAGAATGTAAAAAGCGTATCAGGCAGGAAATCCTAAAAAATTATTTAAAAGACAACAGCAATGCGTGGGAAATGCAAAGCGACGGGACTTACAAGCCTCTTCACCATGGAGCTTACAGTGCGCAGGAAAAATTATTGGAGCTTTATTCTTAAGAGATATTCACAAGAATTTTATTCCTTTCACCGGCTACCTCGCGCGTTAACCTCGGCACGAGATATCCCGGCAATTGCGCTTGCAATTCTTTAAAGGTGGTTTCGGCAACCTGCGAAGGTGTATCGAAATGCGCAGCACCTTCCACCTTGTCTAATAAATGCAGGTAATACGGTAAAATCCCAATTTCAAATAAACGTTTACTTAGTTTTGCAAGCGTTGCCGCATCATCATTCACCCCGGCCAAAAGTACGGATTGATTCAGTAAATGGCAACCGGCGCGTTTTAAAGCAAAACACGCCTGAGCGACGTGCTCATCCAATTCGTTAGGATGATTGCTATGCACAACAATCACTTTTTGCAAGCGGCTGGCGGCCAATAAATCGATAAAATCCGCGTCGATGCGTTCCGGCAAGACAATGGGCACACGGGAGTGAATGCGTAAAATACGCACATGCGAAACCGCTGCCAATTTGTCTAAAAATATTTGCAACATGGGGTTTTTTACTAAAAGGGGATCGCCTCCACTTAAAATAATTTCAAAAATAGAATCATTGTTCGCGATATATTCTAGCGCCTGCTGCCAGCCATGTTGGCCGGGATTATTTTCTTCATAGGGAAAATGCCTGCGGAAGCAATATCGACAATTGATGGCGCAAGCGCTACTTAACGTAAGCAAAACCCGTCCGTCATACTTATGAATAAGTCCTGCAACTGGATTTGTATCACGTTCTTGCAAGGGATCTTTTACAAAGCCTGCATGGGCTTCTGTTTCTTGCGCTTGCGCTAGTACCTGCAATAGAAGAGGATCCGCAGGATTCCCACGCTCCATTAATCCTGCAAAACGGCGCGGTACCCGGGTTTTGAATTGCTGTTCGGCTACAGTGCTGCCTAACTCAGGCGGCAATTGTAAAAAAGACAATAATTCGGCTGCAGAATTAAATCCTTGTGCCAGGATTTTCTGCCAACTGGGTTTGGAATCTCGCATTCATAGTATAGACTTGGTAAACTGCGTGCACTTTAACGAAATTGAAATAAAATCTCAATCCTAATATAGCGGAGCATCCATGGCAATTTATAGTACCAATGAATTTAAAAATGGCCTGAAAGTTATGATAGACAACGCGCCTTGCAGCATTGTCGACTGTGAATTCGTAAAACCCGGGAAAGGACAGGCATTTACACGCGTTAAAATTCGCAACCTCAAAACAGGCCGTGTCGTGGAGCGTACCTATAAGTCAGGTGAAACCTTGCCTTCTGCTGATGTAGTCGATGTGGAAATGCAATATTTGTATAATGATGGTGAACATTGGCATTTCATGGTCCCAGATACGTTTGAGCAATATGCTGCAGGTGCGGAAGCCCTTGAGGAAGCTGCCAAGTGGTTGAAAGAACAAGACTTATGCGTCGTTACCCTTTGGAACAATGAACCGTTACAAGTAACCCCCCCTAATTTCGTCATTCTCGAAATTACAGAAACTGATCCCGGTTTAAAAGGCGATACTTCAGGTGGTGGCGGTAAACCTGCAGTATTGGAAACAGGCGCTGTCGTGCGCGTTCCTTTGTTCGTACAAATTGGTGAATTGATTAAAGTAGACACGCGCAAAGGTGAGTACGTTTCCCGCGCGAAAGAATAATTTTTGGGCATTTAATGCCCAAAAATTTACCATCGGTACCAAGCAGGGCGATAAAACCGCGGTCCATAATAATAGCGTGGCGTGTAAGAACGATAGATACCGCCTATGATTGGAGCTCGATAATTATAGTAACCGGGATAATAACCACCCGTAATATAACCCGGATATCCCAAACCAACATAAGTGGTTTCAGTACCCGCCTCAGTGGTGGCTACAGCCGTGCAACTACTGAGTGTTGCCGCCCAAGACAGGACAAACAAAGCAAGAATTAATTTCTTCATAATCGCTTCCTTGCATGAACTTAATTTGTATAAATATTATACTATACGAAATTATATTTCACAAACGAGCAAGGGATTAAGCGTATTGCAACATTTTAATCTGTGCTTTTAATTGATCAAAACCTGCTTCCACATTGACGTATTGCCTGTTGGCTAAATAGACTGACAAAGAGCCGTCATCAGTAGCCTGCCTTGCCTGTAAAACACTATTAAATTTTAAATCGCGCAGCCGCAAAAAATCATGATCACGCGTCACCAAATAAAAATTTCGGTACTGATGTTTATTATGGAAATGAAGTTTTTTGGCTTCGGCCGACAAGCTATGCCCAGGTAAATAATCCTTGAGCGAGTAACATTGATTGTTATGCACAGCAATAATTTTACCGCTTTTAGGTAAAAGCTGCTTAATTTTAGTTGCCAATTTTTGCACAGTCCGATGTGCAGCAGGTGTGTACGGGCCAAATTGTCTTAATGTTTTTTTAATCCCTGCATCGCTGTAGATGCGGTTAGGGTCAAATTCGTATCGCTGCCCCTGCAAACGAAATATGATGTTTCTACCTCCTGGGTGTACCAGAGTCAAAATGCTTCCGCCTTTTGCAGCAACCATCGCCCGTGCTGCATGCAAGGCAGTCGTCTCATTCTGATGCAAATGAACAAACATTTTACCAGGGCCTTTTTTCTCCACTTTGACAATAATGAGCGTATCCCCCATTTTTACTGGATAATTGGCTGCAAAAGCAATAGCGTGAAAAAAAATACAACAAAGAATTAGCCAATATTTCATTGTCTAAGATTTACCATAAAGTATAATTTTGTAGCATATTATCTTATTACGATACTAAATTCAATCTAAAAAATGCCATGGCATCGTTGAAAAAAATGGGTTATCTAGGAAAGTGAGGACATATCTTATGGCCAGATGCTATTGAAGCATGCGGTGGAGATAAGTTCCCCGTAAGCGCAGCTACCAGCAAGGTATTATATCGAATAAAAAAATAGGCAATAATCCCTGTATTCTGAGCCGCAAATAACTTCAATAAAGTGGCGATCTATGAAATGCATTAGGTTTCCTGACAAGACAGGCATACACACAACACTTCAAAACAATCTCCTTATCTATAGCCGGATTTTGGTTCAGCCAGGACAAATCATTGCCTATATGCATTAATAATAGACAAATTATCTTTTGTTAACAACTTGCTCTTGTCCACTTGGTCTTCTCCCATAACCAAGTTATATTTTTAATAAAATAGGCAAAAAGCTAACGCAGTGCACAAATTGTTAATAATGAATTATAATCGTCGTCTGTTTTAGCAATTTAATTATTCCCAGTAATGAAAACAATCATTGAATCCTACCGTGCCGGCTTATTTCAAAAAAAATTCATCTTGCCCAATATTATTTCCGGCATCATTGTCGGAGTCGTAGCCTTACCGCTAGCCATGGCATTTGCCATCGCTTCCGGCGCAAAGCCAGAACAGGGTTTGTATACAGCCATTGTGGCAGGTCTTTTGGTCAGTATTTTTGGCGGCAGCCGCTTGCAAATCGCAGGGCCTACGGGCGCTTTTATTGTGGTGCTCGCAGGAATTACTTCCCAGTATGGGATTGACGGCTTGCAGATAGCAACTTTACTGGCCGGAATCATGTTGGTGCTATTTGGTTTATTGCGCCTGGGGGCAATCTTAAAATTCATTCCTGATCCAGTTATTCTGGGGTTTACCGCAGGAATTGCCGTTGTCATTTGGGTAGGGCAATGGCAATATTTTTTTGGCCTCCCCCATATCCAGGGCTCTCATTTTCACGAGAAATTTTGGCATACCCTCACAGCCCTGCCGGCAATGAGCATAAGTACCACCATGCTTGCCTTGCTATCCCTGGCGATTGTCCTCTACTCAAACCGCATCCCATGGTTAAAACGAATTCCGGGACCATTGCTAGCCTTGATTGTTGCTACGCTCTTGCAAGCTGTTTTTAAATTTTCGGATGTGGCAACGATTGGCAAAGCCTTTGGTGGCATCCCGCAAGGCTTACCCTCCTTCCACCTCCCTGAATTGAGCGTCAACCGCATTCTGGAATTGATAGGCCCTGCCTTCACCGTAGCCATGCTGGGCGCAATCGAATCCTTATTATCTGCAGTAGTGGCCGACGGCATGGCGGACACGCGCCATGATTCAAACCGCGAATTAATCGGCCAGGGCATTGCCAATATTGCCACTCCTTTTTTTGGCGGGTTTGCAGCTACTGGTGCTATTGCCCGCACAGCCACCAATATCCGCAATGGCGGCAATAGTCCTTTATCCGGCATTGTCCATGCTTTGACTTTAGTTTTAGTTTTGCTGTTTTTAGCACCCCTGGCTGCCGATGTTCCACTTGCAGTACTTGCTGCCATTTTATTCGTTGTCGCCTGGAATATGAGTGAAGCGCGCCATTTCATTAAGCTTTTAAAAAGAGCCCCGCGCGCCGATGTGGCGATTCTTTTGATCACCTTCTTGTTGACGGTATTGGTCGACTTGGTGGTGGCAGTAAATATCGGGGTGATCCTTGCCATTCTTCACTTCTTGCTGCGCATGTCAGCCAGTGTAGAAATACAGCAACAGACGCAGGAACAACTTGCGCAGGAAATGGCACCACAAGGCTCATCAGCTTTACCGTCCGATGTTTTAATTTATGCCATACAAGGTCCATTTTTCTTTGGCGCTGCAGAAATGTTTGCACAAGCTCTTGCCAGTACCCACGCGGATCCTCGCATTTTGATTCTGCGTTTAGGTTGGGTACCTTTTATCGATATTACTGCCTTGCACGCTTTGGAAGAAGTGATCACCCGCTTGCAAAAACGCGGCATACGCATCTTGTTAACGGGAGCAAGGCCTAATGTTGAAAAGAAATTGCAAAAAGCCGGTATTATAAATTTATTAGGAAAAGAAAATTTATTTGCCGACTTTACAAAAGCCGTGGATTTTATTCGAAAAGTTTCACCAAATGAGGTAAAACCCGCGTCAGCTGCAACTTTCCCTGCCGATAATTCGTTGGCAGTTAAACTGTGATCAAGCCGTCACTTGGCTTTTCTCTAACAAAAAGTATCGCATCTTAAGCGTTGCAAAGATGCGATACTCGGCATGAAATTATTATGCCATCGGCGCTGATTAATCTCTAAAATTATTAAACTGCAAAGGTTGCTCGATCTCCGCTTTCTTTAATAAAGCGATGGCTTCTTGCAAATCATCGCGATTTTTCCCGGTCACGCGGACTTTATCGCCTTGAATGGATGCTTGTACCTTAATCTTACTGTCTTTAATCAGTTTCACTATTTTTTTGGCTGTAGGCTGTTCAATACCTTGTTTAAACAGCATGGTAAGCGAAAATGTCTTGCCGCTATGCACCGGCTCATCTTCTATTTCCACGCCGGAAGTACTGACATTACGCTTGCTGCAATGCGTACGGAACACATCTTCCAATTGACGGACCTGAAAATCAGATTCGGATTTTAAGGTAACCTTGAGTTCCTCGAGGCTAATATTGGCTTCTACGCCACGAAAATCAAAGCGATTGCCGATTTCGCGATTGGCATTATCGACAGCATGGCGCAGCTCCATTTCGTTTACTTCTGAAACTACATCAAATGAAGGCATAATTTATGGATCCTCGTAAAAATTAAGCATTATAGCAATTGGTTTATAGGTTTACATGGCTTCGTGTGTCCCTAACGGCCGCAATTCAATGGATAAATCCTTGTCCACTAGCAATAAATGATTGGCCGGCACCTCCAGCCATTCTGTGTCAAAATCGGTAAGTTTTTCAGACACGACTAAAATGCAATTTTTTTCATTCCCTTCTTGCAGCATATGATAATGGCCTTTTTTCGCGACAAATCGGCTGCCCAGTGAATAATGCATCGTTTCCGGCATTATCTTTTTTGCCGTACTATAACGACAGGCCAGCAGACGCTCGCCATCGGTTAGACAAACATTATAAAAAGCAGCGCCAGATTTTCCAAATTCTTTTCTTATTCGCTCTATTGCCGTAAATGTCGCCTGCAATACATCAGCCACGACCGTTAATTGCGTTAAATCCTTCCCTTTTGCCAACTGCAAAAACAAGGCAAATAAATGTTCAGAGTCGGTGTCGCCTTGAATCCAATGATACACATCATCATCCAATAAATGCCGTAAATGGCGTTTGATTGCAATAAAATCCGGGATCCCGCCATTGTGCATCAACATCCACCGCTTAAATACAAACGGATGGCAATTATAATTAGTTACGCCGCCGGCACTGGCCGCCCGCACATGTGCAAAGAATGCAGGCGATTTAATTTTTGCAGTGAGACTCAATAAATTCCGATCATTCCAGGCAGGAAATACAGACGTAAATAAAGCGGGGTCTGGACTGATAGCAGGAGCATACCAGCCCAAGCCAAACCCATCTCCATTGGTCGGGATATTTGATTCACGAGCATGCAAACTCTGCATGATGATCGAATTTGCCGGCTTTACCAACACGTCCTGCAAGAGAATTTCATGGCCTAAATAGGCAATTAGCCGACACATAAAAATCCCGTAAATGCAAAAGCTCAATCAAATAATAGGTGCTTTAGCGATATTAATAATTATCGGGGAAATCATTCACACCGGCTGAAGTATTGGTATTGTTTGTGGAAGCATCGGTCGTGCCATTGCTGTTGCCTTTAGCCGCACCTGCCTCAGGTGTCCCCACCACCATCTTATCATGGACAGTATTTACGCCTTTGATTGATTTGGCTACCCGCAATACGTTTTGTTTTTCTTGTTCCGTGCCAATGTTTCCGGATAAATACACTTGACCATCTTTGGTTTCGACGCTAACCGTCCAGCTCGGAACGTCTTTGCCCATGATGTCTTCGCGAATCAAAGCACCTTTAATTTTGGCAGTGATATACGTGTCATTCAAAGGGTATTGGCTATCTTTCACCGTCAAATTATCCACATTGACATCGCTCACCCCTTTGGTGGATTCGGCATTCATGATGACTTTGTCATAATCGGTATCGGAAGGCAGCTCGCCTGATAAATAAACAATACCTCCGCGTACGGAAACATTAACTTTACCATTGTATTCAGACAAAATCGCAGCAACGCTCTTTGTTAAGGTGGCATCATTAGGCTGGGCGCTGGTTTGCATGGTTTGCCCATTCTGCATTTTATTATTGCCATTTGCTTTATGATTAGCCGCCATGGCATAACTGGCAAGGCTACTGCAAACGAGCACGGCAACTACTTTCTTTTTTATAAATTTATCCATGGTATTTCTTCCTTTTTCTTGTTAATTGCTGGCAACCATCTTATCTTACAAATCAGAACAATGATGGATAAGCATAGGCAGAGATGCGTGTTTATGCAAAATTTTCAATGCTCTACTATGATTAAAGATAGGGGTGTATTTACTGCCCAATGACTCATTAAACAAGCGCTATAAGGTAACGCAAAAAGAATGGAAACGATTGAAATTTAAGGAGAGCAATCATGTTAAGCTGGGCGATTTTCTTTTTTATCATTGCAATTATCGCTGCGGTTTTCGGCTTTGGCGGTATTGCCACAGCAGCAGCCAATATAGCACAGCTTCTTTTTTATCTTTTTATTATCATCTTCGTGGTCTTGCTTATCATTAGCTTGATTGGCGGAAGACGCCCGCCACCGCCTCTATGAAAGACCGTAGCAAGCAAAAAGAAGCAAAAGTCTTATCACCTGGCCGGCCATTAACAATAAAATTTTAAAAGTGCTACACTAAGTTGCTGTTAACCTCAGGGAAAGGAGGTATATGAAAAGATTGTAATAAGCTTAGCTTTTTTGTTTAGTTTAGGATTTAAATTCATTTTAAAATGGAGATTTGCTATGAAAACAATCGTAATAAAAATTTCTTTCCTGCTTTTAGCATTATTCAGCTTCTCATCACACGCGGAAAAAGTAGTCATTACCGGCGAACCTGTTGTTTTAGAAAAACGCGGTGATGTGTATGTTGTACCAAGCGCCTACACAGCAGCAACGCCCTATCATTATGTAACCTTGGATGGCACCAATCGTGTGTGTTATGCAGAAGCTCAACCCAATTTGGCTTCATTAAACATGAGTACAGTAACGGTGGATGTTAATGGCACCCCGCAAACGTGGACATGCTACGATTACGATGCCACTTACTTTGAAGTAACCCCATAATTTCAAAACTCGTTGGCGGCCAACCGCCAACGATGCTTTTGCCGAGATAAACAAATGGAAAAGTTTGCTGATCGCCACCAAGCCGGCACAATTCTTGCCAAACGCTTGCATGAGTATGAGAGAAAATCCAATGGTATTGTGCTTGCATTACCTCGTGGCGGTGTGCCAGTAGCCTATGAAATAGCGCAGGCGCTTTCCCTGCCACTGGATGTATTCATTGTACGCAAGCTCGGCGTACCTGGCCATGAAGAATTGGCCATGGGAGCTATTGCTTCAGGGGGCACTCTTTTTTTCAATGAAGACATCGTCCACTCCATGGATATCCCGCAAAGGCGGATCCAGGCAGTGATTGACTCGGAGCAGAAAGAACTGGCCAGACGCGAGGCACTGTATCGCCAAGGCAAGCCTTTTCCCTCCCTCACAGGAAAAACAGTTATTTTAGTAGACGATGGCATTGCCACAGGTGCGACGATACATGCCGCCATCAAAGCCTTACGCAAACTAAAACCAGAACAAATTATCCTTGCCGTGCCGGTTGCAGCCCTCTCCACTTGCCGCGAACTGGCTCGTGAAGTGGAAGGCATAATTTGCCCTCTGCAGCCTGTTGATTTTTATGCTGTAGGGTTGTGGTACGACGATTTCTCCCAAACCACTGATGAAGAAGTCTCCCAATTGCTCAGGAAAACCAATAGCGTGCGCCATTCTGTGCACTGATTTTAAGTTTCATAATCTACATGCAAAATAGGGTTAATGTATGCTTGAATTTACGAAAGACTTTCGTCATGAAGTCATTATCCCCATGGGCACAACACCGCTTAAAGGGTTTTTATATATTCCTGAGCATGCCTTTGCCCTGGTTTTATTCGTGCATGGAAGCGGCAGCAGCCGCTTTAGCCCACGAAATCAATACGTGGCCGACGTATTAAATCAAGCTAATTTGGCAACACTATTGTTTGATTTATTCACCCCTGACGAAGAAGATTTTGATGTACAAACACGTGCTTTACGCTTTGATTTAAATTTTCTTGCCATGCGGCTCAAGGCAGCGACCCAATGGAGCAGTGCTCTATTTCCAAATTTTAATATGGGTTATTTTGGCTCCAGTACAGGCGGTGGAGCCGCATTAATCGCTGCGGCGCAAAATGAAAACATAAAAGCTGTTGTATCACGCGGCGGGCGCCCGGATTTAACCGGCGATTTTCTTCCCTTGGTTAAAGCACCAACTTTATTATTAGTGGGTGAACGTGATGAAAGCGTCATCATGATGAACCAATCCGCACAAACAAAAATGCATTGCCTTACCCACCTTGATATCATCCCCGGGGCAACGCACTTATTTGAAGAGCCAGGGACCCTGGAAGAAGTTGCGCGGCTTGCCAAAAACTGGTTTATTAAGCACTTGGTACATTAACTGCCGCATAGTTATTCACTAGCAAAGCACCAACGAATGCACTGCTCTCAGTAGCTTTAAGTGCAGATGCCATGCGGATAAGGAAAAAAATGAGCGCGCACTATCTGGATAAATTTTTTAACCCATCTGCTATTGCTGTAATTGGGGCAAGCAGCCGCACCAATTCGGTCGGCATGAAAGTTTTTGCAAATCTGCTGGGCGCGAATTTTGCAGGGCAATTGTACCCAGTAAACCCAAAGCATACCAAAATACAAGGCTACCATGCTTTTCCCAATGTTTTAGATATTCCACATGCTATTGATTTAGCCATTATCACTACTCCTGCGCAAACTGTTCCCATCATCCTTGATCAATGCGGCAAGAAGAATATAAAAGCCGCCGTAATTATTTCTGCAGGCTTCAGTGAATCAGGGAATGAGGGAAAAGAATGGGAACAATCAGCCCTGAATTTAGCCCATCATTATAACATGCGGCTGATTGGCCCCAATTGTTTGGGGCTGATGCGCCCCGCTTGTGGTCTTAACGCCACGTTTAATAACACCTTTGCCATGTCGGGCTCTATTGCCTTGGTTTCGCAATCAGGCGCAATTTGTGCTGCGATTTTGGATTGGGCTATCGATAAACGCATTGGTTTATCGGCAATGGTATCGTTGGGTAATGCGGTTGATTTGGACTTTGGGGAAATCCTTGATTTTTTGGCTGTCGATGCAGAAACGAAGAGCATTCTCCTTTACATTGAAGGCATTCACAATGCACGCCGCTTTATGAGTGGACTTCGCGCTGCCGCCCGCATGAAACCTGTAATAGTCATCAAGGGAGGGCGCTTGGCGCAAGGCTCCAGGGCTGCCTATTCCCATACCGGCGCCTTAGTCGGGGATGATGACGCCTTTGATGCGGCATTAAGGCAAGCAGGAGCTGTGCGGGTCATGACAATCAAACAATTATTTTCCGCCGCCGAAATCCTCTCCAGTAATTATCGCACCCAGGGCAACCGTTTGGCTATTATCACAAACGGCGGCGGAGCAGGCGTGATGGCAGCGGATCGTGCTTCGGAATTAAATATTCCCCTGGCGCCTTTAAACGAACACACCATTACCCAATTAAATCAAATTTTACCGCGCGCCTGGTCACATCAAAACCCCATAGACATACTGGGTGATGCAACACCTGAGCGCTATCACCATACCGTGAAGATCTGCGCAAAAGATGAGAACATTGACGGGCTTTTAAATATACTTATTCCAGTAGCTATGTCGAATCCTTTAAAAGTAGCCAAACAATTGCTTCTCGATGCAAAAGAAAGTACAAAACCCATTATTGCCTGCTGGATGGGCGAGCACCATGTCAAATCTTCCTGGGAGTTATTCGCACAACATAATATCCCCTGTTTCTCTACGCCGGAAGAAGCCATTGAGGCATTTTCCTATCTTGCCGAGTATCACCATAATCAGCAATTATTATTGCAAGTTCCAGAACCGAGGCTGCACCGTCCCAAGCACGATGTACAAGGGGCGAGGTTGATTATTGAATCCGTGCTAGGCGAACGCCGTAACTTGCTGAGCACCATGGAATCTAAAGCCATCCTTAAAGCTTTCGCAATCCCGATCACATCGGCTATTGCCACGCATTCTGCCAACGAAGCATTAATCGCTGCAGAAACGCTGCAATTTCCTGTAGTCATGAAAATTAATTCCCCGGATATTACTCATAAACAAGATGCAGGCGGCGTAAAATTAAATATTGAACATGCAGGCGCTGTGCGCGACACGTATCACCAGCTTATTGAAAATGCCAAGCAATATCGTCCTGATGCCAACATTACCGGCGTCACTGTGGAAAAAATGTATAAGGATCCTAATAACCGTGAAGTAATGATCGGAGTGGTCCGGGACAAAGTATTTGGTCCAGTGATTACTTTTGGCGCCGGCGGTACGTTTGTTGAAATTATCCGCGACCGTGCTGTGGCTCTCCCCCCGCTGAATCCTTACCTTGCCAACCATTTGATCGATAGAACCCGGATTGCCAAATTATTGGGTAAATTTCGCAATATGCTACCCGCGAACACCGACGCGTTGCTCAATGTCTTGCTTAATGTGTCAGCAATGGTATGTGAATTGCCCTACATTCGAGAAATGGATATTAATCCTTTACTGGTCAATGACAAGGAAGCCATCGCTGTGGATGTCAGAATCGTAGTCGATGCACCAGTCACCTCCACTGTACCCTACCAGCACATGGCAATCTGTCCTTATCCGAGCCATTTGAGTTCGACTTGGCAGATGACAGATAGCACCCACATCACCATACGGCCCATACGTCCGGAAGATGCACAAATTGAACAAGAATTCGTGAAAAATCTTTCCCCCCAATCCAGATATTTTCGTTTTATGGAGCATTTGCAGGAATTGACATTAAGCACCCTGATCCGTTTCACCCAAATTGACTACGATCGCGAAATGGCGTTCATTGCGACTTGCAAAAAGATTGATAAAGAAATTGCAATCGGGGTTGCCCGCTACTGCATGGCGAATGATGCAGGCGATACCTGTGAATTTGGTTTGGTCATTGCAGATGCCTGGCAAAATAAGGGCCTTGGTACGCGGCTTATGAAGGTTTTACAAGATGCTGCCAAACACCGCGGCGTGAAAATGATGAGAGGGGAAATTCTCGCCGAAAACAAACCCATGTTGGATTTGGTAGAAAATCTGGGTTTTACCGTCATGAGTGTCGCCGATCCTAAAATTAAAATAGCCAGTAAACAGTTAACTTAACGCCATCGGACAGCAAGGAAGGACATGACTACATCAAAGTTCATTACAAACCATATTAAGAATCCTTACTTAAGCCAAGAGCAATACCATGCCATGTATGAGCAATCTATTCGTGCGCCCATGCACTTTTGGCACGAACAGGCGGAACACTTCATTTCCTGGTTTAGCAAATGGCAAAGCGTGCAAACTGGGGGTTTTATCGACGGCAACATACGCTGGTTTGTAGGGGGGGCATTAAATGCCAGTTATAACTGCATCGACCGCCATCTCCCTGCCCGTGAGCAACAAGTCGCTATCCTTTGGGAGGGGGACGAGGCACAGGAAATCCGCCGCATAACTTACCAACAACTCCATGAAGAAGTCTGCCGTTTCGCGCATGCATTAACAGCCCAAGGTATAAAGCAAGGGGATCGGGTGTGTATTTATATGCCGATGATCCCAGAGGTTGCCGTCGCCATGCTCGCTTGTACCCGCATTGGCGCGGTACATTCCGTGGTATTTGCCGGCTTTTCACCAGACGCTTTAAGTGCACGTATTTTAGATGCGGATGCACGCTTGATCATTACTGCAGACGAAGGGTTACGCGGCGGCAAGGTTATACCGCTTAAAAATAATGTTGATACAGCACTTGCCGCTTGCCCCAACGTAAATAAAGTCATCGTCGTCCGCCGCACCGGCAACCCAATTCCCTGGCATAAAAAACGCGATCTTTGGTATCACGAATCATTGGCAGCAATGCCAGTGACTCATCCCCCCATCAGTATGGATGCCAATTCCCCCATGTTTATCCTTTACACTTCTGGCTCAACGGGAAAACCGAAAGGGATCGTGCATGCCTTAGGTGGATATCTTGTGTATGCAGCAATGACCCATCATTATGTTTTTAATTACCATGCCCCGGATGTATTTTGGTGCACAGCTGATGTAGGTTGGATCACCGGCCACACTTATGCTATTTACGGTCCTTTAATGAATGGGGCCACGACCTTTATGTTTGAAGGGACTCCAAATTATCCGAATCATTCGCGCTTTTGGGAAATTGTTGATCGCCACCAGGTTAATATTTTATACACAGCCCCCACGGCTATACGTGCCTTAAGGCGCGAGGGCGATATCTGGGTTAAACGCACAAAGCGGCAAAGCCTTAATTTACTAGGCACAGTCGGTGAACCAATCAATCCGGATGTTTGGGAATGGTACCATGATATTGTTGGCGAGGGACGCTGCCCTGTGATTGACACGTGGTGGCAAACAGAAACCGGCGGGATTCTTATTGCCCCAATTCCCGGAGTTACGCCGCTTAAACCAGGCTCCGCTGCACAGCCATTTTTCGGCATTGAGCCAGCTATTGTAAATGAATCTGGGGAATTTATTAAGGATGAGCAAGCTGGCAGCCTGGTTATCAGGCAGCCATGGCCGGGACTTGCAACAACAATTCATGGCAATCAGGAGCGCTATATGGCCGGATATTTTAAAGAAGTTCCAGGCGCCTACTTAACTGGGGATGGCGCGCACCGTGATGAAGATGGCTATTATTGGATCAGTGGGCGCAATGACGATGTGATTAAAGTTTCCGGGCACCGGTTGGGAACGGCAGAAATTGAAAGCGCTTTCCTAAGGCACAGCGCCGTATCAGAAGCGGCTGCAGTCGCCATCCCGCATGAAATTAAAGGCCAGGGAATTTATGTCTATATAACCTTGAAGGAAGGGATAGAAGCTGACGAAGAGTTGGCACGGCAATTATTCCAACATATACGCAAAACTATTGGCGCTATTGCAGCCCCGGAAGCCATGCAATGGGCTGAGCAATTACCGAAAACCCGTTCCGGCAAAATCATGCGACGGCTTTTGCGCAAAATTGCCTGCGATGAAACTGAAGACTTGGGTGATACATCTACCCTGGCCGAGCCCGCGGTGATTGATGCGCTCATCCGCAACCGGAAAAATGCCATTTATCCTTAAAATTCCCATAAGCAGGCTCACATGCGATGAATTAATCAGTGGCATAAAAACACTCACAGTAAAAAGCCTCCGGGCGGAGGCTTTTTGTGGTAGGGATGTTTAGAGGACTTTCAGGAAAGCAGTTAAATCTTGCTTTTCTTGTTCCGTCAATTTGAGTTGCATCACAAGGTTAAAAAATTCTACGGTGTCAGCCAATGTCAGCAGGCGGCCATCGTGCAAATAAGGTGGGGAATCTTTAATGCCTCGCAATGGGAATGTTTTTATTGGCCCATCCCCTACTGCTTTAATGCCATTCACTACTTGGGGCTTGAAGAAACGCTCGGTTCTTAGATTGTGCATGGTGTTATCAGTATAATATGGCGGCACGTGACACGTGGAACATTTGGCTTTACCAAAAAACAAAGCTTGTCCGCGCAATTCTGCCTCGGTCGCTTTGCTGGGAATCAGTGTGCCATCTATATCCAATTTCGGTGCAGGTGGAAAATCCAGCAAAGCTTGGAATTCAGCCATAAAATGCACTTGGCTGCCACGCTCTAAAATATTGACACCTTTTTTAGTGGCAATTACAGGATCGCCGTCAAAATAAGCTGCCCGTTGTTCAAATTCAGTAAAATCCTCGACCGTTTTCAGGGCACGTTGCGACCCGAATAAACGCTGGATGTTAAGCCCGCGCAAAGTTGGCGTATCAATACGATGGCGCAGCTCTTGCGGGCGGATATCCCCCACCAAATGCGTGGCACCATTGGTATGGCCATTTTGATGGCAATCAAAACAGGCGACTCCACGGCTGGGTTTCTTGGAGCGACGATCATCGGTCTGGTTAAATTGTTGTTGCGGGAACGGCGTTACCAGCAACCGCAAGCCTTCAATTTGCTTAGGGTTTAAAATCCCATTAAATAATTCGAAAAAATTTTCTATCGTTACTAACTTACCTTGCGATACGTCCCCCAGTTCAGGGTGCGTCGTCAGGAAAATTGGCGCAGGAAAAGGCGGAAGGAAGTGATCAGGCAAGTCAAAATCCAAATCAAAGCGAGTTAAATCCCGACCCTCCTGCTTGTTAATTTCATCAATTGCAAATTTGGGAAATAACATGCCCCCCTCAGCCTGGTTAGGGTGTGGCAAAGGCAGGAAGCCTGCCGGGAATAAGTCTTTTTCCCGGATTTCCTCAGGAGTCATTTTGGCTAAATCATCCCAAGTGACATTGGCCGGCAATCTCACCCGCACACCTTCTTGTACAGGCTTACCATTGGACATTTTTGCATCGGGGGAAGGCTTATTGCTTAAATCATAGCGTTGATTTAATAATTCCTTCTGCCTGTCATTTAAAGCCTGCCTGGCAGCTTCCATGCGTTGCATGATGGTTTGGAAACTTTCTTTGATGTCTACTGGCAAATAACTTGAGACGACAGCATGGGCAGAGGAAATCAAAGAGGCAGAAAAAAGTAAAGTAACAAATCCTTTTTTTAGCATATTAAAAATCCCTTTAAACATGATCTTCTAATAGTAAGATAGCTATAGCATAGCTATCTTAAAACCTCCTCGCAAGCAACAATGTAAGCAGTTCACTGCGAGGCAGAATAAATTACATGCTAAATGTTTTTTCAGTGCTGCCGGCAGGCACGTTATTAGCTTGGGAAACATTCCTATTAATGGCATCTCCATTATCATTAAACAGATACTTCCCATTCATTGTTTGCCCCTGTAAAAAACTTTCTATAATCTGATGCATATCTGTCTTTTGCTTTACTTCGGTGCGGGTAAAGAAATTAACCAAGGCGAATAACAATTCTTTCGAAGTCACGTGTGGCGCTACTTCCCAATGTTTTTGTGCTTCTGGGACAAGGGTTGCAACAAATTCATTCTCATTAGTACGCTTAACTGTAATTGCTGTTGCCCAGCTGGGAGCAAATGTCGTTAAAGTATATGCAGCGCTCTGCACTTTTAGCACATCATCATTAATAACCACGCGGCGTTTCATAAATTTCTCCAATCAATAAACTGCGCATACTTGCGCTTTTTTAAGGCAAAGTCAATTGATTTTGTCCGCTTAAGCGGCGCAGAATACAGTATTATGCAGGGCTATTTGCTCGCGATTCCTGGTTGTTATCAAACAGGGAATTCTTATACCGCATGGCTAATTTAGGTTTGTATTGAATGGCTGCATTTAAAACTTCCTCCTGCAAACTGGTTGCCAGTATTTGTTGCAAGCTTTTATCTTCCAGGCTTTCAATTGCACGTGTTATGGTATCTAGAGGTTCATAAGGAAAAGCAGGCTGGTCATAAGTGGCCAATTTGCTTATGTAATAAGTGACATGATTCTTTAACCATTCTATTGCCAGCTCATATTTTTCTTTACACTCTACTTCCTTACGCCAAAGATCAAGAAAAACCAGATAATCGCTTTCAGTATTCTTGCCATGCGCCAGCGTTCGGCTCCGCCTTACCAGCTCCAATAAAGAATGGGCCGACAGGCTTTGAAATAATTTAGGCGCGCCCACCAGCTCTTTCCCTGCCTGTCTGCTTTCTTCTAATCTTTTTTGCGATAATAATTTTTTAAAAAACATTTTTTTATCTCTCTTTATTATGAGTGCCATAGAATTGACACGTTAAGTGTGCTATTTAAAATAATCTATCGTTCAGGGATGTGCTAAGCATGAAAAAACAAAATTATATACAAGAAGCTCAAGGAAAAGGCATTTTCGGACTTTTACACCTCGGCATAATTTACCTGCTGCTGTCTTTATTCATTTTTGGCAGCCTCTATCATCAACTATTGCTTAACAATTTAGGAGTGGGTTTATCCTTTACGCTAAGCTGGTTCCTCTGCTATTTCTTGACCCCGCTTGTCCTTGCAAAAAATGATTTTACAGAATTTCGCCATAAATGGCTAAGGAAAATAGAAGAGCAAGGCTTGGTGAATGCAGGCAAGAAGCTCACTTTTTTCATCAATCTTCACGTTTGTTTCGCATTAATCCAGGGCATACTCTTACTCATTACCTTGCGATTTGTAAAATTCAATTTTTTTATAATTTCCATGCTTGGCATAATTGCAGTTATCCTCCTCGCTGCTATTTTTATTTTTGAAAAAATGCTGGCGAATTCTGCTACTGAAACGGGTAATCTCGGCTTTAGTACTGCTAAATTTATAGGGTTAATTTATATTGTCTGGTTTTTATTATTTACCGGCTTGCAGATCATCATTGTTAATTTTTTACCCTTAACGGGACGATTTTTATTTCAAATTGGTATCGTGTTTGTCACGTTGCTGACCCTTTACTTAACGCATCTCTTGCCTAATAAATTAGCCCGTGTTAAGTGGAGCTTTATAGCAGGTTTTTTTGTCACAGCTGGATTAATAGCTTATTTCAGCCATACCCTTTCCTAGCCAACTGGCAGGCTGTATTAAACCTGCCAGTTAATGCGGGGAGATCATTTTTGGAATGGATTGCTGCTCTGCTTCTTTTTCTTCTTTAAGCGACGCCTTACCCTCTTGTTTCATTTGGGAAACTTGCGCCTTAAAATTTTTAAAGGTTGTCGCAGCTTTTTTCTCATCGACTTCGTTATGATTTAAATGGGTTTTATTGGAAAAAATAGTACGCTGGGTTGCCATTGCCTTACGCACTTCCAAAGCCTCAGGACTTTGACTTGTGAGTATGTCGCCCCTTTCTGTCAAAGGCACGTTTACCATCGCATGTTCAATGGCGCTGGCTTTTTCTTTTAAGCCAAAGGTAAATAATGTTTGTTTTTTGGGCAATTCTTCTATAATGGTTTTGACTTGCTCAACAACAGGCTTATTTTGCTCTAATATTTTCCGCGTGTCATGCAGTGTCTGCACAATTTGTACGATTTCATCCTCACTTTTTGCCTGCTTGATTTTGCCTTCATATTCTTTGACAAAATTATTCATCACCACATCCACATTCTTGTCTTTTCCTATGCGATGTTGCTGGTCAATTTCTGCAAGAACCCGAGTGGAAATAGCTTTTAATTCATTAATTTTAAATTCACTCTTAATGGGCGAGAGTTCTTTCTCCATTTCGTCTTTTACTGCGAATACCGAGGCAATGGAATTTGCTTTATTTAATTTTTCTTCCATTTGCTGCATGAGCGAGGTTATTTTGTCTTTATTGCCAGACGTTTCATATTCCTCAATTCTCTGCAGGCTCTTATTGCAATCATTTTTAACTGCGGCTAGCTTGATTTCTTCTTTTTGCTGTGCCAATTCTTCCCGAGTGCTTATGGCTTTAAATTTTGTTTGCATCTCTTGTAAAATAACATCGCGCTGAATTTTATCAGGAGCAAATTTCTCCAATTCTTTCCCTGCTTCCTGCAAGTAAACCATTGCTGCATAATCCGTCAGCTTTTTCTCCAAATCTTTTGCAATGTTAACAAGCCCTTCTGCATCCTGATTTTGTACCGCTTCACTCATTTTTTTAGCCGCAGAAATGAGGTGTTGGTTTGTCTCTGGATTTTGCAAGGCCGCCTTAAACTCATCGATGCGTAGATTACAAACTGCTAATGCGTCATTAAATTTTTCATATTGTGCGACTTGGCGCTCTGCTATGGCCCGCTGTTGCAGTTGCTGCTCGAGGCTGGATTCGGCAGCATGTTGGCTTAAATTGCTGAGTTTTTCCCACATGTTGGCCAAATGTTCGCTGAGATTTGCTGAGGCAACACCCTTTTGCAGTTTGTCACCTTCCTGAATAGCCCAATTTTTTATGCTGGCAATTTCCCCTCGATGAATTTGATAATCGCTTTTCGAGCAATTTTGTTTAATCAGCGCATCCAAATGGCTTAATTGCAGCAACAGCTCCTGAATTTTTGCTGTATTAATATCATTTTTTGAAGCCAGACTTTTTGTTTTTTCATCCACCAAAGCAATATCAATTACAGGTTTTGCATGGAAATAATGCACCCCATCTTTTTTAACATGGCCTTCGTAAGTCATTTGTGTGGGAGGGATTAAAAATTCTCTTTCTTCTGGGTAACGGGATAAAGGAGCTACATACTTACCTTTCAGATCAGTATAGGTAATGGCCACCTGATCTTTAAACGTATGGGCCGGCTCTTCGGCAGTGCTGATAAACCCGCGCAACACTTCAGCACCACCTTCTTCACTTATTTTAATGCGATTTGCCAATACATCCTGACTATATATACCCTCATAGCGGAATGCACCATCTATCGCGACATTGGGGGCTTTTCCTAATGCAAATCCGCATAAGGCACTATGCACAATCACGTCGCGTATTTCCGCGTTCGTTTTAGTCGAAAAATCGTAATAGCCGCGTAAAAAAGGATTCATTTTTTCATAGTAATCCGTGGTGTATATGTTAAGCGCCAGTTTTTCCGCATAACTGGTATCTTTAAAAATATTATTTTTATCCTGTTGCTTAAAATACGCATCTTCAGGAAATTCCTCATCCTCATTTTCCGGCTTGACTTGTGAATCATTGCGGCAATAAGTTTCATACCGGTTTAAATCAAATTGGTTAAAGGTCAAGTGATCCAAATTGGCATGGGCTACAATTTCTGTCAGATCATAGCGTTTATTACGAAATTCAAGAATGTGGTGGTTTGCATCTTGTTTGTAATCAAATTTTTCGCCAGCGATTAACCGCCGTGTTAGTTCCTCGTATTCATACGTGTATTTTGATTTAGGCAAGGGCCCCATTTCTGGCAAATAGGCAACCTTATTATTAAGTTGCTTAAATGAATCGACCACATCGATGACATTACCTTGGGTAAACCCCTCGGCTACCTTCGCAGCAACCTCAGATTTGGCAACTTTTGGCGGGGAAGATATCTTACCCGCCGAAAGAGTAGCAACCGGCGTTTTGGATAAGTCAGACAAAGCCGGCACATATCCTTTATCGGGATTTTTATGCTTTAACGCCATTAAGGCGGCCATATCCTTAAAAGAATCTGTCTGAAACACTTCCTGCAAATAAGAAAAAGCAGCATCCTTATGTTTTGGTTTGTATTTGGAAAGATTACTGTTATATACCATCCAGGCATATTCCACCCGCTCTGCTTCGGTGGCTTTTTTCTTGAATTCGTCTGGTTTTAGCAAACTCTCTTTCTTTAAAGTCTTATTGATGCTGTAACCCAGGATTTTGGTTACCATAGAAGTTCACAATGGCAGGTGGCAATAATAATTATGTATATTATTTGAGCAAATATGTCAATTTAATTCCTATATGTTAATATTATATTAAGCTTTATACTATAAACTAACAGTATGATATTTTTTAAACATGGGGCGCTAAATGCCAACTTCTCCTAAAAAAGATTGCCTAAAGGAAATTACCAAAAACTTTCTGATTGAATTGGAAAAATTGGAAAAAATAAGCACTCATACTAACAATATTAACTTCTATTCCTCATGGTTCGTTTCCAATGCAGATGTACACAGGATTCGTGCCAGGCAGGCTGTTGTGGATGAAATTTTTAAGCCCATTCATTCAGAAATTTTTAAATTAACGGAAAATGAAAAACCTGATTTTTTTCCTGTTAATTTTAACCAAGAGCAAAAAATTGCTTTAATACAAAACCGTATTAACTTACTACCAGAGCAACAAGCTGGTGTTATTCTTGGCAATTTTATGAAAAGTACGGAGGAAATTGTCAATGCATCGGTCGTTGAGCGCAGCAAAATCATCGACTCGACTATGGGCATGACGGGCATGGATGAGAGAAAAAGTGCACTTAAAGAACATTCATTGAGTGATAATTGGGTTTTTACCTTCCTTGCAAAATTGGTAAAAATTATTCGCGAAAAACTGGGTACTAAAACCACTTCGGAAACCTTGTTGGAGGAATCGCGCGACAAAGCGGCCAAAAATTTGAATCTTCCTGAAACCTTAAGCATGTATAAAGAATATCTTGCTGGCATGCTTAAAAAGGAAGGGTTGATGAATGAGGAAGGAAAGTTCATCGCCTCTACAGCCACTGCACCGCAACACCAACGTCTTATCGATAACTATAATCGCGTTGCGGCTCTACACGAGCAGATTAAGGATAACCAATTAACCAATGAAGATAAAACAAGGATACGAACCGTTATTGAACAATGCAAACCGAACTCTGATGCAAAGGAGCAAGGATTTATAGAAAAAATTACGGTGAAATTGAATGATGATTTTAAATTAAAGTATCAACAAGCCACTAAAGAAGCGGTGCACTCCGTTGAAGAAAAAAATAACAACTCCCTGAGCTTATAATAAAGATACAATAACAGCTAGTTTTTCCCACGGCGTATAGTTCCTTCACAATGATTGGCTCCCCCATTTATAGTGCAGCGTTATATGGCAGAGTCTTCTAGCAAACTTGTAACTTCTTTGCAATGTTTAAGCTTTATACCACTCCGAAAACTTGCCGGAATAAACCGTATGATTTTCTATAAAAAGCCTAAATCACGGAAATTTTCCGTGATTTTTATGAATATATACAGGAAAATTCCCAGACCAGATAACATTTCATCTTGCCGGTTTATACGCATGTTGTACGCATGGTTAATTAAATCCAATTTTAGTATCATGCGTAATTCTTTATAAAAAAATAAGGAATAAGTGAATGCATCCCGCCCCCGACACCCTCTATCCTATACCAGGCTCTGAACGAACCGTTTTTTTGAAAAATATCGTTAAAAATCCTAATATTATTATCGGCGATTATACTTATTACGATGATCCGGTCGACATTTACAATTTTGAAAAAAACGTTTTATATCATTTTGATTTTATTGGCGACAAATTAATCATCGGCAAGTTTTGCCAAATCGCTGCCAATGTTAAATTTATGATGAATGGCGGCAACCATTATTTGGACGGATTTTCTTCATTCCCATTTATTATTTTTCAATCCTATTGGCCTGAAATCCCATTTATCCCTAATCGAAAAAAAGATACCGTAATTGGGAATGATGTGTGGATTGGATATGATGCAACCATTATGCCGGGGGTGAATATCGGCGATGGTGCAATTATTGGAACACGGGCAGTAGTGACAAAAGATGTTGCCCCTTATGAAATAGTAGGCGGCAACCCGGCGCAAGTGATCCGCAAGCGATTTGACGATGAAACCATCGATTTTTTACTCCAGTTGCAATGGTGGGATTGGCCGATTGAAAAGATAAGGCAACACGTATTGGCAATTATGGATGGCAACAAAAATGCATTGGCAGATTTGTTATAATGGCTAGACATCCTCATTTTACCCTGCGTGCAGCTGATCTTGAATCCATAGTGGAGTTATTCAAAGATACGGTGCACGGCGTTAACGCAAACGATTATACTTTAGAGCAATTAGCAGCCTGGGCACCACAACATATACACCATACTCAGGCCCGCTGGCAAAGTCTCTTAGGCAATATTGCTTTGGCTGCTGAAATCGATGGCCTATTGGTTGGATTTGCTGATTTAACGCACCATGGTTATCTTGATCGCTTGTTTGTCCATAAAAATTACCTGCGCCAGGGAATTGCCGCCCGATTAGTGAAGCAGCTGGAACAGCAAGCCATGGCCCATGAATTAAAAGAATTACAACAGAAGCAAGCATTACTGCCAAACCATTTTTCGAGCACTGCGGGTACCGAGTGCTTAATGCCCAAAACAAAAATGTGGATGGCATCACACTTTTAAATTATCTAATGGAAAAATATATTGGCATTTGATGCCACACAGCTCGCAAAGATTATTTAAAGATCTGCTGCTGCAAAGTTTAAACTGCTGCCGCAGCTGGATGCTTACCGAGTAATTCTGCCAGCAATTTTCCTGAATCTTCATTTATTTTAGGGATTTTTGCTTGTGCTTCGGATATAAAACCCGCTGCCAGCGCATGAGCTGTAAACGCGAATAACGCATCAAAATACCCGTCAACATTCAAAAACCCAAGCGGTTTTTTCAGAAGACCTATTTTTATTGCATTCCAGGTTTCAAATGCTTCATCCAAAGTACCTATGCCACCGGGCATAACAAGAAAGGCATCCGCTTTTTGCTGCATCAGCAACTTTCTTTCCTGGATGGTTTCTACGATTAGCAACTCCTCCAGGGAGATTAATGGTGGCTCCTGTTCTATGAGGTGAGGCATGGTGATACCGGTTACCTTGCCTCCATACTGCTGTATAGTTTTCGCCAAAAGCCCCATTAACCCTGAACCAGAGCCTCCGTAAATCAAACATAAGTCAGCATCGGCAATTTGTTTTCCCAGTAATACAACAGCGTTTCTAAACTTGAGGTTATTGCTAGGTTTTGCCCCTAAATAGACGCATATAGATTTCATAAGCCTGAATTAATCGAGTATGAGATGCGCGCAGTATCAAAGTAAAAAAATTTTAAAGCAACCCTTTAACAGGAATTCGTGTTATAATTGCATTAAAAATAATCATACTGACTTTATCGGAATGAGCATCCTACAAGGAAATACATGAGTTTTAAAACATTGGGTTTAATAGAACCCTTACTTCTATCTCTTAGTGAATCAGGCTATCAAAAACCATCCCCCATACAATCGCAAGCAATTCCCGCAATTTTAAATGGAAAAGATGTATTAGCTTCGGCGCAAACCGGCACAGGGAAAACGGCAAGTTTTGTACTCCCTTTATTACAATTACTGCAGAGCAAGCCGCGCGCCAAAAATAATCGTGTGCGCGCGCTAATCATGGCGCCGACGCGAGAATTGGCAGCACAGGTGCATCAAAGCATTTTGCAATATGGGCGTCATCTTTCCTTGCGCTCTGCTGTGGTGTTCGGCGGTGTTAAAATTAACCCGCAAATGATGAAATTACGCAGCGGCGTTGAACTTCTGGTGGCAACGCCAGGCCGCTTGTTGGATTTACACCAGCAACGTGCCATACAGTTTGATGAAATTGATGCGTTGGTTTTGGATGAAGCTGACCGCATGTTGGACATGGGTTTTATCCATGACATTAAACGCATCATTAGGCTATTGCCTAAAAATCGGCAAAATTTATTATTCTCAGCTACTTTTTCCGAAGAAATCAGAACTTTGGTAAAAGATATCCTGACTCAACCCGTCGAAATAGATGTTACCCCGCGCAATACGACAGTCGCTGCCATTAAACAAAAAATCCACCCAGTAGATAAAAGCCGCAAATCCGCACTGCTCAGTCATTTAATTCATAAAAATAAATGGGGGCAAACCCTGGTATTTTCACGCACTAAACATGGGGCAAATAAGCTGGTTAAACAGCTGGCTGAAGAACGTATTTATGCGGCAGCCATTCATGGCAATAAATCGCAATCGCAACGCACCAAGGCATTGGCAGATTTTAAATCAGGCGAGCTGCATGTTTTAGTAGCCACCGACATTGCAGCCCGCGGCATCGATATTGAACAACTGCCTTGTGTCGTCAATTTTGATTTACCGCAAGTCGCCGAAGATTATGTGCATCGAATTGGTAGAACAGGCCGGGCTGGCGCCGACGGACTTGCCGTATCGTTAGTAAGCGCCGATGAAATTGGCCAATTGAGTGCAATTGAAAAACTGATTCAACGTAAATTGGAACGAATTGAAATTGAAGACTTTGAGCCCAATCATAACTTGCCCAATTCAACACTTCCAACCCAGCCTAAAAAGAATGTGACATTCAGGAAAAAAATAGCTTCCGGAGGAAACAAAACTAAACGCAAATATTTTTCCAAATAAGGCGTCTGCAATTAACATTTCGGCGTGATAGCTTGGTTGGCATCATTTTTATGTTGATCCATTGGTAAAAGTTATAAATAATTCTTAGTTCTATGGCTATGAATATGCTTAGCAGTGCTCCTTATAGAGCCACTGAGCGACGTTATATGCATAAAACAATGGAGAGGCTGTGAAAACAATAACGTCAAAATTAAGCATTCCCTGGTTGCTAAGCTACATTTCTATTGCATCGGTTTCTGCGGTAATCATCACGCCAGCCTTACCTGAGATTGAACATGCATTTGCCTTAAATACGGCTGCTATTGAGTGGGTTGTATCGGCTTTTTTAATCGGTTATGTCTTAGGCCAATTAATTTATGGCCCTTTGGCTAATGTTTATGGCCGCTTAAAAGCGCTGCAATGGGGTCTTAATATCAATATCCTTGGCGTGCTGTTTTGTTTATTTGCCAGTTTTTATGCAAACTACCCATTACTGTTGATAGGACGCCTCATTACGGGTTTAGGATCTGCTGCAGGGCTTACCTGCACTTTTATGCTGATCAATGAATGGCTGCCGGAAGAGCAACGTAAAACAGCAACAGCTTACTCCATCTTATCTTTTGCGTTAGGCATTGGCTTTGCCGTATTACTAGGCGGCATTATTACTCAATATTCGCACTGGCAAGGTTGTTTTATTTTCCTCCTGCTGCAAGGATTACTCATGCGGGTAGGCATTCGTGTTTTTGATGAAACATTGATAGAAGCCAAATCGTTTCATATTCCCACCCTGCTTCGCGATTACGGACAAGCATTATTCTCCTTTAAACTCCTGGTTTTTTCTTTGATTTGGGGCGTTTGTTCCGCCGTAGGCTATTGCTATTCAGCAGCGGCCCCACAGATTGCCCATCACTACTTAAACTTAACCGCATCCGAATACGGGTACTGGAATATAATCAACATTATCGGTATGTTAAGCGGCGGGATATCGGCTCGCTTTCTGATGCAGCGTTTTCGAACCATGCAGGTAATTGCCATGGGTTATATTGCTTGTTCCCTCGCATTGCTGAGTTTAGGCTTCATGCTTTATCTCAATCATTGCACCAGCCTTTGGTTTTTTACATCGACTTCCCTGCTTTATTGCTTTAGTTCTTATTTATATATCGGGGGTTCTTATATAGCTTCCAACGCCATTGAAGATAAAGCCAGCGCCTCTTCCATGATGAGCTTCCTCAGCATGAGTGTAGCAACATTAAGCGTGGTAGTGATGGGCTATCTTTCTGCCAATCCATTTTATGGTTTCTTAAGCATCTTGAGCGGCTTATTATTGTTAACTCTGCTGTTATTAATCTGCTATCAGATGAGGATAAGAAAAAATCGTCATGCACCGCATTCGTGATGGTTATATTTGGTAAGGGTTCTGGATGCTTTACAGTGACAGCGGGTCTGTTGCGAATTTCTTAATTATCTCAATCTTACCGTCGAAAGTGTCTAGCACTTCAAATCGCTTAAGAAAATATGATGGCTAGTGCTTTGAATTCTACTTAATGTAACAAGTTAGTATGTTAAGAAAATTTGATTTAAGTACATGCTAGCCGAGGGCTGTAACATCACCCCCGGTCTTTCATGCAACAAGAGTGGACTTGCTTATGGTTGGACTATGCTTCCACTCCGTGTTCTTTAAAGCTTAACAACACCTAATAGTTCAAAATAATAAAACTTTTGTGTGGTAAAATCAACATAAATTGAACTATTTTTTAAAAAAAATTAAATAGTTCAATTTATGTTTTAAAATTTATAGGTATATTGATGAAATCGAAGCCAATTAAGATATAATGCTTAGGTCAGCTGAGGATAAAAATGTAGAAATGAAAAAAAATAATTTTGCTGATCGTTTAAATCTTTGTCTTGATAAGGAAGGCTTTCCCCCAAAAAATAAGGGACGCATCCAGTTACTTGCAGAAATGGTGGGGCTTTCCCATAGAGGAGCCAGTAAATGGATAAATGGGGAAAGCGTTCCTCCCAGGAAAAAATATACGGCTCTTGCTAAGAAACTCAATGTCTCAGAACATTGGCTTCGAACTGGCGAGGGCTCAATGTATATCTCTAGGCAGTCTGCAAATAAATTACATCATTCTTACGAAATTGAGGTAAATATTTATGACGTTGATAGTTTTCTACATAATACACAAGTCGTTGGAACGCTAAAATGTTCATTACCCCATGAGGGACCTTTTTTTGGAATTTCTTTAGACTCAGAAGCTATGTCACCCAGATTTCCTAAGGGTTGTCTTATAATATTCGACGAATGTGAGGCAAAAGATGGGGATTTTGTGCTTGTAAGGTTTAAAGAATTTCCCAACCCAATTTTTCGACAGCTATTAATTGCCGGGGGAATTTTATATTTACAGGCACACAATCCAAAATTTGACAGGTTAGTTTTAACAAGTAATGAACAAATTTTAGGGAGATTAGTGCAGGCTATCTTATCTTTTGGTGAACCCTATAATTAATACCCCTTTTTGGAATACCTTCATTCTATAATTTGGCATCGATTTTGAACATAACACTATGAAAATTTTACTATATTATTTATAAATATTTATTAAAATTGCACTTATGATTTTTTGTAATACCTACTCAATGGATATGAACATGACTGAAATTGATCCTACCGTCGAAAAACCGGACACCCACTTTATGCAACCATGCCAAATTTGCTAGGGGTCTGAAACCCTAAAGTTGAATGGATGCGTTTGCGATTGTAAAACACCTCAATATAATCGAATAGAGCTAAT
>NZ_RZGS01000022.1 GCF_003989745.1 Legionella septentrionalis
AACAGAATAAAAGGTTTCAGAAGAATTGCTACGCGGTATGATAAAACTGCCGCCATGTTTTTAGGTGCATTAATTGTAATAGGTATTTTGCTGTGGCTGAAACTTTAAAAACACGCCCTAGTATAAGATTTAAATTTATTTAAACCATTAAAATTAGGTGGGAAATTAGGGACAGGTGGGACAATCGTATAAACATTAGGTTTAGGTGTCCCAATACAAAAAATTTAAATTGGGACACGTGTTGGAGTTGCCCCCGCTAAACCGAGCCACCTAGTTACCCATAATAACCCTTAGATATTCCCTAGGGGCCATCATTTTTCAATCCCTTGTGAGGGGCATTATTATTATAATCTTCAAACCAGCTATGCAGATTACTCATTAGTGATTGCGCGTTAAGTGGATCGTAGAAAGCGATATAATCACGTTTGAAGGTTTTAACAAATGCTTCGGCCATTCCATTACTTTCTGGGCTATAAGATGGAGTTGTGCAGACACAAACCCAAGCTCTCTGGCAAAGGTAACTGTTTCTCGGGAAACATAGCAAGGGCCGTTATCACTTAACCATTGAATGGTCGAAGGAAGCCGGCTTATTTTGCCAAAACGATATCCAACACTTTCCAACATTAAGTCGTGAATCGCAGCTCCGTCTGTCCCAATGGTTGAGGCGACATAACTAAGAATTTCGTGGTCACAAGTATCCATAGCAAAGGCAATAAATACTCTATCACCATTCGCACATTGCACGCTAAAACCATCAGAGCACCATCTTGTATTGCTACGAAGAGTTATGATTTTTCCATCATGCAATCGGGTTGGCTTTTTACCATAGGCTGGAAGCAATAGAGAATGCTGTTTCATAATGCGATAAATACGCTTATGGTTCACCTTAGGCTTATTTTCAAGCTGCAGGCGGCGGTTTAGCAAAGTGGTAACACGGCGATAGCCGTAACTAGCTCGCTCATTCACTATTTTCTTAATATAAGGCAATAAAAAACTATCCTCTTCTTGAGTAGCTCTAAAAGCACGTGGGCACTTATTTATCATGGTTCTTATCCTTGTCGTTAAATGGGAACGTGATACCTTAAGAGCGTTTGCTATTGCTCTTATTCCATATCTTCCACTCCGAGCAAGGGTTGCCGCGAGATCAGTTTTTTTTCGCGGGCAAGCTTGATAGCCTCACGTAGAATCTCATTCTCGACGGTCTTTTTACCTAAGATACGTTCTAGTTGCTTAATTTGATGTTTTAATTCGTTTACCTCACTTTGAGGCGCGACGTCTTCTTCCGCTTTAAGTCCTTTTAATGCTCCATTTTCCATTTGTTTACGCCAAAAAAATAGTTGGGAAGGTGGTATACCATGTTTTCTCGCTACATATCTTCAGTGGAAAAAACAAGCTCACAATTGGCCTCAGGACATTCGCGGCTTACGGTTAAATAAAGAATCCGCCAAGCAATGATCATATAGAGCGCCAGGCATGGATCAAAGCGCTGTTTCTCAGTAAGTTGTAATTTCTCAATTCGACAGCCGCTTTTTAAAATACGAAAGTACACTTTTATCTGCCAGCGACACAAATACCATTTCAATATACTGTGAGCGCTTTCAGCATCATGTACCTTAACATGGGTTAATAAGACCCATTCAAGAGGTTCCTGTCCTTCTGGGGCGTTAATTTCTGTGGCAAGAACAACTGTTACAGTTACTGTTTTGTCTCCATATCTTGTAGAGATTTTTCGTTTTCTATCCGGCGGGCAAAGCGTTAGTTCAGCTGCATATAAATTTTGTGTAACTTGTCTCCTAACTTGTTTTTCTTTAGCGGATACTTCAAAAGTAATTTGACAAAGAGGGGAAGTATCTTTGGTTTTTTCTATTAGCTTTTCAGTATCCGGTCTTCCCTCGCTATTCAAGAGTTTACGGTTAGACGAAGAACGAATGAGCCAATAGGCTGCGTTACTTTCTTGTGAAAGATAAGCATGTTGTGCTTCGTGATATAAATCATAAATATCGGCTTCTCTATCCGCAACGGTTATTACCATTGTGTCAGGAACTTGCAAGGCAACTTCATTTGCTTTTCGATAAGCTTTTATCCATCGATAACTTTCTTTTTCTTCCAAAGGGATTTTATGGTTATCTCGACTTTTTTCTCGAGCGGTTCGATGGTGTATTTTTTCTCTTGCCCAATGATAAGTATCTAAAACACCCAAGCATAGTTTTTCTGGTGTAACGGCTAAAATAGGATGTAGAAGTAAACCTGGGTGCTTTTCGTGATTAATCGGGCCAATATCTTTCCGTTCTTTTTGGCCTGTAAAGTTAAGGGTGGTTGTATCTTGCAATAAAAGAACAACAGAATGGTGTCTCATTCGAGAAAGCGTAGAGGTTATATGGGGCGCTAAAATATTTTCTGTGTTGACTTGTTCATGATCAAAGAACCGATAGGCTGCTTTGGTTTCATGCCAGCCTCCACATGCCGCAGGTATACTTAGATTGGGGGCATTGCCTAACTTATCAAATAAAGAAAGTAACCGAGCATTACGTCTTTTATCGCCTAAATCAATTGTTTGCATTTCCTCTGCTGCCCAGCTCATGATTATCATCCTGACTTATTGGGCATTGCAGTATACGAATTATTATAAAAAATAACTGCTTTTTATACTTATGGGTAATGATGTGTTCATTTGGGGGAAACCCGGTTTTTTGGAGAGTAAATAGATATAAGTTTGCCTACACTGCGTCTATCCGGGAATTGCTAAAATTTGTATTTTTTAACGTAACTCATTGATTTCATGGTGGCCAGAGGCAGAATCGAACTGCCGACACGAGGATTTTCAGTCCTCTGCTCTACCGACTGAGCTATCTGGCCCCAAGAGGTTGCTATTAAACTCCGAGAATGCTTTTGAGTCAAGCGGAGTTTTTATTTTTTTTATATTTTTTTACTTTTTACCTTCCAAACCATCAGGAGAATACCCGGCAGGTTTTTCTGAGCCTTCGCCGAAAAAATATTTTTGCATCTCTTCACGCAGGAATTCACGGGCTTTGGGATCAAGGAGGCTTAAACGGTACTCATTAATCAGCATAGTTTGGTGATCAAGCCACATTTTCCAAGCTTGTTTGGAAATTTGATTATAGATTTTTTCCCCTAAAGGACCGGGGAAAGGCGTGGCTGTCATTCCTTCTGCTTCTCTACCTAACTTAATACAAAATATTTGCCTGGACATCAGCATACCTCATTTAAAAATGGAATTGCTCGATTATGAAGCAAGACAACAGCACGAGCAACTCCCAACTTTTAAGTTATGGTTTGAGGGGTGCTTTTTGAGCAATCTCTTCTTTTTGTATTGGCTGTTTATTTGCTGCCGAGATGGAAGGAATTGTGGATTTAAACTCAGATGGGGAGGGGGTAAGCGCTTCGCTTAAGGTGATGAATTTATAACCGTTATCCTTATACATTTGAATGATGTCGCTCATGCAAAAGCTATTTAACAGATTGGCATGGATCAATAGTATTTGTTTAACCGGTTTGCCATTGGCTTTTTTTTCAGCGCGTAGCGTTTGATTCCAAATATAACTAAGATAACGACGCTTAATCGGTTCCAGATTTTTTTCACGGCTGCGCCAATGGATTGACATTAATTGCTCATTAAATTGAAAATCTTTACTATCAATAGTCACGGGCGCAACTTTGTATTGATTGGAACTTAAAAAATCGTGAACTTTTTGTTTTGTATCACCCCTGCCTTCAGCCAAATAAGGGTAACGGAAAAATTTCTCTTGGGAAAATAAAGGGGTTAAAATCTCATCGGCTTTGGCAATATCCTGCATGTATTTTTCAGCATCACTGCGATTTAAGTTGGCATGAGAGTAAGTATGGTTGCCGATGGTGAACCCGGCTTCCTGGAACTGTTGTAATAATGCCCACTGGTTTTGTTCAATACTGCCGGCAATCACGAAACCAGTTGCAGGGACTTGATGATCAATCAAGCTTTGCATTATTTTTATGAAGCGGTCATGCTCGCGCTGCAAGTTGCCTGGTTTGTTGTGAGTGGTTCCGACAAAAGGCAAGTCGTCAATTGTTATGGCAATTTCACGCACCTGCTCCTGTGCCAAAGAAGAAAAACTTAAGAAATTCAAAAATAAAACCAAGAGAACGCTGGAATATATTTTTTTAATCATGGTCTTATCCATCTGAATTATTGTTGTTTTTATAAAAAGCTTAGCAAGGATTATGCAAATTGCATAACTTCGTGAAAAAGGTTAGATAAATGAATGTTGCATACCCACATTTTTGCCTTATTTAAGAGGCATGGTCTAATATATACATGTAATTTATGGAAAATAATCAGGGAGGAGTTATGAACGATACAAATAATCCATATGGATGCTGGTGGTCTCACCGTCACGAGTTGTTAGGCTTGGTTCTAATCTTTATTGCAACCATTCTCACTATCATCACCTTTAACAGTTTTGGTATCGCAGCCATGTTTTTGGTGGGCATGGTATTATGCGGGCATCGGTATTTTTTCTGTCATTCCTGTGCGGTATGCCACCCGGAAAATAATTTGCACGATGATGTGGAAGTGCTGTCAGAAGATAGCCTGACGCCTCCAATTGACAAAACGATAAAAAAAGAGCCCACCGTGCGGCGTACTCCCAAAATGTGAGGCGGGCGATGACGATTTTTAATCGACACTACATAAGTTATAATGATTGTCTGGTTATACGGGATATAAAAGATGCGCACAGTCATTGGTAGTCTTTTGTGGATCTGTTCACTAGCCTTGTATGCTATAGGAGCGGAGACATTGACACTTAACTTAAGCGCCAGCAGCCGGGAATTTGTGGTAAAACTGCCGGCTAACCCTACTACTGGCTATCAGTGGACAATAAAGAAATACAATAAGAATTTCTTTCAATTAACCAGCAGTCAATACGTTTCCCCGAAGACTCAACTGATTGGGGCTGGAGGCGAAATGGTGTATGTTTTTAAATTAAAAGCAGGCAAATCCTATCCTGAAAAAACCCATATGCTTTTTAAATATGCCCGTCCTTGGGAGCCAAAGTCCGCTATCCTGAAAAAAGTTGTAATTAATTTTAAAAGTTAATTACAACTTTCCTGCCAAAACGAAACCTAGTCTTCGGGCTGTATTATTCGCCTGAAGGGTAAGTAGCGGGGCTCCCAGAAGCTATCCTGGATTAATTTATCCAAATTTTTATCTTGGTTGCACTGGGCTACGCCTGATTCTATGGCTGTACGTGCTACTGCAACGGCTATGTGTTTTGCCACCGTTTGTGCATCATCCAAAGAAGGCAGTAAAGGTAGGAAGCTGTCTTTCTTGCTTGGTGACAGTTCACTCAACGCCAGCGCTGCCGCTAAAATCATTTCTTTAGTAAGGCGCGAAGCACGGACTGAAAGTATGCCTAATCCTATTCCAGGGAAAACCAAAGCATTATTGCACTGAGCAATATGCAAGAGACGATTTTGATATTCGATGGCTGGAAATGCCGTACCCGTCGCAATCAAGGCGGTACCTTTACTCCAGTGTAATACATTGCTGGGATGGGCCTCGCATTTTTCGTCCGGATTGGACAGGGGAAATATAATTGGCCGCTCACAATGTTGTGCCATTAATTCGATAATATCTTGAGAAAATGCACCCGGCTGCGCGGAGCAGCCAATCAATATTGTGGGCTTCACTTGACGGATAGTGTCCGTAAGCGATGCATATTTTTTATCATTAATCGGCCAGCTTAAGATTTCTTCTTGTCTTCTGGCATAAGGTTTTTGTGCTTCAGTGAGATCGATATCTCCCTCAATCAGCAAGCCTTGGCGGTCAACGAGCCAGAAACGTTGATGAGCTTCCTCAGCACTTAACCCGCCGCGCATCAATGCATCGATGATTTGATCGCTGATTCCTGTGCCGGCAGATCCTGCGCCAAATACCACAATGCGGTGATTATTCAAACTGATTCCCGTGATATCACACGCAGCAAGCAAGGCAGCCAAAGTTACCGCGCCTGTGCCCTGAATATCATCATTAAACGTACATAATTCGTCTTGAAATTGATCAAGGATACGCCTTGCATTGCCTCGCCCTAAGTCTTCCCAGTGAAGGAAAGCATTTGGAAACTGTTTATGGATACTTTCCACAAACGCGCGGACAAAAGCATCGTATTTTTCTGAACTAATGCGTGGGTGACGACAGCCCAGGTACATGGGATCGGCCAATAATTCCTGATTATTCGTCCCTACATCCAAAAAAACCGGTAAGGTACGATTGGGATCTATTCCTCCGCATAAGCTATACACCATTAATTTTGCGACTGGTATATCCATGCCGCCAATGCCTTGATCGCCAATTCCTAATACACCTTCCCCATCCGTCACTACGATGAGATCAATTTCAGGATTGGAGCGATTATTAATAATCTCATCAATTTGGTTCTGATCAGAATGGGTAATGTACAAACCGCGGGGCTGACGGTATTCACGACTGAAGTATTTAACGGCTGTGCCCACGATGGGCGTATAAATAACCGGAAGCATTTCGCCCGTATGGCGGCTTAATAGCTTATAGAAAAGAATATGGTTTTTATCATGTAAATTATTGAGATAAATATTTTGCTGTAATCGCGATGTATAACTGGAAAATTGCAGGTAAGCGCGCTTTACTTGCTCATCCAGAGTTTCCACCTGGTTGGGTAATTTTCCAAGCAAGCCAAAGGCACGGCGCTCTTCTTGTGTAAAAGCTGTTCCCTTGTTTAATTGCGGAGTGGTAAGCAAATGTTTTCCACAAATGGATGTTTCAATATACCATTCTCCAGTTTCTTCATTGCGCAAGGTTTTAAAATCTAACATGTTTTATTCTTACCATTGTAAAAATTGCAGTTACCATAGCCAATATGTAATCACCTGTCTACTGCATAGCCTTATAAGCCTCTGAATGTTAACATAGCCTTCCTGCAAATGTGATGATAGGTGAAGTTAGACAATGGCTAGATGGATTATTCTCATGATGATGTCATTTTGGATGGCTGCTTGTGCAGCACGAGATGAACACTATTATACCATGCATCCAAAAGCACTCCAGGAAGCAATTAAAAAATGTCCTGAACAAGCTTCCGGTCAATTAAGTTGCAAGCATTTACAAAAAATCGCCTTGCGCACGAACAATCTGGCTTTGCAATTAAGAAGTGATCCGCAAGGGTATGGGAAACAAATTTTAAGTTTGCAAGAAACCATAGCCGAACAGGAAATGGCTTTGCAACAAAATAAAAATCAGCCCCAATTGCAAAAGGAACTTGAAAGTAATAAGTATCAACTGAAAGAACGTTTGGCTGTGGTTAAATGGTTAGAGTCGCCAGAGGGCTGAAATGCGAATATTAGTCAGTAACGATGACGGAGTATATGCCCCGGGTTTGCGCGCGTTAGCCCATGAATTATCGACTATAGCTGAATTAAAAGTTATGGCTCCGGACAGAAATCGCAGCGGGGCGAGCAACTCCCTTACCTTATCGCGGCCTTTGCGGGTAAAAGAATTGGATAATGGCTACTACAGCGTCGAGGGAACACCTACCGACTGCGTGCATCTGGCTTTAACCGGTTTTTTTGACCCGGTAGCAGAAATGGTAGTTTCCGGAATTAATGAAGGCGCTAATCTGGGAGATGATATTTTATATTCGGGAACGGTGGCTGCTGCCATGGAAGGGCGCCATTTGGGGTTTCCGGCAATTGCTGTTTCTATGGTGGGTGACAACATTCAACACTATGATAGTGCAGCGATCATCATTCGACAATTAATCTTAAAGCTGCACCATCATCGCTTGCCCTCGCAAACTATCTTTAACATCAATGTACCGGATTTACCTATAGACCAAATTAAAGGCATGCAAGTTACCCGGCTGGGAACGCGTCATGGTGCTGAGCCTACCGTAAAGGAGTATGATCCGCGTGGACGGCCAATTTATTGGATAGGTCCGCCCGGTTTAGAAGCAGAAGCAGGTCCAGGAACTGATTTTTATGCGGTTAGCAATGGGTATGTTTCCATTACTCCTTTGCATTTGGATATGACCAATTACAAAATTTTTAGTCAAGTATCAACTTGGATGGATGGGGTAACATGGGAATCTTGAAACTTTTTTCCTACTTATATGATAAAACCATTTTTTGGTCGGGACACCGCCATGCGCCCTATTACCTGGCAGGCATATCCTTTGCTGAATCCTCATTTTTCCCAATACCCCCCGATGTCATGCTGATTAGCATGGGATTGGCGGCCCCCCATCGTTCATGGCGTTTCGCTTTTATTGCAACGCTGTTTTCCGTTTTAGGTGGTATTTTAGGTTATTTGATTGGGGTGTTTGGCATGGAATTGATCCAGCCGCACCTGAGTGCATCGACGCTCGCCAATTTTCAACATGTGAGCCAATGGCTTAAAAGTTATGGGATATGGGTAGTAATTTTAGGAGCCTTCACCCCTTTCCCCTATAAAGTATTTACTATTGCAGCCGGGGCTATGCAATTAGCTTTTTTGCCATTTGTAATAGGCTCTGTAATCGGGCGGGGGATGCGTTTTTTCTTGGTATCCGCAATTTTATTTTTTACCGGTAACCGTATCGAAGCGCGTTTGCGGCATTATGTTGATGTAATCGGCTGGTCGCTGCTTGTAATCTTTGTTATCGTTTATTTTTTTATGAAATGGATATATTGAGATGTGCACAGTAAGAAAGGGAATCATTTTTTTATTCCTCCCGCTTTTCCTTTCCGCATGTGAGCAGAGAGTTGGATTGGCGCCCGTTGTAGAGTTAAATTGGGAAACTGCCAGGAACAGAAATAGCAGCCATCCTCTAAGGCATGTGGTTGTTCGCGGCGAGACGCTTTATGCCATCGCTTTTCGCTATGATCAAGACTACCGGCAGCTGGCTGCCATCAATAATTTATCCAGTCCTTATACTCTGCGTGTAGGTCAAGTGCTGCGTGTACAACCATCGATAAACCAACCCATAAGACCGCTCCAGGAAACGCAACGCTTTATTCCTGCGCCTCCCCCAGTGGCAAGAAGGCCGCTGCCAGCAAGAAGTGCGCCGATAAAATATTTGCCAATGCCTCAGCCAAAAGCGGTGATAAAAAAACAGGAACCTGCTGCTACGCATCAAAATGTCGCTTCTAACAGTCAGTGGCAATGGCCTGTTTATGGAAAAATAATGACTGGATTTGTTCCACAGCAAGGTAAAAAAGGGATAGATATTGCTGGCAAGAAAGGAGAAAAAATTCATGCTGCTGCAAGCGGGGTAGTCGCCTATGCTGGTAGTGGGCTCGCTGGATACGGTAATTTGATTATCATCAAACACAACAACCAATTCCTCACTGCCTACGGCAACAACTGGCGTAATTTGGTACGTGAAGGGCAACAAGTAAAGGCAGGGCAAGTGATTGCAGAAATGGGATTAATAGACAACCGCTTCTGGGGCTTGCATTTCGAAATCCGCAAAGCTGGACAGCCAGTTAACCCATTGCAATATTTGAAAAAATAAGCGGTGACGCCTTTCCATTCCACGGTTAAATCGTGGGATGGGGACTTCTTTCAATACTTCATTTTACCTAATCTTCCCCAACCTTGCTGGGGGCTTCACCGCAAAGCTGCCATTTTTAAATTCAAGTGTTTAATGCCAATATTAATACTTTAGCAATACATTAAGTCATAGATGTAAATAAAATTGCTCTTTACTCGGTGACGCTTTAGATCGTTGCGATATTTATGCGTGTGATCTTTTGGGGTGAGTGAAAAACTTTTTCAAACTACCCTGATCAGTAGATGCTGGTTTGCTAGCGTTATCTCATAGCAATAAACCGTCTGTTAGAACTGGTTGACTGAATTAATAAATAAAGTGTATGCCGTCAATACTCTCCGCAAAAAGCGCATTGAAGTAATTTCTACCTATTATCCAAACGATCGATATGGCGCGAGTGGCAAAAATTCGCAATTGAACAATATATGATATGCTATATAATGTAGTATTTTGTATAATGGAGATAATGGTGGGTATTGTAAAAATTTCAGATGAGCTTCACGAAGAAGTGAGAAAAACGAGTACGGTGATGGAGCGTTCTATAAACTCTCAGGCTGAATTTTGGTTAAAAATTGGCCGGTTAGCTGAACAGAACCCTACATTAACCTATGAGGACATTCTTAAGCGTGAAATGCGCCTGCAAAACGTAGCCTCGGTGAGACTTGTCAATGAATAAGATCCACATCAAGTCTCAAGATGAAATTGTATTGATGCGCAATGCTGGGAGACTTCTTGCAAAAGTTTTTGCTGCACTGGATGATTTTATCAAAATAGGAATTTCAACTTTAGAAATCAATGACTTTGTTGAAGACTATATCGTGCACACGTTAAGAGCAAGGCCTGCTAGCAAAGGGCAATATGGATATCAATATGTCTTAAACTCCTCAATTAACGAAGTTGTTTGCCATGGCGTACCATCGAAAGGCAAAAAATTAAGGGAGGGCGATATTGTCAACATGGATATTACTTTGGAAAAAGATGGTTTTATAGCAGACAGCAGTAAAATGTATTCAATCGGAAAAATTTTACCAATTGCCAAGAAAATAATGGCTGTCAGTTACGAAGCAATGTGGGAAGGCATCTGTCACGTTAAACCAGGTTCTACAACAGGAGACATTGGTTATGCCATCCAGCATTATGCAGAAAAAAACGGTTTTAGTGTAGTTCGTGATTATTGCGGCCATGGAATTGGCCGTGCAATGCATGAAGAGCCCCCAATACCCCATTTTGGCAAACCTGCAACCGGCATTACCCTAAAAGAAGGGATGGTATTCACTGTTGAACCAATGATTAATCAAGGAACTTATAAAGTAAAACAAAAAAAAGACGGTTGGACGGTTATAACCAAGGATAGGAAATTATCCGCACAATGGGAGCATACCGTTCTCGTTACCGCATCGGGATTTGAAGTACTTACCCTGAGAAATGAAGAAATTCTGCCCTGTAGTGTAAAATTGGCTTCTAGACCCTATTAAAGCGGCTAAGTGAAGTAGCAGCCCCGGCAATCATTGGCTATGCATTGAGTATTCTTACTGAAACTTGCAGTGTGGGTAAATTAATTCTGCCATTGCAACAAGTTCCTGTTACTGCTGTCATTGCTGAAATGAATCCATGTCCGAACGTCTTCAATTGCAAAACTTTAGGTTAAGAAAATTAATTTTCAGCCGAAAGCGTATAAGTAAGATTTATCGAAATTTAATTAAGAAACAATCGAATTTAATGTTGCAGGTCTTTGAAAAAGCTATACTATAAACCTTTAGAAGTTAAAATCAAAAAAGCCGCTGGTTAACTAGATAGGTGAGACAATGTGCCCAAATGATGAGCCTTCAGAAAAAAAAGTAGTGCCACAAGAAGAAGCGCTAAGTCCTGATGAGGATACTTTACTTCCTGATGAAGAAAGTTTGCTTTTAGAAGAAGAGGATAGCCTGCTTGAGGATGAAGACGATAGCGAACCGGATTTTAGCGATGAGCTGGCTTTCCCAAGTTATCAGCGCGGCAAAAATGTAGCCAAAGCTATGGATGCCACGCAAATTTACTTAAGCGAGATCGGATTTTCCCCTTTACTAAGTGCCGAAGAAGAAGTGCATTATTCCAGGCTGGCGTTGAAAGGTGATGTAGCTGCACGCAAGAAGATGATTGAATCCAATTTACGGTTGGTAGTTAAAATAGCGCGTCGTTATTTAAACCGCGGGCTTCCCTTGCTGGATTTGATTGAAGAAGGTAATTTGGGATTGATGAAAGCAGTGGAAAAATTTGATCCTGATCGCGGTTTTCGTTTTTCAACTTATGCAACTTGGTGGATTCGGCAAACCATCGAAAGAGCAATCATGAATCAAACCCGCACCATCCGGTTACCCATTCATGTGGTAAAAGAATTGAATGTTTATCTACGAGCGGCGCGGCAATTAACGCAAAAGCTGGATCACGAACCATCGCCTGAAGAAATAGCCGAAATGGTGGATAAGCCTTTGGAAGACGTTGAAAAACTTTTAGGTTTAAACGACAAGGTGACTTCAGTTGATACGCCAATTGGTCATGAAGAAAATAAATCCTTATTGGATACTATTCCGGATGAAAATAGCGTGAATCCGGCGGAATTACTTACCAATGAAAATTTACGTGCTCACATTGAGTCGCTGTTGGATGAATTGACTGAAAATCAGCAACAAGTGATTGCCAGGCGTTTTGGTTTGCGCGGTTTTGAGAAAGCCACCCTGGAAGAGGTTGGCAAGGAAATTAATTTGACGCGAGAGCGGGTGCGACAAATTCAAGTGGAAGCTCTGAAAACCTTGCGCGGTCTTTTAGAGCAAGTCGGACTGACTCAAGAAGATTTATTTTAGATTAATTGGGAGGATGTTCTACACCCTCCCAATTAATTCCCGTTAAAATTTTGCGTAATCCCTTGCCAGCATGCCATGTAATCTTTTTGTCTGATGCTGCTTGCCATGGCTTTTTCCGTAACCTGCCAAGATAAACAGGATTCAAACATGAATGCCAAGGTATTGGCATAGTATTCCGGAGTTAATTCTTGCGTACTTGCTTTTTGGTAACTGGCCGCATCTGGCCCGTGCGCTGTCATGCAGTTGTGAATACTGACCCCGCCTATTGCAAAGCCTTCTTGTTTGGCATCGTATTCACCCATAATAAGCCCCATGAGCTCGCTCATGACGTTGCGATGATAATAAGGGGGGCGGAAGGTATTTTCTGCGACCATCCAGCGCTCAGGAAATATAACGAAATCTAAATTGGCTACTCCCGGCGTATCGCTTTCAGAAGTCAGTACAGTGAAGATAGATGGGTCTGGATGATCAAAACTGACCGTATTAATCGTATTAAATAAGGATAAATCATAACAGTAGGGAGCATAATTACCATGCCAAGCTACAACATTTAAAGGCGAATGCGGGCAAGTCGCTACCCACCAATGTTGCTGGTATTTGCAAATTAATTCCACTTCTTCATTGGAATCCTCAAAAGCTGCGTGCGGATAAAGAAAATGACGTGGATGAGCAAGTCCGTTAGCACCAATTACTCCAAGCTGGGGCAATGACAGCGGTTTTGCCCCATTTTCACACACATAACCACATGCTAACTCGCTTTTAAGGGAAACTTTAAATTTTACTCCTCTCGGTACTACAGCAATCATGCCAGGGGTAAGTTTAAGTGTGCCAAATTCCGTATGCAGGGTAATATCCCCCATGTAGGGCACGATTAATAATTCCCCATCGCTGTCGCTGACATAACGCCTGTTCATGGATTGATTACACTGGTATAGATAAGCATTCAATAAATGATTTCCTGCCAGATGGAATAAACCATCTACAAAATCTTGTGCAGTGGCGGGTGTAGGTAACGGCGACCAGCGCAGGGGATTAGGTGGAAGCAATGCAACAAATTTATCTTGCAGGGGTTGTCCGTACGGTCGATATTCGTGTTGTACTACAGATGGCAGAATCCGATACAGCCAACTGTATAAATTGGTGTGGCGGGGTCTGGTAAATGCGCTGCCACTTAATTGTTCAGCATACAACCCCAAATTGCATTGCTGCGGTGAATTTTGACGTTTTGGCAGTGCACCGCGTATGGCTTCACTGCTGTGATAATTCCCAAATCCTTCTAAATACACAATATTCTCCCTGGGTAAATGCTTAGAGCATAGCTTGAAATCATAAATCAGATTGAACTTTAAGATAAAGCATTGCATATATTGCCGGCAGATTTTTTTTTGCATCCCGGGCATTGTATAATCCATACCAATTTAATTTTGCTTTAGAGGGGTGCAAATGGCGGGTCATAGTAAATGGGCAAACATTCGTTTCCGCAAAGGGCTGCAAGATGCCAAGCGCGGTAAGATTTTTACGAAATTAATACGGGAAATTACCGTAGCAGCACGGATGGGAGGAGGTGATGAAGCAGCCAATGCCCGCCTTCGCGATGTTATCACCAAGGCACTGAAAGCCAATATGAAACGCGATACCATTGACAATGCCATCAAGCGCGGTGTTGGTGGCTTGGAAGGCGACAATATGATGGAAATGCGTTATGAAGGATACGGGCCTGGTGGTGTTGCCATCCTGGTCGACTGTTTGTCTGACAATAAAAATCGCACAGTTTCCGAAGTTCGCCATGCATTTAGCAAACATGGTGGTAATTTGGGGACGGATGGTTCCGTATCTTATTTATTCACGAAACAAGGCGAAATTCTTTTAGCACCCACCCCGCGTGAGGAAGAGGCAATGGAAATTGCAATTGAAGCGGGTGCTGAAGATGTGATTCACGAAGAAGGGCAAATTGAAATCATCACTACCCCGGAAACTTATCATGCTTTACTGTCCGAGCTGCAGGCTAGAAATTTTGAAATAGAACATTCAGAAATTACCATGCGGGCGCAAACTTCTGTTGCTGTGGACAAGGAAACTGCTGAGAGCTTGGAAAAACTGATTGATATGCTCGAAGATCTGGATGATGTGCAAACAGTCCATAGTAATGCTGAGTACCTTGAAACCATTGCGTCATGACCATTATTTTGGGGATTGATCCAGGCTCGCGGGTCACGGGATATGGAATCATTAAAGAACAGGGCAAGCAGCTTCACTATCTGGACAGTGGCTGCATCCGTACTCCCCAAGGAGAACTCAGTGAAAAGCTATTGAGCATTTTTAATGGCATTTGCCACCTCATGGAAAATTTCAACCCTGATGAAGTGGCAATTGAGCAAGTATTCTTACATCAAAACGCCGATGCTGCCTTAAAATTAGGGCATGCACGCGGTGTCGCTATGGTGGCTTGCGCTTCCCACCGCATTAAGGTAAATGAATATTCGGCCCGTGCAGTTAAACAATCTCTTGTTGGGTATGGCGCCGCACAAAAAGAGCAAGTTAAGCATATGGTGGTTAATTTACTGAAATTAAACCGTCCGCCGCAAAGTGATGCGGCAGATGCACTGGCGATTGCAATTTGCCATAGCCACATGCGCCATGGATTATTAAATATGAATATAGTAACAGCCCGTGGGAGGCGAAGACGATGATAGGATGGTTAAGCGGCCGTATTATTGACAAACATCAACCGGGTAAGTTGGTGGTTGATGTAAATGGGGTGGGTTACGATGTTGAAACTTCCCTGCAGACTGCTTTGCAGCTGGAAACACATCAGGGAACGATAGGCTTGCATATTCATACCATAGTGCGTGAGGATGCATTATTACTGTATGGTTTTTTGGATAAAGAGGAGCGCGCCTTATTTCGAGCCTTGATCAAGGTAAATGGCATAGGCCCAAAATTGGCGATTAACATCCTCTCCAGCATTTCACCTGCTGAATTCATCCAATGCATCCGCCAGCAAGATGCATTATGCTTAACCCGTTTGCCCGGGATAGGCAAAAAAACGGCAGAGCGTTTATTGATAGAAATGAAGGATAACTTGCCGCATTTATTTCCTACCTCGGTTAAATTAGAACAAAGCCCCGGCATCCGGCTTGAGCAAGGAGAAGCCATCAAAGCCTTGGAAGCTTTAGGGTATAAGGAACAGGAAGCAACAAAAGCTGTAAATAAAGTAAATGATGGAAAAATGAGTTGCGAGCAAATGATCCGCCAAGCTTTGCAAGTATTGTCTGGCCATTAATTGCACACAAATATTGAATTGAATAACAGCTGAAAAGATTTCATGCATGGCTTGTGCAGAAACTTTTCATCATCCTATTCATTAGTTTTCATTACCGGAAAATACACTTTTACAATCAACCCGGTGCCTTCACGGGGCGATTCCAATTTAACGCGCCCATTATGCAAGGCGCTGATCTGCTGCACTATGGCAAGGCCCAAACCACTGCCCGGGCTTTTATTGCCTAAGACTCTGAAAAATCGTTCGAATACCCGCGATTGTAATTCAGCAGGAATGCCGGGACCATTATCGCACACTTCGAGTACTGCCTCATTTTCTTGTGGGTACACGCGCACCACGACACGGCCGCCTTCTTTGCAGTAGCGTATGGCATTATCCACCAAATTACGGATTAAAATGCTAATAGCGGTCGGGTTGCCAGCAAAAATGGGAGTTTTTTCATTGTCTTCAAATTCCAGTTCAATTTGTTTTTCCACAGCCGTTGGGGCTAGCATGGCCAAAATTTCGCGAGTGATTTTGCCAAGGTTCACTTCATCCAGATCGTTAATGCCTACTGCTTCTGGCACTAATTTGCTCATGGTAAGCAGCTGCTGCACGATGTGAGTACTGCGGTTTACGCTGGCGATTAGTTTTTGCAGGGCAATATTCTTTTCTTCTATATTATTTGTATTTAATGCAACTTGTGCTTGAGCTTTGAGAGCAGCCAAGGGGGTACGTAATTCGTGTGCCGCATCGGCGGCAAATCTTTTTTCACGTTCAAAACCTTCTTTCAAACGATAAAAAAGCTTGTTCAATTCATCAATAACCGGTTTTATTTCTTCTGGCATTTCCTTAATGTTCACCGGCTCCAAATGCGTTGGGGCGCGGTTTGCCACTTCTTGAGCAACGCGATCAAGACTGTCCAATCCCCGCCCGATAATAATCCAGATTAACAGGCCGGAGAGGGGGAAGGTCAGCAGCATAATGTATAAATCATCTTGTGCAATGCGTTGGCCCAATTCATTGCGCGTATCATACCGTTCTGCCAATACGGTGCGGATGCCGGCTTTTTCATTGTAGGTAGTGAATACCCGCCACCTTTGTTTGTCGATGATTTTATCGTTAAAACCATCATTATCGGAAGTTAAGGGGATTTTGGGTGCGCTTGAGGAATGCAGGATTAATTTCCCGCCATCAGTCCAAACCTGGAAATTAAATTTATCCAGATAATGTTCGGGTGCATGATCGCGCATCAAGGGATGTTGATAATAAGTTTCCACCTTATGTGGGATTAAATTTAGCGTATTTTGTATTTTTGCCAGTGGGCGGTCATGAACGTCGTCCCCCAAAAGCGCTTGGTAGGAGAGGGCGGAAATAGCCATTAGGGTATCCAGATGCTCTTGGATGTCTTTTTGATCCAGATAATAGTTACCAATGGCTGTTAGGGTGGTGGTGATGGTTATTGCCAATAAAAGGTTAATTAACAAAAATTTTCGGATGGAGGATTTCACAATCGGCCTTATTCATGCACGCATTTTTACCGTTAAACGATGCGGATGTTTAATTATTTTCATTTTTCTCCGCCATGTATCCCACACCGCGTATAGTACGAATGTAATTGGCATTTAATTTCTTGCGCAAATTATGGATGTGCACTTCAAGCGCATTACTATCCACATCCTCATCCCAGCCGTAAATACTTTGCATCAATTGTTCTCTCGATAAAACATGCCCGCTGTTTTCAAGCAATTTTTGCAACAAGGCAAATTCGCGCCTGGGCACGTTTACTACGACATCATCGACCATGACGGAATGCGCCGCCGGATCTAATGTTACATTGCGATATTGTAAAACGGTATCGGCACGACCTTGCGAGCGGCGGATTAAAGCCCTGACCCGAGCGCTTAATTCATTTAAATCAAAAGGCTTGATGATGTAATCATCTGCACCACTGTCCAAACCCTTAACCCGGCTTTCGATGGATTCACGTGCAGTCAGGATTATCACCGGTGTCGTATTGCCCTCATGGCGAATGGTTTGCAGCAGGCTTATCCCGGAAAGTTTAGGCAGTCCCAGATCAAGAATGATGAGTTCAAAAGATTCAGACTTTAAGGCAGCACGCGCGGCCTCTCCGTCTTTTAACCAATCGACGATGTAGCCAAACTGAGTCAATCCGGTCTTAACGGCATCACCGAGCAACTCATCGTCCTCAATCAGCAGTAATCTCATTCTTGCTCCTTTAGAGCTAGTGAAAGCTCTCAGTAGTATTAACGGGTTTCGGAACCCTGACCTGAGGTATCAGCAGGTTGTTGCTCTGCTTCTTTATCCGACACGTGTCTGGTTAGGTATACGGCTTGGATAAAGATAAAAAGTAAAGTCAAACCGGCGCCGCCGAACAATTTAAAATTCACCCAAACGTTTGTATCAAAATAATAGGCAACATATAAATTTAAGCTGCCCATGATTAAGAAAAATATGGCCCAAGCCCAATTCAAATGCTGCCATATTTTTGCAGGCAAGCTTATGTTTCCATCCATCATTTTTTGAATAAGCGGTTTTTTGCCAATGAAAGATGAGCCGAGAAATACTAGCGAAGATAACCAGTATATGCCGGTGGGTTTCCATTTAATAAACCAGGGGTTATGAAAAAAGAGGGTGGCGCCGCCCAACACCATGATCAAGCCTAAGCTGATAAGATGCATGCGTTCGTAAGATTGATGCTTGATTCGATGAAAGATGACTTGAAGCAAAGATGCCGCCATCGCTACTGCGGTTGCGGTGTAAATATCGAAGAGTTTATAGCAAAGAAAAAAAACGAGAATCGGGAAAAAATCAAATAATAGTTTCATGATGTTAAGCATACTTAAAGGTATAGTAAGTATAACACACGATGTCTTCTTGCAAGTCAACATCCATCATCTTTGTGCATCGTTATTGCAAGCATAATATTCATATGCCCATTATTCTAATGGACACGCCCCATCATGCCAGACGGCTAGCCTAAGCGAATCTTTTGTCCCGGGCGTAATACATTCTTTTGTAAGTGCGGGTTTAATTGCAATAAAGTCCGTACAGTAGTGTGTTGCGATTTGGCAATAGTACTTAAATTATCTCCTTTTTTAATCATATAAACTCCTGTAGGCTTGCTTGGTTTCCAAATGACCAATTGTTGTCCGCGACGCAAACCTGACTTAAGGTTTAACCGGTTCCATTGCCGAATTTGGCTTGGTGCGACGCCGTACCGATTCCCTATTTGTTGTAAGCTATCCCGTGCTTGCACAATGTGAATGACTTTCAATTGCTTGGCCGCAGTGAAATGCTGAACAGGCGCCTTAGCGGGAACAGGGGGGTTAATTGCGGCTGGCGGCGTTTGCTTGCTATTGGGTACCAAGACCACTTGTCCTTTTTTTACGGCATTGGATTTAAGCTGGTTGAGTTCCTTAATCAGGTTTACCGAGGTATGGTATTTTTTAGCTATCAAAACCAAATTATCCCCAGCACTCACTTGATGGCGCGCCCAGCTGACCCGTTTGCTTTCAGGCAAATTGGCAAGATTTCGGCTGAAATCTTCTACTTTATCAGCCGGAATCAATAACTTATAGGGGCGATAAGGTGCAGTAGCCCAGCGGTTATACCCCGGGTTTAATTTAATAAGATCATGATAGGAAATGCCGGCCAGTTTGGCTGCATGATCCAAATCAATTTGGCTGCCAATATTGACTTCTTCGAAGTATGGCACGTGTGGAATATCCGGCAACTGTACGTGATAACGTTGCGGGTTTTGGATGACTTCCGCCAGGGCCAGCAAGCGTGGAATGTAGGCACGGGTTTCCTGTGGCACGGGAAGGGCCCAGAAATCAATCCTGCGGCTTTGGTTGCTCTTTTTTATGCAACGGGCAACGGTACCCTCCCCCGAATCATAAGCTGCAAAAGCCAACAGCCAATTGCCATTAAAAAACTTGTTTAATCGCGACAAATAGTTCAAGGCAGCATCAGTGGAATGGCCAATGCTTCGGCGCGCATCAAACCACCAATCCCGCTTTAATCCCAAATCCGTGCCTGTACCGGGCATAAGCTGCCATAATCCGGCAGCACCTGCGCCGGAATAAGCAAAAGGATCGTAGGCGCTTTCAATCATGGGAATTAAAGCAATTTCTCCGGGAAGATTGCGTTTCTTAATTTCAGTAATAATGTGATAAATGTAGGGTTCCGATTGCGCTAATTTTTGCAGATAGCTCGGATGAGAAATTAACCAGCGCAATTGATTTTGCACCTCAGGTCGGGTTACCTCGTGGTTTAAAGTAAATTGTCTGCGTAATACATCCCAGACACTCGGCGATGAGTCTGCCACAGCAGTACTGACTGGGGAAAAAAAGGCAAGAACAAGACATAAGTAGCTTATTATTAGAGGCTTAAACTTCAAAATAACGACCTAGTCTAAATTATGGGTCTTGCAGTCTACTAAAAAATTCTCGCAGGATAAACCTTTTGTGTATTTAATTAACTCATATAGAACTAAATTTATTCCTTATGGTTTGTTTTTTTAAATAAAACTATCTTTTTTTCGCCGTAAATGAGAAAAAATAGCCAAGGGATTAGAGGGATCAATGCCTTCTTTTTCTGCAAATTGTTTTAAATTAGGTGTCTCAATTCTGAAAAAAGGATTAATTTTTTTCTCAAGGGCTATGCTTGAAGGCAATGAACATAATTCGGATCTTTCTTGCAAATAAGCAGCGTAATTTTTAATGGTTTCATTTGCTGGTTCTATTGACGCTGCAAAGCGCAAGTTTTGCCGTGTGTATTCATGCCCGCAAAATAGTTGCGTATCGTCGGGAAGTTGTTGCAGCAGCAAAAGCGAATGGTGAAGTTGTGCAAACGTTCCATCAAAAACCCGGCCGCAGCCTGCGGAAAATAAAGTATCACCGCAAAATAACCAACTTTTCATGGGTTCCTGATAACACACATGGGTAGAGGTATGTCCGGGGGTATTAAGGACGCGAAAGGCATAATGATCAATATGGATGATATCCTCGCCTCTTACCACATAGTTAACGAGGGGAATGCGTTCATCGGCAGGCCCATAAACTTTAGCTTCAGGGAAACTTTGCAATAATTCAGCTATACCATCCGTGTGATCAGCATGATGATGAGTGACTAAAATGTTAGTCAGGATGAGTTGATTGGTGTGCGCATAACGAATGACTGGCGCAGACTCTCCCGGATCAATGCAGGTCAAAGTATGTTTTGCCTCATTGACAATAGCCCAAATGTAATTGTCTTTGCGGGCCGGCAGTGCTGCAATCGTCATGATCATTCCTTATTTTTTTCTCAGTTGTAGAATATTACATTTACCCTTTTTCAGACATACTTGCACTCGGTGCGCATCCATAATTTATTGCACTATACTTTGATTGTGAATCAATAAAAATGGGGGGTCGTGATGGGCTTGCATAAAAATTATGACGATGGTCACTCCTTCTCTGAATTTGGCTATGAAGAAGAAAATATAGAGGATTTGGAACCACTCGATGAATCAGACAAGAAAAAGCGCATCCGCCGCATGATAGAGGAACGACTTGAGCGCAAACGTTTGCAGAAAGAGTTGCAAGATGAGTTTGATGATGAGTTTGATTGGACTGAGTGGGAACGTTAATTTTCTCCTAGTTTCTGTGCGTATAAAGTATTCGTTAACAGCGTGCTGATAGTCATGGGGCCAACTCCGCCCGGAACAGGGGTGATCCAGGCGGTTTTTTCCTTAGCCTTGTTAAAATCGACGTCACCGCGCAATGTGCCATCCGCCAGGCGGTGAATTCCTACATCAATTAAGATTTGTTGATCATGCAGCCATTCCGTATTAATGACATCAGCACGCCCAGTTGCCACAACCACCAAGTCTGCGTGCCGCACGTGGGATTCGAGGTGGCTGGTAAAACGATGGCATACGGTGACTGTGGCTTTGGCCAAAAGTAATTCCAATGCCATTGGGCGTCCTACAATATTGGATGCGCCAATCACTACGCTATGTTTACCTGCAGGATTCAGTTGATAATGTTTTAATAATTGCATAATTCCATAAGGAGTGCATGGCCTTAATAACGGGTTGCCTTGCGCCAGGCGGCCAAGATTATAAGGGTGGAATCCATCGACATCTTTAGCAGGATCAATACGCTCGATGACTTTGACTGTATTGATGTGTTCGGGCAGGGGCAATTGCACTAAAATGCCGTCGATTTCCTGTGTATGATTTAACTCATCAATTAAAGAGAGTAAATCGTCTTCTTTTGTGCTGGCAGGCAGATCATAGGCAAAAGAAGATAATCCTGCCTCGGCACATGCTTTGCGCTTGTTATTGACGTAAATGATGGAAGCCGGATCATCTCCTATCAAAATTACGGCCAAACCCGGAGGTCGATAGCCTTTTCGGATACGCGCGCTAACGTTTTCTTTTAACTCGTTTCTAATCGTTAGTGCGACTTGTTTACCGTCCAGTAAAAAGGCAGTCATAGGGGTTTCACAAAAGAAATAAGAGCTGGATTATGAAATATCCAGCAACACTATGCAATTATGGAAATTTAATAAAGCAATTTTTATACCATCCCTGGAGAAATATAAAACCCTGTACTATTCTTTTTTCAGTTATTGCTTTAAAAAGCAAAAGGTTAGCGGCTTTTTAAAAATAATCTTTTTTTTGCTGGTTTAGCATGGCGGCTGGATATGGATTTCCGGTAAGTGTGATTGAATTCTAATCATTGTAATGATATTTTTATTAATAATTAGCAAGTTATTTGCATGCAGGGAGCGCTGCTTGAAAAAATTCAATCTACATCTGGCTCTTGTCTCCCTGATTGCCCCATTTTTCGCTCATGCATTAGGTTTGGGTGAAATGACTGTACATTCTTCTTTAAATCAACCCTTTAACGCTGAAATTGAATTAATTGATATAGACAGTATCCCTTTGACAGGCATTCAAGCCAGCATTGCATCCGTTGAAGATTTTGAGCGCGTAGGCTTGGAGCGGGCTTACGTGCTGGATTTACTGGCTTTTCAGGTAGGAAAAAATACAGCTGGCAAGCCGGTTCTAAAGATACGTTCAGTAGAACGCATATCTGAACCTTACATGGAGATCCTGGTTGATCTCGCTTGGGCACAAGGGCAAGTTTATCGGGCCTATACCGTGCTGCTGGATCCACCACAATACGAACTGATCACAGTCAGGCAAACTGGCATGCCGGTAAAATCAGGTTTAAAACCCAATCTTGCTGATGAACGTGGAGTCATTCAAAAACCAGTGATAAGCCACGTCGATCATGCCTCTGCATCGATGAGCTCCAATCGCGGTACCGAGACTTATGGACCTACTTTAGCTAATGAATCCATTTGGCAAATTGCGCAACGCTATAAAACCCCAGATATCATCCTCCAGCAAATGATCCTCGCAATTGTTGGCACAAATCCGGAAGCATTTACCGAGGGTAATTTAAATGGTTTGCAGGCCGGTATGAAATTAAGCATACCTTCGAATGAAACAGCAAAGAAAATCCCGGACTCTTTAGCAAAACTAGAAGTATATGAGCATGACAGCGCCTGGCAAAACAAGCAATCTATTAATCATGTGTTATTGCCCCCGTATGTTGATGCCAGGCGTGCCCCTGAAAAAATAAGTGGGGGAGAAAGGAATGCAATCGTTCAGTTGCCTTCTATACCGCAGCTCTTCTCCTCACCCACAGTTAAATCAGATCCTGACCACAATAAAAAACAACATTCTGTTTTGCCAAAAGCCCAATCATTTTTAGCCGCGCAAGCTGACGCAGTAAGGCCGCGTAGTGATGATAAAATTGATCCTCAGCAGGTAAAACTCAAGGCGCAAATGGATGTAGCTTTAACAGCAATCGAATCCGTGCGCGAAACCAATGCCTTGTTGAGTGAGCAATTACGCTTAGCACAAGCGGATAATCAACGTTTACAGCAGCAATTGGCACAGAAGGAAAAATTGATTAAGCAATTGCAGGCACAAGTGCAAGTCATTAAAACCCGTCAGGGTATTGCTGGGCAAGCCAGTACCCCAATAGATGAATATGAATCAGATAATCCTTTATGGCCTTGGATCTTGTTAGCATGCTTAGTCGTGATGGGAGGCGGGGGCGCCTATTGGTGGTATTGGCTGAGGATAAAGGAAAACCCTGAAGCGGATGAAGGAGAAGCCATGCACCATCCTGCCCCCATTATGCCGCCCCCGCCGGTGATGGAAGAATCTGCAGCCACAACGACCACAAAGGCTGAAACTCATCCCAAGGACGAAACTTTAGCGACTTCATTTACAGAAGAATCCGTAATACCAGAAGAACCTGTTGCTGCGGAAAAAACTACTGCGGAGGAATCTGTAAGTGTTGCTAGGCTGGCAATAGAGCCAGAGCCTGCCGTAGAGAAAGAAGTTGATGTACAGGAAGAGACAGCAGGTACTGCTGGTGCAACAGGGTTTTCTGCTGCCAAATCTTTATTCGAAACTGCAGGTGAGCAAATTGAGGATGATCATCAGGTTGAGGATGATCATATAGTAGAGTTTGAAGCAGGTCTTCGGCCAATGGCAGAGACTCCTTTACCAGAGGAAATAACTTCGATAAAAAATGACCAAGAAAAATTTAAAGAAATTCCAATGACCGAGTTGGAACTGATGCCTCTGGAAGAACCTGAGATAGAGGCAAAGGAAGAGAGTGCAGTGCCTACCTTGGAAATAGAAGTTGAGGAAAAAAACAACAGCAAGCCTACACCAGCTGCGGTTTTGGCCCCTCAATCGGAAAGCACATCTGAGGTTGAGGCGGCTAAGCCGATGAAAAGCGCTCGTGCACTGCAAACCCTGCTGGATCTTGCCAGGACATACATCAGTATGGAAGATTTTGCAGCCGCCAGACAATCTCTGCAAGAAGTTCTAGAGTATGGGGATCCCGCGCAAAAAACGGCAGCAAAGAAGTTGCTTGCTGAATTAAATTCCAAATAACGTTCAGTTTTTTATCAAAAATACATTCGTATCCGGCTAATTCATAGTGATTTCAATCTGCCTATTCAGCGACATGCTTTATCCATTGATATTTACCGGAAATTTACGCTGCCAAGAGCTCGTCTTTGGATAAATTGTCTATACTCAAAAGAGATAAATATTTATTCATTCCGGTGATAAAATGCCTAATAACGATAAATCAACTCAATATGCCCAACCTCAAGCCATATTCATGCAATATTTACTGGAGAAGGCAAAGGCGCAAATTGCCAATAAAAAGCCTGAAGAGTTAGCTTTTGATCCGCAGGGGCGTGTTTTAATTGATGTACCTTTGCAAAAATTTGCAGATTTTCAGCCTGTTGTAAAGAGCATTAATGATGCGACTGGGATGCGGTTGCGACCAGTCCAAAAGGAGTTAGAAGAAGCTTTAGATAGAAAAATCACGCACCCGGTTACAGTCAGTTTGGATTTCAGCGGCGATAAGGAGCTGCAAAAGAAATTTAACGCACGCTTGCAGGCAGCAGGCATTGAAAAACAACCCGAAGGAGCAAAAGGCAGCATGATTCCCCTGCAGCAGGAATTTCATTTCCATTTAAGTTTAGCTGCTCGTGTCTATCAAGATGTGATTCAAAAAAAGAGCGGGGAAGAAGCTTTTGAACATCTTGGGAATAATATAAGTAAAGCCAAGGAAGCTGCCTTGCTGCGCGTTAATGAGTTAGTTTTGCAAGCTTACGCCAGGGCTTTGGAAAAAGGTACAAAAGATGGCGTAGTGGACCTTGGCAAGGTGAATCAAGAGCTTGATAAAGCCCGTAAAGAAATTGCCCCACAAGCCCATCAGATATTGATGCAGGAAATCATAAAGAACACAGGTGTTGTGCTGAACAAAGAAGATTTTGCAGGCGCTAAACATTTGGCAGAAAAAACTGCCGCTACGGCAAATGATGTCTTGCATGTGGATGCTCGCCTTGGCATCGTCACATGGATTGGGGCTTCTGAAGGCACGGCGCATGAGCGCGGCGCGGAAAAATATGCAGACAGGCAACTGATTACGCAAAAATATTCGAATGGCCAAGTGAAGGCCAGTAATGAGCGCATCCAGATACGCACGCCTTCTTTGGATATCAAAAAAAGAAATGTGGATGACAAGGGCCAGAAAGAATCCTACCAGGATTTTGTAGAAAGGGCAGAAAAAGATATCCAAACTAAATTAGGCACGCTTGCCAAAAAATACCATTTTGAAAATTTGTCGGGTGGTGGAGATAACGATAAACCCAAAGCATTTGTATATAATTTGTATACTTCATTAAATGATACGTTAGGAGATGTGCGCGGCAACTTGCAAAGCCAAGGGGCTGAAATCATTTTAAAAGGTGCCCACCACTACAATTTAGAACAATTGCAAAAGGAACCTTCCGTTTTTTGTTTTGTACAAAATATTCCGGTCAACGGTTTTGGCAGCTCGCTTGGTTATGGCAGCGGCAATGCATTACAGGAAGAAGCCACGTTGATGGCTGAAATGGCCATGTTGCATACCTTGTATAAAAATGAGGAATCCATTCGAAAGGTCATGGCACTTTATGAACAATATTTACACTCCGAACCTAGGAAACCTTATTTTTCACAATCGGAAGAAGGTAAGCAAGCCATCATTGCAATTCAAGCCATCAAGGAGCAATGGAAACAACCCACGCAGACTGCGGATGCGCAGGAATGCTTAAAACGCATGATGGCGAATGACTTGCATTTTGAACATGATTATTCCAAAACCATGCAAGCGTTGAGTGTATTTTTAGAGGCGGCATCGATTGGTGGTTGTAAAAGCGGTAACGAGCGCGCCCAGGCTATTAACGGTCGTGTAGCCATGCTGGATGCAAAGTTTGACGAATTATCAGCACCAATTAAGGCAATAGCACAAGCAAACAGTTCGGAAATAAAACAAAAAGCGAATGAATTTAAATCTTCCTTGGATAGTATTTATAACCGGGAAGGTTTGCAAGGTGCAATGTCCGTGGTCAGTCTGATTGACCAGGGCGGGCCTGCGAAAGTGGAAGCCAAATCCAATTTGTCTGGGGTTTTTAAAGAATTTCAATCCAGAAATTCTGCAGAGGAAAGTGCAGACACGATGACGAACCTGCACCAATCCAAGGCCAGTAAAATGCAGGCGCATAAAGGGCTTACTGACTATATGCAAAAAGCCTGGGAAGGTAACCCTTCATCCACTTTGGATAGGATGAAAAACACTCTGGGGAAAGTGGGCATGATCCTGGGGATTCTTACTGTGGTGCCTTTGCTCATCTTTGCTATTGTTACGCCTATTTTAAATGCAAACAAAGCCAGTGAAACAAAAATTGCCAATGAGCAATTATTGAAGGAATCCAAGGCTCTGGTGTTGAAAGATGCTCATGCTACATTAGAACAGGTAATTACAGAGAATAAAAAACAAAGCTTTGACCAATTAATCGATAGCGTTCCCGGTAATGGCAAATTCTCTCATAACAGCACGAATTCATTTGAGGATTGGTTTAAAGAAGCAGGGATAGAAGATAGAGTAAAAGAGAATAAACTACCGGTTGAAGCTCAGGAGAATTTAGCTGCTGTAGCTGACGTGACTGTAAATACAGTCCCATTAGTAGAAGAAGAAAGCCTTGGCTTTGATGATTTATTAGAAAATGACCATGAGACATCGTCCCAGGAAGTTAACAATAATTCCGGTGTCGCAGGAAACGGAGCCAATGGCAGACCCAATGCATGGCCAAAGCAAGAGCCTTGGCAAAGCTCGCCATTAAATAATGGCGTAAGCCTGAGAGAAACAAACGTTCAAAGCATTCAAAGCAAAGTTGAGGAGATCAAAAAAGAGCCACAAGTTGAGGAATTTAACACGAAGCCACCGGTAAAATCTAAAGATTCGGCATGGCGGAAGCAAGAACCTTGGCAAAGCTCGACATTAAATAATGGCGGAAGTCAAAAAGAAACAAAAGTTGAAAGCATAAAAAGCAAAGTCGAGGGAATTAAAAACGAGGTGCAAATGACGAGAGCCGAGAAGGAGGCCAAAGAGTCTGCATTTGATGATGATTTTTGGAATGCACCCAATAGTGGCACTTTACCCCCAAGACAATAAGATCTCTATTTGAGAGGTATACCCTAGACAAACACACCCCAGTATTATAAATTGGCCGTTTTTAGCGGAAATTTGCGTATATGCGTATTGCCTTGATGGTTGAATACGACGGGAGCCAGTATCATGGCTGGCAAGCGCAGGCGGGCCTGCGGACCGTGCAGCAAGCATTGGAGTATGCGCTTAGCAATGTAGCTGCTCAAGAGATCGCGGTAGCTTGTGCCGGCCGAACTGACACCGGCGTGCATGCAACACACCAGATTATTCATTTTGATTCGCAAAAAGAGCGCTCCATTCGTTCCTGGATCCACGGCGCCAATTCTTTTTTACCCAAAGATGTATGTGTGCGCTGGGGAAAAGAAATGCCGGAAGATTTCCATGCCCGTTATTCTGCTTTGTCCAGGCGTTATCGTTACGTCATTTACAATTCTGCAATTCGTCCGGCTTTAATGCGCTCCAATGTCACCTGGCAGTACCGTCAATTGGATCATCGCTTAATGCATGAAGCCAGCCAGCATTTATTAGGCGAACAAGATTTTACCTCGTTTCGTTCCATCGAATGCCAATCCAAAACACCAATGCGCAATGTGCATAACATCCAGGTTTTGCGCAAGGGTGATATCGTGGTAATTGATATTTCTGCTAATGCTTTCCTACATCATATGGTGAGGAACATCGCAGGCGTTTTGATTGCAGTAGGATCCGGCCGCAGGCCGGTAGCGTGGGTAAAAGAAGTCTTACAAGCTAAGGATAGAAAATTAGGGGCTGAAACCGCCCCCCCTTATGGCCTTTACCTTGTAGAAGTTTTATACCCTGAACATTATGGCATTATCCGCGGTGCCCTAGGGCCGTTATTTTTAATGGAGTCTTAGTTTGAGTACACGCATACGCATTAAAATGTGTGGCATGATGCGGGAAGAAGATGTTGCGTATGCAGTTTCGCTAGGGGTGGATGCCGTTGGTTTTATTTTTTATGAAAAAAGCAGCCGCGCAATTGATTTCGCCCAGGTGAAAGCTCTTGGAAAGGTACCGGCTTTCGTCAGCGTGGTAGGTGTTTTTGTTAACCCTGCGGCAGCACAGGTAAGACAAGTATTGCAAGAAACTCCGGTTACGCATTTACAATTTCATGGTGAGGAATCTGCTGACTTTTGCACGCAGTTTAACAAGCCTTACCTGAAAGCGATTGCGGCTACATCTTCCGCAGAAATTGTGCAGCAGGTCAGGCAACACAGTCAGGCTTCTGCCATTTTATTGGATACCCCTGCGACATGCCGTGGCGGTAGTGGCCAGGTATTTGATTGGCAAATTATTCCCAAGGCATTGGGCAAACCCGTCATATTAGCCGGAGGGTTGAATGCAACGAACGTGCATGCTGCCGCCGCCCAATATCCTTTGTATGGCGTGGATGTATGCAGCGGGATTGAGCTAAAGCCCGGGATCAAAGATCATAATAAAATGAGAGAATTTGTTAACGCATTATGGGGTAAGAAATGAGCCAACATGAGCTTCCAGATGAGCACGGTCACTTTGGTCCTTATGGGGGTGTGTTCGTAGCAGACACGTTAATGCATGCTTTGCAACAATTACAGCAAGCTTACCGGGAAGCTCGTACTGATCCGTTTTTTTTAGCCGAATTCACCAAAGAATTACATGATTATGTTGGCCGGGCATCGCCCCTTTACCATGCCAAACAATTGAGCGCATATGCAGGTGGCGCGCAAATTTATTTAAAACGCGAAGATTTGAATCACACCGGCGCCCATAAGATTAATAATGCCATCGGGCAAGCACTGCTAGCTAAACGCATGGGGAAAAAACGGATTATTGCCGAAACAGGTGCAGGCCAACACGGCGTAGCATCCGCGACGGTTGCTGCGAAATTCGGCCTTGAATGCGTTGTGTACATGGGATCTGAAGACATAGCACGTCAGTCTGCGAATGTATTTCGTATGAAATTATTGGGGGCAACGGTGGTGCCAGTTACCGCCGGGTCCAAAACCTTAAAAGATGCGTTAAATGAAGCCATGCGCGATTGGGTAAGTCATGTAGATGATACCTTTTATATTATTGGTACGGCAGCGGGCCCGCACCCTTATCCGCAAATGGTACGGGATTTCCAGGCGGTAATCGGCCAAGAAGCACGTAAGCAATTATTTGAAAAAACAGGCAGGCTGCCTGATGCCTTAGTTGCTTGCGTCGGGGGAGGGTCGAATGCAATCGGATTATTCTTCCCCTTTTTACAAGATGAGCAAGTTAAAATTTATGGCGTAGAAGCAGGCGGCAAAGGCCTTGAAACAGGAGCTCATGCAGCTTCTTTGCTCGGGGGAAAACCCGGAGTTTTGCATGGGAACCGTACTTATCTGCTTTGTGATGAATATGGCCAGATTAAAGATACTTATTCCATTTCCGCAGGGCTTGATTATCCGGGAGTAGGACCAGAACATGCCTATCTAAAAGATACGGGGCGCGTCCACTATGTTGCCATCAATGATGAGGAAGCATTAGCCGCATTCCATACCTTGGCTCGCATAGAGGGAATTATCCCGGCACTGGAATCCAGCCATGCGGTTGCTTATGCAATTAAATTGGCAAAAGAAATGGATAGCGAGCAGCAAATTATCGTGAATTTATCGGGTCGCGGTGATAAAGATATTCATACGGTAGCTCAGCTGGAAGGTATCACTCTATAATAAATTGGCTAAAGAAGGTTATTTATGAACCGAATTGACCACGTTGTCGAGCAATTAAAGACAGCAAATAAAAAAATATTAAGCCCCTACATCACCGCAGGCGATCCGGAACCGTCTGTAACGGTTGATTTAATGCATGCATTGGTTGCAGCCGGGGCTGATATACTGGAAATTGGCTTGCCCTTTTCCGATCCTATGGCCGAAGGTCCGGTGATTCAAGCTGCCATGGAGCGTGCTCTGGCGCACCATGTTACTTGCGATGATGTTTTTGCCATGGTGCAACAGTTTCGCAAAAAAGATAATAAAACTCCTATTGTTCTCATGGGATATGTGAATCCCATTGAGCAATATGGATATGAGCGATTTGCAAAACAAGCACAGCTATCCGGCATTGATGCAACTATTATTGTTGATCTTCCTCCTGAAGAAAGCGGTATACTTACTCCTTTTTGGCCTAATGCGGGATTATACAATATTTATCTTTGCTCTCCGACTACCAGCGATGAGCGCATGCGCTTGATCAATCATTTGGGACGAGGTTATTTATATTATGTTTCTTTAAAAGGCGTAACAGGAGCGGATACATTTGATTTAAATTCAGTCAAAAAGAATTATAAAGAACGTAAAACGCAGACTGAATTGCCGGTGATGGTTGGTTTTGGTATAAAAACGCCAGAAATAGCAGCGCAAGTCGCCCAATTTGCTGATGGCGTGATTGTAGGGGCTGCCTTGATTTCACAAGTGTTGGCAGCGCATACGGCAGGCAAAAATCCCACCGGCGCCGCAGCTGCTTTTATAAATAAATTACGTGAAGCAATGGATACATGATGAACGATAGTGAAAAACGCCCTCATTTTATCAGGCAATTGATTACAGATGATTTGGCCAGTGGTAAACATACAGAAGTAGTGACCCGTTTTCCGCCGGAACCCAATGGTTATCTGCATATTGGCCATGCTAAATCGATTTGTCTAAATTTTGGTTTGGCTGAAGAATTTAAGGGACGCTGTTATTTAAGATTTGATGATACCAACCCCATCAAGGAAGAAGAAGAATACGTGCATGCCATCATCGATGATGTACGCTGGCTTGGGTTTGAGTGGTATGCCATGACGCATTCATCTGATTATTATCATGAATTATATGATTATGCCGTGCTGCTGATTAAAAAAGGCTTGGCTTATGTCGATAGTTTAAGTATGGAAGAAATCCGCCGATATCGCGGCACCCTGCAAGAGCCAGGAAAAGAAAGCCCCTACCGCAATCGTTCAGTTGAAGAAAATCTGGATTTATTTACACGCATGAAAGCAGGTGAATTTCAAGATGGAACTCATGTTTTGCGCGCACGTATTGATATGGCTTCGGGTAATATCAACATGCGCGATCCGGTTTTATATCGTATTCGCCATGCATTACACCAACGTACAGGTAATGAATGGTGCATTTACCCTATGTATGATTATGCCCATCCCATTTCGGATGCTTTGGAAAAGATTACCCATTCCCTTTGTACATTGGAATTTCAGGACCATCGCCCTTTATACGATTGGCTGATTGAAAACTTGCCTGTGCCGGCGCGTCCAGTGCAAACAGAATTTGCGCGTTTAAATCTTTCCCATACGGTCACCAGCAAGCGCAAGCTGCGGCAGCTGGTTGAGGAAAAAATTGTCAGCGGCTGGGATGATCCGCGTTTGCCAACGATTCGTGGCATGCGTAAACGTGGCTATCCGCCGCAAGCCTTACGGCAATTTTGTGAAATGGTCGGAATTTCCAGAAGCGATTCAATCATTGACATGTCGCTTTTAGAGGAATGCGTACGCAGTGAGCTAAACCAAACTGCCAAACGTGCAATGTGTGTGTTTAATCCATTAAAAATTGTGATTGAAAACTATCCGGAAGACCAGGTGGAAGAATTGCAGGCGCCTTATCATCCACAAGATCCTGGATATGGTAGCCGTAAATTGCCTTTTGCACGTGAGCTGTATATTGAAAATAGCGATTTTATGGAAAATCCGCCGAAAAAATATTTTCGTTTATCGCCAGGAGCAGAAGTGCGCTTGCGTCATGCCTATGTAATACAGTGCAATGAAGTAATCCGTAACGCCAAAGGTGAAGTCATTGAATTGCGTTGTTCCTACGATCCTGCAACCTTGGGTAAAAATCCTGAGGGACGTAAAGTAAAGGGAGTCATTCACTGGGTGGCAGCGGCGCATGCTCATCCTGTGGCAATTTATCAATACGATCGTTTATTTCTGGATGAAAATCCGGCGCGAGAAGAAAATTTTCTGCAATTTATTAATCCTGATTCCTTGCAAACATTGCAAGGTTGGTGCGAACCTTCATTGCGGCTTCAACCAGAACATGAAGTGTTTCAATTTGAGCGGCTTGGTTATTATGCAGTGAATAAAATTGAATATAACCAGGTAAGCGCCTTTCATAGAGTGGTTGATTTAAAAGATACTTGGGGAAAAGAGAAGCATGCTGCAGATTTATAATTCCTTAACACGTACAAAAGAACCATTTAAACCATTACGCCCTGGAAAAGTCGGCATGTATGTGTGCGGCGTCACCGTGTATGACTTATGCCACCTCGGGCATGCGCGCTCCATGGTGTGCTTCGACGTCATCGTGCGTTTTCTTCGCTCCCAAAATTATGATGTAACTTACGTGCGCAATATTACCGATATTGATGACAAAATCATTGCGCGTGCGAGCGAGCGCGGCATGGCAATCAATGAGTTAACTGCCCAATACATCGAGGCCATGCATGCGGATACGCAAGCATTGAAAATTTTACCTCCCGATGTTGAGCCGTACGCCACAGGACATATGGCTGAAATTATTGCGCTTATTGAGCGCTTGCTAGCCACAGGGCATGCTTATGTTAGCGAAAATGGTGATGTTTGTTATCAGGTAGAACGTTTTGCCGGGTATGGGAAGTTGTCGCACAAGGATTTGCAAGGCCTCATGGCGGGAGCAAGGGTGGACGTGGTACGGGAAAAACGTTCGCCACTGGATTTTGTTTTATGGAAAATGGCAAAGCCCGGCGAGCCCAGCTGGAGTTCTCCATGGGGAGAGGGCCGTCCTGGTTGGCATATTGAATGTTCGGCGATGGCCATGGGGGAGTTGGGCGAGCAGTTTGATATTCATGGCGGTGGTGTGGATTTGCAATTTCCTCATCATGAAAATGAAATAGCTCAAAGCGAGGGTGCCAGCGGCAAGCCATTTGCAAATTATTGGCTGCATGTGGGTATGCTGCAAGTGAATAACGAAAAAATGGCTAAATCCACTGGTAATTTTTTCACTATAGCCGATGTATTAAAAAAGCATCATCCGGAAGTGATCCGTTATTTCTTGTTAAGCAGCCATTACCGCAGTCCATTGAATTATTCTGAAGAAAATTTACTGAATGCAAACAAAGGGTTAATTAGGCTGTATCAATCTTTAAAAGATATGCCTGTAACGCAAGATGGCGAATTGGATGAAACATGGCTGCAGCAATTCAATCAAGCCATGAATGATGATTTTAATACACCTGTTGCTCTGTCCATTTTATTTCAACTCAGTCATGAGTTGAATAAAAGCAAAGCTCCGAAGTTGGCATGCACTCTCAAAAAATTGGCTGCCATACTTGGACTCTTGCAGGAAACACCCGCTGTATTTTTACAGGGAGGAGGGGCGATAGGAGTTGCCAGAGAAACCATAGAAAAATTAGTTGCCGAGCGCGGCAGGGCCCGGATCCAAAAAGAATGGGCAAGAGCGGACGCAATTAGAAAAGAACTTCTCGAATTGGGCGTTGAGTTGGAGGATAACCCGCAGGGAACCACGTGGCGACGCTTAACGGATTAATTCTTGTTTACTCTTATTACTCCTATTAAGGCCTGAATTAGCCAAAGCTTATTCAGGCAATCTGCAAATGCCTCATCGCTAATTCATATGCTGCTTGGCGGATGAATTTAAATAATCTATTTTGCTTAAAATTGCAACATTTAATATAATTTAAGATATTTATATTAAAAAGATTATCTATGTACCCTGCAAGCTTTTATTACCTGCAAACAGGCGGCTTAAGCTATAGCCATACGCCGCAGGGAGAATTAAATGTCGAGCGTCTGTTGCAGCAGAAAGCTTACTGGCAAATGGCAAATGCTGGCAGTTTGGAAAAGAAAACCATCATTTTAGCCGATTGGAGCTTTAACACAGCGTCGATATGGAAGCAATGGCAGGTGCAGCAAAAGCTTGCCCAGTTGGCCGCGGATGGATTTAATGTCTATGTGTCCGCTAACGAAAACGAGCTGTTGCCTTTAGAAGAATTTATCTTCCAGAGAGCTAAACCTGAGATTATTCCGCAATTTCCACAGGATATAAAAAAAAGCGCTTATAAGCATTTGGGGGTTTTGCCGGAACAAGTGCATATACTCGATGATCATACGCTCACTGAACTGATAGACCCGAGGCGTTTTAATCCAAACGAACGTGAAATCTCTGTAGATTCTGTAAGATACCTTTCAAAAGAATTAAAAACTCGACTCATCAAAATTCTAAAAGTCGCCAAACCCGCATTGACGCGTGTAATTGATGATCAATTCATGTTCTCTCGTGGTTTTGGTGGACGATTGGCAGCAGAAAGTAACTTTTTTTCTGTACCGGGATTGGAAAAATACAAATCTGCTCTGGTGTCGTACGATGGGGCTGTTAAGGAGACATTCGAAGAATACATAAAGCAGCTTGGCGATTTAACTGGGATAGAAGAATTTGATTTTGTTGATATTAGCGAGAGCAACCTGGGATCCATCTTGCAGCGTTCCACTAATGTAAAACATCTAAATTTGCAAACAATACCAATTAGTAAAGTAGATTACCTTCCCGAGAGTCTTGAATCGTTTGAATGCTTTAATATATCCATGCAGGCATCGTTACTGGAGAAATTATTTGCAAAACTTCCGCAATGCACTGCGTATTATCTAGATAAGTTGAAGCTGGATGGAGAATTAGCAGTACAGATGGCACTGCCTCATGTTACCGTTCTTAGTGTTAAGCAGAGCATCTTATCTGGCAGTGTTTTTGAAAACTTGCTTGCTGCAGCGCCCAATTTAAAATCTTTAATTCTCTACAGGTTGCCGAAATTTAACTTAACTCAGGGTTTTAATTTACCCTGCCTTGAAAATTTTGAAAGCGATGATGCGGCACTGCTATCTTTGTTAAGCCACCCGCAGCATTTAAAACGACTGCAGTTATCTAAAATTCCTTCTGCAAAATTAAAGCATTTACAATCTTTTTTATTGAAAGCACATAGCCTGGTAAGCATAGATATTAATGCCAATTTTGAGCTTGAGGAACCGATTCATCTTCCCCATCTGGTGGAATTTTCTAATAATAACCCCAATTTATCTGCGCAAACACTGCGCCATTTGCTGCATGCTTCCCATAAGCTTAAACGCTTAGAGCTTCCTTCTTTCATCGAACCATTGGGAGAATTACTCGATGCTATTCCTTGCAAGAATTTAACTGCTTTGACAATCGATGGCTATTCTGTCACCGCAGCTAGTCTTGCTCAATTGCGTGAAAAAGCCCCAAAACTTGCCTCCCTTAAATTATGGAATTGTCCGCGTTTACTGAATCTTAAACCGGTTGATTTGAGTTCTCTCACCGAGCTGGAACTTAATGCTTCGCGGCTGAGTGTTAACGATTTTCTAACTTTGCTAAATAGCGCCCCTAATTTGCAACGATTGGATTTTTGTAAAGCCAGAGAGGATGTGGAGCACCTGGTGAAGGATCCGCGGGTACAAGAGCGTCTTAGACGTATTCCTTACTTTTCCCCCGAAATTAAGGCGCCCAAATTAAAATCTCCTGTTGTTTCGCAATCATCACTGGCTCAGATGGGTGGAGAAATGCCTGGGAATCTTCTGGATTTTCTTGCTTCCTCATCTGGGCTGCAGGCATCGCTTGGTCAAGGCAAGGCGTTGGTTGATGCGAATACGGTGTATAACGAAGGGAAGCAATTTTCTGTGACGCGGGTATTTTATCCTTTATCGGAGTTGCCTGAGTCGCCTCCTGAGGTGAGTGGGTACCGTTTGTCCATGTATCATGAGCTTCGATTAAACCCTGAGCCTTGTGAGGCATCTGCTGCTTTTTCTTTAGTGAATGGCGGGTCTTTGCAGTTGACGCCATGTAGTGTGGGGCGGGTTGCAGATGCAGAGTCATCCGGGCGGGCGTTGCATGCTAAACGTCGTAGTTACAAGCATTACCGTGGGACGCAGATGCTGGCATCGGGTGGTGACTGGCAGGCCTTGGCGTCGTTGAGTGCACGCGAGGTTTTGGCGCATTACCAGGCGGATGCGGAGGTTGAGTTTCAGTATTCAAAGCGCGATAACCAGTATTATGCGAGGCATCGTTCTGGGAAGGCGTTGGCGCTTCATTATGTGGTTGAAGTTCTGCAAAAAGAAGCGGTTTTGCCGCGAGAGATTAAGGAGTTGGTGCAGGAATTCCAGGGTTTTGGCAGGAAGGGGTTAGAGTTTAAGTCGGGTGTTGGCAAGTTGCGTGGCGAGGAGTATGCGCAGGCGATTTATGCGCAAAAGACAGGTGCGTGCCGGCATCGGGCGATTGCGTTTAAGCACGAGATGGCGAGGAGGTATCCGAAGACCCCGGTGCGGGTGGTGAACAATGAGTGCCACAGTTTTGTGGAAGTGAAGGTAGGCGTTAACTGGATTGCGTGTGATTTGGGTGGTTACCCTGCGAAGCTTGCGGTTACGAATCCAGTTCCTCCTGTCAAACTGCCTGCGGAAGTTCCTGCTTCGGTTTTGCCGCAATCCCAGGAGGTTCTGCCGCAATCTCAAGAGATACTCCCGCCTTCTTCGGTGGTTATTGAAGAATTACCGGAGATACCGAGCAATCCGAATTCGTATTATGGTCGGTTTGAGACGTGGGTTAAGGAAAAGCCGCGAGTGGAATCGCTGTTGTCGTACAGCCAGCGGTTGTTGCAGCCCTTGCAGGGGAAGCGGTTGATTGATTTGGGCAGTGAGGCATCGGTTTTGGCGCTGCAATCGGCATTGCTGTTGCACGCAAAGCGCATCCATCGCCCGGTGTATGTGATTAACTCGCCGGATGATTTGATTTGTTCAGCGCCTTATGTGGCGCGGCAGGGTGAGCGGGGTGATTTAAAACGTGGCCCTGGTGGTCCGTTGCATGATTTTTTGCAAAAGCCGTATGAGGAAGGTAATCCGCCCATTCTTTTGGTGAATTACGATGCGTTTCGGCCGGAAGATTTTGTGCGGCTGAATGGGTTGATTGATGCGAAGCCGCATGCGGATGGGACGCCTTTGCCTGCTGGTGCGATGGTGATAGGGCTTATCAACACGAGCAAGCCTGATTGTTACCAGGGGGAAGATTTTTACTCACGGTTTGGGAAGGATGCGATAGAGGTGTGTCCTTTGGATGAGGCGACGCTGCTTGCCTCGCAGCGAGCGCTGCCGTTTCAGGAAGCGAATCCGACGGTGCCCAGCCATGCCATTGATTTGTACCATGGTTCGGATTGGAAGGAGCGTTTAATTGGGCGCTGGGTGTTGCAGGGGGATTCGCTTTTTTTCAAGAAAGGGGAGTTGGTCACAGCACTTGAGTCGGGTGTTTCAGTTGTCGAGATAGGCAATGGGTTGTGGGAGGATAAGGACTTCCTGCAATTTTGGCAACAGGCGTTGATTCGCGGTGGGGTTGATTGCGCGGGTGAAGTGGTTTCCTTGCCTGAGGATTTTGCTTTAATCAAGAAAGAAGGGTATGCGTGGGCGGATTGGCTGTCTTTGGTTGAGTTTAAGCACGGTTTGGCGGGTGTGCACCCTTCGTTAAACCCGACGTTGTTTAGCCAGTGTTTTACGCGATATCGCTGCGATGCGCAAACGCAAACGCTTGAGACGTTAGTGGGCCTTGTTGAGCAGCATCAGAAAGAGCACCCCAATGAACCCTTATCGCTTCAGGTAACGCGCTCGTTGTCGGAAGACCAGTGGGCGCGTTTGCTGTCGCATTGCAAGGCGCATGGGGTAAAGCTTAGTTGTTATGTGGCGCCTTCGGTCAGTTTGCCCGAGGTGATGGGTTTTAAGGGCAATGAGGTGGTGCGGGCTGCCTGGGATAGGAAAACAGAAGCCAAGACGTTGTTTCTTGAAAGCACGGAGCGGGATACGA
>NZ_RZGS01000023.1 GCF_003989745.1 Legionella septentrionalis
CTAGAAATTCAATTGCTTTAACTTTGAACTCTTTTGTGTAGATACTTCTGACCATTGCTACTCCTTGTTGATGAGATTATATCTCTTAAACAAGGTGTACGGCTAATCGAGGAGGGATCAAGCTGTGCTTATCCCATTACAATTAAATAAGCATTACAAAATCGTGAACGAAAATATTATTATGTTTAAATAATTTCTCATTGAAATAATCAAATCGTTATTTTCAGCATAGGGGGATAAATACTAACTCGTATGATAATGAAAGAGGAACCGCCTCACAGCTAATCCTGTCTAACCAGAGCCTGCAGGCGCTCTTGAGCTTGCAAGTGACCTTGCGCAGCAGCCTTTCGGAGCCACTTTATTGCTTCCATGCTATTTTGAGGAAGACTCACTCCATCATGATAAAGTGCAGCAAGCACATATTGAGCTTGGGGCAATCCTTGACTAGCAGCTAAATGAAACCATTTCAGAGCTTTTGTGTGATTTCGAATCACCCCTTTGCCGTTAAGAAAGCCCATACCTATATTATATTGAGCCACAGCATCTCCTTGTTTCGCGGCCAGACGAAACCATTTCATCGCTTGAAAATCATCCTGTTGAACATTGCTCCCCGTTGCGTACATTAATCCAAGTGTTCGTTGAGCCATGAGATCGCCATGTTTGCCTGCTTTACGAAACCACTTAACTGCTTCCGTATCATTTTGCCGAACCCCCTTGCCTGTGACATACATAACTGCAAGATTATATTGGGCTATGGCATCTTCTTTCTCAGCTGCCTTGTGAAGCCATTTAAAAGCTTCGACATAATTTTGTTGCCCATTTTCAGCAGTGGAATATAGGATGCCAAGACTACGTTCAGCCTCTGGAAATCCTTGTGCGGCTGCTTTATGAATCCACTTGATTGCTTCCCTATCGTTTTGCTGAGTACCCATACCTTTTTGATACATGACACCAAGATTTAATTGTGACACGGCATCATTTTGAAGAGCGGCTTTACGAAACCATTGCATAGCCTTGCCATTATCCTGAGGGACCCCTTTGCCTGCAGCATACATCAAGCCAAGGTTGCGCTGGGCCATGGCTTCGCCTTGTTTCGCTGCCTTGCAAAACCATTTTACAGCTTCAGAGTCATTTTGTGTTACTCTTTTGCCAATCACATAATCTACACCCCGATTATTCCAGGCTGATGGGCTTTTATACCCTATTATCACATTTTCTATGGGCTCTTTAATGACATTCACTATCCCAGAATAACTTCCCACACCAATAATAATTGCGGCTAAAACTAAGATGACAAGACGTAAACGCATACTAAACTAATCCTTGTTAGAGTCGTTAATAAAAACTAAAATGAGTCTCCAACCTCATAATAAGTTATTCTGTTGACTGAGCTCTATTATGACAAAAAGGAATTATGCTATTAAAGATTGGGCATGTAAAAATTTTATGACAAAATAGTAAAAATAGATGAGCAAGAATAAGAATAGGAATCCCATGAACGATATCACGTCATTTAAAATAAAAAAAATAGTCCTTCTTAAAATTATTTTTGCGGTAATTTTTTATCGGTGCAAATGACTTGTAAACAGCCGAGTGTTTCAACCGCCGATAATCGCCTTACCAGTACGGCACGCCGTACCATACGTTGCACGCCGAGTGCTAAAGCCACCGTAACGACAGCAGGCAAGCCTTCAGGAATTGCAGCCACTGCAAGACTGACTGAACTCATGAACAAACTGAAGATAGGGATGTTACGTAAGAGACCTAAGCCAAAAATGGCAATGATAATGAAAAAGCAAAGCCACAATAGACGAGAACCCACTTGATTGAGTTTTTTCTGCAAAGGCGTTTCATCACGAGACGCTTCACCCAGCATTTTGGCAATGTGCCCCATTTCCGTTTGCATACCAGTCGCCACGACAAGCGCGCGACCTGTGCCATCGGCTATAGAGGTGCCCATAAACACCATGTTTTTACGATCGGCTAGAGGCGTTTCTTTAGCACAAATCTCTAGGTTTTTCGCGACTGGTATCGATTCTCCGGTGAGTGGTGCTTCATTGACTTTAAGCGCTGATAATTCAAAAAGGCGAGCATCGGAAGCGATTAAATCACCGCTTTCAAATAGAAGAATATCTCCTGGTACGATATCAGAAGCAGCTATCACCCTCACGCGGCCATCTCGCAACACGGTGGCTTTAGGAGCGGCCATTTGTTGAAGAGCAAGCATGGCGCGATCGGCACGATATTCTAAAACAAATCCAATGATGGCATTTAAAATGACAATGGCCAAAATGGCAATGGCATCGGCTTTTTCATCCAACAAAAAAGACACAACAACAGCACCTAAAAGCACCCAGGTGACCACACTTCCAAATTGCTGCAAAAAAATGAGGAAAGGAGACGTTTTTTTCTGTTGACTCAGCAGGTTGAGTCCCACTTCTTTTAACCGCTGTTGTGCTTCTTTCTCAGATAGTCCTAAAGATAAGTCAGTTTCAAACAACAATGCCATATCTGCAGGTGATTTTTCGTGCCACTGTTCTGCCATAACAGCCATCCTTTGCATTCACTCACCCATTAGTCGGTGAGCACCATTTTACCCCATTTTTTTAGTATCTAAGCGCTCTTATTACAAAAAATCGGCATCTTTCATATTTACTCTTTACTCTTTGAAATCCAATAAAAAGATTTTAGTGTTAGCGACCACCGCCACCATGCCCTACATGGCCTTGAGCGACATGCTCTTCCAGACTTTCAGTATTTTTACCGGTAGTGCCACTATTCATACAAGCAGTAAGTATCAAGCAACATGCCAAAACCATCCAATGACTTGGTTTCATAATGTATTTTCATCCTTGATTTTAAAATGAAATAATTACAATATAGGCTCTTTTCTGATAAAAGACAAAGTAGCGCTATGCTTTTGACAACGTCTTTTGCGTCTTACGTTAATTCAAAGACTTAGTTTGTGAAAGCATCTCTACTAATTGATGGAACATACGACATCAACCTCGTTCTCCCAATCCAACAGCTCGGTAAGATTACGTTATTCATCATCCTCATTTTTTTGATAAATGACCTACCGTTTTCTCTTTCCCCTTCACTACTGTCCTTAATCAAATCTACTAATTTTTTTATAGCACTCATGAAGGCTTCCAAATCAATGAAAAATCCCACAATGGTGACCCAAAATAAGTCTACTTATCAAATATTCATAATGCAAACTCGTCTAAGCAATTAAATAATCCCTATGCTATTTAGCAATCCATGATATCATTCTATTAACTGATTGAGGTGTATAGTCAACCCACAAGGACTATAAGAAAAATATCTCATAACCATTTGATTGTCTTGGAGACCGGAGTATCTTGATAAAATTGGCCACCCTCTTAATGAGCTTATTATTAATCAATTTATATCATTCTATCGCTACAGCATCCAATGCCCATTATCATTCTGTGAAAAATCATGCCACCCAGATTTTGAAATCAACGAATAACTCTACCATACGATTATCCATTCAAGAGATAATTGATAAAAAGAACCAGAAACTGATATTAATCAAGCTAATAGACATGAAAAACAATAAACCAGTCACCTCCAACGACTTGATTGAAGCGCATACACAAAAGATTCATTTGTTGATTATTGATGACAGTCTCACAGACTACAGCCATGTCCATCCAGTCGAAACAGCTACCCCTGGTGTCTATCAATTTGAATGGCAACCAACTTTTGAAAAAGCCTCCTATCGGGCATGGGCCGATTTATTACCAACCAATACCAAAACTCAAGAATACGTAATTGCTGATTTTCCATTGACAAAAACCATGAAAAAAACAGAAAATCATATAGACCGGCACCCATTCTCTGAAAGTACTGTCGATGGTTACACTTTCAAATTGTCTTTTGATAAAACACCATTACATGCGAGTAAACCAGCCATGGGGAAAATTGATATTACTGATGCTAAAGGAAAATCAGTTCATACCTTAGAGCCGATTATGGGAGCTTATGCTCATATTGTTGGTTTTAATGAAGATTTTAAAACGGTAATCCATGTTCATCCCATGGGCAAAGAACCAATAAAAACTTCTGAGAGAGGAGGGCCTGAATTGCAATTTCATGTGGAACCTAATAAAGCTGGCTTTATTAAACTGTTTGCCCAAGTACAAATTAATGGAAAAACTCTGTTCGTCCCCTTCGGAGTCACAGTAAACAGATAGCTTGCTCAATCCTTTCCCACACGGGTGATAAGAAACACTTTGATAACAATTTGTCCTCCTCCGAACATGGGATCCTAGTTCTCTGCACCCAATTCTTTAGGGACAATGAAAAATTATTTAGAAGGGCATGATCGGATCTATTTTAGGAAGTAATTGTAGAAAGAGTGGGGAACATATCCCCCATAAGAGAGTATGCCTTGAAAAAAGAACAGAATAAACAAAGCATCTGTTCTCCAAAGTTGAATTTTTATTGGAACTAATCATAAAAGTTCATAAACAAATTAGAAAGGAAAAGGAGGTAACTGATTCCTATCTCTAAGCCAGAACGGATGATGCCACTCTTCATAGATGGAAACGGGCATTTTGCTTTGCTTAAATTCATCAAAAGATAAGTCGCAAAGAAACCATTTAAGGAATTCCGCGCAAGTTTCCGGACTTATTAATTGACCGGACTGATAAGCCTCATCAAACATTTTATGTAAATGAAATGAAATCGTTTCTCTTAAAATTTTTTGAATTCTTGTATCCACTTCTCCTGGAATAACACAAGACACACCAATATTTTTCTCTTCTAACTCTTTTCTCACAATAGCAGTTACTTCATCCAAACCCGCTTTACTGGCACAGTATGTTGAACTTTCTTTAAGTTTCAGAGTGGCAGCTCTTGATGTAACAAATAAAATCCGAGACTTCTCAGGCATCTGCGCGGCAAGTAGTGCCGTAAGTTTCATTGGAGCTAATAAATTAACCTGAAAAACTTCGTCAATACTGTCACAATCGTATTCGGTCAACGGACGTGGAGGACTTTTCATTCCTGCATTTTGAACTAAAAGATGAAGCGGTATTCCAGATTCATTAATAATTTTAGCAACCTGTTCGATATCACTATTGTGAGTAAAATTCGATTGAATGGGAACAAAACAAGGAAATAGCGCTTTAGTATCCTCTAAGCTGCTCACATCCCTTCCTGTTCCATAGACAACCCAGCCATCACCTAAAAGAATTTTAGCGAGTTCAAGACCAATTCCATGGCTGGCTCCGGTCACTAATGCAGCCTTATTATTGTTGATGTTCGTCATGAAGCATTCCTTGAAACTTAAGTTACTTTCGTGCGGTATGGTAATCAAAGTTGGCGAAAGTTAAAAGGTTATTCCTAATTCATGTGTTACTAATTGAGTTAATTCTGGAATACTCGCCTTGACTTGAATAATAGTAGGTAAAACCTGAAGCACCTGCTCAATACCAATGTCCTGCTGCTCTTTATCAGAACTAAAAGAACGGTTTATATTATATACTAGCCAATTGATCCAATTGCCAAGAACACCATAAAAAGCAGCTTCCAAATGATCCTGATTTATTGTTATTCCAGAAGACGCATATGTTTTTAGCATTTTTATAAATAAAGTTTTATTAAACAGCGGAGTAGTAATTCCACTCCAATCAAGAGCACCTACTAAGAAAAAACTAAAATTTTAAAAAAATCGATAATCAACGTCTATTTTTCAATAATACATATACAGAAAAGTACTCTATAATTAACAAATAAATGGAGACTAATCGAAAGGAAAAATTTTATGCTTAGAGATATCGTTCTATTTTTTGCGGGATTTGAATTTTTTCATACGATGGCACACGTCTTTTTTGCATTTTTAGTTCCGTTAGACCTTAAATTTATGACTCTGACTCCCACTTTAAATACTTGGTCAATTGTTATCAATGCCCTGATTACTCTAGCTCTTCTTTGGTGGGCAAAACGATTACGAAGTAAGTAGTTATCTATCAAAACCCAATTAGGAAGAAAAATGAATAATATTAAATATGGATTTGGAAAAAAGACATTGTATTCATTTGATGATGCAATTAAAAAGGTTACCGACGAACTACAAAAAGAGGGATTTGGAGTTCTTACAAATATTGATGTGTCAGCAACCCTGATTAGAAAAAGAACCATCTATTGGTTTGCTTCTACCCTGTAATGTAGTTGTACCCCAAGATAATACAGGCATAGTGTATATTGAATTCATGGATCCGCAAGCGGTATTAGAATTGGTCAGCAATCCTGAAATTAATCAGATCGCTAGTGAAGTCAGGAAACGACTGGAGAGGGTATTAAACGCATTATAATTACTCATCTACGGTTAAGATTTTAACATACGAAGACCACTTGCAATAACAATAAGCTCACTGATTTCATGAGCTAAAACTGCTATCGGCAACGTAAAATAACCTGTTACTGCCCCGACAACAAGAGAGCCAATTACAATAATAGAAAGTCCCAAATTTTGTAAAATTATATTCCAAGTTCGACGACTAAATTCGATAAGATAAGGTAATTTTAATAAATTATCCCCCATTAAGGCTACATCCGCAGTTTCTAATGCGACACCGGTTCCGACAGCACCCATAGCAACTTCTACATGAGCTGCTGCGAGTGCTGGAGCATCATTTACTCCATCACCAACCATCATTACCTTACCGTAACGTCTTTCCAGTTCTTCAACTTTTCTTGTCTTATCTTCTGGTGATAAATCAGAGAATACTTCATCTACACCCGCTTGTTCGCCAATTGACGTGGCAGTTAACAAATTATCTCCTGTGAGCATAACCACACGTTCAATACCCATCGATTTTAGGTTAGATAACCATATGCCTGGCTGTTGGTCTTAGAGGATCGGCAAATGCAATTAAACCGAGGATTCCCTTATCAGTTCCTAATAATACGACTGTCTTTCCAGCAGCCTGTAATTTGTTTATTTCATGAGTTAAAGTTTCTATCAATAGACCAATATCATTATAAAGAACTGGAAGGATGGATTAAAAATGAGTTACTGCCAACTAACGGATCGTATTCCGAAGTGCTAGGTCAATTAATGAAGTTTAAATGATACTCCATGTAAAAAAATAGCAAGCATGATAAGAAAACTCACTAAGGAAATAATAAAAGATAATTTTTGCTTATTTTTTTGAAAATAAATCATAAGACTGAATAAAATAATGAGAAAAACAACAAACATGCCTAATACCCAAGCATTTATTATCACTTTTATTCCTAATTCTAGTCGTTATAATAATCATGCTCATGCTGAGCGTTTCCACCCGAACCTTTATTATGGCCACTTTCAGAATGTGCTCCAGAAGCAGGTTGTGTTTGAGTGCATGAAGTTAATCCAAATCCTGAAATAAGAATACCTATCAGTAAGAACATCTTAAATCTTGGCATAGTCATTACATCTCCATATATAATCATAAAAAAAATTCACCTTACTACATTGGAAAATAAAATACCTCATATACTAACATAATAAATACCCACTTTGATGAGGGTAAAAATCAATTATTTTACTTCATTAATAATTACAATAAGATTAAAACATTTAGTTTTGTAATGGATTTATGCTAATGAGCCATCAAATACCAAAATTGACTCATTTCCATCCTTTACTTTAAAAATATCTTAGACTTACGTTATTTTATTAACTACTTTCTTGATTAATCATCTGGAGACATATACAACAATCGCAAACCATTAGCCACTACGATTAAACTCGCTCCCATGTCTGCAAAAACTGCCATCCATAACGTTGCATACCCTACAAGAGCTAAAATAAAGAAAATGCCTTTAATCGCAATAGATAAACTGATGTTTTGATAAAGAGTACGTGCCGTCTTACGACTTAAATCAACATAAAAGGGAAGTCTTGCTAGATTGTCATTCATTAGGGCAACGTCAGCAGTTTCTAAGGCAGTATCTGTTCCTTTCCCCATCGCAAAACTCACGGTAGCTTTTGCCAATGCAGGGGCATCATTAATTCCATCTCCTACCATCCCAACGCTATGATAGTGTTCTAAAAGACGATTAATCGCTTGCAGTTTTTCCGCAGGCAATATATTTGCATTTACTTCATCAATACCTACTTTTTTAGCAATAGCCTGAGCCGTTACCGCATTGTCTCCCGTTAACATCGCGGTTTTTATGCCCCGTTCATGGAGTTGTGCAATCGCCTGTTGGCTTGTAACACGTAACGTATCAGCTACTGCAAAAATAGCCAAAACCGTCATAGCATTACTTAATATTACGGTCGTTTTACCTTCTTCCTCCAAGCGCTTCAGCTCTTGTTCGACAAAATGATTGCATACCTGATTGTCTTCAGCTAACTGATGATTGCCTACAAAATAGAGTTCTTGACCCACCAATCCTTTTACTCCTCGTCCAGGAAGTGCTGAAAATTGTTCAATTTCAAGTAAAGCGTTTTGGGGTTGTTCCTGTTGCCAGTACTGTACTAAGGCATTAGCGACTGGATGCTCCGAGTGACTATCAAGGCTTGCAGCTAACAATAACAAACTCTCCTTAGTTCGATTTTCATCCCAAGCTATGAAGTCAGTTACAACTGGCTTTCCTTCCGTTAAAGTACCTGTCTTATCTAAAGCAATTAACCTCAGTCGATGACCAACCTCTAAGTAGCTTCCTCCTTTAATAAGAAGCCCTTGTTTTGCTGCCGCTGCAAGGCCACTTACAACAGTCACGGGTGTTGAAATCACTAAAGCGCAAGGGCAAGCAATAACTAATAAAGTCAGTGACTTATAAAGAGAATCATAAAAAGGATAACCAAATGCTAAAGGTGGAATTAATGCAACAAAAAAAGCCATCAATACCATAATTGGAGTGTAATATTTAGAAAATTGATCAACAAATCGTTGCGTTGGGGCTCGATCCGCTTGCGCTTGCTCTATCGCTTTACCAATTTTAGCAAGCAATGTATCGCCTGACGCTTTACTGACCTGCACTTCAAACGCGCCGTGCTCATTTAATGTTCCTGCAAAAACCAAATCGCCTACTTTTTTTGTTATTGGCATTGATTCACCAGTAATCGGCGCTTGATTGACCGTGCTCTGACCTGAAATAACAACACCATCCAGAGGAATACGCTCTCCAGGTTTTACTCTAAAAACAGCACCAGGCACCACTTTTTCAATGGCCAAGGTTTGCCATTGACCATCGTCCTGTTTCACCGAAGCTACCTCAGGGGCAATTTGCATTAAGCTTCGAATCGCAAGACGTGCTTTATCTAAGGAGTAGCGCTCGATACGTTCAGCCAATGCAAATAAAACAGTCACCATTGCCGCTTCAGGCCACTCTCCAATAAGAACAGCCCCTGCTATCGCAATGAACATCAAGCTATTGATATTCATTGTTTTAGTCCCTAAGGCAAGCCACCCTTTTTTAAAGGTAGAAGGCCCACTAAGACCAATAGCCAACAAAGCTGGAAGAATAGTCCAAATGGATTGTTCCGTAGCCAAAAAATAAGCTGCCAGCTCAGAAAATAGGGCAAGAAAACCTGCTAGTCCAATAATTTTCCAGGAAAAATCCAACGATAATTGTTTTCTTTGTGGTATAGGTAAAGTGCTTTCCAGCGTTCGAACACTCATTCCCAACGCCTCAATGCGTTTTTGCAATTCTTCACTTGAAGCCAACCGGTGATGAATAGTAACTTCTTCAGCAATAAAATTAAAATCCAACTGCTTCACTTCAGGAATATCCTGTAACTGCTTTCTGATTAGTTGCTCTTCCGCTGGACAATCAAGTCCTGCAACAAAAAATTTGGTTTCATTTAAAGGTACTGTCATTTGGTTTTCCGCATTGTCCGTAAAATATAACCCTTGTAATGAATGAAGCATCACAAGAACATCGTCTGATACACATCACTCTGTGATCTCTTGCTTAAGACCTTGCTTCTTGCGCCGCTCATGAAATATATAATACAACCCTGGCAATACCAGTAATGTCAGAAACGTGGAAGAAATAATTCCACCAATAACCACAGTGGCCAGAGGTCTTTGTACCTCAGAGCCTGTACCCGTAGCTAATGCCATGGGGACAAACCCTAATGATGCGACCAGTGCCGTCATTAATACTGGACGAAGACGAGCAAGAGAGCCTTGCAACACTGCATCCTTTAAATAGTATTTCTTCTGTTCGCGTAGCTTATTGATGAACGTAATCATCACCAAACCATTTAAAACAGCGACCCCTGACAAAGCAATAAATCCTACTCCTGCTGAAATTGAAAGTGGAATGCCTCGTAACCATAAAGCAAAAACGCCTCCAGTCAAAGCCAAGGGGATACCAGAAAATACTAGCAATGCATTACGTGCGTTCCCAAAACTCATAAATAAGAGTAGAAAAATACCCAATAAAGTTATGGGCACCACAATCTGCAGTCGTTGCGATGCAGATTGCAGCTGCTCAAATTGGCCACCCCAGGTTATCCAATAACCACTAGGTACCTTAACCTTTTGCTCAACACGCTGCTTTGCTTCATTCACAAAAGAGCTTAAATCTCTGTTCCTCACATTTGCAGTCACGACTACACGACGTTTACCCACTTCACGACTGATTTGATTGGGACTTTCGCTTCGTACCATTTTGGCAACTTCACTCAATGGAATAAAATGACGCTCTCCGTCTTTTGCAAGAGGCAGCGGAATAAACACTTGCCTTAAAACAGTAGGGCTTAAACGCAATGCTTCAGGCAGGCGCACGATTAAATCAAATCGCTTGTCACCCTCAAACAATTCTCCGCCTTTTTTCCCGCCGGTAGCAATGACTATGGCGTCTTGAACATTACCAATTTGTAGACCGTAACGAGCCAATGCATCACGATTGATTTCTATGGTCAGAAGCGGCAATCCACTGACTTGTTCGACTTTCACATCAGAAGCACCCGGTACTTTTTTAAGCTCTGCACTAATTGCATCCGCAGTCTTTAATAAAGTAGGCATATCATCACCGAACACCTTCACTGCGACATCGCTTCGAACTCCTGAAATTAATTCATTAAAGCGCATTTGAATGGGCTGGGTAAATTCATAATTATTTCCTGGAATTTGTTTCACAGCCTGCTCAATTTCTTGTACAAGTTGTTGTTTGCTTTTCTTAGGATTAGGCCATTCGTTACGTGGTTTGAGCATAATAAATGTATCAGCCACATTAGGCGGCATGGGATCAGTAGCAACTTCTGCGGTCCCCAATTTGGCAAATACACGTTTTACTTCAGGAAATTGCCGCACACGTTTTTCAACTAAATCTTGCATGGCAATGGCCTGAGTTAAACTGGTTCCAGGAATACGCATCGCATGCATAGCAATATCCCCCTCATCAAGACTAGGAATAAATTCCCCACCTAAACGAAATGCAAGAATAAGACTTATAATAACCAGAACAACTGCTGCTCCAATCACTTGCCTCCGTGCATGAAAGCACCGTCTTAATACTTTGGCATAACTTAAAGAAAGGATGTGAACTAATCGGTTTTCTTTTTCTTGTATGCGTCCTCGTAAAAAAATAGCAACAGCAGCTGGTACAAAGGTTAAGGCAAACAGCATGGATGCCAAAAGTGCAATAATGACGGTTTCTGCCATGGGCAAAAACATTTTTCCTTCAACACCTGTTAAGGTTAAAATAGGCAAATAAACCACAGTAATAATAAAAACACCAAAAATACTAGGTCGAATCACTTCAGTGGTAGCATAAGCAATGGTCTTTAAACGCTCTTCAAGGTTTAAAATTCGCTGTAGAGCATGCTGTTGCTCTCCTAAATGCTTGATGCAATTTTCAACAATAATAACCGCTCCATCGACAATCAAACCAAAATCAAGTGCACCTAAACTCATTAAGTTGGCACTGATTTGATTAGTCACCATACCAGTGATAGTCAGCAGCATGGATAATGGAATGACCATCGCCGTAATGAGCGCGGCGCGAACGTTTCCCAGAAAGAGAAATAAGATAACGCATACCAATAAAGCACCCTCAAGTAAATTCTTCTTCACAGTATTAATGGTGGCATTAACAAGCAATGTCCGGTTATACACCGTGACCGCTTCGACTCCCTCGGGTAATGATTTATTAATTTCCTTCATTTTTGCAGCAACGCGTTGAGACACGGTACGACTGTTCTCACCCATTAGCATAAATACCGTTCCTAAAACGACCTCATCACCATTTTCCGTTGCAGCACCCGTTCTTAGCTCCTTGCCAAGAGCCACCTCTGCTACATCACGAATTCGAACAGGAGTTCCTTCAAAGTTTGCCACCACAATGTTTTCTATGTCGGCGATATTCTTTACTTGACCGGGTACACGAATAAGATTTTGCTCACCATTTCGTTCAATATAACCTGCTCCAACATTGGAGTTATTGCGTTCAAGCGCTTCAACGACATTATTTAAGCTCAGACCATAACGCACTAATTTGGTTGGATCGGGGGTAATATGAAATTGTTTTTCATATCCACCAATGGTATTAACTTCTGCCACCCCTTCTACATTGCGTAATTGGGGTTTAATTATCCAATCTTGAATAGTGCGTAACTCCATTGGGTTGTAGCGTTGACTTTTAGGTAGGTTTGATTTGTTAGTCACGGTATACATAAAAATCTCACCAAGTCCTGTTGAAATAGGACCTAATGTTGTTTCTGCTTCTGGTGGTAATTTATCTTTGACTTCCTGTAAGCGTTCGTTAATAAGCTGTCGTGCAAAATAAATATTCGTTCCATCTTTAAAAACCACAGTCACTTGCGATAGGCCATAGCGCGATAAAGAACGGGTATAGTCAAGATTAGGCAGACCACTCATGGCCAATTCAATAGGAAACGTAATACGTTGCTCCACCTCAAAAGGCGAGTAACCTGAGGCTTGTGTGTTGATTTGTACTTGCACATTGGTGATATCAGGGACTGCATCAATGGGAAGGCGTTGAAAATTGTAAACACCAAGCACTGCGATAATAAATGTAAACAAAAGAACAAACCAACGGTGTTTTAAAGAAAAACGTATGATTTTTTCAAGCATCACTATTCCTTAGTGGTCATGGCTTGCGCCTTCTTTGCCTATTTCTGCTTTGATATAAAAACTGTTTTTGCTCACATAGCGCTGCCCCGCATCCAATCCCGAAATCACTTCTGCCCATTGCTCGTCTTTTTCACCCAGATTAACTGGAGTGGCTTCAAAATAATCGCCTTGCTGAACAAAAACCACGTCTTGTTCACCCATTTGTTGGAGTGCCGAAAGAAGTACTGCAACTGGGGCTATTTTCTCTTTAATCACGATGGCACCATTCACATACATACCAGGAAGCCAGATGCGAGTGTCATTATTAAGAACAGCACGTGCCAGTGTGGTTTGACTGTCCTCAACCCCTAAGGGTGAAATGTAGCTAATGGTACTTACTGATTTGGGCTTTCCTTCATCCCCAGTCACAATGACTTCCATACCCGGCTTTACTAAAGGTGCATCCTTGCGATATAAGGTAAAATCAGCCCAAACAGTAACTAAATTGGCTACCTCAAAAATAGGTTTGGTGTTTTGGGCAAATTCACCATTGGTTGCATATTTTTGTACTATCGTTCCCGTTATGGGTGACCTTATTTCGTAATTTTGCAAACTCTCATTACTTTCAATCGTTGCCAACACATCCCCTTTTGTCACTTCATCGCCTAAATTTTTATTCATTGCTTTAATAATTCCCGAATAACGTGCATAAATAGGTGCTGAAGTATCACGATTGGTGACGATTTTACCTACAGCATTTAATTGCGTTTTTATCGTTTGTTCTTGGGCAACTGCTGTTTCTATCCCCGCTGCTTTAAGAACAGCAGGAGCAATTTTTACTCGACCTTCATACGTGGAGTAATGCCAACTCAATGGTTTTCCAAAACTATTTAATTGAATTGTTACATCAAAAGAATGAGGTTCTTCAATGATCTGGTTGCTTTGTAAAAAATTTTCCACAGGAATAAAAGTAATCTGCTCTTTTTTTCCACCAAATCGAGTGAGATTTACGATTAATTCTGCCTTTTGGGGCAAAATCATTTCCCCATTTTTATAAAGATACGCTCTAAAGTGAGGTGGCATACCTCGCTCAAAAATTAAAAACTCTAAGGCCAAATCGCCATCTTTAAACAAACGGCCTCCATGAGGTCCTTTTTCCATGGTCTCTTGATGATTATTTTCTTCTGTAGCATGAGTTATTTCTTCCGCCCAAAGCGAAAAAGAGCTCATTCCTAACAGGAAAACAGCAAGTTTTAGGAAGAAACCGATTGGTTTTAATAGATTCATTTACTCTCCTTGGTAGGATGAAGACCTAAAAGCCCTGTGAGTTGAATTAATGTTTTATGATAATCTGCATGTGCCTGTTGATAGTGTCGTTCCTCTTCATACAAAGCATTTAAGGCTGTAGATAATTCAATGTAGGTATAGCGTCCCATTTGATAGCCATCTTGAGCGAGTTTTATTGATTTACGAGCAAGGGGTAGCAAAGTACTGGTTACTAATTCTGCTTCATAATGATTTTGTTGGGCTTGTAAAAATACAGTATATGCTGTTTGACGTATATTGAGCTTTGTTCCCTGGTATTCATGCACAGTTTGCGTGAATTGCGCTTCCGCTGTCATGATTTTTCCTTGGTTGCGATCAAAAACAGGAACTTGTGCATAAGCTGACATCACCGCAGCATTGCTTCCATCATCAGAAAAATGACGAGCACCCAATTGAATGTTTAAATCGGGCCAAACGGATTTTTTAACTGCTGTAATGGTTGCTCGTTTGGCTTTTAGTTGTTGTTGCATTTGTATCAATTGCGGGCTTTGAGGTAATTTTTTTAAAAGCGCCGACCAATCTAATGTCACATCAGGCAATCCTTTATCAACTAACAGTTGCTCCACCCTTAATCCGACACCTAATAAACGTGCCAATTTAGCACGTTGTGACAGTGCATCACGTGCCGCTTTTTTTTCTTGAATGCGCGACTCACCTAATCGAATTTGAGCTAAACGTAAATCCAATTCAGCACCTGCGCCCGCTTTAACACGCCGCTCAATTGCTTTAACGATACTCTCATTGAGTGAAACAAGCTTTTTAGTTACCTGGTGCCATTGTCCGGCATACAATGCATCGACATATGCGCCACCAACAGCCATATAAATCACTGCTTTTTGGACTTGAATTTGTGCCAATGAGGCTAAATAATCTGCATAGCTGGCTTTTTTCAAATAAGATAAACGATTACCTAAAGGAATGGGTTGTGTCACTGATGCGGTAGTTTCTGCAGATTCGTAACTGGAATAACTGCCAGATCCGCCAAAATTCTCGGCAGTTAAGGTAAGTTGTGGATTAGGGTAAAGTCCGCTTTGTATAAAATACCCTCGCATGGCCTGAGCTTTATCTATTTCAGCTTGTAATTCCGGATTATTCCGATATGCAATTGCCAAAGCATCCTTGAAAGTAAATGAGGATGATGCCATAGCTTCATAAGTCATGAGGTTCATCCATGCAATAACTAAATAAAAATAAATACGCATCCCTTAACTTACCCTTAACTTGCAAATATACTTTTTTAGTTTAACTTTATTTAGGTGTTTTTACATGTTTAAATTGTAACTTCTCAATAACCCAGAGAATGAAGTCACCAAACAAATATTTAGGATACCTCTACTTATATTTAATGCCTATCTTAAAAAGACAATCATGATATCATTCTATTTACTGATCAAAATAAGTTGCATACAGAATATAACTATAAGAAATTATTTTAAAACCTATTGGTTTTCTTGGAGATGAAAATATTGTGAAGAAATTTGCCATCACTCTCTGGATTGTGAACTCACAGGGGTTAGGCCTAGCATAATGATTTATCCTGTTTGCCATTCGTCTGTATGAACGCTACGGTTTGATTGAGACACCACAACGTGCCCCGCCAATATCAAGAAGACGTCGTTGATTGCCTTCAACTTTGCCAAACTCAGATTGCATTAAAAGCGATCTTAATATTCAAATATAACATGATCCATCCACTCTCCATGTGGGTCATTAGAAATACCAAGCAACCAAGAAGCAGCAACAACCAACTCTTTGGATAGAACTAAAGCCTCTTCAGGTCCTGGGCTTCTCGTACCCTGCTCCCAATTCCCAATCCTGGCAGCGCCAAATCCTGTTCTCTCTGCCAATATCTTAATCGTCAACCCATTTGCTTTTCTAGCCTGCGTAATCCTACTACCTATAATTTTTTTCATGTTCATTTAAGTTCATTTGCTATCAAACGGAAATACCCCATTGACACTAAAAAGTGTCTATTTACAATGAGTTATCAGCAACACGTTTCGTGTTATTGATTGATACTAAATGAAATTATTTGATATTACAAGCACTGAATTTGGAACAGTGTTTTTTAGATGGATGAGAAAGGAAATGGGATTTTTGTTTGTTACCACTACCGAATTATCAGCGCTGATGGGATTGCCTTATATCCAGCAATCGGCCTATTTGCTAGGGATTCGGCCTTATATGGATAGGGAGACCTATCTGGTTGGAGTTAAACGGAAAATCAGTTATCAGCAACTGGCTGAGGCCTTGTATATTGAGCCTCATCAAGGCCTTGAACAATCCGGTAGTCCTAGTCGTCAACAACTGCGAAGAATTATCTACGCCCTGGAGAGAGCTGGTTTAATTAAGATTGAGTCTATAGGCATGAACCTGATTGTAAAATGCCTTTTAGCTGATACGGATATTTCTGTCCAAAATAAACCCGACACAAACCCGACACAGCAACCCGACACAAACCCGAACATAAAAAAGAATTGCAAATCATCAAGTTACGATGATTTTTCTAAAAAACCCAACACAGTTGAAAACATAAAACCCGACACACCTCATAACTCAGAAAATTTGTGTGTGTATGTGCGCGCCCAATTTCAAAAATTTTGGGAACTTTATCCACAGAAGCAGGATGAGACTAGAGCATTCCAGGAGTTTTATAAACTCAAACCCGATGAAACTCTGTTTAGGCAGATGATGGATGCACTGCATGCTCAAATTGAAAACCGTTTAGACCTGGAGCTCTGTGGTGAGTGGGTTCCTAAATGGAAATTTCCAGCCAATTGGCTCGCCCAACAATGCTGGAATGATGATCTTTTACCCGTAAGAAAACAGGAGCAAGGCCATGCAAACACTCAAACAAGTTTTAGAAAAAAATCAGCCGCAGATATTCTCGCTGAATCCTGCAAAGAATCCAGCTTCAGCATCAACTTTGAAGACGAACCCCAAACAGGAAACAACGTCATCCACTTCGACTCAACAAGAAGCGTATGACAAACGGGTGGATACTTTGTTCTTAAGATTTAATGCCATCTATGGTGCCTTATGGCTTTCTGCTTATAACAATGAAAAAGCCCTTGAAGCAGCCAAGCTGGAATGGGCTGACAGCATCAAAGAATTTGATAGCCAGGTATTAACCTTTGCGGTGGAAAAAATAAAAAGAACGCAACAACGCCCTCCCGTTATTCCTGTCTTTGTAGAACTTTGCATCAGCATTCAAAAAAGTATTAAGGCAAGAGAAGAAGCTCTGCGGGCTAAACCCGAAAACCATAAAAGAACCGACCCACAAATCGTTAAATCCCACATCAAAGAGATGATGGAAAAGCTAACCAGTCCCTCAGTTAAGGAGAAAAAATCATGCTGATCCTAGACCGCAAAATTGGTGAAGAAATCTATATCAATAAAGGCAAAATCAAAATCACTGTTCTTTATGAAAAAAATGGCCTGATAGGAATTGGTGTCAGAGCACCCAGCGAAATCGATATCGATCGCAAAGAAGTCTTTATCCGCAAATACATTCAAAAATTAGACCAAGAAAACAAGTCAAATCAAGGATAGGGATAGTTATGTTGAGAACAACCATTATTGGCCTTTTAGCCCTAAGCAGCCTGCAAATACAAGCTGCTAATATCACCCAGGTTGGACGTTATGCTACCGTGAATAATCAACCCCTGGCAGCACAGATAAATCCGCTTAAAACAGTCCAGCAGATTCATTTCCCAAGCTCAGTTCAAACGATAGGTGAAGCGGTTGAGTATTGGCTTCGTTATTCAGGTTACCATCTTGCTCCCCAGAATAAGCAAAACGAAAGCCTTAAACAAATCTTCCAACAACCCCTACCCCAAGTCACCAGAAACCTTGGTCCTTTAGCTATAGCCGACGGGCTCACGGTATTGGTTGGGAAAACCCTGTTTAGCCTCAAGCAGGATGAGCTCTTAAGAGAAATCAATTTCAGTCTTAATGCAAGGAGAGCACAATGAAGAAATTTCTGGATGCCAAATGGCTTGGCCTGGTTGTTTTAAATGTTCTGGTGATTGTGTTTGTGTGTGTAAAACACCAATCTTCATCCATCAATAATAACAATCTGAATGGTCTGGAACAAAAACTTATAACTATTCAATCGCAATTAAATAAACCTAACCAACAACCCGACCTTTCTCCTATTACTGACAATATCAAACAGCTTGGGGATTTCATCCAACAAATTCAAAACAAAGACGACCATCAATTAGGTGATCTTTTTTCAACCCAACAAGCTGCTATTAAAAACCAGCTTGATGGCATTAGAGAATTGTTGAAGCATTTAGATAGCCAAAAGCAGCCTATTAAAATGCTGCCAGCAAGCGAACTTCCTTTTAGAGTTTTAAGCATAGACAGTGTACAGGAAGTTTCAGTCGCATCGGTTGCTTACGATTATAAAATCCAAGCCCTAGAGAAAGGGGATTCCCTAGCCAGATGGAAAATCCTAGATATCAATTTTGCCAAGCAAACTATCGAATTTGAGAACGCAGATAAAGCCCATGTCCTGATCCATTTGACCCAACAAGAGGTGGACAATGAATAAATTGTCTGCCATCGCTCTAAGCCTGTTATTAGGCCAGCAAGCAATCGCGGGTTTGTATATCCCTGGCATTGCCACCTCGCCCATACAGCAAGCCAACAATGCCCTAGCAAAAGCAGGTCTTGCAGAATTTCATGATGAAGTCATCGAGGAAAAGGATTTCCAACTTAATGATGATCAAAGGCAAGAAGCGAAAGTCTGGGGATTGAATGAAAAGGAAGAAAAACGCTATCTGCAATTAATGCAAAGTAGAAGCGGTGTGTATTATAATAACTTACGCATGACACCTATTGATATCCTTGGACTTAACGCCAGAGATGATGAGGAACGTGAACATTTTGCCAGCCTTGCTGCTCGCCAGGAAGCGCAAAAGGTGGCGCAAAATATTGCTTGGAACAATGCATTTTACAAAGCCTATAACGAACTATTTAAAGATGTACCTGTGGTTGGTGATTTTGATCCCTCCCCTTACTCACCCTATGCTCATCAACCTATTCAACTAAAAGAGGGTGAAACACTCTACTTATTTATAAGAGCCGACGATGCCGTTACTACCATCGTACTACAACTGATTGACGCAATTAACCGCACTCCCAATACAAAACTTAACTTGCTATTTCTGGATATGGACAGTAACGCCATACAGCTATGGGCGAATCGACATCAAATCCCCATTCAATTAGTGACCAGTCAGCAAATCACGTTAACCCCTGGCAACGAACAATTTGAAGGCTTAACGCTTACCAAGAAACAAACCCCATTGCTGTTAATAGCCAACGGTAAAACCTCGCAAGTCGTCGATTTAGGGAGATTTTAATGATTAGGATTATGCTCTTACTCTTGGTCACGTTGAATGTTCATAGCATGAACGTTATCCCTTTAACCCTGTCACAAAGTGATACGTCATTAAAATTAAATCTATCTAGCCCTATAGGCGTACCAGCTAAAAGCAAAGCTACCGCAGGCAAAGTCAACCGAAAAACATTAGATACAACGTTATTAAACATGCCCTTGTTTGTCATAGGTGCAGATAAAGCATCCATTCAATGGTTAGAGCAGCATCAGGAAGAATTAAAATCCATGCAGGCCACCGGTTTCATTACTAATGTCAATGACTTTGAAACCATTGTCGCTTTGCAAGAAAAATTCAAATTACCGTTACTGCCTGTCAATGTTGACCCATTGCTTACATACCTTCACGAACAACATTACCCCTTAATCATTGCTGAGAGGGCTGTATGGCAGTAAAGCAATATTCAAGACAACTGACCATGCAATTAACCATAGTGCTATTTTTAGGTTGGTTAGCGATAATTATCTGGGCATTAAGTCAATGGCTACTGCATGGCTACCCCCTCGCTTTTGAAAAAGTGAATCTCCTTGTAAACACTCAAAGAGAAGCCATTACTCCTGTTTATCAAGGCTCGCTTCTGGCAGTCCTTCCTTTAAATGCCAAACCAGATTGGGCATTAGCCATTCCTTACTTAAACAAATTGGCCATTAATGATCTTGCCAAGGATTTAATCGAAAAATCACAACAATTCTTGCAAATCCTTTTATTAAGCAGCCAGTGCCTTTTAATCAAACTCATTATCTTATTCGCTGCCCTGCCCTTATTTGCTTTAACCATGATTGCAGGTCTGGTTGACGGCCTAAATCAAAGAGCGATACGCACTGCTTGTTTAGGCCGTGAATCCTCTTATGTGTTTCACAGGCTTAATCACTATTTAAAAAAGGGTCTTGTGATTTTACTTATGCTGTGGCTTGCCCTGCCCGTCAGCATCACCCCTGCTTATGTTTTTGTTCCTATCAGTTTATTGATGGGGTTAATGGTAGCGATGACGGCCAGCCGTTTTAAGAAGTATTTATAGGGAGAAACCATGAAACGATTGCTTTGTTTGACCTTGATAATGATAAGCCTTCAATGCTCAGCAAATAACCCTGATTTAAATGAAACCCTGGTACGCATCATTAATCAGATTAACGCCATCATGCCCTTACTTGATGAAGCGCAAACACAGATAACACCTAATGCCCGCATCCAATTGCAAATAGAAGGATTTGAAGATCTCCAAGGCCAGCATCACGCAGGATTGAGAGAGGACTTGTTAAACATCCGCAATGGTCTGATTGACTACATCAACCAGCCCATCATTGCCCCTCGAAAAATTAAACCCTTAGAAATGGATTTTGTGAGGAAACCCTAATGAGTAAAGACGAAATAGCGAGAATGTTTGCTTCAACATTCAAACAAGCCAGCAACAACATCTCTGCCCAAGTCTTTTCAAGCAGTATCCGTTTTATTGCCATAACTCTGGTGATTTTAGCGGTGATGTGGTGCGTCAACCACATGATGGGAGCTGAGGAAAAACAGCAACAAGGATACTTGCTGAACTTCGGCTCTCGAATGGTCAGGCTGGTCATTGGCCTGATGATTTTCATTTTAGTGTTATTCGTTAAGGAGACAACATGAAAACAACGCTTCGCTCATTATACCTGGGAGCTGTCAATCTTTTTTATGCCCCTGTGTTATTGGCAGATAACTGGTTCCCTAAAATTTCCGATGCGGACAACATCGGTGACGGTTCCAAAAGCATGATGTCGGTAACAGGCAATTACGTCAAACAGGGTCTTGGTTTATTGCTATTCATCACCGCTGTAGTGACCTTTATCAAGTTCATTACCACTGTACAACACGGTATCGAAGAATCCAAAAAGAACGAGGGCTCCATGGTGGCCTTTGGTACTTTTGCAGTAATGGGCATCACCTATTTAGCCATTAGCATCGCTTCTGGTTATGTGGGTTACACCATGATTACCAAGTTCAAACTATAGGAGGTGACATTATGAGTCAGCCTTCTTCGCGCCATCTGTCACATGACTTCCCAGCCTGGAAAGGTTTAAGTCTGCGTGAATTGTTTTGGATTGTTATCACCACAACACCAGTAACCGCCCTGTTTTTCATTCTTTTAGGAACAATGGCAGGGTATCCGCTGGCCGCTGGCTGCATCGGTTTTGTGATTGGATTCATCCTGTCCATTACTGTGTGGCCCAAAGGAGTCGCTCGTATTAAAGCAGGCAAACCTTACGGTTATGTGATGAAGAAAACCATTCAATGGATGGTGCGATTAAGGCTCAAACACTCGCCCTGGATTCATTATCAGGGGCAGTGGCAAAAGAATAAATCTGTTGGAGAGCCTCATGTTTGAATATTGGAAAAAAATCGACAGCCTACAGCACCATAACCGTTTATTACTTGCTTTTATCGGCTTGTTATCAGCCATCGTTTTAGCCTTAATTATTAACCTCATGACCATGCCCAAACGCTATGAATTTTGGCTAAGCCCTAATATGGCAGCCAATGGCGGTTTAATGAAAGCAAGCGATATCCCTAATGAATATGTACAAGGATTTGTGTCCTCATTAATACCAACGCTATATACCTGGTCTAATAAAGGCAAAGAAGAATTTAACCAAAATATCAAAGCCTTTCATTATTATTTTACCCCTCGTCATGAACAATTACTCAGAGAAACGCTGGGAGCTTATAAAAACGCGCAGCTCTTTGACCGCAGTCAAGTAGCCAGTCTCTATCGTTTCATGGAGCCTCAAGATATTAGAAAAATTGGTCCCGATACCTGGGAGGTGAAATTAATCCTGCGCATTACTCAAAGACTGAAAGACAACAGCGGTATGGTGATTGCCGACAAGGTAGTGGCCTATCACCTACGTGTGGTCAAACTCAATTTGTCTCGATTACACAACCCTTTCCAACTCGCTCTCGATGGTTACACACGTCCTGAAGAACGTTTACAAGATTTATTGGTCGACACGGAGGAATCCCATGAAACGCATTAAACACCTTTTATTAATGTTTGGCGTTATGCTCACGCAAGTGAGCTACGCCCTGCAAAGCGAACATCTGGTTTGGGAAAAGGTTCCTCTAACAATTGAATTGCCTATTAATAAAGAAAGGCTGGTTCAATTTCCCCAGGCCATTAAAATCATTGATCAACAGCTCAGTACCAACCTCGATATTCTGAAAGTTAAAGGCAGTTTGTATTTAAAGGCCAAAGACGCTTTCAACGATGCGCGTTTGATTGTGCAGCTCTTACCCGAAGGTGAAGTGATCATACTGAATCTTAAAGCCAATGAGAAAGCCGCCAATACCACGCCTATTGAAATCCTGATAGATAATCCCAAAACCACTCATCAGTCAGGTGCAAGCCAATACGAATACAACGCCATCCAGCTTACCCGCTTTGCTATTCAAGCCTTGTATTCACCTGAACGTGTCAGAAATATTCCAGAGGGTATTTATCGCTCGCCCATGCAAACCAACAAAACCATTCCCTTATTTTATGGTGCAAGCATTGAAGCGCACCCTCTGGCTTCATGGCGCGGCGGTAGCCTTTATGTGACTGCGATCGATTTGAAAAACCTGTTAAATCAACCCGTGAAACTTCAATTTTCAAAACTCATGGGGCATTGGCAAACTGCAAGTTTCTTTCCCAAAAGTGAATTATCTCCACGAAATCAACATGAAAGCACAACTGTCTTTGTGGTTTCTGACCAACCCTTTACAACAGCACTTACTCAACATGCGAGGTACAGCCGATGAACAAAAACAAAGGCATTAAAATCTTAGCTGGATCGGTGGTGTTCGCAGTCGTCATGATTCTTATTAATAGCCGTCATAGTACGCCTGCCCATGATGACACGCCAAATCCCAACAATTTTCATGAAGCCATTACCAGCCAATTCAATGACAACATCCGTGATGTGTCTGCAAGACTTCTTGAAACAGAGAAGAAACTGGAACAAATGCACAAGGAGAATAAATCGCTGCAAAAACAATTAAAGCAACCGATACAAGAAGCAAGCCATACGCTACAAGATGAATTGCAAACGCTGAAAGAAAAGCTCTCAGCCCTTACTGATCATCAAACTCAATCCTACCCCATGGAAGGCAATCAAGCTCCCGTATCTGGCCAAATCAAAGATCTGGATAGCTTGTTGGATAAAGCCTCCATTGAGGGAAAAGTCTTTGCAGAACAAGATACCTCAACCAAAGAAGAAGCCCCAACCAAAACACCCTTCTATACCATTCCAGCAGGCAGTGATTTTAGTAAAGTCACGCTGTTGTCTGCATTAATGGGTGAAGTACCTGTTGAAGGCAAACTGATGCAGCCCTTGTTTCCCTTTACCGCAATGGTCAGCCGTGGAGACTTAATGACAGCCAATGGGATGCAATTGCCGGAAGAAATTATCGGTATGAAAATCAGTGGTTACTCCATTGGCGTAGGTTCTTTTCTCGATAACATCAGCTGCGTTCGCGCGTATATCACTGCCGCTTTATTTGTCTTTGAGGATGGGCATTTTGTCAGTATCGGCCAAGAGCAAATGAAAAGCTCTGCGGAGCTGGTGAACAATGACAGTATTGGTTATCTGACTACTCAATTCGGCAATCCTTGTATTAAGGGACAGTACATCACTAATGCTCCCAGAGTTTTAGCTGCTTTTATGGCTGCTGGCGGTATTCAAGGGGCAGGCAATGCTTTATCCAAATGGCAAATGAGCTATCAAGCAGAAGGTGGTTCAGCCATTGCCACGCCTACTGGTGATTTAGCCCATTTTGCAGCTGGTGGAGCTATCAACGAGGGCAGCCAAAAAATTACTGATTGGCTTGAGAAAAGAATACAAGGTAGCTTCGATATGGTTTTTGTTCCAGCCAGTATCCGCAGCCACTCAGGCTTTATACCAAATCAATTCAGTCTTCATTTCAGTCAAACCATAGCCATTGATAAAGAACACCAAGGGAGGGTATTAGATTATGGTTACCATCAACAAAAGAACTTTGACAATGCTTTGCGCTAGTCTGGCTTTGAGCGCTTGCTCAACCGCCAATATATCGCAAAGCGCCATTCCTGAGCAGGGCTTAACTGTCAGCCAGCTCTATCAGCAAAGCATGCAGCAGCCTATACAAAAAGCTGTTGTTCAACAGGTACGGTTTGAGGATTCGGGCGAAGAGTTTAAGCAACTGCCTAATCCCGAAGTACCTATCCATATTTTTGCGCATGTGGCTCAGCTCGGCGATGAACAAATCATCAAACCAGCCTATACCACCCGCTTTTTTCTTTATAAGCAAAATCAATATGCCCTGGCATCAGAACTGTATTAAGGAGGTGTGATGAAACGATTATCTAACTGGTTGCTTGGGGAAATGAATTCCCAAGCCATCAAAGAACAGACGATTAAAAAGCAATACGCCAATCCGTTGCCCTCTTTCGCTGACAGACTGGCTATTGTAGATTTCAACGAACAAGAACAGGTGTTTTTATTTGCCGATGGAAAAAGTTTGGGATCAGGGTTTGAGCTAGGCGATATTCAAGCCGAAGCTGCTTCCCCTGAATACTTGCAAGCTGTCTTTAATAAAATCCGCGATACCTTTGCAACAGTAGTTCCACTCCATGCAATAGACCCTTGGGTCATGCAAATGTTTGTTCAAGATGAATATTGCCTTGATCCCGTTATCGATCATATTAAATCCAAAATCCCACAACAACTCGTTGAAAATCCACTAACGCAAGATTACTTACAACGCTTGCAAGATCTCTACAACAAAATGACCAGGCCAGAAGGCTTATTTCTCGATCCCAAAACAGGAGCGCCCTATCGAGGACGAAGACGACGAATCAGAGTATTGTTTTATAGGCAACTACATCAAACCACTTTAACTAGAGAACAGACTCTTCTCGAACATCAAGAAGTCATCAGCCAGATTGAAACCAAACTACGCTCACCAGGTTTAGAAATCAAACGCCTTAAAGGTCAGGATTATTATCAATGGTGGATACGCTGGTTTAATCCTAAATCAGCCGATGAGATCTTGGAACAATATTCCTACCCTAATCCCATGCCCGCAGGTTTTAATCTGACGCAAAATATATTCTTTTCCCCGCCTGAGAGCGATGAGCAAGGATTTATTTTTGAAGGCCGAAAACAAAGAATCCTCTATGTTGATGGCTTAAAAGAAGCACCCATTATTGGTTTAGTCTCCCGAGAAAGACAACAAGCCAATCCGAAACACCGCTATGCGCTTTTGGATACCTTGCCAGAAGGAAGTATCTACACCATTCAAGTCGTCTTTAGCCATGATGAAAATCTGGATTTTCATCTCACACGATTAGAAAAGGAAATTGTGGGAACCAGCTTAAAACCACAGGAAGTAAGAGATGATATAAAAACTGCCCGAAATGAATTAAGCACTGGCAATCGTCTGTTCTGGGTTAATCAGGCTGTTTTTTATCAAGCAGAGGATGAACAACAAGCACAAGTCATAGAAAAAAACCTGCATACCATTTTCAACGACGCCAAGATGCCATTAATTCATTCCAGCTATGATATTCACCCTTTAAATTCCTGGCTCAATGCGTTGCCGTTTAATTTCGATCCCCACTATGCCCGTAAGTACTTATGCTTTGATCGTCTGATGTATGCCACGGAACTTGCAGCCTTGCTTCCAGTCTATGGCCGAAACCAAGGCGCGAGGCATCTACCCTGCTTTCCTTTTTTCAACCGCTTAGGTGAACCTGTTTTCTTTGACCTACTTCACCATGATTTTATTAGCCAAAATTCGCATTGCGCTATCTTCGCTAACTCTGGCGGTGGTAAGTCAGTTTTAACAGGTTGGATGATCCAATCACTGCTCGCCATGAAAAACGCCCGGGTAGTACTTTTTGAAATGGGGAACTCGTTTGACCGGATGCTCATTCATGCCAAAGCCCATGGCAAAAAAACCAAGCAGTTATTATTGAGCAATAAGAAAGAGGAAGCCGTTCCATTAAATCCTTTTTGCGAAGCATATAAAGCCATTCCAGAAATTACAGATAATTTAAGCGAAGAACAAGCTGCTTTAATGGCTCAAAAAATCATGGATCTAAAAGATCCTGCAAATTCAGAAGATTTGGCTTGTGGTGATGGTTCTCGCGCATATCTCGCAGAGCTTGCCTTAGCTCTACGTACCATGATTACAGAAGCCAATGCCCTTGAAGAAGAACAATTTACCTTGGCAGATGAAACGCTGCTTATTGAAGTATTAATTGATGCCATTCTAACTTCATTTAACGATGGCATACCACAAATGCTGACTGAGCATATTGTGAGCGCATTTCAACGGCGATTGGATAAAGAAACAGTTGCGCGTAAGAAAGACCGGATTCTGGATATGCACGACCGATTAAACAGTTATGTCATTAACAGCGCAAAATCACGCTTCTTTAATGTGCCAACAGAACCTTTAGGTGATTTTGATATCTTTCATATTGATATTTCTGCCATTAAAGATGACACCGGAAAACTGGCTTTGGTTATGGTTTCTTTGTTGCCAAGAATACTGGCCATGGCAGAGGCTACTCAAAACGACAATAGGCCAACATTTCTTTTTATTGATGAATCCCACCTGCAATTTCAAATTCCTTCTGTGGTAACGGTGTGCCTATTAGTGGCCAAAGTAGCCAGAAAGCTAGGACTTTGGCTGGTTGCTATTACTCAAAACGTCACCGACATGAATTCTGAAAAGGCTGCAAAGATTTTATCGCTAATTGAAACCTGGATTTTATTGGGATTGGATGAAAAAGAAATCACTGATGTGAAACGTTTTAAATCCTTAACACCGCAGCAAGAAACATTAATCAGAGATATTGATTCACAAAAAGGTTTGTATGCAGAAGCGGTTTTATTAGGGTCACGCTATCAAGGATTATTTCGCGTCATTCCACCTCGCTATCTGCTTGCCCTATTAATGACTGAGAAATCTGAAAAAGCACAACGCCACCTCTTGGAGAAAGAACATGATGTCCTGGTCGCCGCTGAAATCATGGCTAAAAAACTCGAACAACCAAAAGCGACTACTCATAGCAGGGCTTATTTTTATGACTAATACTGCCTTTGCTATAGAAAGCACAAGCCCGCCGCATCCAGTGAATACCTTCACAATTGCCACGCGGGTTTTGCAAAAGCTGTTTCAAAACAGCCATTACAAAGTCATTGGTTCTTGCACTTGGACAGTGGGACGTTTACCGCCAAAACTTGAGGTCACTCCTGCGGTTGAACAGTTTTTACCTGATCTAGTGATTACTGTCAGCAATAAACCAGAAGAAAATCCTTGGCTTGAAGCAAGAACACTTTATGAAAATAAAGCAGCAAGAACGATGTACCAACAAGCTTATAAAGCTGCGACTGGTTCAGCATTAGGATTTGGCAATGACAGCGGTCAAACCACAGACCTTCATATCAATGATGAGCGGACTCGAATTGTTGATGTGATTGGCAGCCCTGCTGCGTTTTACCGTATCCCCTATCTATCACACAGGCCGGAAACTGGTTTTGGCGTTCCTTATTATCTGGCCGAAGCTGATGCAGTCATGGATAGAACAGAAGCAGCTGAATTGCTGTATATGGGAACTCACCCTCACCTGTTAATCAACCATGAAATCGGAACATTCACACAGCATTGGGGTTCTGAAATTCCAAGATTAATGCGTGTCACACAACCTTATAACTACAGATCTTCAGTTGTTGCAGCCATGCACGCGGTAGATATTGTGACTAATAAAAACCCTTTACATGTCACCAAATCAACCAGTAATTCCTGCGGTAAAAACTGTGTGGTGGCTAATGCCATTTACGATCCACAAAACACGAAAGTCATCTGGCAGGAAATCTATCCTTTAAATCGCAATATTCACCCAGGTGATGCACAGGATTTCGGCATTGAAGACGAAAAAGCCGGAAATGGTAATTACGTGTTTATTCTTTGGCGCAAATACCGCGGTTGTATTCAGCATAAAGGCAAACTCGTGAACTTTCTTACTTTCCCCAAGGTTGGGCAACCTCAAAAACGATAGGACATCATCATGAAAAAATCTCTATTACTGACTTTACTTATACCAACATTAACCCACGCTGGCAGCTTTATGCCAAGCCAATCGGATTACTATTATGAATTAGGAGGAACATCCAATTTATTTATTCCACCTGTTAATAAAGACCAAACGCTGGTTATTGGTGCAGATATTGATGGTCGTATGGGATTCTCCTGTAGCGGTTTTAATCCTGTCGTATCCATTACCAATACTTTTCAGGATTTGAAAAAATCAGCATTAAACATCCCTGGTGGTGTCATTGATAACTTAAAAGGTTCAGTCGCAGGATTCCCTCTTTATAAGCTACAACAGTCCATGCCTGCTTTATACAATGTTCTGCAAAATGCCGCATCCAGTGCACAAAATGAATTTACCCTCAAGGTTAAAGATTGTCAGGAAGTCAAACAAGCACTGGAACAGAATCAATCTCCTATGGAAGGCATATTATCAGTGTCCGATAGTCAGGGATGGCTTGATGCTGCCAAACGAGCTAAAAAGGAAAACGTCGATGTGACCGAGACATCGAAAAGTATTGCTCAAAAACGTGATGAATATGGCCTGCCCTGGATAGGCCACGATAAAGGCAATGCGGGCGGTAAGTTTCAACGTCCCATTAAGGTCATCAATGATGTGGTCATTGCGGGCTACAACATCCTTTTAGAGAGAAAACCCTTAGATTCTTTGGAAAAGCCAAGTACCAAAATCCCTATGGTACAAAGCTGGCCAACACCTACCGATGCAGCTAATTGGGCAGTTAAGGTTCTTGGTGATATTCAGGTTAGCAGCAGTGAGAACAAACAAAGCCATGATGCTAAAGCAGGAATTGGTTTATCAGCTTTATTGCAAAGCTGTGCGAACGCCAATACCTGTAGTCAGAACATTGCCAAAGCCTTATGGAATTTGGTCAATGGTAATTGGACTTTGACCGAGGAAAATCTGCGTAAAGTCAGTGCCTCCAATTTACTGATTACCGATGAAGTCATTACTACCATTCAGCACCTGCCTCGTGAAGAACAAATGCTCACTGTTTCAAAACTGGCTGAGGAAATCGCTGTTCAAAATATGTTGGATAAGGCATTGATGATGCGCCGCATCTTGCAGGCAGGATTACAAGTGCAAGAAGTACAGAATTTAAAACCAGCTATGAATATGGTCTTGTTTGCCCTAAAAAAACTGGATGATGACATTCACTCCTTGTCCTTTGAAAACGATGTCCGTAAAAAAATGATGACTGAAACCTTGGGAACCATCATGGATATTAGACATCAAGCCCAAAGCCAAAACATCCCAGGCCAAGATCACGAACAGCCTGCTGTTAAAAACGGTTCGATCTACGTTAAAGAAAATAAAGGAGCATCATCATGATTGTCTTTAACCCTTTATCCCTCTACACCACCTATCTAGGCTGGCAACAGTATGAGGTTCTATTCAACGCCCTGTGGCAAACAGGGCTGTTGTACCTTGGCTTTTTGGCCATTGGTTATCGCTTTCTTAAGAACGTGCTTAATCCAGCTGGCGCGTTCTATGCGGTTGAACATGCTTTAAATAATTTTCTTTATGAATTGGCCATCACTTTCCTGATATGCAGCTTATTCGTCTATCCCTGCGTACCACTGGAAACCAAAGCCCTGCAATTTAAACCCTTATGTGGATTGAAGAATCCAACAACTGCGGTTATTGGAGACAGCGGAACAACCTATGATGAAGCCTTTGCAGATTTGCTAACTAACCAGGTCAAAATTCCTATAGGCTTTGCCATCATCCAGAACTTCATGTCGAGCTTTACTTACAGTCTCATGAAGGTAACGGGTTGTACCGACAGTTTGCAATCCATTCAAGGCGATTTGGTATCAACCTATCTGCCACAGAATATTCGCAAACAAGCCCTGGATTTTCATAGACAATGTTTTATCGAAGCGAGAACGCAATTCAACAGTGAGAAGCATGAAGCCAGTGAATTAGATCCCATGCTAAAACGTTATGGCGGTGAGGATGATTTAAACTGGATGGGTTCTAAAATCCTGCAAAAAATGTATTACAGCAAACTTCATGCACGTCAACCTGTCCCTGGTTTTACTTTCAATCAAGCTCCTAACCGCAATCTTGAAAAAGCGGCTAATCGTGGGGATATTCCACCAGAACAGCTGCCAGAAGACGGTTATCCCAGCTGTCAGCAATGGTGGCATAAGATCAAAGCAGATTTGGTTGATGTTTCTAACCAAGCCAGTGTTTTTAACAAGCATCTAAATTACTACGCCATGCTGGATAGGGTTCGTCAGTATAAAATGAAACATCCTAAAGCATGGAAAGCAGACATCAGCGCAGAAGATTTTATTGCCAAGATGCTCTTGCAAGAAAGTAAAGACATGCAGGCAAGCTCAGTACAAAACATTATGGACAACAACAATGGCAAGGTTGCATCCGCGATTACTCATAGCTTGGTCAACGTCGGGCAATGGACAAAATCCTGGACATCCACCCCATTAAAAAGAGAAGCCATCATGCAAACCTTACCTGTAATGCAGGCGTTTTTCATGTTCTTTTTAATCATTCTCACCCCAATGGTTCTGTCATTAAGCTGTTATAGTCCCAGGGCATTAGGCAGTTTGTGCGCCTTATTTGTCATGGCTATTTTTCTTCAGTACCTCTGGCATCTGGTCGGATTTCTTGAACGCTCCGTGCTTGATCCATTGGATGAAAACGATGCGATTTCTGCCATGAAGAATATGGCTGTGATGTTTTACTTCGTTGCCCCTGTTTTATTGTTGAGATTATCAAGCCATTTTGGCGGTGACGCTGGGGCGGGTCTTATGGATTTGGTCAATGGTGCAGATAGGCAAAGCGAAAGCATAGCGCAATCTGGAATGCACGTAGCCAAGACAGGAGTAAAAATTATTTCAAAAGGAATTCGATGAACATGTTAAAGCTCATCTTTACGTTCAAAGGCTTCATTGTATTCACGAATAGTGATCAAGCCATTATCAAGTTTATCTTGAGCCTCATAAACAGACATGTAGCGCTTGGCAGCTTTATCCTCTGCCACTCCGACAAGGGCATCAAGAACGACTGCCAACAACCGAAATACCTTTCTCATTTGGAGTTATCCCTATGATTAAACATTATATCCGTTCATCTATTATAGTATTAATTCAAACCGTTTTACCAATCATTGCCTTATTAGTAATTGTACCCTGGTTCATCAATGGCAATCTACTCTCTCGATGGCAAAGCACTTTTGCCACCATTCAACCATTATTTCTCGTCTTGCATGGAGTGCTTTATTTAGCCCTTGTCCTGTTATGGCCAAGGCTAATTGCACGCTTACAGAATCAAAACCAACTTACAACAGAGCAGCTGAACACCGCTTTAAAAGCTCGTTGGTATCTACTGGCTATTTTTGTATTTATTGATATTTTGATGATCGGGAGCCGACTATGAGCAATTACCCCATTAATAACCTATTAAGAGAACCAACAGAAGCCTGGTCAGCCATTACCTGTTTGTCTCTAGCCTTACTGGCATATACCCAACCGCATTTGTTTTTACTAACACAAATCATGGGATTATATGCTGCACTCGCATTGTTAATCCCTGGAATTTATCGAGCCTGGCAAGCAATTAAAGTAAAACGGTATCACCGAAGATTATTAGCCATGCCCACCTATGCCCTATCCACCACAGAAATCCCTTTATCCAAAAACTGGTTGTTCCTGGGCAAAGGCTTTCGCTGGCGACCAAGCCATACTCAAAAGCTGCATCAAATTAAACAAGTCAAAAATGAAAAGTTCATGCAACGAAACAATTGCTACCAGTTTGCCAGAAGATTCTGCCAAAACCATGAGCACACGAAATTAGCCAAATGGCTAAATACCAATTCAAAACTAAACCCATTTAGACCTGAACCACCAGTTGGCGGCAGTCCATTCTTGCATGGTGTAGGTGAAGAAGATAAACCCGTATACATCCCTCAAGATGTACGAGTAGGCCACACTTTCGTTGTTGGTACAACCCGAGTGGGAAAAACCCGTTTAGCCAGCATTTTGATTAACCAAGACATCCGCAACGGTGATGCCGTCATTGTTGTAGACCCCAAAGGTGATCAAGATCTGGTTAGAGATATGATGGCAGCCTGTAAAGTATCAGGCCGGACAGAAGATTTCAAAATCGTACACTTAGGCTTTCCAGAACAATCTGCACAATACAACCCCTTAAAAAATTTCGACCAAATCAGTGAGGTTGCAACACGTATCACCGATGCAATCTCCGTAGAGGGAGAAGGAAAACAGTTCGCAGCCTTCGCCTGGAAATATGTAAATATAGTCGCTATATGCCTGGAAGAAATGAATCAACCCATTACCTACCAAACAATAGCCTTCTATATCAGCCGATTAGAACAACTGTTAATGTCCTATGCTGATAACATTCTTCCTAACCACTACCTAAATTATCATCAAGAGATAGATGACATCATTGAGGAACATGACAGTAAAATAGGCAAAAATAATAAGACTAAATCCCCCATGGAACGCCACCAGGCAGTCATTCAATATATCAAAGACCACATCAATAAAACCATCAAAAGCAATAATGCCGAAGCTCTACACGACCAAATCTTAATAGACCTCTACGATGCAGCCATTATGGATAAACATTATTACGACAAAATCACGGCCAGTGTCGGACCTGTACTATCTGAAATCAATAAAAGTAATGCCTCAAAAATCCTGTCGTCAAAAGCTCAACCAGGCGATATTGAGCTGATGGATGTAATTAAAAATAAGAAAGTGCTTTATATTGGCTTAGATAGCCTAACCAATCCCAATATTGCCCAAGCAGTAGGAAAAGCCTTTTTGTCTGATCTGGTGTCTACAGCTGGTAAAATCTATAAAGAACCCAACGCACGATATACTTTAAATCTACACTGCGATGAGTTATCAGAGATTATTCAGGATTCTTTTGTGAAGATTCTTAATAAAGCAGGAGGTGCTGGATTTCAGGTGACCGCTTACGCTCAAACTATTCAAGATATGGAAGTTGCACTTGGTTCCAGGGCTAAAGCAGAAGTATCTGAGGGAAATTTTAATACCCTGATTATGCTGCGTGTTAAAAATGAAGAAACAGCCAATTTACTGGTTAAAGTACTGCCTCAAGTTGGCGTTGTCGGACATACGCAAGTTTCGATGGTTAATGACACGCCGCATGGAGACGATGGGGTTTATTTTAATACAACAAATGAGGATCGCGTTCAGACATCTAATGCTCCTATGATTGGGGTAGATGATATTATTTCTTTACCTAAAGGGCAGGCGTTTGTATTAGCAAGTGGTGGGGAGATTTGGAAAATTAGAATTCCCTTGCCCATGAACTCAAATAATGAATGACTAAATTCGGTACATGCTTTAACTCGAAAGATCTATATCGCGCTTAAGTGATTGGAATGTACCTGAAGAAGCAACATCCTCCATAGAAATTTTCTTATAGTCTTCATTAATTTTTTTTCTTTGCTTAGATGAAAGACTTCTCTTTATTTTGTCGGTCCTATTTGCCTTAGTTTGTATATAATTCAATAATTGTTGTGAAATGGAAAAATTTTGATGTTGGAGTGTCCCTCTTTTTACATGAACTATTGTATCTCTAAATGTATTTCTATTTTCGATATGTATAAAACCAACTAATAATAATCCTGGAAACTTTGAATAAACTATAATAGCTTTAGATCCCCAATTAATCACATCGATAGCAATGGATCTTTGCAAGTAACGATGAATATTTGAGCTCAGAGCAAATATCTTGCTCTCAATTTCTCCTATAAAATTATAAAAATGTTGTTCATAAACGCCAGGATTATCCACTTCATTTAAAAGAAGTTTTCTCCACGCAATCAATGCGGTCTGGATTTTCCCCTTTATTTCACTTGAAAAATCAGAAATATAATCTTCTTCCAGCAGGAATTTTAATACCCTCCATGATATAGAAACGCAGAATTTTAGAAATTTTTCGTTGTAATAAATTGGAACTTTATCTTCTTGAAGAGGGTAAAATATTTTTTCAGAGAAATATTTTTCCCATTCACTAAATATATTTTCACAAGATTGGCAAAGCCAATGTAATTTAATACCATCTTGTTTTCTCAAATTAATATTTTTTGCTTCTCTTAGTTTGCCTGTTGGTGAAGTGTCCTTTAAATAAGAATATATAAACTTAGGGATAATATGGCTTTCCAGTAAAATTGCTTCTTGCTCACATAATCTGCATTTTTCCTGCATGAGCGTGCTCTATAATTTGCTATTGATAAGAATACTGTAGCAAAAATATTTGAAAAATGGAGTTTCTCTGAAACAAAACAAAAACTCATTAACTATTTAAACAGTACAACTACAAAAAATAAAAGCCCATCAACAAGCTAATTCACCAGATAAAAATAAGATAATGAATTTTATTTATTGACAAAAGATATCCAGTTTTAAATTCCATATGCTTCTGCGTCACTGCAAATTTCCCAGCAGTGACGCAGAAAAATCACCTTGATTTTACCGCGTAAAATCAACACATTTCAGCATTTTGTCCGATCCCGCCAATCGGGATTGGACAAAATTCTTTCCAAAATCCCTTGCGAAGCAAGCACTGCTTTGCTAATTTGGAGTCAAGCATGACTGATGAGCTGGTGAAACTCCGGCGAAACGTCAACAGACGTCTTATGCTAAGCCACTTCATTCCCTAACCCCGTGGTTGGACGTTCAGTAGGGAAAACCATCTAGGAATCTCTGTCATCCGACAGGGCAACTCCCTCGGGAGTTTAAGTCAATTTATTTCAATTTGACCATGGACTTGTATGACAAGAGCCATTGTCTTGTCGTTTTTATTAATCATCAAAACAAGGAGGAAATAAGCTCTCAAAAACTGTTGTAAATCGGCGAGATCGTTTGCCTTATAACGATTGATTTGCCCCCTACTTCGAGCTTTATGGCTTTGGCCAGGTTTCATCTTTGAGTGAGCCGCTCGTTCAACACTAAACCAAAGACAGGGCAAATAAATTTTTATCGGATGGGATGATGAGAAAATACAGCTTAAGACAAACTGCCAATCAATATTTAAAGCTCGGCAATCAAGGCAGTTACAAAATCAAAAAACAACGGGCATATGTTATTCGTAAAATGATCGATGATCTCTATAGCATTGGTGATGTGCCATCCTCCTGGAAAAATATCCAATCGCACCATATTCATCAACTGGTAGCTCATTGGAAAAAAAGTAAAATTCGTGCCAGCACGATTATGAATCACATGACTATTATCAGGCATTATCTAACCAGCATAGATTGCCCCATTCCCAATATAGACAATCAATCTCTACAACTTAGTAAAACCATCAGGAAACGTAAAAGGAAACTCAAAATACAGCACGACCACTGGCAATCATGGGACAATCCAATACCACGTCTTATCATGGCACTGCAAACAGAGTTTGGTCTGACCTTTCAAGAAGCCATTTATATAAAGCCAGAAATTAACATCCAACCAGACAGCGTTTGGATTACCAGAAATATCTCGTTTAACTCTTTAGACAGAACGATTCCGATTAGATTTGAAACGCAAAAAGCTATTCTGAATGACATTAAAATGCTGACTGATGGTAAATCAATTGCTGAATTTAATGATTATGAGGACACGAAACTTGCCTGGCGAAAGGCTATAAAAAAGCATGCATTACCGATTAGTAAAGCATACCGCTACCTCTATGCAAAACAAATGTATCAGTATCTTTTGCCCATATTAGGCAAGTATGAAACCTATTGGGTTATTCGCACCGAAATGGGCATCAAATCCCGTGATTCTTTATGGAGGTATCTCAATGAGTAAATCCAAACTTAAAAATGCTCAATATTCTATCAATGAATGTATTAAGAAAATCCAAAACTACTCTCACGCCAGTCGAGCAGATATGAAACACATGTTAAATCGCTGCATCAAAGATTTGCACGAGCTGGGCTACTTGGTCACGCACATTAAAGGATTAAAACCAAAACACATACACATCCTGGTTGATCACTGGAAAGCCCAGAATAAAAATCCTGCAACAATAAAAAATTACATGGCTAAACTGAGGAAAGTTGCCTCAGTGCTGAACAGACCAAAACTGGTTAAGCAAGGCAACGATAGCTATCAAATCAATAAACGTAATTATGTCCCTCAATATAACAAAGCAATCAACAACGTCGATTTTTCCAAATGCTCAGACCCTATGATCCGTTTATCCCTGGAAGCGCAATCCCTATTTGGTCTCCGCCGTGAAGAATCCATGAAGATTGTACTCAGTGATGCCTGGCAAGGAAATAAATTGGTTATAAAGCCCAGCTGGACAAAAGGTGGCATCGGTCGTGATATTAGACTAACGAATGAGCAACAACGACAATGGCTATTCAATGCGATAAAGCAAGTTCCTGCTGGACAATCCCTCATTCCTAAAGAAAAGACCTATAAAAATCATCTAGCTCAGTATCATGAAGTGATAGAGAAAATGGGCTTAAGCAAATGCCATGGCCTTCGCCATGCTTATGCTCAGCGAAGATATCATGAAATTACAAAATCCTATGACAAAACTGGCAATGGACTTATATGCCCAATTCAAGGAGGCAGAGTATACAAAGAACTGAATCCTCTTGAAAAATATTGGGATAGAACCGCAAGGGAAATTATTAGCCAGTCGCTTGGGCATTCGAGATTAAGTATTACAAAAATTTACTTAGGCTGACAATCTTTGCTTTTTTAAATCTTCAATACACAATTTCATTTTATAGTGTGGTACTGGATGCCATGAAGCTATAAATTCCCCGATGATTTCAAAACCAGCTTTCTTATAAACATGAACCGCACGCTCATTAGAGATTTCAGGATCAATAAGCACGATTTTAGCATCAGAAAATTGGCTTAAGATAAATTCATGTATCATCTGTACTGATAATCCCTTCCCAATATAATCCAACCCGCAAATGAATAAATCCAGCGTAACTGCACCATCAGGATATTCTTCTGATTTCTCTATTTCAGAAGTAATTAAATAAGCGAATGGGATTTCATTATCATAGGCTATCCAATGAGTTGCCCACGGTTCCCCATCGTTTAAAAATTCATGAAGGTCTTTTATTGTATTGCTTAAACCATCACCATGAAGCCATTCTTTAATATGTGGCTGACTAATCCAGTCAAGAACAAGGTCTTCTTGTGTTTTATTCACTGGTTTAAAATGAAATCTGTTCTCATTATTCATGTTCATAATTGATTAAACTGAAATAGCTGGGATAATACTGTAAACATCCCATTTTTAGTGGCAGCCTAAATTAGAGTCTTTCGCCTGTTTTTTAGCCAAATATTCCCATGGCGTTAAATCACCCAGTGAATCGTGTGGTCTTTCTTCATTGTATTCCCTCATCCA
>NZ_RZGS01000024.1 GCF_003989745.1 Legionella septentrionalis
CATCGGAAGATGAAATTGATTCAGAGAAGAGCTTACGGATTTAGAAATTTTGAAAATTATAGGTTGAGAGTTAGAGTGCTGTGCGGATAAGTGAAGTGCCCCCGGATTTGGGGAAGACCCATTTGGGGAAGACCCATTTGGGGAAGACCCTTTAAATGGCGCGCTCGGAGGGACTCGAACCCCCGACACCTTGGTTCGAAGCCAAGTACTCTATCCAGCTGAGCTACGAGCGCCTTTGTAAGAGGTGTGATGGTGGGCCGTATAGGATTCGAACCTATGACACAGAGGTTAAAAGCCTCCTGCTCTACCAACTGAGCTAACGGCCCGTAGTTCTTATTTTAAATTAAACACGTTGTACTTCGAGCATTCGGAAATGCAAGCTATCTAAATATTTTACCACGCCCAGCAAAAAGTAGCCAAATACTGGTGGGCCGTATAGGATTCGAACCTATGACACAGAGGTTAAAAGCCTCCTGCTCTACCAACTGAGCTAACGGCCCTAAAGAGGCTGAAATCATACCGGATCAAGGTGAAATTTCAAGTGTTTTGCGCGGATTATTTTCAATTAATGGAGATTTTGTGTACAAATTTTCACTGGTCGCTAAAATAGGCCATTCATCTTGCTGCAAAACATTGCAAAAAGAAGATAATTTTTCCGCGGGCACTAATAATAGTAAAACATCCGCTCCTAATGCCCCGCACCCTTTTGCAGCAGCTACCTGTGGATACTTATTGAGAATCTGCAGCAATTGCAAACTGTGTTGGCTTACTAAATTAAATTTTGCTAATTGCTGATGATATTGCTTCACTGCATCAATCAAGCGCCCGCTGTCTTTGCATGCAAATGCTTCCCTGGCCAAACATACGATTGATGCCAATTCTTCCACATGCAAGAAGCGGCGGCTTTGCTGTAAATGCTCGTGAGTGGCTAATTTTTTGCCCGTGTGCAGCAAAACAAAACTCAAGTCTGCAAAAACCCAAGGCAAACTTTCACAAATCCCCTGCTGCTTATGAATATAAACACAACCCTGCATGGATTGGGCCAACACATCATAGCCGCTGGGAGGAAGTCCTTGCCCCTGCCAAGCGCAGGATAGATATGCTTCCAACAAATGCTGGTGGCCAAGCTCTTTTTTTTGTACGGTTTGGCAGGCTAGATACACCCCTAAAAATTGTGCGCTGGAAGCTCCCATGCCACCTCGTCCATGATAAGGATCATGCCATGACAATCCGGCATTTTCAGGAGCATTTTTTGCCCACCACACCCCAGCTGGAGATAAAACATGCACCCCATCCGTATTGCCTGCGTAAGTTAAGTTTACTGCAAAACAAGGTTCTGTGGTCAGCAACAGAGCAGGACCACCGGCAAGCGCTGCATACTCTCCTAAAAGAAAGGTTTTTGCCGGTATTTGCCATTTCATAAAATGGATTGCGCCTGTCTGATTTCAGCCAATAATTCGCAAGCTTTATGCAAACTTACCCGCTTGTGTAAAACCAACCATTGTTTTAAGCGCTCTTTTAAAAGCGGCATTTCTCCATCATTTGCCCCAGCCACCAACAGTAAATTATCAATATGTAATTTCATATGCCCCTGAATGATTCCCTCAGTGCATAACGCTTTAATAGCACCTAAGTTTTGCACCAACCCCACCGCAGCTATCACTCTTGATAAATGATTAGCGGATTCGATGCCCATCATGCGCAAACACATTTTGGCTGTAGGGTGCACCGCGGTTACCCCCCCCACTGTGCCTACAATAACCGGTGCTGTAAGCTCCCCTTTGAGAATGCCATCCTGGTAACGCCAGCGCGTGATCGCTTGATAATGTCCGGAGCGGGCGGCATAAGCATGCACACCAGCTTCCACTGCCCGCCAATCATTGCCTGTGGCAATCAAGACTGCGTCCATACCATTCATGACCCCTTTATTATGGGTAGCGGCGCGGTAAGGATCTAATTCTGCAAACAAAGATGCTTCTTGCAAGCGTTCACCGAGGGATGGGTCGATATCATGGATTTGCACCTGGGCCGTTGTCAGCTTTTGATCATTTAAGTTAGATAAAATGCATATGCTGACGTGCTCACCGCTTAAATTTTCTATCGGTGTTTTTAGGTATTCCAATACTTGATTGATGATGTTAGCGCCCATAGCATCGCAGCTGTTCATGGTGAGATGGATCACAGCCATATCACCACCATCTGGTCGGGCTAAATGGCGCAATTGCAAATCCATTACTCCACCACCTCGACGCACCATGTTACCCGCCACATCCTCATTGGCTTTTTCAATCAAAAATGCCTTATTTTCAGTGAAAATTTGCGAAAAACGCGCGAAATCTTTAACTTTCGCCAATTGAATCTGACCTACAATGCATTCACCCGCTACCGAAGTCGTAATTTCGCCGCACTGGCGGATCCATCGCGCTGTTTTGGACAAAGCCGCTACGATAGACGTTTCTTCAACGGCCATGGGGATGACATAATCGCAGCCATCGATGCAAAAGTTGGTGGCAACACCTAAGGGAAGTTGAAAATAGCCAATGACATTCTCAATGAGTTTATCGGCGAGGTCGGTATCTCGCACACCGCCTTGATTTAAATAAACAATGTCTTCAGACGTCATCGCACCCATTTGCAATAAGCGCTGGAAACGTTCTTCGCGATTTAATTTAGAAAAACCTTGAAACAATTCACCGGCATTATTTATTAACGACATGCCTTCTCCTTCAAATCATCTAAAACGCGGCTGCCTGTACAAAACATAGCGACCCTTAGTTCGTATTCAATTGCAACCATGAGCTCACTTACCGCTTGCGCTGACTGTAAAGCAGCATCCAGCATGGGTTTAGCAAAGCCAATGGTCGTGGCTCCCAGTGCAATTAATTTGGCTGCATCCAAACCATGCCGTACACCGCCAGATCCCCAAATTTCAAATCCAGGTGCTAAAGAATGGGCGTCGCATACGCTTTGCACTGTATTAATTCCCCAATTGCGAAATGTGGCGGCAGCCTTATGGCGTAATGGTTCATCCACGGCTCGATGCCCTTCAATGCGCCCCCAGTGCGTACCTCCCAATCCGCTCACATCCACTGCTGCGACTCCAATATCATTTAAACGAAGCAGTGTTGTATAGGAAAAACCACACCCGGTTTCCTTCACAATGACCGGTAAGGGCATGTTTTTAACGAGATTCTCCAACGCCTGCCAACATCCCTTAAATAAAGGCGTGCCCTCCGGTTGAATGCACTCTTGTAAAGGGTTGCAATGAATAATTAACGCATCTGCCTGTAACGCATCGGTCAAACGCTTAATCTGCACTATTGGAGTGGTAATCAGTTGCGCTATGCCTAAGTTACTGAATAAACTGACTTCTGGAAAATCATGCCTTAAAGGTTGCCATTCGTATGCAGCCTGACTATCCGTAAGTTCCCGGCGCTGCGAACCAACCCCCATCGCCCACCCATTTTGTGCGCAAGCAGTAATAAGGTGGCGGTTGATATCCAGTGCATGCCGATGTCCTGCCGTCATGGAAGCAACCATAAACGGCGTAGATACCTGCTCTCCAAAGCGACTTGCAGAAATATCTATGTCGTTAAAATCAAGGTCGGGCAATGCTTCGTGGATTAAAGTGACGCCATCGAGCGCATTTAACTCCTGCGCCTGATTGTCCGGCATCAATGCAAGCTCAATATGATCTTGTTTGCGTTTTTCAAATTGACTGTAATCGTCCGTCATGCCCGTCACACAGTAATAAAATGGTTTGAATTTTACCATAAAACCATTCGGTTTTGCGATGATATACGGTTTCGTATTATCCTAGAGTATTTTACGCATGCAATCTCTTTATGACAGCGAACGAGTCACCTGCTCAACTGCAATTTATAGAAGAAAAAAACCTTTACTGTTGTCAGGGGAACTGGTCCATACTTGCTATGGATAATTTATTTAAACAATTCCTGCGCACGCAATTACCTTCCTCACAAAAAATCACCATAAGTGGCAAAGAAATTACTCATTTTGACAGTGCAGGTGCTCTGACGCTATTGCGTTGCATTGAAGAGTTGAACAAAAAAGACAATTTAGTCGAACGTGTGGATTTTAGCCCGGCACAAGAAGATTTATATAAATTGGTAGAGGCAAAGCGCGAAATACTCGATTATTCTCCCCCAAAACCTAAAAAAGAAACTATTTTATATCAAGTTGGCGAAGAAACCGTACATAAATTAAATCAGGCCCGAGGCTTGATCGTTTTGATTGGTGATTTAAGCGATAAATTATTCAGAGCATTTGGCCAATGGCGGCGTTTTCAATTTCCAAGCATTGTGCATACTGTGTACACGACTGGAGTAACTGCCTTGCCCATTATTGCCTTACTTTCATTTTTAATTGGAGTAGTCCTTGCCTATCAAATGGGATTGCAATTGGAAACCTATGGGGCAAATATTTTTATTGCTTATCTCTCGGGTATGGCGATTTTCCGTGAATTTGCGCCTTTAATTACAGCGATTATCGTGGCAGGACGTACCAGTTCCGCTTTTACCGCGCAGATTGGCAGCATGAAAATTAATGAAGAAATTGATGCATTGTGTACGATGGGGTTATCCCCTACGGAATTATTAGTAGTGCCTAAGGTGCTTGGATTATTGCTTTTTTTCCCGATGCTTATTTTCTGGTCTGATTTTTTCAGTACCCTAGGTGCTATGCTCATGTCTAAATTCATGTTAAACGTGGGTTATGTTGAATTTATGCGCCGCTTGCAGGATTCAGTAGGCTTAAAACAATTAATGCTTGGTTTATACAAAGCCCCGGCTTTTGCCTTGCTCATTGCCCTAGTCGGCTGTTTTCAGGGGTTTCGCGTACAATCCAACGCAGCAAGCATTGGCACACAAACCACGAAAAGCGTGGTACAGGCACTGTTTTTAATCATTATCGCCGATGCTCTGTATTCGGTGATCTACAGCTGGCTGGACGTGTAACATGTCTGAGCCTGTCATTGAAATTAAAGGATTAAAAAATTATCTGGGCAATCAATGGGTGCATTCGGATGTTAATTTAACCGTCAACCGCGGCGAGATTCTCGCTATAATCGGTGGCAGCGGCAGCGGAAAAACCACCATTTTACGCAGCATTCTCATGCTATTGCAGCCAACCGCAGGTACCATCCGCGTTTTCGGTAACGATTTGGCACACTTGGATGAAGCCTCCGCAAATGCTATACGGCGGCGCTGGGGAATGTTATTTCAGCATAGTGCTCTTTTTTCTTCGATGACTGTGCTTGAAAACATCATGTTCCCAATGCGTGAGCTTGCTGTGCTTGATAAAAAATTTATGCAAGAATTAGCAATGCTTAAGCTTTTGATGGTGGGTTTGCCTAAGGAAGCCGCGGAAAAATACCCTGCTGAATTAAGCGGAGGAATGCAGCGCCGCGCTGCCGCAGCGCGAGCCATTGCCATGGACCCTGAACTTTTATTCTTAGATGAACCAACATCGGGTCTTGATCCGCTAAGTGCCAAACAGTTTGATGAATTAATCGTATTTCTGCGCAATGCACTAAATTTGACGATCGTCATCGTAAGCCATGATATTGAATCATTGCAACGCACTACCGATCGCGTGGCATTTGTGGGGAAAGGCAAAATAATAAGCGTGGAGCCAATAAAAGAATTGATGCAAAATAAAAACCCTCTCATTGCTGATTATTTCAGTAAAATTTAAACTGTTTGAGGTTCAATCAAGAGCTATCTTCCTCTTGATGCATAGGAGACAGGCTTGGAGTCAAATGCTAATTACACCATAGTAGGCTTAACGGTTTTAATCTTAACCGCTGGATTAATTATTGCGAGCCTATGGTTATCCATTGGGTTTGAAAGAAAAAAATATAATTATTACACCGTCTATACGCATGAATCCGTCGCAGGATTGACCGAGGAATCATTGGTGAAATATAACGGCGTGAAAGTGGGCATGGTCGATAAAATCGAACTCAGTCATTTTGATCCACAACAGGTAAAAATTCTGTTAAAGATAAAAGAAGGTACCCCAATTACGGTGAGTACGCATGCCATGCTGATCACTCAGGGCATTACCGGAACCACCTACCTTGGGCTGTCTGCGGATTCTTCCTCGTTTGTACCATTGCAACGCACACCCGGCGAACCCTATCCTGTCATCCCTTCGAAACCGTCTTTCTTCAACCGCCTTGAAAAAAATATTAATGATATTGCCACCGGGTTTAAGCGCGTTTTTAATGCGGAAAATGCCAAGAATTTAAATAAGTCTCTCGTGAATTTGGAAAAAATTACCGAAGCCATTGCCAAAAACGATAATAATATCAATAAAACATTGCGAGATTTACCCCTGGTAACAAAAGAACTCAAGGCCGCTATCCATAAATTTACTGCTATGGCAACGGATATGTCGGTGGCAGGCCGTCAAGTTACCGCCACCATGAAAGCTGGTAAAAATGGCATCGATAAAATTTCCCAGCAGGCAATTCCTCCTACCATTTTACTTCTAAGACGTCTGGATTTAATTGCAACCAATTTGGAAAAAGTCAGTGCCCAGATGCGGCAAAATCCTGCCGTTTTAATTCGTGGCAGCACGGCTCCAAAACCTGGTCCTGGAGAATAATGTGAAAAAATCAAGCACTATTTTTTTAATTTGCATCCAGGTTTTTTTACTCGGTTGCGCGGTTAAAACTACGGTAAATAACCAGTATAAACTAGACGCGTTTAGCCGTAAGATGCATACGACAAAAAGTGCGACCACCATCCTGGTGACCCAACCTGAAGCGGCTGCAGGGTATCAAACAGAACAAATGCTCTATAGCGTCAAACCCTATGAAGTTAGTGCTTTTGCACGCAATGCCTGGGTAGGAGCGCCTGCCAACATGCTGGCGCCGTTGATCATGCAAAGCCTGCAGGCAACGGGTTATTTCCATGCAGTGACCTCCACCCCCTACTCCGATAAAGCAGACTACAGGCTGGATACGCAACTTATCAAGCTGCAGCAAAATTTCATTTGTAAACCAAGCCATATTGAAATGGTCGTGAAAGTCGTATTGACGCATGTAGAAGATAATCAGGTTCTCGCCTCGAAAATCATTACAGAAAAAATCCCCTGTCCTGCCGATACTCCTTATGGCGGCGTCATAGCAGCGAACCATGCCAGCAAAGCACTTACAGCTATTTTGGCTGAGTTTGTCATAGCACAAATCAAACACTTTAAACAGAAGTGAGTCATACCAACTTCCAAGTCCATGCACTAAGCTCTCATGACCCTATGTGTACTTTATTTTTCAAATATGCTGAAATAAATTGACTTGTGTATTATAATTTATCAATTTTTACGCTTTAATATAAAAATGCCTACCTTTTTTGCCAAAGTCCAAAAAATTAAAGAAATTTCCACAGCTTATATTACCCATAATAAAAAAGAGCTGGAAAATCAGAATTCTCCTTTAGGAAAAGGATTTGATCATTGGCTGGATCATTTCAATCAAAATATAAATTCTATCCTTTATCCCAATACAGCACCTCAGCTTCAACCACGTGAACACGCAAAATCTTCTCTTGACGGGGAAGGAGAGCGAAAATACGAGCTTGCAACTCTTCTAACAAGCATCATGACGTCTATTCAAATTGAATGTGAAACAAGACATTTCAAATTTAACTCAGCAAGTTGCTTCAGTTTTGCCTCCAAGGAATTGCTCGATCAAGTTAACATACTAGATCGTGTGTTTAGGCAAATAGATGAGATACCTGTTGCTACTAAAGCAGGTGAAGAAAGCAAGCACTTTAACAATTTTAAAATCAAAGTCGCGCGATTAAAGAGCGAACTCGATGCTGCAAAACCTGTTTTCTATGCTTATGCGAAAAGGCTGGTGATGCAAGAACTCGTCGAACGTTTAACCTTATTTAACCATGTTGACTTCGATAGCAATCTCCGGGAGAGTTTTGCAGAACATACTTTATATAATCTTAAAACTGAGTATTTAAATAAAAAAATTATCAATGAAACGCTTCGCTTAAATCGGCAAAGCTTCATGGAAGTTTTCTTAAAAATTCTTTCCTGCGTTTCCATACCCCTAGGGATCGGTATTTTAACCACCCTCATCTTGATTATAAAACGCCATATTGATTCACAAGGCGCAAGTTGGAATTTTTTCAAGCCACTTTCAGAAAACGTACTGGAAAATATTGAACAATTACTCGATGATGTAGAAGAGCCGACAATAACCACCCCGCCTATTGATATTGAAAACCAGTATGGCGATATTGATTTAGATGATGAGGTTTTCAAAGCCTGGGGGATAGAACCTCTGTTTCCCTGGCATTAAGGGCACGTTCATTTATCTCTAATCTCTGCAATAATCCATTACCTTGAATTCCGTGCGTCATGGTCGATGAAATAAGGCCCGCGCAAGCAGGCCATCCCAGCGCAAATTCTGAAAAACAAAGCTTGAATTTACTGCAGCAAAACATTCTGAATAATCCAATTCAAGCAATAGCAAAAAATTCAAAACAATTGTACAATGTGCCACCATCAAACTAGGCCTGTTACTGACAGAAAAAATATAATAAGGAGAACTTAGGATGAATATACGAACCATGATTAAATTGGGCTTTTTAGCAGCCAGCATTTTGCTTGCTTCTTGTTCAAAAACCCCTGGCAGTGCAGATGGCATCCCGGATGACGGTGATATGTCAGCCCGCGGCCTTGGTCAGCTAAACAGCCGCTTTGCAGGACAAGAGCAAGGTGAAATCTACACCACGCAAGCCCCGCATAATCAAATTTATTTGTTTAATTATGACGACAGTAACTTGGCTGCAAAATACGTACCTTCAGTAAATGCCCAAGCTGAATATTTGAAATCTCATCCTGGTGCACGTATTCTGATTGCTGGTCACACAGATGAGCGTGGCAGCCGTGAATACAACGTTGCCTTGGGCGAGCGGCGTGCCAATACCGTTGCACAATTGATGCGCATGGCTGGTGTAAGTCCACAACAAATGCGCGTGGTCAGCTATGGTAAAGAGCGTCCCGTTTATTTTGGCCATGATGAAGCGTCTCACCGTCAAAATCGACGCGTGGAATTAACTTATGAGGCTACCCGATGATTAAATCCCGATTTCTTCTTGCGGCATGTTTGAGCTGTTTTCTGATACCTTCTTTTGCCGCAGCGCCGGTGATTGATGACAGCGAAAACTTCATGCTTCTGGAAGAGCAACAGGATGCTTATGAGCAGCCTGTTGCTCGGGCTCCTGTAGAAATTTACGACAACGACGATGAACCGGCTTTAGCTTATGATACTGCCGAACCGCACAATAGAAATGACAATTCCATGCTGCTTGCTAAAATTCAAGGGTTACAGCAAGAAATACAAGAGTTGCGCGGCCAGTTAGAAATACAAACCCATGATTTAAAATTGTTGCAGCAACAGCAATTAACTTTTTATAAAGATTTAGATGAACGCATAAGAAATGCAGCGGCGCAGCAAGCGCAAAAAGCACCAGCGCAATTATCAGCAAAAGAACTGAGCGAGAAGCAGCCAAGCCCGCATTTATCTACACCCACTGCGCAAGCACCCAAAGCGCCAACAGCAAACGCTCCTGCAATTGTAAAATCCCAGCCTGCAAACGCGGCTAGCCACCATAATCCAGCCGATGAACAAATTAGTTACCTTGCAGCTTATGAATTGGTAAAAAATAAAAAATACGATGATGCTTTAACCGCCATGCAAAATTTTGTTAATCAATATCCGCAAGGTGGCTATACGGCAAATGCTCAATATTGGTTGGGCGAACTTTATATGGTTAAGAAAAATTATTCACAAGCCATCAGCCATTTTGAAGCAGTGTTGCAACAATTCCCATCATCCAGCAAATCCGCTGCAAGCCTTTTAAAAATTGGTTACGCTTTGGCTGCATCAGGCAAGAAAACTGAAGCAAAACAACGTTTGCAAGAAGTAATTAAAAATTATCCTGATACCAATACAGCACAGCTTGCCACCGCAAAATTGGAAACGTTAGGCAGTTAATGAACCGCAGAGCAAATCAACTACGAATTACTGAAATTTTTCATTCCCTGCAAGGTGAATCCGTTACCATGGGTTTGCCCACTGTTTTTGTGCGCCTTACCGGCTGCCCACTGCGCTGCCAATATTGCGATACAGCTTATGCTTTTCATGGTGGTCAGCTACGGGATATAAGTGACATTCTGGCCGATGTTGCCGCTTTCAACTGTTCTCACGTCTGCGTTACAGGCGGAGAACCTTTAGCGCAGCCTGGCTGCATTGATTTGCTGCAGCAATTATGTGAGAACGGTTACCACGTTTCATTGGAAACCAGTGGGGCACGGGATCTTGCAGGAGTCGATCCTAGGGTTATGATCGTCATGGATTTAAAAACTCCAGATTCAGGAGAGTGTGAAAAAAATAAATATACAAATCTTTCCTACCTCAAAGCAACCGATCAAATTAAGTTTGTATTATGCAGCCGGGAAGATTATTTATGGGCCTGCGCCATAATATCCGAATATAAATTAACCAAGCGCGTTCATATTCTTTTTTCCCCAAGCTGGGGCCAGTTACATCCCACTGAACTCGCCAATTGGATAATAGAAGATAAGCTTTCCGTACGCTTTCAATTGCAATTGCATAAAATATTATGGAATGACGCACCTGGGCACTAAAATAGGCGCTACGTAAATTTAGGAGAATAAACATGCCGTGGTTCGCGCAAGCACCATCGAATATTGCTCTGATTAAATACATGGGAAAAAAAGAAGGAAAAACCAATTTACCCATCAATTCATCATTATCTTATACTTTAAACAATTTATTAAGCAGCGTTGCACTGGAAACCCAACCTGGAAAAAAAGATTTCTGGGAACCGTTGAATATTCCCGGTGCTTTAAATTTTGAGTTATCGACAACAAGTCAGGAACGATTCCTCAACCATTTGGCGCGCCTGAAAGCTTTTTTTAACTACCAGGGTGCATTTGTGGTGCGTTCCAGTAATAATTTTCCACACGGCAGCGGACTAGCAAGTTCAGCATCCAGTTTCGCCGCCTTGACCAAATGCGCTGTCCTTGCTTTAAGTGAATTAACCAATACTCCCCTCCCATCGATTGAAATCCAAGCCAGCCTGAGCCGCGAAGGTTCCGGCTCCTCATGCCGCTCATTTTTTTCCCCTTGGGCTTTATGGCAGGAAGATAGAGTAGAAGCCATTGAATTACCATATAAAAATTTACTGCATCAAGTGATCATCATCAGCCACGAAGAAAAGAAAATCCCTTCGAGCGAAGCTCACATCCGCATTCGTACCAGTCCATTGTATGCTAAACGCGTGCAACGCGCCGAAAACAATTTAAAATTATTACTTGCCGCATTGGAAACAAAGGATTGGGCATGCGCCTACCAAATTTGTTGGCGCGAATTCCAGGATATCCATGAATTGTTTGCCAGCAGTTCCCCTGCCTTTTCATACATGACCAAAGAAGCGCGTGAAGTCCTTAGAACTCTCGAAGAATTCTGGCAACAGACAGGCGATGGCCCGCTGGTGACCATGGATGCCGGCCCTAATATTCACCTTCTGTACCGTCCTGAGCAAGCCAGCATGGCAAACCAATTTAAAAAAGATTATTTGGTGGGCAATTACGATGTTTTATGATTTTCAAACAACCACTTATGGAAAGTGGATTCTCGCCGGCGAACATGCTGTTATTCGCGGGCACGCAGCACTGGTATTTCCTGTCAAAGATAAAAAGCTTACCTTAAGCTATCATCGTTCCACCTCAGAGTTGAATGCCCATTATGAAGGCGAAAGCGGTGCAGATACTCACTTGCTATTTTGGAGCGTGCTCGAACAAGGCATGCACTTGGTGGGGAAATCATTAAATACGCTAAATGGGCACTTTCAGTTATATAGTAATATTCCCGTTGGTGTAGGCATGGGAGCTTCAGCAGCCCTTTGCGTTGCAGTAGCCCGCTGGTTTTCAGCGCAACAATTATTAGCTGACTGGGACATTTATCACTTTGCCAAAGAATTGGAAAATTTATTCCATGGAAAAAGTAGCGGACTTGATATTGCCGGAGTTTCTGCGGAAAACGGTATTTTCTTTCAAGAAGGTCAGTACCACCCTATTAAACAAGTTTGGCAACCGCAATGGTATTTATCATCTTGCGGACAAATAGGCATCACATCCCATTGCATTCAGCAAGTGCAAACGTTGTGGGAAGAAGCCCCTGAGCAAGCCTCTCAACTTGATGTGCAAATGATGCAAAGCGTGCTGAGAGCGGCAGATGCTTTAGAACAACCTGCTGCCCTGGAACTGCTGGCGCAGGCAATCAATCAAGCTTCCGATTGTTTTAAGGCATGGGGCTTAATCAGTGAAAGCTTACAAAAGCATATGCAAACACTGCGAAATGCAGGTGCCGTAGCAGTCAAGCCCACAGGATCAGGCGGCGGCGGTTACACCCTCAGTTTATGGGCTTCCCCTCCCCCGGCAGACTTTAAGGATGCCATGATTAAAGTATAAATTCGTAATGGCTGCCAATAATATATTAAATTTCAACTGCATGCTGTTTTTATATGCAATCTAGGTGAATTCCAGTCAAATATTTTATATACTGTTCATGCGTTTAAATCCAGCGTCTTGCCGGCGTTGTGATTTGGATTTAATAACAAGAATTCAGGATTACCATGAAACGCATCATGACATATGTTCTTCTTTTCATTGCAGCATTTAGCCATTTTTCGGCACACGCATACGGATATGGGAATTATCCGGAGAGACATTACCATGGACATAATGACTATTATAATTATTGGGGTGAGCCGCAAATCATCGTGTCCGTGCCGAGAACCCCAAGACCTTATGTATATGAATGTGAAACCATCGAAGTATGTGATGATTACACGGATGAATGCTGGTTAGAGCGCCATTGCCGCTAAAGCCTACTGCGTCTACATCCGTTTATTCCTGAACTCGCGTCTGCTCAAAAAGATAGCTGCATGGCATGCCTACCTTTTCAACGCAGGTTATTCGATAACATGATAATAAGTCTCACCCTTTTTAATCATACCCAATTCAAAGCGCGCCTGTTCTTCGAGAGCCTGCTCCCCAGATTTAAGTTCTAGAATATCGGCTTCAATATGGCGATTGCGTGCAGCCAGCTTCTTATTTTCTTGTTTTTGCATTGCCAGTTTTTTTTCCAGTTGCAGCCAGTGCAAAATGCTGCCATCGCCCAGCCATAACTTGTATTGCAAACCTATGAGTGCAAGCAGTAAGCAAGCTATGATGATGCGCATGAAACCTCTCGAAATAGACTCTTGTCTTATTGTAGCTGTATAAAAAGTTAAATAAAAAGCCGTTCATCAATCTTCGGCAGGGTTAAATTGAATACTTTTTACGATGCGGTGCGTTTTGTTATCAATGATTTCGCCTGTTATTTCGCTAAATTTTTTTTGTGCCAACTCATGCATCCAACGCACCAACTCATCCACATTGTTTGCAAAATGTTTAGCAATGTGGTCATCTTCAAAATGCACCTTTCCCAAGTATTTATATTTCATTTTTCATCCTGAAAATTTTGCTACTGCTCACTCATTGAGCATTGTCCCATCCCTTGACCGGAGCTTTAGTTTATCTTTAGATGGCCAATAAAGAAATAGGATTTCTTCGCATTATTTCATCTTGGCGACTCACAGAAATGCCAAATTCGGTAAATAATTTACGCGAGTGATTAATCCAGTGCGCAACACCCATTTGCTTGGGCTGTCCTAAATCTGAGCTGTAAATCACTCGCGGCAGAGAAGCAAGCACTGTTAAAAAATCAGCCTCGCTTTGATGCCCGAGAACATAAGTTAAAAAAGTTTGCTCTATCCACACAAATTCGTGTTTTGCCAGCGCCCGTAATTCTTCTGCCGGAAGCCCCGTCAACGGATTAGCAGGTTGATTTAACAACAATGCCGGCACATTGTATTGAGAGCATGCCTCAATCAAGGCATAAATTTCCTCTTTGCAAGCATGGCCAGTCGTCAGCACAATGGGATAATCTCTGGCCATTTTCAAAATATCAATGACTTCTTTACGCAGTTGCTGGCGTTCATCAAACACAGTTTCCGCAGCAAGGGTAAATTTTTCCAAAGCTGGGTGCAACAATTGTCTTGGAAGTTTGGACGTGTATTTACGCCCGGTAATAGTCGGGAAATCAACCAGCATGCGGGTATGCGGATGTGCCTTATATTCAGCCAAGGCACGGCATATGACGCGATAATCAATGCCACCGGCAATTGCATTTAATGCTACCGAAGGGAAAACGGGCAAGCCATGATGTTGGGCAATTTGTGCCTGTATACTGGTTGCGCCTAAATGGCTTTTCAAAAACACAGCCCCTTGCAATGCCTGATATTGTTTGCCTGCTCCCCATACATCCAGACTGCGTCGATATAAATCGGGATCAGCATGGTAATGAATATCAATGAAGCGGTACTGTTCCAATTCATGCAAGCGCATAATGAGTTCCCTGATTAGTTATCCGATTTGTTGAACCATGGCATATCATAACGGTAATCTTTGCGCGCTTGCCTCAAGCTCGCCCCTGCATCGATTGCGGCAATAATTTTTTTCTCATTATCCTGAATAGCTTGTGCTTTGTGCAAAACTTCCTGCAGGCGGGAAACGGGAATGACTACTACACCATTCTCATCAGCAAAAATGATGTCTCCTGGTGTAACGGGAACGCCATTGATGATAACCCTGCATTGCTCGCCGTCTTTATACACGCGATTTTTTCCAGAACGCATATAAACAGCAGAGCAAAATACGGGATAGTTGCTGGCACGGATGAATGCCGCATCGCGTATAGCACCGTGAACGACAGTGCCGGCCAAATCTTTTTTTAGTGCCGTATGCGTCAGGATGCTGCCCCAGGTAGTACAATCAATGCGTCCTCCATTGTCTATCACCACAACATGCCGTGCAGGTATGGCATCAATATAATCAGCAGCACCTTGAAAACCAGTTGGTTTTGCCGAATATGGAGCATATTTAATCGTGTAAGCGGGACCGATGATGCGCACTCCAGGGACTAGGGCGTGAAGATTGAGTAGAGCACCCTCGCAACCACAGGCGTCTAAGGCATCGGAAATTTCCGCTGTGTTAAAAGCAGCTAACTGTTCCATCGAATTCATATTCCCTCACTATGCACCGCCTGCTCGATAATGGCTGCAGCCATTTCCTGGGTGGTGGCATGCCCACCCACATCATAGGTTATAAATTGCTTTTGCATGACCACCCTGACAATTGCCTGGCGAATTTGTTTTGCTTCCTTATGATAGCCTAATTGTGCCAGTAACAAGCTTATGGTTAAAAACATGGCGCTTGGATTCGCCGCATTTGGCCGCATGCGTAAGCCGCTGCCGTGAACCGGTTCAAAATAACTGTAAGTTTCCCCTATATTTGCACTAGGGGAAAATCCCAACCCACCCATAACTCCAGCGCCTACATCGGATAAAATATCACCAAACATATTTTCCGTTACAATAACGCCAAACTCTTCTGGTCTTCGTATAAGCCATAGTGCCACCGCATCGATATTTAATATATCGGCTGTGACTTGGGGAAATTGCTGCGCGACTTCTTCAAATAAGATGCGCGCGAACGCGCTGCTTTCACGCAAGACATTGGGCTTATCTGCAAAAGTCACTCGCTTAAACCCATGTTGCTCGGCATACGCAAAAGCAAATTGAAAAATTCTTTGCAAACCTTTCTTACTCTGCAAGCGTAAGGTACAACTTGCGCCACTTCGAGAAACATGCCGCCAGGATTGCTTTAACTGGATTAGCTCATGCAAATATTCTGGCAATGGATAATAATCAAACCCGGCATATAAACCTTCGGTATTTTCGCGAATGATGCAAAAATTAAATGCTTTCGTATCCTGTTTAATATTAAAACAAGGCCTGACATTGGCGAATAAATCCAGTTTTTGTCTAAGTTGAATAATGGGAGAAACATATTGCGGCGGGGAAATTTGTAAATGCGCAGGCAACTCCTGCATGGCTTCGCGGGTAGGCTTGCTGGTAATAGCCCCCAACAAAGCAGCATCGGAGCGTTTAAGCAAATCCCAAGTTTTATCAGGAACCGGTGTACCCTCTTTCTGCCAGCAAGACCAGCCAATTTCACCGAATTCAAGATTAAGTGGCAAGGCGAATGCCTTAAAGACAGGCAATGCTGCAGTGAGCACTTCAACGCCAATTCCATCGCCGGGAAGAATGGCTATTTTAAATGTGGTCTTGTGCATCACCATTTAACCTTTGCCAAATCAGTGCCTGGCAATGTTGGGGATTATCTTGTAGTACCCGCATCCCTGCATTCGGAATGACACAAAGCCGCCCGCGTTTGGCAACAACAACATTCTGTAAATTAACCAGATTCGATTGTGCCCCGATAAAATGCCAATATCTCACTTCCGTTGTATGGAGTATTGCCCTGGAATCGCTGCTCAAAACGCGCTCAAGCCCCAAGATCAAGCGCCTGGCAGCCGCGGAAGAGTCATCCAGCTTAAAATTTGCAGGGCCAGGCTTACAGGCAACATAATGGTGAAGCTGCAATAAAGCAGCCTGCACCTGATTTTCCTTGCACAAGCGAATCACTTCGCCCAATTTTTGCACCAAGGTTTCATCTGCAAAAGATGGCGTTGAAAACAGCATGATAGTTTTTTGTGCCGATGCGAATATGGGGAAACATTGCTGCAAGATAACCCCACCAAAAGAAAAGCCTAAAAATACTTCGTAAGAATTTATTGCCTCGCTTAATTTTTTTTGCCATTGCAGATAAAATTCTGCAGGCGAAGCATCCCTATACTGCGACAATGGATCAATATAATCCAATTCATACTCCCCTGCGAGGAAAGCTAATGAGTTCGCAATGGCCTTAATATCCGTGCTTTGTGCGAGGACCGGGGCGATAACCAACATTCTTTTTTTAGTTGAAATCATGATGCCTTATTATTAGTAGAATTCTTAGTTTTTATTTCAGCCGTGGATAAATCCAAAATTCCACGCTCAAACTCATCCATAGGAATATTTTCCTGTTCAGTGTGAAACATTTTACGCACATAATTGGCGGCTGGTAATATACTCTCAAGCCTGTATTTCTTAATATTCAGCGCATGCAGATAAGCAGTAAAATATTCCGTGCGCAAATTTCCTATTCCCTTTCCCATCCCAGCCAAAGAAAAATCAATGTAGCTAACGCCAGCCCCTGCGGCGGCAATTGCATTAGCCTGTGCTAAACCTAAGTTATCATGCGCGTGAAAGCCAAATGCCATCGAATATGCATTGACGTATTTTTCATACATTTTCTTCACTTTTGCGGGCAAAAGACTGCCATTTGAATCGGCAAAATAAACAATATCAGGAGAAATTTGGCTGATTTGCTCGACCGCCTCATCCAGTTCAGGCTCATGATATTGTGAAATATGAATAAAATTGGCAGAAGTGATAAAACCCAGTTTACGGCAGTCTTGCATGATGGAATATGCAGCCTGCACGCCGCCTTTTGCAATGCAAATCCTTATCATGGAAATGCCGAAAGACTTTAATTCCTCAAGATCAGCCTGCGTTAAATTTTGCGGATGCGCCATCACTGCAATCCGGCTGTGATGAATGAGCGACGTACAATAGGCTAAATAATTTTTTGCGCACAATCCCGCTCTACCTAAATCAGGAATGGGATGAATGGAGCCATTGCGATAACCAATTTCAATGTATTCGATCCCGGAATTATCTAGTCCGCTTAAAATATGCTGAATGTCTTCGTCGCTAAAATGAAAATTGGTGCGATTGCCTCCATCGCGCAATGTCACGTCTAAAGCTTGAATGTTCATAGCAATAACTGGTAGCCCAGCCCTAAAAACAATAATAATATGAGTAACTTCACATAAAGGCTCGCTTGTTTATGTTTATAAAGCCCATAAACATAGGCGAAAGGATGACGCAAAATAAGCCGCCGCAGTATTTTTTTAGTTACATAGTTAGGTGCACCCTCGATAGGTTCTTCATGAATGCGGATGCTAGGATTGTAATTCGCTTCAACTAGGATACCCGACGACTTTTCAATGGGTGTATTAATATGTTTACAAAGCACATCTAACCCTACCAATTTCAAGTTTAAAACCCCGGCGGCGCGGGTGAGCAATTTCTTGTTTTCTTTACAAATTTTTGTACTTAACGTCTTGTACATTCCACCGCGTGTTGCATTAGAAGTATAGCACAAAGTAACCCGTTCATCCGGGGCGGGAACAGCGTCGACGCTAAGTCCTAATTCACGCAAGCGGATGCGACACTCATCATCAATGACAATGGGTTTTAAAATTTCATTTGTTTGCTGGCGTTGCACATTCGTGAGTTCGACCAATTCTTTTACGCTATGCTTGCCATCGCCAATAACATACGCTGCTTCGCGTAAAACAACCCCAATGATTTTTCCGTAGAAAATTAAAACCCGGTAACATGTCAGGTTAGCATGAAACTCTTCAATGCTGACTTCATGATAAGTTTTCAAATAAGAACTTAAATGGCTTTTTAATTCTGCCAGCGTCTGAATGTTACACAGCACATCCATCCCCTGGCTCGTGCCAGCCGTTGGTTTGATGACTAGCGGGAAAGCAAGGCCGGCAATTTTTGCCTCCCATTCACCCTGGGTAAATTCATGCCGCTGGATGCATGTAGCCTTGGCGACTGGAAAGCCGGCTTCCCGCAATAAACGATTGGTACGATATTTACTATCTACCAAGCCTACGCTACCCGCATTATTAAAAGGAGTTAAGCAACCTCTGAAAAAATATCGTTTTTTACCCAAGCTAATTGCAAAACCATATATACTGGCGACTGGAGTAGCAGGCATGCCTAAATTCAGTGCACTTTCATAATAGCGCTGTGCATTTTTATTCATAACGGTTACCTGTTACTCCACTTGCACGTATAATAAAACCGAATCGAATTAAACTTCAAATTCGTCAGCCTTTTTTACACACTCTTTGCATTCTTGCCTAAATTTGGAGTAACGATGCATACTGAAGAACTTATTTATTGCGACGGTCCACTCACTTGCAGAGGGTTTATCGCTTACCAAAGCGATGGCAGGGAATTTAAACCTTGCGTTTTAATCGCTCATGACTGGACTGGAAGAAGTGAAGCCATGTGCCAAAAAGCCATGCAGCTAGCGCAAGAAGGCTATGTGGGCTTCGCGATCGATGTCTACGGAGATGGCAAACTGGCGCAAACAACAGAAGAAAAAAAAGCATGGCTTTATCCTTTCAAAGAAAATCGCCTTTTAGTCGCCCAACGCATGCTCATGGCTTATCATAGTGCCGCTGCCTTGCCTATGGTTAACCGCAAGCAAATAGCTGCCATCGGTTATTGTTTTGGCGGTATGTGCGTGCTGGATCTCGCACGTACAGGAATCGACATAAAAGGAGTGGTGAGCTTTCATGGCTTATTGAACGCCCCACCAGAATCAAAATCCGATTCTATAAATGCAAAAATTTTAGTATTGCATGGTTATGAAGATGCTTTTGTACCCCCACCGCAAATTTATCAATTTGCAGAAGAGATGAGCAGTAAAAAAGCCGATTGGCAATTCCATACGTACGGCCTCATTCATCACTCATTTACCAATCCCTTGGCTGACGATGCTGAATTAGGCTTGCATTATAATAAAGCGGCCGATCAACGCTCCTGGCAGAGCATGAAGCAATTTTTGCAGGAGTTATTTTGTTAAAACGCATGCACCTATTCACACCCGGTTGTCCCAATAACTAAAAAGTTTTGCAAAGACATGCAACCCCCTGTATCTTCTGCTTGCTTGCACCAGGGATCTTAACCTGAGATTGGAGGTTTACATTCATGAATTCTAACACCTCGATAAGGCTCGCCACGATAAGCGATGCCGCAGCAATTGCTCACGTCCATATTCGCTCCTGGCAAATGATGTACAAAGATTTTATTCCTGAATCCATCTTGATGAACTTATCCTTGAAAGAACGTACGCAACAATGGCAAACGTTAATTCAGCAAAATGTTAATGTCTTGGTTACTACGGTTGATGATCGTATCGTGGGTTTTGCAAGCTTTTGTGCTTTTCGCGACGCAGCCGCTAAATCTTCTGCAGGCGAGATAAGCGCTATTTACTTGCTCCCTGATTATTGGCGCCAAGGCTTGGGAACAAAGCTTTGCCAAATGGCACTTGCAGAACTGATGCAGTTGGAATTCAAAGTAGTTTATCTTTGGGTGTTAAAAGCTAACGCACAGGCAAGAAGTTTTTATGAGTCGCTGGGGTTTACCGAACTCCCCGACACGAAATTGGAAGAATTTTATGAAGGCGGCGCATTATTAACAGAAATCCTTTATAAAAAAACTCTATAAGCCGCTTCTGACTTGCATAAGGCAGAGAGAATTGCCAGTTTAAAATAAGTTGTCACTTGTAACCACGACTGCAGAAACAGCGATAACCGCTGCTTCTGCTTGTTTGCTAGCGTGACTTGCCTGCAATATAAGACATCCCTGCAAAGGGTAACGCCGCCAATTCATGAATCCGCAGCAATTCGTTGTATTTTGCCACGCGATCAGTACGGCAAAGTGAACCAGTTTTTATTTGTCCGCACCCGGTCGCCACAGCCAGATCGGCGATGAAGGCATCTTCCGTTTCCCCTGAGCGATGGGAAACCACACAATTGTAACCATGCTGGGCAGCAAGACGCATGGTTTGCCGGGTTTCGGTTAAGGTGCCGATTTGATTCAATTTAATCAATACGGCGTTTGCCACTTGTTGTTCGATGCCTTTTTGCAAAATGCGCACATTGGTTACGAATAAATCATCGCCCACTAACTGCACTTTATGCCCTAATACGCGTGTAAGCTGCTGCCAGCCGCTCCAGTCGCTTTCATCCAATCCGTCTTCGATACTGGCAATAGGATAATGATGCAGCAAGTCACTGTAATAATGAATCATATCTTCACTGGAGAAACTTTTACCCTCCAGTTGATAACGCCCGTTTTTATACAATTCGGACGCCGCCACATCCAACGCAAAAACCAGATCCTTACCTAAACGAAACCCGGCCAGATCAATCGCCGCTGACAGCATATCCAAAGCTTGCCGATTGGATTGCAAATTAGGCGCAAATCCCCCTTCATCACCTACAGCGGTGTTTAATCCTTGTTTTTTAAGCACGGATTTTAAAGCGTGGAATGTTTCTACCCCCATACGCAAAGCAGTTAAAAAATCGGGGGCACCGACAGGCATGATCATAAATTCTTGAATATCGACATTATTATCTGCATGTGCGCCGCCATTTAGCACGTTCATCATAGGGACCGGCAACGACATGGTTTCATCCTGGTTCAAGACTGCAAATAAAGGCAATTGTGCTGCATTGGCATGCGCTCTGGCACAGGCCAGTGACACGGCAAGGATTGCATTAGCGCCCAACCGTGATTTATTTTCCGTACCATCCAACTCACATAAGCGGGCATCAATTTTCTCCTGCTCGGTCACTGCAAAACCTTGCAGAGCATGGCAAATATCTTCATTGATGTGCTTAACCGCGTGCAGCACGCCTTTTCCTGCATAACGACTCGCATCCTGATCGCGCAGTTCACAAGCTTCGCGGCTGCCAGTGGAAGCCCCGGAGGGCACGCTGGCGCGCCCTATCGTGCCGCTTTCCAAAATAACATCCGCCTCAACCGTCGGGTTACCGCGAGAATCTAAAATTTCACGTCCTTTAATACTGGCAATTCGCATAATCCATCCTCACAATTTTTTGCTGTATTGTTTTGGCAGGAAGAAGATATGTCAAGTAACGCGTTCCAGTGGCACGTTTTAAGCTTGTTGAGTCATCGCATGAATGCATATACAACATAGGGGCGCACGATATTTTTCATCTTTTCATACATGCCTGTCTGCTTGCTCGCCTAATGGCAATAAGGTTTGTGAAGCTTGAAAAAACAATGTCGAATGTATTTTCAGGATAAGTAAGACTTGCATTTCGAATCAGTTTAAAACAATGTTTAAAGGATCTTTTAAATTACAGGTTTCTTTTTTTATAAATTTTTCGATATAATCCTCCTAGTTTTAAGCCAACAGGTATCTTGATTCTATGAGTCGCATATTTAACATGTTCGGGCCTTCTCCCATTAGGCCAATTGAGCAGCATATGCGCAAAGTGTACCACTGCGCCAAGCAGCTTTATCCTTTTTTTGAGGCTGTACTTAGGCAAGATTGGCAAACGGCAGAAACCATTAAAGAAAAGATTATCGCCGCCGAAAAAGAAGCGGATTTAATAAAACGTGATTTGCGCCTGCATTTGCCTACCGGTTTATTTCTTCCCGTCTCAAGAACTGATTTGTTGGAATTGTTGGGCGCGCAAGATCGCATCGCAAACAAAGCCGAAGATATCGCCGGCCTTATCATCAGCAGGCGCATGGTCATTCCTCAAGCTCTTTCCATCTTGTTTATGCCCTTCCTAGCCCGCTGCCTCGATGCCGCCAAGCAAGCTTGCAAAGCCATCAATGAACTGGATGAATTGCTGGAAACGGGATTTCGCGGCAGTGAAGTGAATATCGTTGAAGATATGATAGTAACCCTCGACGAAATCGAACATGACAGCGATGATAAATTAGCTGAAATTAGACACAAAATTTTTGAGTTGGAAAAGGACTTGCCTGCTATTGAGGTAATTTTTCTCTATAAACTGGTTCAATGGATTGGCGAGTTGGCTGACCATGCCCAAATTGTGGGCGGTAGGCTGCAAATTCTCATTGCCCGGTAATTTCCTATGGATTTTTCAATTGTATATGTAGTTCTAGCGGTTACTCTTTGTTTTTTAATGACATGGGGTGTAGGTGCTAATGATCTCGCCAATGTGATGAGCACCACCATGGGATCCAAAGCAGTTACGGTCAGGCAAGCCATGCTCATCGCTGTGATATTCGAATTCGCTGGCGCTTTTCTGGGCGGCACAGGCGTAACCGAAACCATGCGCGACGGCATCATCAACACCAGTGAATTATCCGGACAGCCTCTCATTCTAATTGAAGGAATGCTGGGAGTGCTGCTGGCTTGCACCATTTGGATGAACCTCGCCAGCTATCTGGGCGTTCCTGTTTCCATCACCAATGCTTTAGTTGGCTCCATGGTGGGCTTTGGCAGCATGGTTTTAGGCAGCGATGCCATACATTGGAATCAAGTATCGCACATCGCCATTGGCTGGGTAACCTCGCCGCTCATCTCCGGTACAGCCGCCTATGCTTTGTTTATCAGTATCCAGCAAGCCATATTTGTAAAAAGCGATCCTTTAAGCAAAGCTAAATTTTATATTCCAGTTTATTTGTTTCTCATCGGTTGTATCCTTTCCTTCATTACCGTATTTAAAGGCTTAAACCACTTCGACATTCATTTAAATTTTAAACAAGACATAGCTGTAACCCTGGCAACCAGCATCACCATCACCTTTCTTGGCATTTTATTCATTAAACGGCTACCGGAAAAAGCTAACTTGCGCCGGCGCGAACGCTTCTTACAAGTTGAAAAATATTTTGCTGTACTCATGGCAATGACGGCATGTGCCATGGTATTTGCGCACGGCTCAAATGATGTGGCCTTAGCGGTGGGTCCTCTGACCATTATCTACAGTTTGGTTATGAAGGCAAATCAACCGTTTGCCGTTACAGATTATCCGTCCTGGATTATTTTACTGGGCTGTTTTGGAGTCATCACCGGATTGCTCATGTATGGTAAAAAAGTCATTGAAACCGTGGGCAGTGCAATTACGGCTTTAACACCCAGCCGTGCTTTTGCCGCAACACTTGCCGCCGCCACCACCGTGGTTGTGGCAACCAGCCTGGGAATTCCCGTATCCGCCACGCAAACGCTGGTTGGCGCCGTTTTAGGCGTAGGGCTTGCACGTGGTATCGGTGCATTAAACTTGATCGTTATCCGCAATATTTTTACCTCCTGGATCCTGACTCTACCAGCAGCCTCATTGTTAACGATTATTTTTTACAAGATGTTGCATGCTCTTTTGGGATAGGAAAATCAGCGCATTGCCCAGGCGCCATTTGACTGAAAAATAAATTTGCAATACGCTTAATCTATATGCAATGCAAGCGGGGTTGGTTATTGCCCGACCCTATCTTCTCGCAGCAAGCCTTATATTAAGCGAGACTGAATAAATACCATCCATATTCAGTTGCAGTGATGGAGGTGCTAAAACATGCCTTTGCCGAATATTGGTTGGAATTTTGACAACACTTATACAAGACTCCCTACGCATCTTTTTACCCGCATACTTCCGACTGGCGTTTACAAACCGCAGCTGCTGATGTTTAATCATGCCTTGAGCCAGGAACTTGGGCTTAAGCTTAGCTTGCTTGACAACGAACAACAGGCGCAATTGTTTTCAGGAAATATATTGCCGCAGGGTGCAGAACCCATTGCCCAAGCCTATGCAGGACATCAATTCGGCCATTTTACTTGTTTGGGCGATGGAAGAGCTCATTTGCTTGGCGAGCATAAAATATCGGACGGCAGGCGAGTCGACATCCAGCTTAAGGGCTCGGGAAAAACACCTTATAGCCGCAGCGGCGATGGCCGGGCGGCACTTGCCCCCATGTTAAGAGAATACCTCATCAGTGAAGCCATGCATGGTTTGCGTATTCCCACTACACGTAGCTTGGCAGTCGTAACCACAGGCGAACAAGTTTATCGGGAAACCGTATTGCCGGGAGCTATTCTTACCCGCGTCGCTGCAAGTCACCTTAGAATAGGAACTTTCGAATATGCAGCGGCAAAAAACGATACAAGGACTCTCAAGGCACTTGCAGACTATACTATTGCCAAACATTTTCCTGCTCTCAATGCATCGTTGCAACCTTATCTGCAACTGTTGCACGCAGTCATAAAAAAACAAGTTGATTTAATTGTGCATTGGATGCGCATTGGCTTTATTCATGGGGTGATGAATACCGACAATATGGCATTATCTGGAGAAACCATCGATTACGGACCTTGCGCCTTTATGGATGTTTATTACCCAGCCACCGTGTTTAGCTCTATAGATCGCCTGGGCCGGTATGCTTACGCCAATCAGCCGCTGATTGCGCAATGGAATCTAGCGCGCTTTGCGGAAACCCTGCTCCCTCTTTTGCATAGTAATCAGGAGAGAGCGATTGCTATGGCTGAAGAAATCTTAAATGAGTTTCCTGAGCTATACCACAATAAATGGCTGACTATGATGCGTGCCAAACTTGGCCTTTTTGGCAGGCAACAAGAAGATGAACAATTAATTATTGATTTATTAAGCTTAATGCAGCAACACCATGCAGATTACACGAATACCTTCCGCGATTTAAGCCAAGCAGTAAAACCTGGCGGTAAATTTTACGATGATAACCATCTATTTCAAACTTGGTATGAACGCTGGCAGCTACGCTTAAAGCAAAATAAACAACCACTGGCGACGTCGTTTCGTCTGATGCGTGAAATGAACCCTGCCGTGATCCCCCGCAATCATCAAGTAGAACAATCGCTGCAAGCAGCTATGCGTGGTGATATGAAACCATTGCAGGATTTCCTGATTGTGCTTAAAGAGCCTTACACGGAACGTCCAGAACTCAAACCCTATCAAGCTACGCCAACAGCAAGCGAGCGAGTCTATCAAACGTTTTGCGGGACATGATGAAATTTTTTAACACAAATCAACTATTAAGCTTTTTGAAATTTGACTGATGCTCGTTTACTTCTTCAAGAAATCGCTCCCCCGCTCCTTTAAAAAAATTACCATAAGTACGGGAAATAGAGCCGGTTGTGGCATGGACGGCTATCAAGGCTGTTATGCCGGGAAGGATGAAAACCAGAAAAGCAGCCACCGTGGCCAAAATTGCCGCAACACCTTTCCAGTATTCTTTACCTGAGTCGTCACGAAGGAGACAAGTCACACCCGTTTCATAGAAATTAGACTCATGAACCGGGGAATTCAGCACTTCATAAAATTCTTTAACTTTATTTACTGCATCCATTTCTTTGTTTTCTAAAATTGCTTTTAATTTTTTTGTTAGAACATATTGTGGATCAGACGTTTTATTGGCTGCCAGAAGATGGGCGCGATAAGTTTCGGTCTTAATGAAGAGTTTGCATAAATTTAATTCCAATAAATCCAATTCTTCTTTGGGAAGAGAATAATGGCTCCCTCCTCCCGGTTGTTGAATACTTGCCGATGCAGGTTGGGAAGCTACGCGCTCAATGGGGTTTATTTGCTGCAATTGTTCAACTATTTCTTTGGCCTTATATACTTGCGGATACATCACCACTGGAAGGCATTTGCTACAATTTTCCTTTATAGCGGGAGCAATCTCTGGCGGTAGGTTGGCAAAGAAATCCTGACGTTCAGAGGAGGATGCTTTACTTATGAACAGGGCAATATGCATTTTGCATTTAGTTAGAACTTCTTTTTTCAATTCAAGCTGTTGGCAGCGGTTAAAAAAACTGGAGTAATCTTCTAACGATTTGGGCAAGATCGAAAAATACCGATATAATTCCTGATACTCTAAGTCCTCCGCACGCGGTGTGAAGGCAACTCCTCGATTACGAGCCATTTCCATTAAGTTACCCATTAAAAACTTTTGCGTCTGTGCATCCTGTCGATAAAAAGTTTTCTCAAACCGTTCGAAACTGTCATACAGTAATGAACAAAGAGTCGCAGCGCCTCCACCTTTTGCCCCGGCAAAGATAGCCTCGATTTGCTCTTTATTGCCTGAAAGCAAAATCTTATCGAAAAATTCAGGATTTTTGCAGCAAAACACATGGCCAAGTCCAATTAAAACCGCTGTCTGTTGCTTTGCACTGAGTTCATTATAAAAAGGAGCCAGATAATTAAATACATAGTTTTCAGCAATTGGGTTTTGGCTAAGAAAACGATTGTCACGAATACTTGTAAATACCAAGGTAATATCTTCATTACTGATATTCTGAAGGAAGAATTTTATATCGGCTGGATTTTTAAATACCATATGCAACGGCTGTGAGGAATCTTTAAAAATTTCATCTAAAATTTCAGCCTTGACTTCAGCGTCTTGAGAACTTAATTGATAACTTAATTCCCCTAAAGTTGTTAAATGACTTGGCATAAAATCAATCCAAAAATATATCTTTTCATTATACAATGTGCCTATTTTTTGTCAACACTGTCCATGCGCATTGTCGTACCTTCATAAAAAATGTCACACGCCATACTTTCTAATCGGTCGTGCTGAATCAAAACATAAGGCTTTAGATAGGCAGCAACAATGCTCACTTGGCAGAGTGGCATGAACCCCCAACAATCATTAGCTTGATTCACTGGCTGCTCATTTATGGTTGTACAAGTCAATCTTGGTTTCCATGCATGTAAAATTACACACAGGCATAGGCTCGGGTACTTAGCATAAGCGTAGTTAGCTATTGCGGAATAGATAACACAAGATTCCTCACCTTTATTGATTTAAAGAATAAGAAGCCTTGGCATGAATAGCTTGTGAGAATTGGATAAAAATAGTAAAAGCACACTTTGCTTAACGGAGGAAACATTATTCCGTGGTTTATTAAGATTGTTTTGGTAAGGAGTTATCTTATATTGCCAGACGGGTACAAGTCATGGAGCCAATTTTTTATAAATAGCCAGCGAAACCGTATCAGTGCGCTGGCATTGATAATATCTTTAAAGCAAAGGATAATTAAAAAGTGGTTTATCTTTTTAAAAATCTTTCCAAATTTCTTCTCCCTCTTTTTGCACCGGCGCATGATCCCGTAATGCCGAAATACGGCGGTATTTCTCAATTTCACGCATTTGTGAAGCTGATTTCTGATGGGTTAAGTCAAATTCAAACAAAAATCGATCAATGGGGCTAATGTATGCTTTATCAATATCAGAACTGCTCATAATCTTCACTCACGACCAAACTTGCTGGTAATTTTAACGGGTTTTTATTAAAGTTGCCATGTTCTATAACCTGGAGAAAAACCATGGCAGTAAAAAAGGCGGAATTGCACGTGCATCTTGAAGGAACGATTTCTCCTGCATTGGCAAAAACCCTGGCAAAACGAAATAAATTATCCCTTCCTGATAATTTAATTTCAGCAGATGGTAAAAGCTACCTCTCACGTGATTTTATGCACTTTCTGAGTGTTTATGATATCGTTGCCGATCTTATTAAAAGCCCGCAAGATTATTATGATGTGACCTTCGATTATCTGCGCTCCAATGCGCTGGAAGACACGATTTATGTTGAGATGATGTATTCTCCTGATCATGCGGAAAAAGCCACGGGGATTCCCTCCATCGAACATTTAAATGCAATCCAGCAAGCCATTCGTGACGCTGAACATCAATTTGCTATTGTGGGGCGCATTATTATTACCGCCGTACGGCATTTTGGCGAAGAAGCAGCTATCCGGGTTGCTGAATATGCGCACAAACATCCTGTTGCATGCGCCACCGGCTTCGGCTTAGGCGGGGATGAAGTGAATTTTCCGCCAAAATTATTCCGCAAAGCTTATGAAATAGCTGCAGCTTCCGGTTTATCTTGTACCGTGCACGCAGGCGAATTCGCTCCAGCAAGCGGCATGCTGGAAGCCATTGCGCATTTACCCATCAAACGCATTGGACACGGGGTGCAAGCCATCCATTCGCCGGAAACAATGGCCATTCTAAAAGAAAGAGATATCGCCCTGGAAATATGCCCTTCCAGCAATGTTAAATTCAATCTCTTTAATGACTTGAGCGTCCATCCCTTCCCCGAATTGCTGGCAGCAGGCATTAAGGTAAGCATTAATTCAGATGATCCGCCCTTTATTCCAACGACACTGGCGCATGAGTATGCACGCGTACAAGAAGTCTATAACTACAGTGATGAAACGATGCAATCCATTACTAGAACAGCAATTGATTGTGCCTTCATTGATGAGGAAACTAAAAAGAAATTACATGCAAAAATAAAATAACAGAAGGCTGGGCGGCATAAAGCCGCCCATAATTGTATTACATTTCTTCCATATATTGACGCAATTTTTTCATGGCATTTTTTTCAAGCTGACGTACCCGTTCTGCTGATACACCATATTTTTCTGCAAGAGCATGCAAAGTAGCCGCTTTATCATCAACCAGCCAGCGCTGCTGCAAGATATCCTGGCTGCGTGCATCCAGGCGTTCCAAAGCCACATGCAACTTCTCATTGCCTTGCACGTTACTGTCTTGCCGTTCCAGTAAATAGGCTGGATCCGTATGCGGATCGTGCAGATAGTTCGCAGGGACTTTATAGGATTCATCATCCTCTTCCGAGCTCGTCATATCATAACAAGTATCCATGGCATTCAAACGTTGTTCCATGATTAAAACGTCTTCACGGCTGACGCCTAAATCCTGCGCCACAGCATCCACTTCTTCATTGGTAAGCCAGCCTAATCGTTTTTTCATTTGGCGCATGTTAAAAAATAATTTACGCTGGGCTTTAGTAGTGGCAATTTTAACGATGCGCCAGTTTTGGATAACAAACTCATGGATTTCAGCTTTAATCCAATGTACAGCAAAAGAAACCAGGCGCACGCCTATGCTTGGATCAAAACGCTTGACGGCCTTCATTAAACCGATATTGCCTTCTTGAATGAGATCACCCAGTGGTAACCCATACCCTAGGTAACCGCGCGCCACGCGCACAACGTATCGCAGATGGGCAAGAACGAGGCGGCGCGCCCCTTCCAAGTCACCATCCTCCCGAAAACGGCGAGCGCATTCGTTTTCCTCTTCTGCGGAAAGCATGGGGATTTGATTGACCCGATGAATATACGCATCAAGACTACCGATAGGTAAATTCATTTGCGAAAGTTGCATTTGCAGACTCATGTTATTCCTCTTTTAAATTACACGGTCAAAATCAGGAACCAACACAATTTTGAAAAAATAATTATACACTAATTATAAGGTTCGATAGAAGATAGTTGCCTTTTCACGGACAACCTGGCTCCGAGCCAACCTAGTATAGTGGCAGATAGAATGAGGAGCAAGGCTTGCCGGACAGACAACCCCAGCAGCGGATAATGCATCTGATAAACGGCAGCTAATTGTTTCACGGCCACCGCTAAACTCAGCATGAAAATATTAACTAAAAAAACCGCAAGCACAGCGCCGGCAAGTCCATACCAAATCCCTGCATATAAAAAAGGCCGAGCAATAAAAGGATCGGCTCCGCCAATTAATTTTAATACTTGTATCTCCTCATGGCGATTCTGAATGGCCAAACGCAAGGTATTGCAGATGATCAAAATAACAGCGGAAGCAAGCAATATAATTAAGCCATAAGCCATTTTGGCTACCAATCCCAACACAGCATGTAGGCGACTAACCCATTGTATATCCAGTTTGGCTTGTTCTACTTCCGGATTGGCTTTCAATTCATTGTGCAATTGTTGCAATTTTTCAGGCGTGCTCATGTTTGCTGCCGGAGTGACTTCAATAACGGCAGGCAGTGGATTTTCAAGCAGAAAATTGGTTATATCCGGCATCCCTTCTTGCGATTGCAGTTCGGCTAGCCCTTGAGCTGGCGTTTTCAAATCTGCATGGGCGACACCTTGCAAAGCTGAAACTTTTCTTAATACAGCTTCTTCCTGTACTGGAGTAGAAGGCAGCTTCAAGTAAAGAGAAATGCGACCACCTTGCTTCCAATTTGCCGTCAAAGTTTGCAAATTGTCAGCAAACACCCAAAATAATGCAGGCAAAGCGAGCGTAATCGCAATCACCACAATAGTCATCATCGTAGCAAATGGCTTATTGCACAAGTAGTTAAAGCTGCTTGCAGCCGCTTGCATGTGTTGTGGAAAAGAGACGCGAAAATATTTCAGCACAATCGCCCTCCTTTTAACATGACAATTCGATGGCGCATTCCCGCAATCAATGCCAAATCATGCGTGGCAACTATAACGCTTACGCCAACCTGGTTAAACTGTTCAAACAGCTTAATCACCTCAATCGATAAAGTAGGGTCTAGGTTGCCGGTTGGCTCATCGGCTAATAATACAGACGGTTTATGCACCACGGCCCGTGCTATCCCCACGCGCTGTTGTTCGCCGCCCGACAAATGAAGAGGCAGCATTTTTTCACGGCTTAACAAACCCACCATGTCCAGAGCGGCATGCACCCTTTTGCTGATCATTTGCGCTGTGTATCCCTGAATTTGCAAAGGCAAAGCAACGTTCTCAAAAACAGTCCTGTCATTTAGCAGATGGGGGGATTGAAATATAATACCCAAAGAACAACGATAATGAGCCACCTCATGTTTTTTAAGTTGGTTCAAACGTGTCCCATTTACAATGATTTGCCCGGCGGTAGGGAGTTCCAACATGCCGATTAATTTCAGCAGGGTGCTTTTCCCAGCCCCCGAAGGACCTGTGAGAAAAGCCATTTCCCCTTTCTCTAAGGAAAAGCTAACCTCGCTTAATGCCTCGAAGCCACCGGGGTATCGTTTGCTTACCTGATTAAATGTGATCATCATTAAAAATTGCATCTACAAATTGCGAAGCGCTAAAGGGCCGCAAATCATCAATCCCTTCACCCACACCAATATAGCGAAATGGTATTTCCAGTTCATTGGCAATAGCAAACAATATACCGCCTTTCGCTGTGCCATCAAGCTTTGTCATGGTAATTCCTGTGACACCTACAGCTTCATGAAACTGACGTGCCTGATTCAATGCATTTTGCCCGATACTCGCATCTAAAACCAGCATGGTTTCATGTGGTGCGGTGGGATCAAGCTTTTGCATGACGCGCTTAACTTTTTTTAATTCTTCCATTAAATTTTGCTGCGTGTGTAACCTGCCGGCCGTATCAGCTAGCAAAACATCCACATTGCGAGCCTTTGCAGCTTGCAATGCATCATAAATCACGGAAGCACTATCTGCCCCAGTATGTTGCGCGATGACAGTAATTTGGTTTCGCTCGCCCCAAGCCTGCAATTGCTCAATTGCCGCTGCACGGAAAGTATCGCCTGCAGCCAGCATCACTTTTTTGCCCATGGCTTGATATTGTTTAGCCAACTTGCCGATCGTTGTGGTTTTCCCGGCACCATTAACGCCAACCATTAATATGACAAAAGGACAGTGAGTAGCCATATCAAGCGCAAATGGCTGCTTTTCACCAGTCAGGATGGTTTGCAATTGCGTTTTAAGAGCGGCAAAGACAGCTTCTCCGTCAGCCAGTTGTTTTCTTGCCAAGCCATCGCTTAATTGCTGCACGATATTTTTTGTGGTTTCAATTCCTATATCCGCACTAAGAAGTATGGTTTCGAGTTCTTCCAGCAAGGATGCATCAATTTCTTTTTTTCCAAGTAACAAACGGCCAATCCCGTCGCCCAGTTGGTGCCGGGTTTTACTCAAGCCTTGCTTGAAACGGGTAAACAAAGTTTGTTTGGGCTGTTTCTCTTCTGGAGCTTGCTGCAAATCCGTTGCCGGGGTCATAAGCTCGGTATCGGCAGTTTTTTGCGGGTCTGGTGTATGTTGATTGCGCTTAAACCATTTGATCATAAGTCTTTGCCTCATGGAATAGATGAATATTTGACAAAATTTTATTAAAAAAGAGCAAATCCTTTATCTTCAGTCTTGGAAAGTATACAAAATAAACGAAATATGGAATTCTATCACTCTTTTTCAAATTGGGGGTGTATCATGCGTCCTGTGTTAATTCTGTTATTAACACTGCTTTCCTGCCAATCCTATAGTCAAACGCAACAGTTTACCTTAGATAATGGCTTGAAAGTAGTAGTAAAAGAAGATCATCGCGCCCCTGTGGCTGTAGCCATGATCTGGTATAATGTAGGCTCTGCGGATGAACCGGGCGGCATTACCGGAATTTCGCATGCGCTGGAACATCTGATGTTTAAAGGCACAGAAAAATTCCCTTTGGGTGTGTTCTCCAAAACCATTGCTGCCTTGGGGGGACAGGAAAATGCCTTTACCAATAACGATTACACAGCTTATTTTGAAAAAATTGCCACTCCCCATTTAAAAACCAGCTTTGAACTCGAAGCTGACCGCATGCAAAATTTATTGCTGGATAAAGAAGAATTTGGCAAGGAAATCAAGGTTATCCAAGAAGAACGTCGGCTGCGCACTGACGACAACCCGCAGGCATTGACCTTTGAACGCTTCATGGCCGCAGCGCACCTGGCTTCTCCTTACCATCATCCTGTCATAGGCTGGATGAGTGATTTGGAGCAAATGAGCGTGGAAGACGCCAGAGCATGGCACCAAAAATACTATGCGCCCAATAATGCAACTTTGGTAGTTGTCGGCGATGTTATTCCTGCACAAGTCTACGAATTGGCAAAAACATATTTCGGCAAAATCCCTGCGCGAACTTCTGCCCCACGCAAATTGCAATTGGAGCCGCCAGCCTTGGGCAAAAAAACCATAGAAGTTCATGCCCCGGCGCAGATCCCTATGCTTATGCTTGGCTACACGGTCCCTTCCGTGAAAACAACCAGCCCTGAAAATGAAGTTGAACCGTACGCCCTGGAAATCCTTGCCGGCATCTTAGATGCCGGTGACAGTGGGCGCTTCACCAAAAATTTAGTACGCGGCAAGCAAATCGCCAGCACCGCAGATATTTATTACAATTTATACACCCGCTATCAAACTCAATTTATTCTCTATGGCACGCCAAGCCAGGGACATACGCTCGATGATTTAAGAAAAGGGTTTTTAGCCGAAATCGAACGTTTAAAAACTGAAAAAATCAGCGAGCCGGAATTACAACGCGTAAAAACCCAAATCATTGCGCAAAAAACGTTTGAGAAAGATTCTATTTTTGGGCAAGCCATGGAAATTGGTTTATTGGAAACAATAGGGCTTGGTTGGCAAACAGCTGATCGCTACGTTGAACGCATCAATCGCGTAACCCCGGAACAATTGCAAAGAGCAGCACAACGGTATTTTGCTGAAAATTATCTTACGGAAGCACGTTTAATTCCAGAATCCTAATTTAAGGGGTAAGTATGAAACCGTTTTACATTCGTATTTTTTTGTTTTTAGCCTGTTGTACATTTAACCTTTCCGAGCAAGCGATAGCTGCCAAATCTTTCCAGACCGAACAGTGGCTAACTGCAAACGGTGCCCGTGTCATTTTTTATCAAGCGATGGAAGTACCTATGCTGGAAATCAGTGTAGCCTTTGCCGCAGGCTCTGCTTATGATGGGAAATACCCTGGCTTAAGCGCTTTAACCACCCGCATGTTGAATCAGGGGAATGCCGGTTTAAATGCCACGGTAATTGCCGAAAAGCTTGCCGATACAGGAGCTCAGTATAGCAGCGAAGGCAACCGTGATATGATTGAGTTGAGTTTAAAAACCTTAATCACCCCAAAAGCACTCAAAGAATCCTTAGACATTTTTTCTTTAATCATTAACAAACCTGATTTTCCTGAACAAGCTTTTTCCCGGGAAAAAAACCAGCAGTTAATGGCTATAGCCCAAGCAAAAGAATCGCCGGATGAAATAGCCAATCTGACCTTTTTTAAAGCCCTTTACCAAAATCATCCTTATGCACATCCGATAAACGGTTATGAAGACAGTGTCAAAACATTAAACGTTATGAATACACGTAATTTTTACCGGCAATTTTTTGTAGGTAAAAACGCCGTAATTGTGCTGGCAGGTGCTATCGATACCAATACAGCACACCAAATAGCGGAACAATTGGTTGGCCAATTGCCAGTGGGACAAGAGGCGCCACAAATTCCAAAAGCTAAACCATTAAGCAAAGAGCATAATATTGAAATCCAATTTCCCTCATCCCAAACCGTGCTGCGTTTAGGCCAAATAGGAATTAACCATAACGACAAAAATTATTTCCCCTTACTGGTTGGTAACTACACGTTAGGTGGTGGCTCTTTAGTTTCAAGACTTGCACTTGAAGTTCGTGAAAAAAGAGGTTTAACCTATGGAGTTTACAGCCAATTTATTCCCATGCCTGGCCTTGGACCGTTTATTATTAGCCTTGCCACTCAAAACAAACAAACGCTAAATGCCGTTGAGTTGACCCGCGAAATATTATCTTCTTTCCGAAATTCAGGGCCTAGCGAGGCAGAATTGCTCGCCGCCAAACAATATTTAGCAGGCAGTTTTCCCTTGGCTCTTGCCAGCAACCGCAGCATAGCAGACATGTTGCTGAAAATTGCCTTCTACCGGCTGCCTAATGATTATTTAGATACTTATGTTTCCCGTGTTAATGCAGTAACCGCTGCAGAAATCCAACAAGCTTTTCAGGAACTTATTAAACCTGAGCAATTGGTGCAAGTTACAGTAGGCAAAATGTGAAGCAAAATGTACGTATAATTGGTGGGAAATATAGAGGCAAAAAATTATATTTCCCGGAAGCACCAGGATTAAGGCCAACACCTGATCGGGTGCGTGAAACTCTTTTTAATTGGTTAATGCATGATATACGCGGGACACGCTGTCTTGATGCTTTTGCAGGAAGTGGAGCCTTAGGCTTTGAAGCCTATTCCCGTGGCGCCTTAAAAGTCACCTTGATTGAGCAATCCCCGTTAGTCTTTGCCAATCTTTGCAAGAATGCCTCCGCATTTAACGACCCTGGCATATCCGTTGTGAAAGCAGACGCTTGCACTTATCTTTGCGAAAGCAAGGAACAATTTGATATTGTATTCTTAGACCCCCCTTTCGCCCGGGATTATTTGCCGCAATGCATTTCCTTGCTGGCTGAGAAGGATATTTTAATTGCAAATGGACTTTTATATGTTGAATCACCCGTTGAACTTGAACTGGAATCCAAACAATGGGAAACCGTTAAGCTAAAACGTGCAGGGCAAGTTGTATACGGGTTATACAGAAAATGCTGAGCAGCCTTTTATCCTGCTTCATTAGGCAACGTCCCTAAAGTTTTTTAGCCAAGATTTCATCTTAAATTGAGCACCAATTTTTCTATTTCACTTCGATCTACCCCCTCTCCCACGATAGGAGCTTTGATAGTATGATGATGCCCTTCGCGGGAGAGGGTTGGGGAGAGGGAATGTCACGGATGGTCATTGATGACGA
>NZ_RZGS01000025.1 GCF_003989745.1 Legionella septentrionalis
ACCATATTGCATTTTGTTGGTGTTCTGTAAAATTCCGTTTTGACAAATTATATATCATCATTACTCCTGAAAAGTTAACTATAACAAATCAGGTGTTGCAATGATCGATTGAATTTGCCGCGGCCTTCTTTGCTCGATAAACGAAGTGAAATATTCGTTTATCGCCCAACATAAGAAGATCTGACTAATAGACAAGATGCATCTATTACTTGGGCGTGTTACGTTCAGAGTATTATCGATACTATTGTAATCGACCCAATAAACCAGTCGATTCAATACATCAGGAGATGATTGATTTTCTAAAAGAATTGCCAAAAAAAGTACTTATACATTTGGCAGCAGGTGCACGAGAAAGGCGCTAAATACTTTAGGGTATCCGATTGGTCGGCGTAAAACTCAGAGCTTGATGAGAGAAGCAGGTTATAGTTGGATATAGGAAAAAATATAAGATAACGACCAGTAGCAAATATAAAAAACGGTCTTGCAGATGTTCCGAGCCGTGATTTTTTTTGCCCAGAGCGCCAGACCGTGCTTATGTATCTATAAATTACTTACCTGTCAACACAAGAGGGTTGGTTCTATCTGGCAGTAGTTATTGATTTATTTTCCAAGAAAAGCTGTTGGCTGGAATATGAATTCAAGGATGAAAGCTGATTTAGTTTGTGATGCCTTGAAAATGACTCTGTGGGCAACGTAAGCCAAAGCTTGGCTTAATTGTGCATTCAGATAGAGGCTCTCAATATACCAGCAATGAGTATCGTAAATTACTCAATGACTGAAAGTGTACTGGCAGCATGATCTCCAATCAATCTAAAAATTAAAAGCATGGTATAATTAAAATTTAAACACATGGTTGTCATAATGGTCAAATCATATATAGCTTGTAAAAAAGAATTAGAACAAGCTTGCCTAGACTATCTTCAGCATACACAGAAGCCGGTTAATAACTTTTTACGTAAACTTGGCGGAGAGAGTGACCCGTTAGGTCCAAAAAATCATTTTTATAACGTCGTTTTGAGTGCTAACTGGCTATTAAAAGGTAATTATGGAGTTGAATATGAAGATTATAAAGATCTTTGCATGCCTGCTACTGCTCTTCTTTTTTTCAGAAAATTACTTGAATACAAGCCTACCGAGGAAGACAAAGAAGATATTCACGTAATGAGTAAATTAAAATTATTCAGACAACAACGCTCTCAATATGAAGGTGCTTTAAAATACTTTGCTATAGAAGAATTGTATCAAAGTCTTCAAAAAACACCCCAGGACTCTCAGGCTCAAATCAACTCAACCGATACCCCCGAGGAAGAAGCAAAAAAGATGCTCAAAAATTTTAAAACAAAACTTCGCGAGCCGGGGATGGCTGATGTTTTAAAGAACAATCGACAATCGGAGGCAGAAAAATTCTTTAAAATTTTATCTGTAGTGGCAAGTATCTTCGGTGTCGGTTTGATAACGACACTGGGTCTAATGATCAATACACTTGTTCAAACTAAAGGTCGTAGTGCTAATTTTTTCACCTCTCACACCAAAGTCCTAAACTATACATTCAATAGAATTGTTGATGAGGAATCTAAAAAAGAAGAAAACAAAGAAATAGAAGAAGAAAAAAAGGACATTGGTTTTCAGCAATAGAGCATAATAAATTTTATTCGGGATTTAAGATAACGGAGTGCAATTTTTCATAGAAATCCTCAATCCAACGAATCAGTGGAGCAAGTTTCCTCTAATAAGGGTCGGCTGATGCACTTGAGGCACTGGCTTGCTTTTATTTATCTGCAAAAAGTTCTCTCAATCCGGATAGCAAAGCCATAAAGAATTCAAGATAATTTTAAACAACAACTGGCGCAAACTTACAAAGACCTAAGTACCCACCGAGCATTGTGGAAGCCTATTATTGCCAATATTCTTATAGCAGCTAAAGGCTCGGCCTTTTAGTTATTTTAGGCAAACTTTTAATCACAGGCAGTGCTTTCTTTGCCCAAACCAATCGTCAAAAATCGGAACAAACTTAAGTGATTTCAAAAAACTTAGGAACGTTACCTCTCACCCTGTTCTTTTATTTTTAGCAATTGTAAATTTTATCACGTGTGCTGGGTGATTCCGGGGGAATTAATGGTCTTTGTCGATTAAGACATTGTTTAAAGCTCTTATATCATTGTTCTTATATTTGACAGTTAGTCTATTGTTAATCAATACTCATAAAGATAACCTGGGAAAGGATCAGTCTATGGGCGGCCGGGATATATGGGCAATAATTGATGATGATAAGGCACGCAGTGAAAAGCTTAGCCTTTTACTTAATTTTGTCAAGCAGCCTTGCCGAGTGTTTGCCTATGATGAATGGCAAAAACCGTTGGCAAAAGAGGCTTTGGCACTGATAGTTGGTGGTACTACTCCTGAAAAAACACGTAAGTTTTTGGAGCAATTGGATGCTGCTCTTTACCATATTCCTGTTGTTTTGATCGATGTGAATTTATCGGAGCGGGAATGTCAAAAATTCAATGTGGTTAAAAGTTTGACTTTTCCATTTTGTTATTCTGAATTGCTGGAAGTGTTACGTTCTATGCCTAAAGATTCAGCATTGGCAGGGGATGCAAATAAAACTACTCCGTTATCGCGAAGCTTGGTGGGGAAAAGCGCTGCAATTCAGGAAATACGAAAGTTGATAGAGCTTGTAGCTAATACGGATGCCACTGTCCTAATATCGGGAGAGTCCGGAACAGGAAAAGAAGTCGTTGCCCGCAATATTCATGAATTATCGTTAAGAGCTCATAAACCCTTTGTTCCCATCAATTGCGGCGCCATTCCTGCCGAGTTGCTGGAAAGTGAATTGTTTGGTCATGAGAAAGGAGCATTCACTGGTGCGATTACTGCCCGGCAAGGGCGATTTGAATTGGCAAACGGTGGAACTATTTTTCTTGATGAAATCGGCGATATGCCGCTTGCGATGCAAGTTAAGCTCTTGCGGGTATTGCAAGAGCGTAGTTTTGAGCGTGTAGGGAGTAACAAAACCATTGCGGTGGATGTACGGGTGCTTGCTGCCACCCATAGGAATTTGGAGCAAGCGATCGCTGCGGGGAGTTTTCGTGAAGATCTATATTACCGGTTAAACGTTTTCCCAATCGAAATGCCAGCATTGCGCGAAAGAAAGGAAGACATCCCGTTGCTTTTTGAAGAATTGACTGCTCGCATGATTGCAAATGGCAAACCTGGCGTGCACTTGTTACCGGATGCGTTCGAAGCGTTACAAGGCTATGATTGGCCAGGTAATGTACGTGAGCTTGCCAATTTGGCAGAAAGATTGTCCATCCTTTTCCCCAATCAAACAGTTAATGAACATGATTTGCCCAAACGATTCCGAATATTGCCAGAAGAAGTTTCCCGGATAAAAAATGAACGAGAACATTTGCTCGATGTGATTGGTAAACAGGATGATGAGATGCAAGCAGGCATTGATTTAAAAAATTATCTCTTGGAAGAAGAGTTAACTCTTATTCGCCGCGCATTGGAAGAATCCGATTGGATAGTTGCCCGCGCGGCGAGTTATTTGCATATCCGTAGAACCACGCTGGTGGAAAAAATGCGTAAATATGGGCTTTCGCGCCCAGAACGCTCAACCACTTAATGGTTTTCGTCTTTGTTCACCTCATTCGGCAGAGGTTCGTTTACAGTTGGTTTTTTCTTGGGCGGAACTTCTGCTTTTGGTTTAAGTTCAGGTTCCACATGAACGCCAGGTACTGATTGTACGGGTTCCACGGCAGGTTTTGGAGGTACCGGGTCCACAGCGGGTTTCGGAGTTTTGGGTTCTGCTGCAGGAGTCGAGCTAATCGTTTCGCCCGGTGTGTGTTGAGCAGTTGGTTTTATAGCTTCTTCATCTTCACGCTTTTGTTTGTAATCGCTGATGATTTCATCAACGCTATTTTTTAAGTCTTTTACCAGCTTTGTCGCCATCGTGCCCAATTCTTTGAGGCTGGGCAACTTGGATTTGAAGTCTCCCATGTTCATGCTCCACAAATTTTTATTCCTATCTATAAGTATATACTTATATTGGAATTTTGCCGGAAAATTATTATTGGATTTACTAAAGAGTGAATCGTAATGCTCTTTCTCTTATGTTCAAACGTCAAATAGTAATTAATAAAACAGGGAAAAAAATAAAATTAGTGTTGATGAGGAGGGCGGCAATATTGAAATCGTTAAAACAGATAAGCTAAAAGATATCCATCTAAAAACCAGCAAGGATAACGATTCGCTTATTTGCATTGCAGGAAGTAATATTGCCGATAATTTTCTGGACAATTAATGATTGTAAAACCAGCACTTTCTAAGACTTTTTATTTTTCAAATATTGCCCATTTAAGGTGTTTTGCTTTCTCTTGCGAATTCTCTCCCTTCAGAAGGTTTGACGTTTGAATTCATTGGTGTTGTCGGGAAGAAAAATTGCATGGGAGAGTTTAAAAAGCTCAGCGTGGGCGATGCGTTTCGGCTTTGTGTTAAATGATTTTCTGCTAAAACTTCTGCAAAAATCTGACCGACTTCCGGGGTTCTTAAGAAGTGCTCTTGCTCTTCTGATTGACTACTGCTTGCCATTGTGGATGTCGGAGTTTGTCCTTCGCTAAAGCTTGCTACCTTCTGTTTCTCTTTCATGGCTTTCTCGTAAGCGTGCAGGTAGCCTTTTGCAAAGGAAGGTCCTCTTCTAAATGTTAAAAGTTTCACCATAGGTAGTTTGGGTTTGTTTTCATTGGCATGCAACTCCCCTAAGCTAGCCCCTTTTTTTTCAATTAATTTTTCTCTTTTATCAGCATATCTTTTGTAAGCATTAATATAAGTCTCTTTATAAAGAGGATGTGCATTTACAAATTCCGGGCTGTTGTCCTCAGGGCAGGGAAGTTTTTGCTGGATGCGTTCTTTTGCGGCATATGCTGCTGCGTTTTTTATACTCTCTTTGCTCCAAAGTTGCTCATCTTTCTTAACAGCAGCTTTTAATTGCTCTTCATATCCAGAAGCTTCATTTAATTCAGTGCGATTACGTTTTTCTGCGACACGAGGCTGCAATGGTTGGTTATTTGATGAGGTTGTGGAGATTTCGGCAGTGATTGTGGGGGCAAGCGGAGTTGAGGCTGCATAATTAGACTGCGATTGCGGTAGGGAAAAATATTGTTGGGTTAATGGATAGGAAAAGTGTGGCGTATTAAATGGCCCTAAAATATCCTCAACACTTAAAGATGGGGTGGGTGGGATTAGAAATAAAGTTGACGCCAGAAATCCTTCAGAGAAATAAGCCTTTAGCGGATTTGAGTTTTGCTCTTGGGGAGAATGAATTCTTTGCCGTTTGCTCTGCTGATACATGGTGATTGCTCACAGATAATGGTGTTCGATTATAGGTCATAAAATACAAATTTACAACGGTTAGTTTTTTGTTTACCCGGAAGAGAACTAATTAGTTGGCCATTTTAATGCAATATGTTTTTTAATGAGTCAGATAATTTCAGCTTCGTCGCCTAGAAGATTTCATACCGGCATAGGTGGTCTCACCTAATCGATGTTCATTATTTAATTTCTCTATTCTTTGCATTAAAAACTATTATATTGGCATGATGTTTCGACAGTATTTCGGTGCGTGATGCGAATAATGGTAATATTTCTCAGTTGTTTTTACGGTCTTATAGAACATGCTCCTTATTTTCTTCATCCAGGGAAAATGTTGCTTCAAAACAGAGCCACTCAGGTTTAATAAAACTTGCACGAATGCGATTTTTTTTTATTGTTTGCCTGATGATTCTTTTCAAAGCGAAATTGCAACGCATAACGGGGCTAGGCTAGCATTCTGAATAGAGTGAATTTAAAGCAGCACTGCTTAATTATGCCAGCCCGTATTGCGTGACCAACCATCATGCCCATGGATGCAGCAATTTCATGGCTGGTTTTAAAAGTTTGCTCATTAAGTTTTGCTTCCCATGCACAGTAATTTTAAAGCAATTGTATGCGGCTTTTTTCTCGCTCAAATATTCATCGCTGGTTTGCAATGAGTCAACTAAGCGCAAATCATACGCATCGCTTGCCAGCCAATGCTCACCTGTGGCCACTTTATCAATATCCAATTCTTGTCGGTTCTCCAAAACATATTGCCGGAAGGATTGATGAATTTTTTCCAAATCTTCCTGAAATTTTTTCCGGCCTTTTTCTGTATTTTCCCCAAAAAGAGTGAGGGTGCGCTTATATTCTCCTGCAGTTAATAATTCAACATCAATATCGTTTTTCTTAAGCCAGCGATGAAAGTTGGGAAGTTGAGCGACCACGCCAATGGAGCCAATAATGGCAAATGGGGCGGCCACAATGTGGTTGGCGACGCAAGCCATTAAGTAACCACCGCTGGCAGCCATTTTATCAATGCATACCGTTAAAGGAATTTTTTTATCCCTTATACGTTGTAACTGTGAGGCAGCAAGCCCATAGCCGTTAACTGCACCCCCCGGGCTTTCTAAGCGGATGACGACTTCATCTTCTGGTTGTGCAACTTCAAGTATTGCCGTAATTTCTTCACGCAGTTGTTCAACCTGAGAGGCTTTTATATCACCCGTAAAATCCAGTACGTATAAAGAAGACTTTGGCTCTTTGCTCTTTTTCTCTTTAGGGAGTTTTTTACCCAGAATTTCTTTATGCATTCTTTGCTGCATGGATTCCCACTGTTTATTTAGGGAGATAATTTCCAGCTTGGGTTTTGGTTTTCGGCCTAAGGCAACTATGCCTGCGACTAACAACAGAAAAGCAATAACCAAGGTAAATGTTTTGAGAGCAAATAGACCATATTGGGCAAGAAAATCCATTGTTTACCTATCAAAAATAAAAAAACCAATTATTACCGGCATCGTTTGCAATCGCAAGCCAGATCTTGCAGGAAGTGTTATTTGGATATAGGCTCCCTTTTTTTAAGTGAAAGAATTAACATGCTTGAAGTTAGCGCGCTTGATTTTGATTATCAAGACAAGCCATTACTGCGTAATATTCAGTTTGCTCTATCACCAGGGCGTCTTTTGCATCTACGCGGTGCCAATGGAGCCGGCAAAACAACTTTACTCCGCTTACTCGCAGGACTATTATCCCAAGCGCATGGCGAAATCCGCTATCAAGGAGTTTCTATCTATGATGATTTACCTTCTTATCAGCAAAATATTTGTTATGTAGGACATAAGCCCGGTATTAGTCTGCTACTTACCGCGCGCGAAAATTACCACTTTGGTTTGCATGACTCGTTAAAGAATGTTTCATTTCAAAAATTAATTGCTCGCTTATCCTTGGAAGGGTGTGAAGATACTCCCGGCGGTTTGTTGTCTGCGGGCCAGCGCCGGCGGGTGGCGTTAATGCGTTTGTTTACAACAAAGGCTTCCTTGTGGTTATTGGATGAACCTTTAGTCGCTTTGGACGCTGATGGAATAATCATCCTAATGGATTGTATAAAAGAGCATCTTAAGCGCGATGGCCAGATTGTATTGACTTCTCATCAAAACCTCCCTTTGCCTGAAAACATGTATGAGGAGTATTGCTTGTGATGAGTCTGGCTACTCTTTTTAAAACACTCCTGCTGCGTGAAGCGTATTTACACTTGCGTCAATTGCGCCTGATCATTAATTCGTTTCTTTTTTTCTGCATGGTTATGGTTTTTTTCCCCCTGACCATTCCCCCCGATCCAGCTTACCTTCGTATTATTGCACCCGGTATAGTCTGGATTGGTTTACTATTGGCAGCGTTGCTGTCGGCAGAGCGTTTGTTTCAACAAGATTTTGAAGATGGAGTCATTGAACAATGGTTGATATCCGGTTATCCCGTCAGTTTGTTTGTTAGCGCAAAAATTCTCCTGCATTGGCTGCTGGTTATGCTGCCATTAATAGTTTTTAGTCCTGTCCTTGCCATTTTATTTTCCCTCAATGCGTATGAAACAGCAGTTCTGGTTATAAGCTTAATTTGCGGATCGCCCGCCATCATGTTTCTTTGTGCACTGGCAGCCATATTCAGTACGGGTTTAAAACAAAAAGGCGTGCTGATGGCTCTTGTTCTACTCCCTTTAACCATACCGGTCATGATTTTTGGCAGTGGCACTCTGAACGCAGCCATGCAGGGATTGCCAGTAGCAGGATTTTTTGCTCTTTTATTAGCCCTGTCGCTTATTGCTGCCGGATTTTTACCTTTTGCTATTGCAGCAGTTATGCGCATTACTTTAGTGGATTGATGGTCTTTTCGGTTTTATTCATGCTATTGGGTTAACAAGCCCTTGGAAGACATGGTAAAATCTGAATCTTTTTCTGATTTAATTATTTCCTATGTGGAAACTATTGTATCAACTGGCTTCGCCTAAAACGTTTTATCAATTGTCCGGAGTCTGGTTGCGGTGGCTTGGGATTGGTGCATTTTTTATTTTAATTGCAGGCTTGCTCTGGGGATTGTTCTTTGCCCCTGCGGATTATCAGCAAGGGGATGCTTTTCGCATCATTTACATACACGTCCCCAGTGCATTTTTATCGATGGCTATTTATGCCTGGATGGGATTTTTGGCTCTGTTGTTACTCGTCTGGCAAATTAAAATGGCAGGTTTAATGTTAGGGGTGGCTGCCCAACTAGGTGCCTGCATGACCTTTCTTGCTTTAGTCACCGGTAGCATTTGGGGCAAACCTATGTGGGGCACTTGGTGGGTTTGGGATGCGCGCCTCACCTCAGAATTAATTTTATTATTCCTCTACGGTGCCATTATCGCCACGGGACATGCTTATCAAAATAAAGAGCAGGGCGATAAAATAATGGCTATTCTCACTTTGGTGGGGGTGGTTGATTTGCCGATCATTCATTATTCTGTGTATTGGTGGAATACCTTGCATCAGGGGGCAACACTAAGTTTATTATCCAAACCCAAAATTCATGTCAGCATGCTGTATCCTTTGTTGTTAACCCTACTTGGGCTTTCTCTTTATTGTGCATTGATGATTTTATCCAAGGCCCGTAGCGAGCTTTTATTACGTGAAAAACGGCAAAGCTGGGTGAAAAATCTGCTCAATGAGGGTAAATTATGAATCAATTTTTGCATTGGTTTGGCATGGGCGGATATGGTTTGTATGTGTGGCCGGCTTATGGGCTTTTAGGAGGCATTTTACTCATGAACTGGGTAAATATTAAATGGCAGCGCAAGCGTACACGGAAAGTTTTACAGCAATGGTATAAGAAGCAGTGACTATGAAACCTGTTCGTAAGCGTAAAATGCTATTGATTGTGTTAATCGTCTCGGTTTTAACATTGGCCACCTTATTGGTTGCTTTTTCGTTAAGCCAAAACATCAGTTTGTTTTATACGCCTGCACAAGTGGCTGCCGGAGAAGCGCCGCATGACAAGCCCATACGCGTCGGCGGTATGGTAGTACAGGGCAGTATCGTGCGCAGCAACAAAGATGACTTAAGCGTGCAATTTCAAATTACCGATTATAAACATACTTTGACTGTGGTTTATCGCGGTATTCTCCCGGATTTATTCCGTGAAGGGCAGGGTATAGTAGCCCATGGTTCACTTGCTGCTGATAATCAATTCCAAGCCAGGGAAGTCTTGGCAAAACATGATGAAAATTATATGCCTCCCGAAGTGAAGGAAGCATTGGCACAAACTTCCAAGGAGGGTAGTGTCCCATGATTGCCGAAGTTGGCTTATTTTCCCTTATTCTTGCCTTATTATTTGCGGTTTTGCTTGCGGTCATACCGGCAATAGGCGTATGGCGTAACTCGGTGCCACTGCAAACGGTAGCATCCCGCTATGCTTTGGCGCAATTCTTATTCATCGCTTTAGCTTACATTTGCCTTACCGTATGTTTTCTGAAAGATGATTTTACCGTGGCTTATGTATTAGCTAATTCCAGTCTGTCGCTGCCCTGGTTTTATAAATTTTGTGCAGTCTGGGGAGGGCATGAAGGCTCGATGTTGTTATGGGTGGGCATTTTAAGTTTTTGGATGCTTGCCGTTGCATTCCTCAGTTCATCTCTAGACCATGCCATGCGCGCCCGGGTATTGGTCATCCTGGGGTTTTTGAGCATTGGTTTTATTCTGTTTTTATTAATGACTTCCAATCCGTTTGCCCGCCAATTTCAAGTTTTAAACAGTCAAGGCCGTGATTTAAACCCCTTGTTGCAAGACCCGGGTTTTTTATTTCATCCCCCTATGTTGTATATGGGGTATGTTGGTTTTTCTGTAGCATTTGCCTTCGCCATCGCTGCATTGTGGGCCGGGCGTATCGAGATGCCGTGGACAAAGTGGACGCGCCCCTGGACTCTGGCTGCCTGGTGTTGCCTCACGGCAGGCATTACTTTAGGGAGCTGGTGGGCTTATCGCGAATTGGGCTGGGGTGGCTGGTGGTTTTGGGATCCAGTTGAAAATGCCTCGTTTATGCCATGGCTGGTAGGCACTGCTTTATTGCACTCTCTGGCCGTAAGTGAGCAGCGCCAGCAGTATAAAGCCTGGACACTACTGCTGGCTATTGCAGCGTTTTCATTGAGTCTTGTCGGTACTTTCCTGGTACGTTCCGGTGTCCTGACTTCGGTGCATGCTTTTGCGGTGGATCCAGAGCGAGGGATTTACATTTTATTATTCTTGCTCATGGTCATTGGCGGTTCGCTGTTATTGTTTGCTTGCAGGGCTCAAACATTGCAAGGTGATGTAAGACCAGAAGTCGTATCACGAGAAAATGCTTTGTTATTAGGGAATGTCATCCTGGTGGTGACCATGCTGACCGTTTTAATGGGGACGGTCTACCCTTTATTAATCGATGGTCTGGGGTTAGGCAAATTGTCAGTAGGCGCTCCTTATTTTAACGCCGTATTCGTGCCATTAATGATTCCCCTGGTTCTCTTGATGGGATTTGGAATGCACCTTAAATGGCAGCAAGACAATGCCAAAAGGATTGTTTGGGCTTTGCGCTGGGTAGGTGCAACTTGCATCGGTTTAGCTTTGTTTTGCATCTGGTTTTTTCATACTGATGCAAATGGCGCTGTATTTTTGGGTTTAGTACTCGCTTTTTGGGTCATATTAAGTACGTTTAAGCTGGTTTATACGCGTTGCAAACAACGCGGCTTGCGAAACATAGGTCAATCTTTTGTAGGGATGGTACTTGCGCATTGCGGTGTGGCTTTTACGATTCTTGGCATAGCGATTTCTTCAGGCTTTGGTATACAAAAAGATGTAAAAATGGCACCGGGAACCCATACATCTTTAGCAGGTTATCAAGTGGAATTTGTACGCGAAACTGCTTTGCAAGGGCCTAATTACCATGGTACGCAAGCTCATTTTAAAATAAGCAAGGGACAGCAGACTTCTACCATTTATCCTGAAAAACGTTTGTATGATGTAGGAAAAATGGCAATGACGGAATCGGCGATCGATGTCACGCCATTTCGTGATATTTACATCGCTTTAGGTGAGCCGCTTAGTGATAACTCCTGGTCTGTGCGGTTATATTACAAGCCTTTTGTGCGCTGGATTTGGGGTGGTGGATTTTTTGTGTTATTTGGAGGCATGCTGGCATTGGCTGATCGTCGCTATTATTCTGCCCGGCAAAAAACAATCCTCGCAACAGCAAAGGAGACAAGAGTATGAAAACCATCTACTGGCGACTGATCCCCTTGTTGTTATTTCTATTGATGACGTATTTTTTTTGGCGGGGTTTATTCTTGAACCCGCAAGCGCTGCCTTCTGTGCAAATTGGCAAAACATTGCCTCCTTTTCAGCTGTCAAGACTTGATAAGGAAGGAGAGCACTTTAATTCCAAAAATCTGCAGGGCAAAGTTGCTTTACTGAACGTGTGGGCAAGTTGGTGTGCTGCCTGTGCCGATGAGCAAGTCTTTTTACTGCAGTTAGCACATGAGGGCATACCCATCTATGGGTTAAATTATAAAGATAATAAGGAACATGCAGCGCAATGGCTAACCGAATGGGGTAATCCCTATAAGCAAATAGGCAATGACACAACAGGCAAGGTCGGCATGGATCTGGGAGTATACGGCACACCGGAAACGTTTTTAATTGATAAAAAAGGGATCATTCGCTATCGTTACGCTGGCATATTGGATGCTGAAATCTGGCAGCGCGAATTTCTCCCACGTATTGCCGAGTTAGAGCGAGCGTCTTCATGATTTACAGAATGGGTATTGCAATCTGTTTGTTTTTCCTGTTAACGGCCAGTTTTGCAGAAACATTGTATCCTTTTGAGAATCGAAAGCAGGAAGCTCAGTTCCAGCATTTATTACGCGAATTAAGATGTTTGGTATGCCAAAATCAAGATTTAGCGGATTCAAATGCAGAGCTGGCAAAGGATTTGCGCAATGAAGTATATCATTTGGTTACGACCGGAAAGAGCGATATTGAAATTACCAATTATTTAACGGCTCGCTACGGTGATTTTATTTTGTTTAACCCACCAATAAAGACGCTCACCTGGATGCTTTGGTTTGGCCCTGTTTTATTTATGGTATTGGGTTTATGGGTTTTTTGGCTTACTTGTTTAAAGCGGCGGCGTAATGAGTGAATGGGCATCCATTTTTAGTTTAAGTATTTTATTAATCACGGCATTAGGGATAGCATTATATCCACTGCGTCCCTATAAAAAACTCAAGACAATGCTTGTCCCCGTACTGAGCGTTGCGGCAGTTTTTGCTTATTATCACTGGGGATCTTGGTTTGAATTGCAGGATTATAAGCAGCAAATAATAAAGCAACAGCAAGCGCAAGCTTTGCTGAGCAAGATACGTAGCCCGCAAGAATTAATTGCCAAACTCAAGGCAAAACTGGATGAAAATCCTAGCGGTGCTCGCGGTTGGTATTTGTTGGGTCGATTGTATGCAAGTCAGGGGCAGTGGAAGGATGCCCGCGAAAGCTTTGCCCAAGCATTCGCCCTTGAGCCTAATGATGAGCAAATTACGGTTAATTACGCGCAAAGTTTGTGGCAGGAAAATCAACGCCACTTCAATGAACCTATTCGTGGGCTTGTCAACCGTCTTTTGCAAATCAATCCCAATCAACCCGATGCATTGGCCATGCTTGCCATGAATGCATTCATGAGCCATGATTACCCTTTAGCAATTCGTTATTGGAGGCAATTGCTAACCGTTGTGCCGCCTGACTCGGACGATGCAAAAGCCATAAAACAAGCTATTGCCAAGGCGGAGCAAGCTGCGCAGGCAACCTAGTTTTTTATAAGCCAAGTTGCAAACAGGGAGAGTAAAACATCATGGTTGATAAAGTGTATCAAGTAGTCGAATTGGTTGGGACTTCGCAGGAAAGCATTGAAGATGCCATCAATAATGCAGTAGCAGAAGCGGCAAAATCACATGGGAAGCTGGATTGGTATGAAGTGCTCGAAACCCGTGGTTTTATCGACGGGAGCAGAAGTAAATATTATCAAGTCCACTTAAAAATTGGTTGTCACGCGCATTAGTAAAGATAAGGTCAGAATATTAAGGTCTGTTGACCATTCATTTCCCGCCTACGTGCCGCGGCTCATCGCGGCATTCAGCAGTTGCGCAAATTAAAGCTACCATCTAATTCATTGCTTAATGAGAGCAGAGTCATAATGGAAAATATGTTTTACAATGCCAAGATCTTGTTTATTCAATCAATTCTTCCGCCTCTCTGAGCGCTTCCAAAAATGGTTGTCCGTATAAATTTAACTTATACTGGCCAACGCCAGGAACAGTTAGAAATTCTTTCAAATTCTTGGGTTTGATTTTTACCATTTCCTGTAAAGTGGAATCGCTGAAAATCATGAATGGTGGTTTATCTTCTGCTTCAGCCAATTTTCGCCGCAAGGCGCGTAAAATTTCGAATAAAGGACTTTTTTCGGCAGCAGACAAACGTTCTTTTTTTCTGGATAATTTTTCCTGTAATTCAAATGCTTGTATGGGGAGTCTTATGGTTTCTTCATTCCGTAAAACGGGAATGGCTTTGGCAGTTAACCGCAATACATTGTAATGTTCAACATCTTGTTTACAATAATTGCGGTGGATCAATTGCCAGACGAGATATCTCCAGTATGCGACCGGTTTATCTTTGCCAATAGCAAAAGTCGATAATTGCTCATGGCCAGCATCTTTTATTTTTTCAGAATTGCTGCCACGCAACACATCGATGACATAAGTGATGCCGTAATTTTGTTTCAAACGGTAAATGCAGGATAATATTTTTTGTACCTCCACCGTCACGTCAGCCGTTTGCGGCGGGTGATCGCAGACATCACAATAGCTACAGGTGTCTTCACACTCTTCATCAAAATAGTGAAGTAAAATTTGCCGGCGGCAATGTTGAGCCTCGGCAAAGGCCAGCATGTGATTTAATTTGTTATTCTCAATACGACGCTGTGTCTCTTGAGGCTGCGTTGCGATTAAGCCGCGTAATCGTGCACTATCGGCCGGATCGTAAAGCAATAAAGCTTGTGCTGGTAAACCATCTCGCCCGGCGCGTCCTGTTTCCTGATAATAACTTTCAATGTTTTTTGGTAAATCATAATGCACAACGAAACGCACGTTTGATTTATCAATTCCCATACCAAACGCGATGGTTGCGACGACGATGTCGATGCGATCGTAACGAAAGAGGGTTTGTACTTCCCGTCGCTCTTCGTAGGAAAGGCCTGCGTGGTATCCACGAGCCTTACAACCATATTCCTGTAGCTTACTCGCCACCCGCTCGACAGCAGCGCGTGTGCCGCAATAGATAATTCCTGATTGCTGCTCTTGGGTTTCTAGGAATTGCATCAGTTGTTTGACAGGATTTGCTTTAATGAGCACCCGATAATAAATATTGGGGCGATTAAAAGAGGCAATATATGATTTAGGCTGATAGCGTAATTTATAAATAATATCCAGCTGAGTTTGTTTATCGGCAGTGGCCGTTAATGCAATGATGGGTACGTGTGGAAATTGCTCTTTCAACATGCCAAGCGCTGCGTATTCTGGCCGGAAATCGTGTCCCCATTGCGATATACAATGCGCTTCGTCGACAGCAAATAAAGCAAGTTTACAGTCTTGCAACCGCAGAAGAAATGAGCTGCTCAATAAACGTTCAGGCGCAATATAAAGAAGGTCAAGATCCTCATTGTGTAATTGTGCCAAAACCGAGCGTGCTTCGCTGCTTGATAAAGAAGAATTATAATAGGCGGCTTTGATTCCTTGTGATCGCAATGCAGCCACTTGATCTTCCATAAGGGCAATGAGGGGCGATACAACAATGCCCACGCCAGCACGGAGTATGGAAGGTATTTGATAACATAACGATTTACCCCCGCCAGTAGGCATGAGCACTAAAACATCTTTACCAGTTACAACATCATCTATAATGTTTTCCTGTGGGGGGCGAAACGCAGTAAAGCCGTAGTGATGTTTTAAAATTTCAATCGCCGTGGTTGGTTTTTGCTCAAAAATTTCCATGTGCCTTTCTTTTTTTTCTTTCACGGGCGCTAAAAATTGGCAATAATACCATCTAATTAAAGATTATCCAGAATTCATAAAATTATTTAGCATCTTTAAGCAGATGAAAAATTTTGGAGGGACGATGCAATTTCAATTAAAGGAAGAACACTATGCTTTCCGTGATATAGCAGCGGAATTTGCCCGTAATAAATTATTGCCCAATGCAGATGATTGGGATGAGCAAAGTTATTTTCCTATTGAAATTTTTCGTGAGGCGGCTCAACTTGGTATGGCAGGGATCGTTGCTCAAGAAGATATAGGCGGCTCTCAATTGACCCGTTTAGATGCTGCGTTAATTTTTGAGCAGCTGGCAACAGGATGCGTAAGCACCAGTGCTTACCTGAGTATTCATAATATGGTCACTTCATTAATTGACCGTTATGCGGACAAGAGTTTGCGTGCCGAATGGGGGCCGCGCCTGACTTCCATGGAGGCATTTGCAAGTTATTGCCTGACTGAGCCTGAATCCGGTTCAGATGCTGCTTCCCTAAGAACTTATGCTGCAATTGATGGAGATGATTACATCATTAACGGTGCCAAGGCTTTCATTTCCGGGGGAAGCGTGAGTGATGTGTATTTATGCATGGTTCGTACTGGCGATGAGTCACCTCGGGGGATTACTTGTTTGCTGGTAGAAAAAGACAGGCCCGGTTTAAGCTTTGGGAAGCTTGAAAAGAAAATGGGCTGGCGCAATCAGCCTACATCCATGGTTTATTTTGAAAATTGCCGTGTTCCTGTTTCCAATCGGGTAGGTGATGAAGGGATGGGATTTAAAATTGCCTTAAATGCTTTAAATGGTGGACGCGTCAATATAGCCGCTTGCTCCATTGGCGGTGCAACCGCCTGTCTGCGTCTTACGCAAGCTTATCTAAATGAACGCAAACAATTCGGCAAAGTACTAGGTAAAATTCAAGCCCTGCGTTTTTATTTTGCCGATATGCTGACTGATTTCGAAGCGGCTCGCCTGATGGTTTACAGGGCGGCGCAATCTTTGGATATTAATGATCCCAATGCTCCCATGTATTGCGCAATGGCCAAGCGCCTAGCGACTGATGCTGCCTTTCAAATCAGCGACAAAGCGATGCAAATGCATGGAGGTTACGGGTATTTGCGCGATTATCAAATTGAACGCATTTTTCGTGATCTGAGAGTCCATCAAATTTTGGAGGGCACGAATGAAATTATGCGCGAGATTGTAGCCAAGGCTACTTTGGATGAAGAATTTTTTATTGATTAACATGGATTAAGGAGTTGGCAATGACGCTGGTAAACTTGATTGAACAAGAATTAGATAACGATGGCATTTTAACTCTTACGTTAAATCGGCCGGATAAGTTAAATGCATTAAGCACTGAAGTTTTAATGAAGCTTGGTGAGGCATTTTCTTCTGCTAAAGCTAATCCCATGGTAAAGGCATTATTGCTTACTGGCAAAGGAAAAGCGTTTTGTGCTGGCGCGGATATCGCGCGTCTTGCGGAATGCGATGCGCAAAGTGGTTACGAATTCGCCTGTTTTGGCCAGGATGTATTTCGCCAACTGGAAACGCTAGGCAAGCCTTCGTTGGCTGCTGTCAATGGCTATGCTTTCGGGGGCGGATGCGAGCTGGCCATGGCTGCCACGCTTAGAACTGCAGCTGCCACCGCCCAATTTGGACAACCGGAAGTGAAGTTGGGCGTTATTCCCGGGTATGGCGGTACACAGCGGCTGGGGCGTTTGGTTGGTAAAGGGCGGGCTCTTGATCTTTGCCTGACTGGAAGATTTATTGATGCTGAGACGGCTTTGCAGTGGGGATTAGTCAATGCAGTGGTTCCTGCAGAAACATTACTCGAAGAAAGCAGGCGTATGCTGAAAACTATTTTAACCATGGCGCCCTTGGCCATTAGCAGTGTGCTTGAAGTGATTGATAAGGGTTATGACATGGCACTTCCGGACGCATTGCATCTTGAGGCAGTGCATTTTGCCAAAGTTTGTGCCAGTAAAGATAAGGTAGAAGGAGTCGCGGCTTTTTTAGAGAAGCGCCCCGCACAATTTAAAGGGATTTAACATGAGTGACGAAATTATTTTTACGCGTGAAAAGCATTTAGGGCTCATTACCTTAAACAGGCCGGCTGCGTTAAATGCCCTAACTCTACCCATGATTTTGGCAATGCAAGAGCAATTGCAAGCGTGGGAGGAAGATAAAAATATTGCTGCTGTAGCAATTCGCGCCAGTGAAGGCAAAGCATTCTGCGCCGGTGGTGATGTTCGCTGGCTATATGAGACAGGGAAGAGGCGAGATCCGCAACAAATGCAGTTTTTCTGGCATGAATATCGTCTCAATCATTTTATTCACCATTTTAAAAAACCTTATATTGCGCTGCTGGATGGCGTTACCATGGGTGGCGGCGTGGGGATTTCTTTGCACGGTTCTCATCCCGTTGCTACTGAACGCTTTATTTTTGCCATGCCTGAAACCACCATTGGTTTTTTCCCAGACGTAGGTGCCAGCTATTTGCTGGCACGCTGCCCTGGGCAGCTGGGTATTTATTTGGGTCTTACTGGTAACCGCTTGCAGGCTCTTGATGCCTATGCTTTGGGCTTGATTAGATATAGTGTTTCTTCTGCACAAATTGGCAATATCCTAGATGAACTGATAGCTGCTGATTTATCTTATGATGCATCCTGCAAGGTAAATTCATGTTTGCAGAAATATGCAGTTTCCAAGCCTGACGTATCCATTAAGCCATTGGAATCTTTCGTAAACAGCGTATTCCAATATGAAACGGTAGAACACATTTTCACGGCACTTGCTAAGCAGGAAGATGAGTGGTACGTAGATACATTGAATGTATTGCAACAAAAAGCACCACTTAGTTTGAAGGTTACTTTAACGCAAATCCGGCAAGCCAAACGGTTGGATTTGGCCGCGTGTTTGCAGGTTGATTATGCATTAGTGCATCATTTTATGAGAGATCATGATTTTTATGAGGGAGTGCGTGCCTTGTTAGTTGACAAGGATAAGTCGCCCCGCTGGAATCCTGCGACACTTTCAGATGTTTCCGAGTTAAAAGTGCAGCAATATTTCGAAGGCACGGATAATTTATTCTTTATTGAACCCTGATTTTAGGGTTCGATAAGACCCACATAGGCACCGCTCGGATCGATAATGACCGCTACTAAGCCAAGTTCGTCAATATACACGGGTTCAATTACGACGGCAGCCCCAAGTGCTTTAGCTTTCTCAAGCGTTACATTGAGACTCTCGGTAACAATAAAGCTCAGCCAATTTGGAGGGATAGTACTCATTTGGCGTGGCAGAATTTTTAGCATGCCTGCAACCTTTTTGCCATCAAGTTCGAAAATTGTATAATCGATGTTGTTTACTTTAACGACGCGTCGTTCCCAATTAAACAATTGCATGTAAAAATCGGCTGCCGCTTCTGTATCCACAGTCAGGAGCCGGTTCCATCCCATTTCTCCCTCGCGCTTCATCATATTATTTCTCCAACTAAATCCTTGTAATATGTTTAATATAGGTCAATATGATATAATTAGAAAATTATTTAATTAGTTTAGAATCCACATTATTCGTAATGCTTTTATTTAATTTTCACGGCTTAAAATTTCATAATTAGGTTTTTCATGTCTGAGTCATTCCAGGATTTTAATAAACGACGTACATTTGCCATTATTTCGCACCCTGATGCAGGGAAAACAACTGTGACCGAAAAGTTGCTGCTTTTTGGCGGAGCTATTCAATTGGCAGGGACGGTAAAAGGGCGGAAAGCTTCGCGCCATGCTACATCCGACTGGATGGAAATGGAAAAGGAACGTGGTATTTCAATCACAACTTCGGTGATGCAATTTATTCATAATGGTCATGTAATGAATTTGTTGGATACTCCGGGACATGAAGACTTTTCCGAAGATACTTACCGCACGTTGACAGCGGTTGACTCGGCGCTCATGGTTATCGACGTAGCCAAAGGCGTTGAAGATAGAACAGTGAAATTAATGGAAGTTTGCCGTTTACGCGACACGCCAATTATGACGTTCATCAACAAACTCGACCGTGAAGGGCGCGAACCAATTGAGTTGCTCGATGAAGTTGAAACGGTTCTTGGTATTCAATGTGCGCCTGTGACCTGGCCTGTGGGAATGGGTAAGCGTTTCAAGGGTATCTATCATTTGTACCGGGATGCCGTGTATTTATATCAACCAGGGAAAAATACGCAGAAACAAGATGCCTTGCAAATTAAAGGCTTGGATAACCCGCAACTCGATGAACTTTTAGGGGCTGGGGCCCAAGAGTTGCGCGATGAGATTGAATTGGTAAAAGGCGCTTCCCATGAATTCAACCTGGGCGATTATTTGGCGGGAAAACTGACGCCAGTTTACTTCGGCTCAGCCATCAATAATTTTGGTATCAAGGAATTGCTGGACGATTTTGCACAATTTGCCCCGGGTCCGATGCCGCGTGCTTCCCAAGAGCGAGAGGTTCGCCCTGAAGAGCCAGCTTTCTCAGGCTTTGTATTTAAAATCCAGGCGAATATGGATCCGAAACATCGCGATCGCATTGCATTTTTACGCATTTGCTCTGGAGCATATAAAAAAGGTATGAAATTAAATCACCTTCGCCTCGGCAAAGAAGTACAAATTGCTAATGCATTAACTTTTATGGCTGGTGACCGCGCTCATGCCGAGGTGGCCTTAGCAGGTGATATTATTGGATTACATAACCACGGTACAATTCGCATTGGTGATACATTTACGCAGGGTGAATCTTTAAAATTTACGGGGATCCCTAATTTTGCGCCGGAATTATTTCGCCTGGTGCGCCTGATTGATCCATTAAAAAGCAAAGCATTGCTGAAAGGTTTGATTGAATTATCAGAAGAGGGTGCCACACAGGTATTTAGGCCCCTAAACAGCAACCAATTGATTCTTGGCGCAGTGGGTGTTTTGCAATTTGATGTAGTGGCGCATCGTTTAAAATACGAATATAAAGTAGATTGCGTCTATGAATCAGTGAATATTTCCTGCGCTCGCTGGGTGTATTCTGATGACGACAAGGCAATGGCGGAGTTGCGTACGAAGGCATATGACAATTTGGCACTCGATGGCAGTGATACGCTGACTTATTTGGCGCCCACCCGGGTTAATTTATCCATGGCACAGGAACGCTATCCAAAAATTCAATTTTCGGCTACGCGTGAACACTAATCATCCCGGATAGCAGCGCTATCCGGAATATTCATCTTGCATCCAAGTTATACTGCAGTCATTAACCCGGTGTACAAATCGCTTTGATAGGCTTCTCGCCTTGATTGACAAATTCTACTTTCGCCCCGGAAACAGCAGATACGGTAAAACTTTCTCTATTTTTAAAGTTAAATGAGCGCGTATCTCCTTCAACCAACTCCATTTCATTGATGGTGCCGGACTTACGTAATGCCTTAACCAATACCGGGTTATCCTCGGTTTCGCTACTTACTGTGCAAGTCGCTTTAATACTCCAGAAAAAAAAGTTAACGAGAACCAAGGGATCATTGGGTTTTAACTCAAATTCGATTGCAGCGGTTTGAGAAAAGGGAATAGTCCTCATTGCGAAGGCATTCGTAGTAAATAAAAGGGTAAATCCAAGCAAGCCAAGGCCAAGTTTTCGTAACATAAAAATCTCCACAAGAGAAAAAATACGTCCTAAGATACTCTGAATTTATTTATGTGGCAATTTTAAAAGCATTTTATGCATCAACACGCCATTATAGTGAATTTTTAAATGTGCGGCTTTCTACTTATCTACTGAATAACTGCTCTTTTTTGCGAGTTAAGCTGCAAGATTAATGCAAAACCCGTAGCTTTGCCGCATGCATCGCCTTTACAATCGCTTCCAGTGTATTTTTTGCGTCCCCGAAAACCATATAAGTGTTGTCACGATAAAACAAGTCGTTTTCCACTCCGGCATAACCTGCAGAAAGGCTGCGTTTGAGGAATAAAATATTTTTTGCATGCCCTACGTCTAAAACAGGCATGCCATAAATTGGCGACTCAGGATCTGTTTTAGCGGCTGGGTTGGTGATGTCATTCGCTCCGACCACCAAAGCTACATCGCAGCTAATAAAATCATGATTAATTTCGCTTTGCTCAAAAACATGGTGGTAGGGGATGTTAGCTTCTGCAAGAAGAACATTCATGTGCCCTGGCATACGTCCAGCAACAGGATGGATAGCAAAACGCACTTTGATTGAATGCGCCAGCAGGGTTTCCACTAATTCTTTTACAGCATGCTGCGCGCGGGCTACCGCCATCCCATATCCTGGCACGATGATGACGTCTTTTGCATTGCTTAATAAAAATGCAGCATCTTCTCCATTAGCTTGACGGATAGGCGGTTGCAACCGGTTCGCAGTTGTTGCTTCCTTTGCCACCTCGGAGTTTATCGCGCCGAAAATGACATTTAATAAAGAACGGTTCATGCCTTTACACATGATGTAACTTAAAATAGCTCCGCTTGCACCCACCAAAGCGCCGGTGATGACTAATAAATAATTGCTGAGCGTAAATCCTATACCTGCCGCAGCCCAGCCCGAGTAAGAATTCAACATGGAGATAACGACTGGCATATCAGCACCGCCAATAGGAATGATGATTAAGACACCCATGAGCAGGGAAAGCAGGGCCAATTGCAGAAATAAGAACAGGGAGGGATGGACAATAAATCCAGCCAAGGAGCTAACAACTGCAACCATTAATAATACATTAACAAATATTTGCCCCTGAAAGCGCCGCGGTGTTCCTGCCACTAACCCCTGCAGTTTTAAAAAGGCAATGATTGAGCCTGAAAAAGTTATGGCGCCAATCAGCAAGCCAAGCCCCATTTCCAATAAACTGGTTTTAGCAAGGTTTCCATAAATTGCTATTCCGAAAGCATCGGGAGATAGAAAAGCGCAAAAGCCCACTAAAACCGCAGCTAGCCCTACCAGCGAATGAAAGCCTGCAACCAGTTGCGGGATAGCTGTCATATTTATTTTTAAGGCGATGAAGATTCCAATGATACCTCCGGCAGCGATGAGGCTAAGCAAGATTCCATGTTGCGTAAGAGAAGGCAGCATGAGAGTCGCAGCTACCGCGATTACCATGCCCACTATTCCTAGCCAATTGCCTTTTTTTGCTGTGGCAGGGCTCGCCAGGTTTTTGAGGGCTAGAATAAAACAAACAGCGGCAATTAAATAAAAAATGGAAATCAAATTTAACATGAAGTATCCATCCTATTTTTTATACATGCGAAGCATGCGTTGCGTAACAACAAATCCACCAAAAATATTAATCGCTGCGATAAAAACCGCCAGTCCGCCGAGCACGGTGACACCAAAACTGGCTTGGCTTCCTGCCGCAATCAAGGCACCTAAAATAATAATGCCGGAAATAGCATTGGTAACCGACATAAGAGGAGTATGCAAAGCAGGAGTGACTTTCCAAACTACGTAATAACCTACGAAACTGGCTAGTACAAAAATAATAAGGATAGCAAGGTAGGGGTTGCTTAATGTATCGATGTGCGGCATTTAATGCTCCTTGGCAAATTGGAAGGGTAGATGTTGGCCGTCGTGACAAAGCATGCCTTTTTGAATGATTTCATCTGTTTCATTCAAGTTGAGTTTCTTGTTAGGATCTGCAAGAAAACGGATCAAATGTATGAAGTTGTTGGCATATAATTCGCTGGCCGTGGCGGGGATTTTTCGCGCCAGATTACTATAACCAATAATGGTGATTTGACCGTGTTTTATCACTTGATCACACTCTGTTAATTCACAATTTCCTCCGCGCGAAGCTGCCAGATCAACAATTACAGAGCCTGGTTTCATGGCTTCAATGGTTTGCTTTTTTAGCAACAGCGGCGCTTTTTTATCAGGAATAAGAGCTGAACAAATGATGATATTGGCTTGTCTTGCATGCTCGTCAATTACCTGACTTTGCAGAGCGCGATATTCATCGCTCACCTCATTTGCATAATCCGTTTGCATTTCAGCATTCGCACAATCGCCTGCGGTAATGAATTCCGCCCCCAGGCTTTCAACTTGCTCTTTGGCTGCTGCGCGTACATCAAACGCATACACCACGGCACCAAGCCGCTTGGCAGTGGCAATTGCTTGTAAACCCGCCACACCAGCACCTAAAACCAGTATTTTAGCTGGATTAATCATACCCGCGGCAGTCACCATCATGGGAAGGGCACGGTTAAAATACGTAGCACCTTCCAAAATGCTGCAATAGCCGGCCAAATTAGCTTGTGAGGAAAGGCTATCCATGCTTTGGGCACGGCTTAGCCGCGGCATATTATTTAAGGAAAAAACGCTGATCCTATGCTTTAAACACCATGCCAGCAGGGCACTGCGCGGGTGATTATCTACAGGGGCGATGAGAAAGGATTCCGGTGGCAAATATTTAATTTCATCGGCCAGTGGCTCTTCGACACAAAGAAGAAGGTCTGCATTTTCCAGCAGGAATTTTCGTTCCTTGATGATGACGGCACCGGCATCAAGATATTCTTGATCATGAAAGCCTGCCAGTTTACCGGCATTGGTTTCGAAGTTAACTTCAAAGCCAAGATTGATGTATTGGCGCACAGCAGCAGGCGTGATGGCCACACGGGTTTCATGACCGCCCGGATTAAAAGTTGCAATCATCATAGGTAAGATCCCTTTACCATTCGATATCTTATTTATCGTAAGAGAAGCAGTGTATTTTTTCCAGAAAATTGGATTGAGCGGCTCTTTTCTCTGAAAATATTCAAGCTTATTAAAGGATAATGCTGTAGTGAGCGACAAATTTTTTCCCATAAGGGTATGAGAATGTAAAATTTGCCATACACAAAAATTAAAATACCAGCAAACTGTACTTGTCTTGCCAAATTACCCAGAAATTTTTCAGCAATTTCTGCGGTAAGGTAATGGTCTGATTCTGGATATTGTATAGATAGTTTGACAGTTTTTATGCTGACAAGTTAACATTTTGAGCGTAATTATCTTTATCAACGCGGAGCAATAAATGTTACATAAAACCCAAGTCACTCTATTGGAAGAATTGGCAAAAACGTATGCATATTATACGCAATCAACACCGGACTGGGTGAAGAAGCGCCTGACGTTAGATGGAGGTGTCGGAGGCATGTTATTAGATAGCTGCCATCAGCCTGAGCACATGAAAGTTATTCTAAATGTGCTTAATCTAGGGCTTAAAGAAATGTTACCTGCTGCTACAACTGTTTGTGCAATGTTTGATGAGTTATTAAAAAAAGACGAAGCTATTCAACAGAGTGTTAATAAAGCTTACAGTAAATCCATGGCATGTATTTTACAGCAAAAACCATTAAAAGATGGACTTGGTGAAACGCTGCAGACATTTCATGAAGCACAAAAAATCTTTGATTCAGTGATTGAACTGGCTCCCAAGATTGTAGAAAAAGAGACGCAAGAAAAACAATCCTCAAAATTTTTCTCTCCTTTTTAAGTGTAAATATTCTCAAATATTAACTTTCTGCCGGGAAACAAACATGGGGGCATAGAAGCCTAAGACGTGAAGTGCCTACAAAATCTTCGATATGGAATTACAAAACAAGAGGAAGTGGTGTGAACAAAATAGCTCTATGGTTGCTTACTTCTTGTTTTAGTAGTTTTACTTGTTCAGCTCAGATAGTAGTGGATATTTATGGTGCTAATAAATTGCACGCAGAGCAAATCTTGCGCGAATACACAGCACAAGTCATAGAGATAGAATCTGAATTAGCCAAGCAGCGTGAATATTTTAATTTGACTGGCCATGAGGATATCCAGAAAGTAGAAGAAACTCGGGCAAAAAAAGCTAGATTGATGGAGAGAATCAAAAAAAAGGGTATGTTTCTCTATGCTGATGTGCACACGACTGTATACCCTGGTGAGAAGAATTTATACACTACTATCGAAGTAATCGAAAGGACGAAGCCTGAAAGGCTTGCCTTTGTTAACAAAGATGAGCAAGGCGCAAGCCACTTAATACAACCTGACTTAATTGGAAAAATGCAGAAATATGAAGCCTTGGGCTGGAGGTTAAGCGACACTGGACAATTAACGGAAAAAGATAATATCTGCCCTGTCTATCATTGTATTTTCGGCTTCAATCACCCTAAGTTAAAGCCCTATTTAAATATATTTAATGCAGGTGTTATTAAAGAAAAAACAAAAATATTAAATGCATTAAGTAATGATCCTGATCCTGAGCGTCGGGCATCGGCGGCTTTATTAGTAGGGCACTTTCAAAATCCAAAAGAAATTATCTTCGTATTGTCCAAGCATGTTCACGATAAAAGTCAGCTTGTCAGAAATAATGTGATAAGGGTAATGGGCGAAACGATTGAGAAAGCACCGATCGCTCAAATTAACGTGGAGCCATTTGTAAGTTTATTAAATTCTCCCTACGGAACCGATAGGAATAAAGCTTTATTTTTACTAACCACAGCGCCTTTAGACAAAAAATCCAAATGGCTCATCATTCGTAAGGGACAAAAAAGTTTATTAGCACTTTTGCGTTTAAAACAACCCAATAACCGTGGGTGGGCTTATTTACTTTTAAAGAAAATAAGTGGAAAAAAATATGATGAATATGACTTTTCTGCTTGGGAAAAATGGCTTTCTACGATAAAAAGGGTGTGAGAAAAATGAATAGGCATTTGATTTTAAATTAATGTAATCGGCTTGTTTGCTAAAAATGTAAAAAATTAATCCTAAAAAGAGCTCCGTCATATTATAAAGTTTGCTCCGCCGCTTTTTCGGACTGTTTTCGTGTCAATTGTATAGTGAATATGGGTGTGCCATCGTCCTATTTTTCGTTTTGAACAGAGACTGATAGCTTCTCAATCTTTATCTTGAAAACCTCTCATAATGATGCAATAAATGTATTTTAAAGTCCCAAGATAGTTTTTATTTAATAAGTTTTTTGTCCAATGTCTTAAAGTACACCCCGAGATAATCCCAATGCTTTTTGGCAGCTTATTTCAAGGACCATGAAACTTTTAGAATGCCAGCAGCTTTCTTTCCCCCTGGAGAAAACAGTATGCTAAGTCAATAATTAAGCGATAAATTTGCTGAATTATAAAAGTTGCGATAGAGTGGATTGGTCGATCGCAAGTCCAAAAAATATATGGAAATTCTTTGTTTCTACGCAGGGATAGCAATGGTTTACTTGTCTTACAGCTATCCTATTATTTTTTTAGCCATAGTGATTTTTTTTCGTCCATGCCTTCTTTTCTTTGGATGCTTTACTATTGGCGTGTGCTGGGGCATCTTCCATCAGTGGTGGGTGCATGCAGGCGGGGTGCCTGACGAATCAGTTATTAATAAAGCGGTACTGCAAGGTTATGTCGCCTCCATTCCTGCCAGAACCCATCAGAAAACCCAGTTCCAATTTGATGTCCGTAATTTAAATGGCAAGCCCATAAAAAGCCTTGTTTTATTGTCTTGCTATGATCATTGTCCACTGCTGAAGGCAGGACAATTTTGGCAGCTTACAGCCAAGCTCAAAAAACCACGCAACATACAAAATCCTGGCGGTTTTGATTATGTTTCTTGGCTGAACGCCCGCCACATCCATTGGAGTGGCTATACCAAACGCAATTCATTTACCTTGTTGGAGCGTCCTAATCCTTATTTTTTATTGGTATGGCGAGAGCAGTTAGCCGAGCGTTTGGCAAAACTTATTCCAGATGAGAAACCTCTTGGCATATTGCAGGCATTAACATTAGGGATAACCAACCATATCGATAAAGAAGAATGGGATTTATTCCGGCGTACAGGGACGGTCCACCTCATGGTGATTTCAGGCGCTCATATTGGGTTGGTTGCTGGTTTGGTTTATCTCTTGACCAGGCGGCTTTGGGGTTGCTACAGCCGGTTATGTTTGCTTTACCCGGCGCAAAAAACAGCCAGTATTATCGCTTTCACCGCCGCTTTTATTTATTCCTTGCTGGCTGGTTTTGCTGTACCTGCACAAAGGGCGGTAATTGTTTGTTTTTTTATGTTGCTGCGCAATTTTTGTAATCAACGATTTAGCGCATGGCAAGCTTGGCGATATTCTTTATGCGGCGTGCTGCTTTTTGAACCGCATTCTCTATTGATGTCGGGTTTTTACTTGTCATTTATAGCCGTAGCCATCCTGTTATTTGCAAATCAGCGTTTTTCTTGTACCGGCATAAAAAAAACATTGATTCTGCAGGTCGCTTGCCTTCTTGGGCTTATGCCTATGACGTTGTACTGGTTTTCTTATGGCGCAGTGAATGGGCTTGTCGCAAACTTATTGGCTATTCCCTGGGTAGGGTTTGTGATTGTGCCGTTATCTTTGTTTGTTTTAACAGCCCAAGCTTTCGTCCCTGCCTGGCTAGTTTGGGGTTTGCATGCAACGATCACCATTTTATTGCATTATTTAAACATTGTAGATTCATTTGCTGCTTTAAATTTAAATTTTACCTTCCCAAATGTATTAAGTCCCATGATCTTGATGGGAATTATGGGTTTTAGCGTCATTACCCCTTTACGTCGTTTTCTGCCGGCAATTTTAATGTTAGCTTTTGCAAGTTTTTTCCCGCAAAAGGAGAAAATAATGCCAGCAGAAGCACGTATCGATATTTTAGATGTAGGACAAGGCTTAGCAGTCGTGATACAAACCGCCAAGCATATGGTGCTTTACGATACTGGAGTTAAATTTTACCAAGGCAGCGACATGGGTAAGCTTGCCATCATTCCTTATTTAAGAACCTTGGGGATAAACCGCATTGATAAAATTATTGTTAGTCATCCTGATTTAGATCATCGCGGTGGTTTGATTTCTCTTGAGGAGCAATATACAGTAGGGGAGTTAATCGTTGATAATCCTCTTTTTTACAAACGCGGTTTACCTTGTGAAAATTATCCTGGCTGGACATACGATGATGTGTCATTCCGGTTTTTTCCAATCAAAAAGGAAATAAGAGGTAAAAACAATCATTGCTGTGTTTTGCAAGTCAGTACATCTGGCGGGCAAATCCTTTTACCAGGAGATATTGAGCGGCAAGCTGAGCATTATTTAACGCAAACCTATGGCAATCAGTTGCGTTCAAGCGTTTTATTAGTGCCTCATCATGCGAGTAAAACATCTTCATCCATGGCCTTTTTAAAACAAATAAATCCTGAATTTGCGGTGGCATCCTATGGTTTCGATAATCGTTACCACTTCCCGCACGCGCAAGCATTAGAAAATTATCAGAAATTGGGAATAAAGTTATTCAATACAGTTGATTGTGGAATGGTCAGTATCCATTTAGGAAGAAATTCCGTGCAAGACCCTGTTTGTTATTCTAAAACTGCAGCTTATTTATAAATTTATTGCAGGTTTGCCTTTTATCCGAAAGAAGGCATTTCCCTGGGTGAATGGGAATCCTTTTCGCGCTCAATTTCAGTGGCTTGGTGAAAAGATTTTTCGTTAAAAAAATTGAAAATGCTTCCAGGATTTTTAGGAGCAACGGGCTTTATGGAGCAATTTTTTACTTCTTCCATGATGGATGGAAGCGTAGTGAAAAAATCCTCCCATGCAGAGTTTGTTTGCAGTAAAACTCGAGCATCCTGGATAGCGTTCCCGCTTAATTGTTTAAAGGCTGCAAAAGTAATATCCTGAAAGAAATATAGCTTGGCTGCGTTTAATAATTCTTTGTAAAGAGTATTGAGAATTCGCGTGGATTCAATATCACCCAATATGGATTGGCTTACAGCCGATGCTTTAAATAATGCATGCAGTTTTTGTTCTACCAGCATTAGCATTTGAGTACAAGCTTCTTCAATCGATGTGCGCTTGCCATGAACTACTTCGTGTTGGGTATTAGGCGCTTCAGCAAGTCGATTAAATGTCTTTTTATCCAGAGAAATATAATCAAACTGTGCAAAAATTTCTTCGCACAGTTGTTTGGGAAGTATCTGTTCGAATTCTTTATAAAATTCTTCCATTACAGCGCCTGCAATGGCTTTTAAAATAGAGGGAGGAATGCCCCATTGTACGGTCATACCGGTAGAAACTTGCAATTTTTTTATTTCTTCAAATAACTTGGCTGGATTAGGGGCAAGTTTGATGAAATTTAATGTATGTTCCCGCACTAAGGACATAAGCTTTAAAGAAGCCGTTTCCTGGGTAACATAGATGATATTTACCAATGGATGCAAGCCGTTTAAAGTATCGACTAATTTATTGATAATACCGCTGATGCAAATGGGCTTATCTTTGCCGCCATCGTCTCTATTTTTTTTATCCAGATTATAGCCGCGCTGGCTTTCATAGAGATTTTTGATAAATGCTTCCTTAGCCACCGTAATTCTGCTTGGATTTACATGCATACCTTCCCAAACTAAGGCAAGAATGCAGTCAATTGTTAATTGAGTAATCATTTCTTTCTCATGGAAAATAGCTTCCATATTTTGAATAAAATGCTGGGCTGCCTGTAATTTTAAGGCGGGAATTTCCGGGAAATTATGCGAAGTGATTTCTTTTGCAAATTTCTTAATGGCACAAATATTTTTAGCAATGTCTATTTCCGTATAGTGTGCTTTTAAGTTTTCTAGCGAGGCACGTACACTCTCATGCACACTTGTTGTATGCGTGCTCTGGTTAGGATTTAAGGTTTCTGTGTGATGTACTTGCGTAAGACCTCTGTGTCGGCCTTCCTGCACCTGCAAAATAAGAGGTTCGTTAAAATAATAGGTTGAAATGCCAAGATCGCTGGCATAAACGTTGGGAGAAAAACTAAAAATCGTTGCTTCATTATCTGCTGAAGTTTCATACTCTAAAACAACCATTAAATTTCTTGGTCCGGCATACCAATTGCTTTGTGCCTCTAGGACCGCATCCCTTGTCGAAAAATCAATGGCTTCATGCTGGAAGAATTCTTCTTTTTTAATACTGTCGGCAACATACTCATTTTTTACTGGGCTCTTAACATTCCTTGGGAGTCCAATTGAAATTAAGGTGTATCGCCGCATGGAATAAGTTCCAAAGAGTTCAAAGAAAGAAATATAGCACTTAACTGCCAAACTCTTAATTATTTCTTTAATTCTCGGTAAGCTGCCAATGCGCGTATTCTTGTTTGAGTCAAATTTATGATAGGAGAAGGGTAGTTTTTGCCTAAGATAAAGCCTGGCTGAGCAGGCATTTGCCAAGGTTTATGTAGCCATTTTACAGGCAATGAAGTTAATTCAGGTACCCATTTTTTTACATATTCCCCGCTGGAATCAAATTTTTCTCCTTGTAAAACGGGGTTAAAAATTCTGAAGTAGGGGGCGGCATCCATTCCTGATCCTGCCACCCATTGCCAGTTGAATGAATTGGCAGCTAAATCTGCATCGAGCAAGGTATCTTCGAACCAGGCGGCACCTGTGCGCCAGTCAATCAACAAGTTTTTTGTTAAAAACGATGCCGTAATCATACGAACTCGATTGTGCATATAGCCTGTCTGCCATAATTCCCGCATCCCAGCATCAACGATTGGAAAGCCTGTTTGGCCTTTGTGCCACGCTTGCAGGTAAACCTTGTTTGTCTTCCACTTAAATTCATCAAATGTTTTCTGGATATTGCTATGGGGCAAGGCAGGATAATGATAAAGCGTATAATATGAGAATTCCCGCCAACCCAATTCTGCCAGAAACTTCTCAATGGCACTGTGGCTGTAGGCGGAATCAAATTTTATTTTTTCCAATTCTTGCCATATTCTCCAGGGACTAATTTCGCCAAAATGCAGATGTGGCGAAAGGCGGGACGTGGCTTGACGGGCTGGTAAATCCCGATTTTTATCATAAGCGGCCAGCTCATCTTCGATAAATTGTTGCAATTTTTCCTGTGCGCCTTGTTCGCCAGGTTGCCAATAATCCTTAAAATTACTTGCCCAATCTGGCTTTGCGGGAAGAAGGTGCCAATCATCCAATTGTTCTGAAGAAAATGCAGGGCAAGCCGGCCATTTTTTAATAACTGCTGGTGGATGGGGTGCTAGATGCTGTAAGCAATAGCGCCAAAAAGGGGTAAACCGCTTAAAAATAGTTTGCTGTTGAGTATGAATTTTTGCTGGAGTGAAAAATAAATTAGGTGGGTAAGTTTCGATTTGGATGCCATTTTGCTGCAATATTGATTTGATTTGTTGTTCTTCTTTTCTCAGTTCAGGCTCTATGCATTCATTCCAATAGATGTGGGTAACTTGATGTTGCTTGATGAGTTGCATCAAGACATCCAGTGGATTGCCTTGTTTTAAACATAAACGGGTATTTTGGGTGCAAAGATAATTATTCAAGGCAAGCAATGAATGATGTAGCCACCATTTTTGCGCTGCCCCGCATAAACGTTGCGGATTATCTGAATCAATATAAAGAGGAATGAGCAAATTATGACGATTACAAGCTGCAGCCAATGCCGCATTGTCATCGCAGCGTAAATCTTGTCTAAACCAAAAAAGTGCTGTCATAATAGGTTCCCAAAAAGTGCGCCCAATTGACACAAATATAAACACAATGTATCATATGTGCCAATTTAACGACGCAAGAAGTAGCATTATGCCCCGTATGATTCTTTTGATGATCGTTTTTTTTACGTTCATAAGCAAGGTTACCGCTGATGATTTAGCAGGCCAACAATGCCAGCAGCACCGTTGTATTGCAGTTGTGGATGCAGGCAGCACGGGCACGCGATTGCATATTTACGCATTTGACGTCAATGAAAAGAATGATCCGGTTAATATAAAAGACATTTGGTCGAACAAAATCAAACCTGGTTTTGCCACCTTAAATCCAGATCCTGAAACGATTAATACCTACCTTTCCTCTTTATTTGCTCCTGCCCCTGAACAAAATTTACCTGTTTATTTTTACGCTACTGCAGGCATGCGGTTATTACCACAGCCAAAGCAACAGCAATATTATCAAACGTTACAGCAATGGTTTGCTGCGCAACCGCAATGGCAGCTGGTTGAGTCAAAAACCATTACAGGCAAGGCAGAAGGTTTATATGGTTGGCTGGCGGTTAACTATCAGTTAGGCGCACTTTCCAATCCTAGTCAAGAAGCGGCCAGCGTGATGGACATGGGTGGAGCATCGGTGCAGGTAGTTTTCCCGGTGCAAAATGACTCAGTTATTGATCCAAGCGATATAATCGAAATTGATGTCTACGGCCGTCATATGAAACTTTTCGTGCATAGCTTCCTAGGGCTTGGGCAAACAGTTCTTTCTCATCAGTTTTTAGATGCCAGCAATTGTTTTGCCAATGATTATCTATTACCAAATGGAACCCCAGCGCAGGGCGATGCGCCGACTTGTAAGCGAGATGTTTCAAGATTAATTAACACAGTTCATAGTGTCAGCCGCATCGTAAAACCTGCAGTTGCTGCAAACCCGGGAAATACCTGGTATGTAATAGGCGGCTTGGCTGCATTGGCGCAAGATAAACCGTTTCAATTCCAAGGAAATCAACTCACAAATCAAAGTTTGTTGCAGCAGGCAGACAACATAATTTGCCATCAACAATGGGATGCACTACAAACTCAATACCCGAATAATGAATATATTTATGGCTATTGTTTATTCCCATCCTATTATTATGCTTTAATGGTACACGGCTATGGGTTATCCCCCAGCGAGCCGGTACGCTACCTAGCCAATTCGCAAAATGTCGATTGGACTTTGGGAGTAGTGTTGCATCATCAGCAAACTCAAGTATAATACCCGCCGTGCCGTTGTAGCTCAGTTGGTAGAGCAATTGATTCGTAATCAAGAGGTCGGAGGTTCGACTCCTCTCAGCGGCATAGTAAAATCAATGAGTTACAAATAGAAAGTTAAAAATTGAAAAAATTTGGTACCGTTTTTGGTACCAGTTTTGAAATGTAATTAATAGACATTAATTGATATCAAAATAACATTAGGTATTCTGGTTCTTTCCCAATTAGGAGCAGCTTTAATCATTCGCAGAGCACCCTAACACGAACCCTATAATTTTCTAAAACCATAAGTTCGGTTTAAATGAGAACAAAATACAATATAAATGATCATTTTGTGAGTTTATATAGATCATAGTGTAAAAAAACACTCCTTAATATGATTGTCTTGATGAAATAATAAAATTATAATCCAATACTGTTATTCAAGGATATTAATAAGGAGATGTTATGAACGTATATTATTCTAATAGAATTGATACCGACGAAGATAAGGATGAATATATGCCTTGGTAAATAAAGGAGATATAAGTATCTCCTTTTATAGTTTTATATTGATATGAAATTAGTTTTTAACAATGATGTTCTAGCGGTCATTGATGATTTCCTGGAGCAACCATCTTTTGAAAAAATTTGGAATTTTATTCAAACTGAAAAATTCAAGTTTGTTCACTCTTCTAAATGGGTAAATGCTTTTAGTCTTGAGGATGGATCTCCTCTATGGGGCAGCGTTACTATTTCTCATCCTAGGCCTGAGGCTTGCACTACAGAACAAGTTTATCCTACAAACTCAACCATTGATTTATTTATACAAGAATTAATCACAAGCTCCTCTGAGTATCATCACTTAATTGGTTTCAAGGATAGAGATTGGGATTTTTTCTATGCTAGACCCTATCTATATCCTAGAGGCTCGGGGCTTTCTTGGCATACAGATGGTAAGTATAAAATTTCAGGTGCTTATGTGTATTACTGCCATCCAATTTGGGACATCAATTGGGGAGCTGAATTACTGATAAATCCCACCTTACAACTTGATTTCGATTATTCAGAAGTGACATTAATTAACGATAAGAAGAAAAAGGTTGGCTACCATCTGAATAGTGCTGAATTGAATAAGTATGCTGATGATGGTGTTGGATATTATATCGTCCCTAAACCAAATAGGTTGGTAATTTTTAAAAATAATATCCTTCATTGTATAAAAAAAGTAGAGAATGCAGCAGGAAATCATGTAAGGGCATCGATTACAGGTTTTTTTATGAGTAATGACAAAATACAAGAAACGAAAGAGGCAGAAAAAGAATATTCAATCTAAAAATTATTTGATTAGTTTAGTCAGATGAAATTATAGAAAGCATCTGTTTTAATATGGTTGGACATTATGAAATGAATTTAGTGCACGAAATCAGACCCACTCAAGCTCAAGAAAAAGTAAATTTTGTTATTTTGATCCCCAATTCTGATGAAGTCGAATTATCTAACTTTATACTGAGGGAAGAAGATGTTCCCTATAATGAACAACCACGTCATTATCAATTTAAAAAATGGTCTGCCTGGTGTTCTGCTCATTTCTCTTCCTATTACTACTATATTAAGTATAAAAATTCTCTCTTACGATGTAAGCAATTTTTGTATGACTTTGGACCTTTATCTACATTAGATCATGCTGCCCTATACGATCATTGGGTTTGGGAAATGAAACCCCACGTATTGAATCAGGAAAATGTTTGTTGGATTGGTTATGATTATTCAAAATCAAAAACGTTAAGTTTTTTATCTTATGGAACGAATATCGAACTTCGTCTGATTGAAGGACATTTGAAAGATGAAGAATTTTTAGATCTTTGTAAGTTTTTTTCTCCTATTTCCTCAACAAGTGAAATATTAAAAAAGAAATTTTTTGAATTAACATATTGGTCTCGTTTTAGCAATTGCATGAAAAATGCCTGTATAAAGAATGATACATATAAACCGCCTTCAAGTTTATGGAATATAAGATGGCCAATGCATAATATTCTAAGAGGTAGCATGCCAAATAGTGATATTAAATATTTAAAGGATCTTAATTTGGATTTAATTCCTGATAGCCAATTTTTTTATGGCAATGAAGATAAAATAGAGGAAGTTCAAATAGTCATGTATCCAAAAAATGGGAAGAAAAACCAAATTGCATGGTTTCGTATTTTCAATAAAGACACTTTTCCAATAAAGAAGCCTTCGCTTTCTAGATTACCAAATATAAATTCATATAGCGGGTACAGTAACTTCAATATAACTGTCCTAAATCCGAAGAGTCATGAAATTACGAGCAATGTCTACATTGCCAGCTTTAGCAATCGTTATGGTCCATATGATGCGCTTTGGTGGGATAATGAAAATGCTTATCTACTTCAATTAAGTGCTGGAGTTAATACTACTATCGATTATTTTAAAAAGATCTTTATCAATTTGTAGATGAAATAAATCTGATAATTGTACTAAAAATAGCGTTTAGTCTTTTTACTGCAGCTTATACCGCGTATCCAAAATAGAATTAAATATAATGAACATATACAATTAGTTTAAGGATAATTTTAATTGAGCATATTCAATGGATGAAAATAATGATGTAAACCCTCCTTTTTTAGTGCCAAGCTAAACTAGAGGTTTCCGGGTTTCTGTTTAATCGGTATTGAACAGGCGTCATGCTGTTTAAAGCTTGATGCGGTCGTTCCTCGTTATATTCTTT
>NZ_RZGS01000026.1 GCF_003989745.1 Legionella septentrionalis
CTCTCAATTTGATTTGGATAAAATTGCCAGAGAATTAAATGAAAGACCGCGGAAAACATTGAACTTTCTAGCTCCGGCGGATAAATTGAGCGAGGTGTTGCAATGATCGATTGAATTTGCCCCCGCCTTTTTTAAAATTTCTTTTTCCATCTTCAGGCGCTGGTTTTCCTCCCGCAATTGCTCAAGCTGTTCAGCAATTAACTTACCATTGCCTCTGAATGCTTGACCCTCAACTGCCTTATGTTCTTTTAATCCAACAATTAGCACGTTAGAATTGAGCAACAAACTACGAGCTGCCTCGGGCCCCGACCGTAACTTTGGTTTTCACGAATCTAATCACATCAAGTTTAAAATTCTTGAAAATTTTTCTTCTATTTATCATCTTTTTTACCAGATAAAAGTTTTAAATTCACCCAAAATCCGCCTTCCTGCCGCGTCAGAAGTTTCACACTGTGCAAACTGCAAGGCTAATATTACAACATCACTCCTTTGAGATACCTGCTTGACCGCAAGTATGGTAATGAGGGTTTAAGAATATTGTTTCATACATGCTATAATGTTTATAAAAGTTACAAGGTGCTTGTTTATGTCTTTTATACAACTCGGCAAAAAATTAGGTTATTTTAAAGGCGACGAAAATTATTCAGGTTTTTTAATACGCTGGTTGGAAGCCTGTTTAGTTAATGAGGAAAAGGATTTCTTAGAGCGAATTAAAAGGATAGAACAATATCATAGCCAAGGCACACAATTCCTGGAAAAAGTCAGTACGTTAAAAAAGAAAGTTATAAGTTGGAAAAATTTAAGCGCAGAAGAAAAAATTTCGCAGACCTTAACGGCAGAAGAGCAAAATATTTTAGACGTTTTGGCGTTCTACGAGAGTATACTTTTATATGACGCGGCTCTACTCAATGGCAAACGCATTGAACAAACGTCCCACATCGCATCCTCTGAATCTATCCAAAGAGAAGGTGGATTGCTACGAATTCATTCCCAAGCTGCAATGCTCTCCTCAAAAGAAATAGACACGTACTTTAAAGAAATGGCAGGTATTCTCAATCTTAGTCTTGCTCCTCAGGAAACAGTAGGAATCACTTTACGTCTCTCATATCATAGCATCGCTTTAACCTATCAACCGCAGGCAGGTTGGACATTAGTTGATCATCGTGATATTTGTAATGATAATCTAAGCAATAACCGGCAAGTCTTGGGATATGATTTAAGCTGTCTGGCTATCTTTTGTTCTGATCTTTCCAAGAACTATATTCCCTTTAGTATCGATCTCTTTACCACCGGCAGACACCCACAACTTGAACAATTAAAAACACAGTTTGCTGCATTTAAAACCCGGCAAAACACTAAGATAGTTGAGCGATTTGATGAGTGTGGTTATGGCGGTATCGATTTAGCTTATATGGCTGTCCAGAATAGAGATGCAAGCGCCCTTGTCAAGCTCGCTCAAAAAGGAGCTGATCTTAATATAATGTATAAAACGTATCTCTGGCAAGAAGATGACGATAGGTACAATCTTGCTTTTCTAGCTGCGATGAATGGGGATGCAGAAATACTTGATATCCTTGCGAAAAATAATGTGGATTTACATACACCAAGCCGCGGAGTGACTCCTATGGAGCTTGCTTCGTCCCATGGCCATGGGGCGGCTATTGCCATGCTGCACCAGCATGGGGTATCAGTCAATCAACGGGGTAATGGTGGATGGAGTCCGGCTCATTATGCAGCATCGAAGGGGCATGACTCGGCCTTAGCTACACTTAAAGAATTAGGGGCAGATTTAAACGCGCAAACTGAGGACGGCATGACCCCGCTATGCCTTGCAGCGTTTAAGAATCAGGGGCATATTGTAGCTCAGTTATTAAATGATAAACAAGTGGACTGTGACCTACGGGCTGAGAGGGGCTACCATGCCATCCATTACGCAGCTTTTGCAGGCAATGAGATTATTCTTAATCTTTTTAAAGATAGAGGATTTAATTTACACATGGAAGATGCTGAGGGAAGCACGATTGCCCATTTTCTCGCCCTAGGCGGACATAAAGCATTGATCGAAAAATTGATGACTCAAGAGTTAGATTTTAATAAGAAAAACGCACGTGGCTTTACGCCTCTTCATTATGCAGCTGAAGGTGGACAGCTTGATATAGTTGAGTTTTTCGCCACTAAAAATTTTGATTTAAATGTAGAAAATAATGAGGGACAAACTATAGCGCATATAGCTGCTATGGAAAACCAAACAGCTCTTCTTCCCTTTTTGGCGGCTCAAGGTGTAGACATGGCCAAGGAAGACAACCATGGGTTTGCTCCGCTCATGTATGCCGCGAAAAGCGGCTCTAAAGACGCTTTTACGGAACTGGCCAAATATGGAATAGGGAAAAATATACCCTACATCGCCATTGAGCACGAACAATCTGAAATCATTCAAGCCCTCACTGAATTCAAGATAGATTTTAAAGACGAAGCCTCAAAGAGCTACTCAGAAAACGAATTAAGAAAAATTATTGCCTCTCACTTAAATCCAGGGGAAACCATACCACAAAAAATAGAAACAAGGCTCCGAACATTTATAAAACAAAAATCTGATAAGGAGAAGATCCCTATTACCCCTTATGAATTTGCCCTCCTTTTGGGAAAAGATAAAATTGTACGAATATTCAATCAGCAGAATCCTAAAACTACCGAGTTATTAACCAGCTTGCAAACTTTAAGAGAACATGGCGAAACCATTAAAAACAAAAATAAAGAAAATAAAAAAGAAGAAGCAGGCAAGGAAAATGCTAAAGACCTAAATACCATAGAAGGGGAAAAAGCCATCTTAGCGGCTGATGCACTTGAGACACTGGCTTGCCTTTATTTCTCTGCGAAAAGTTCTCCTAATCCTGATAGCAAAGCCATAGAAAAAATTCAGGATAGTTTTAAACAACAACTGGCCCAAACTTACAAAGACCTAAGCACCCACCGAGCATTGTGGAAGCCTATTCTTGCCAATATTCTTATAGCAGCGACCGGCATCGGTCTTCTAGTTATCTTAGGCAAACTTTTAATCACAGGCAGTGCTTTCTTTGCTGAAACCAATCGTCAACAAATGGTTAAGGAAGTCTCCAATGAATTTGAAAAGTTGATTACCCCATGTAAGACAGCGTTTTAAAGTGCATGAACAATTAGGGCGTGTCATCAATTAAGCAAAATGACAGTTGCTGCCAAATAAATTCCTCCGAGGAAATTATTTGCTCTTTTATCGTATCTGGTTGCGATGGCACTAAACTGCTTTAATTTACAAAAGAAATTTTCTATAAGATGGCGTGAATAATATAAAAATTTATCGTATTTTCTTTTAATTTTTCTTACAGATTTCGGGGGTATAACAGCCTCACAAGCTTTCCCTTTAAGCTTTTTCAAAACTCTGTCTTCTGCATCGTAGGCTTTATCAGCAAGCAACGCATCGGCACACATGTTTTCAAGTAACACATCAGCGCCATCAAGGTCATGTGCCTGACCCCCTGTCAAATGAAAGCCAGTCGGGTTGCCCAGTGCATCACAAGTAGCGTGTATCTTGGTGCTTAATCCGCCACTGCTGCGTCCGATAGCTCATCTCCCTCTTTTTTTTAGCGCCGGCACTGTGCTGATGTCGCACTATGGTTGAGTCAATCATGACATATTCATTATCCGAATCTTCTGAAAGGGCGATAAAAATTTTTTCCCAAATGCCCGTCTTGCTCCAACGTGTGTGACGAGTATGGATCACACGAAAATCTCCAAAACGTTCCGGCAAATCCCTCCACGAAATACCTGCGCGATAGCGGTACAAAACTGCCTCGACAAAAAGTCTGTTATCCTGGGCTGTGACTCCCACACTTTGTTTGCGGCCGGGCAATAAATCTTTAATCTTTTCCCATTGCTTTTCTTTTAATCCGTAACGACGCATCTTTACACTTACATGGCTAACTTCAGGGCAGAATAAACAATCCATGGACTTTTGAAAAGACATGGAAATAAAATACATCTTTTTGGCTAAACAACGAATATCAATGATTTTACCAACAGAGATAATTAATAACTTATTGTTTATTAATGATACTTTTTAATTGATGACACGCCCTATTTTCGTCGCTAGTTTGTAATACTCTGCAGAATTATCATCGATAACAAATAATGGAGCTAAACCCTTCGCACTCTTTGCCAAAGCATAATCTTTGATTTCCCAAGGCTTTTGTTGCAGGAAGGTGAGGCGCTTTTTTATATTCTTGCGCTTTTAAATACCCCATGCGCCTGCAAAAAGAATAGGCGGCCCGCTGTCCGCAGCCTTTGCTGTTTTCATAGCACCAATCAACACGATAATGACCGATGCGCGGTGCAGCGAAGCGTCTGGAACGATAATGATATTTCGCGGGCGGTTGATGCTTTACCACCCCTACACATTGAATTAACTTAAATCCGTTACAGCGCCAACCCTGGCATTGTGCACGACTGTTTAAATAATTGCTTATACCGACATTGTGCTCCATAATTTGTGTACTGGCACGTTGATATCCCATTTTACGGCAATAACAATCGGCTACAGCAGCACCGCACTTTTTTCCATTTAAAGTACAATATGCCAATCTCTGGCCATGATAGGTGGGTGACCAAAAATCCCGATAAGCATTTTGTTCGCGCACATTTGCATGGCCGCTATGCATCATAGCCAATAAAGAAAACAAAATAACCAGCCGGCAAAACTTCTTCATGAAACCATCCTTAGATTTACAGCTTTTTAAAGGTAAAACAATAATGAAGCTTATGTTAGCGTATGGCCTTTGACAAAAAAAGCTTTCTTGAGCTGGAATACATAAGTTAAAATTGCAAAACAAATCCCCCGTTGTCTTTTTACCCTTCTTGATTAATTTATTAATATATTGTTTTGATGGTACAGTTAACATTTAGATGCTATAATGGCAAAATTAAAACCATTTTGACTATTATGCATGCTTTTGATGTCGCAAAAAAACTAGGCTATGAGAGTAAAGATTCAAAAGGGATTTGTCAGGGTTTTTCCATACGTTGGCTTGAAGCCTGCTTGGCTGGTGAAGAAAAATTATTTTTAAAACGAATCGAAAAAATAGCGGAATATAACAATTTTGCCGAACCGCTCCTCAAGCAAGTTGCTATTGTCAAAAAAAGAGTGGCCAGTTGGCAAACATCTGCACCAGATTTACAACATTTAACTGAAGAAGAACAAGAACTTTTCGACGTCCTCGCCTTCTACGAAAGCCTTGTTTTATATCATCGCCCTCACAACCATTCTTTGCTTCCTGAAGGCGCATGTCAGGAAAATATAGAAAAAATTTCGCCAATCGCTTCCTCTGATTCCATACTTAAAAAAGGAGGCTGGCAACAGATTTACAAAGAAGCAATGATCCTGACTCGCGAAGAAATAAAAAAGTATTTCGATGAACTTGCAAACTTACTTGCTCAACATTTGCCACCTGAACAACAAGTGGGGCTCATGCTGGCAAACCAAAGCCATGCCATTGCGCTTACCTATCAACAGGAAGCAGGCTGGACGTTTATGGATATTAATCAATATCCGCCTAAAACCCTGGGCAAAGACACCGACAATCTTTCTTATTACATATCGCTAGCTTTTGGCTATGATTGGCACATACCATTAAATGCAACCCTGTTCACTACGGGTGATCATCCAAACCTCGTGCAGTTTAAAAAAGATTTTTCCACATTAAAATTTGGTAAGAATCTGGCGGAAATGGCTTTGCGAGCGAGTCGGGATGGCATCGATTTAGCTTATATGGCTGCAGCCCAGGGAGATGCAGCCATGCTCTCCGAGCTTGGCAAGGCTGGAGCCAATCTCCATAAAACATATAAGGAGACTAAACACACCCTTGCATGGATTGCTGCCCAAAACGGCCATATAAATATTCTCCATGAACTTGCAAAGAACAATGTGGATTTGGATAAAACCGATACGAAGGGCGTGGCTCCTGTGCATGTAGCTGCATTAACTGGCCAATACGAGGCAATTACGGTACTGCATCAATATAAAATCCCTGTAAATAAAAGAAACGAAAAAAACGGATTTACTCCATCCCACTATGCAGCCATAGGGGGGCAAAGCAAGACGCTGGATACCCTTAAACAGCTGGGAGCAAATTTAAATGAGGAAGCTGATGGAGGTGTTACTCCATTACATAATGCCATACTTAGACAGCAAGAACACATCGTGGTTAAGCTACTCAATGACAAGGAAATAGACTGCAACAAAAATGAGAATGGAGTGCATCCCATTCACTATGCTTCATGGGCGGGCAGCGATACGATCCTTGACCTCTTTAAGAAAAAAGGCTTTGATTTGGCTATTGAAGATAGAGATGGCAAGACTATTGCTCATTACCTGGCAGAGAAAGGCTACGCCGATTTAGTTGAAAAATATTTAGAACAAGGTTTTGATTTTAATAAAAAAGATAAAAAAGGCTTAACGCCTTTGCATTGTGCAGCCAAAGCTGGACAATTGGGGATTATTAAGCTTCTGGCTGAAAAAGGTTTTGATTTAAATAAAGACGATGAGAGCGGACAAAACATAGCGCACATAGCTGCCGCACACAATCAGGCGCACCTTATTCCTTTCTTGGCGGATAAAGGTGTGGATCTGGCTAAGAAAGATAAAGGCAATGTCACTCCCATCATGCGTGCTGCAATACAAGGCGCCAAAGAAGCGTTAATCAAACTTATCCCTTATGACTCGGAAGATCTCATTCCTTATCTAGCCATCCTGCGTGATCAAATAACCATTATCGAAACGCTTTTTGAATTAAAAATTCCTTTTAAAGACACAGCTTTTTGCAATTATTCAGCGGTTAAAGCAAAACTTATTGCCGAGGGCTCAGCAAAGACACAGGCAAGAATAGAAGATTTTCTTGCACAAAAAGAAGACAAGGAAAACCCCTCTATCACAGCTTATGAATTTGCCTTTCTTTTAGGAAAAGATGACATCCTGCGGTTATTAAACCAGCATGATCCCAAAACCAGGGAACTTTTAAGGAGCTTGCAAGTTTTAAGAGCACATGGCGAAGCCATCAAACAAAAAAACCTAAAAAATGAGGTCGAGGGGGAAAAAGCGATTGCAGCAGCTGATGCTCTTGAGAACTTGGCTTACCTTTACTTTGCCGAAAAAAATACCCTTAATCCAGATACAAAAACAATTGAAAAAATTCAGGATAGCTTTAAACAGCGCCTTGCTCAAACACATAAAGATTTAAGTACACATCGCTCCCTTTGGAAACCTGTTCTTGCCAACATCCTCATCGCAGCTACAGGCATCGGTCTTTTAGTGATCATAGGCAAGCTTTTAATCACTGGAAATGCTTTCTTTATGGAAACCAAACGCCAGAAACTGGCTAACGAAGTGTCGGGCGAATTTGAAAAATTACTCGCGAACAAACCAACGTAAAATTAGCTTGTTTCAACTCATTATTTTATCATTAATCCAGTTGCCGCTCCTGCAGCACTTGGCGCAAAGATTTAGGTAAAATGGATTGTGCTTTGCGGGCCAGTTCTTTTTCATTTTTTTGCCATAACGTTCCCAAATATATAATTAAGGCACCAATGGCCGTCAATGCAACAGGAAAAAGCGGACTTTCAGGAAATACAGTCCATGCCAAATGTCCCAAATAAAAAGCACATCCTAAAGCTCCTAAAATGACAAAAACTTTCCTCACTAGTAAAACGCCAATACCAATCATGGCCAGGTTGATGCAACAATAGAAAAATTTGGATAACTCGCTGTCGGAACTTTGACATGATAAACCACCCCAAAAGGTAAACACGCCGAAAAGATACAGCCAAAATGCATAATCTGCGGCATATCGTGAACGCACATCCACCCAAAATGCAACAAGCGTCATAACCAACCCAAAATACATGGAAACAAGCGCACGCAATTCAAAATTAAAAATATCCTCCTGGCTTAACATAACCGCTACATCCATGGACAGGTACCAAAGGGTTACTGCGATAGGCAGCAGCATAAACGGATAGCGATAAATCCAGGCAAGAATAACTCCCATGGCTAATGTGCCTAATTCCATAAAAATCCAATGCCATTTTATATAGAGATGGTAATCACGATAGACGACAGCATCATCAGGCCACCATCCCATGGCTTTTTGTAATGCATAAAGAGCGAGCGGCGTTAAACAAATTACAAATGTTGCACAGATACCTGCAGGAATTTTCAAATTTTTTCTTTGGCAAACATGCGCCAGAGACAAGCCTAAAATTCCATATAAAACAGTAAGCCCGAATAAACCCCATCCACCAAAAGTTTCCCAGCCAAGATTCATAAATAAAGTCATGGCACCAATTGCCAGCAGGCCGCCTAAATAATATAAAACATTCGTAAAATTAAAATTTGGGCTTTGCTCTGTTTGCGCTTTTAAAAATTCCAGCAAATTATCGCGCTGCTTCGCGGTGATGATTTTAGCTTTGACCGCTTCATCAAGGTGGCGGTAGGCAACCTTCATACATCCCTCAAGCTAGGTAGATTACTCCGGTAAATTAAGTATAGGATGCACAAGCTTGGCCTGCTTCACTTTAGCTATAGCAAAGCTTGACTCGATCTTTATTAAGCAAACTTGCAAGCATGCTCAATGCCTCATCGCTCGGCACAATAGACCAGCCTGCTCCCAGGTTGAGCACTGCCTTGGCTTTTTTATTTTCATAATGAATTCTAATTCCGCATCCGCCTTGATGTGCTTTTAAGACTGATTGTAATGCGGGCAGTAGACTTGCATCTTGCTCAGTAAGCTTTATATGCAGGTATTTGGCAAATCGGGTTCTCGCTTCATGCAAATCAAGTAATGCGGTAGCAGTCATTTTTACGCCACCCGTGTAATCATCCTGGGCAAGCTCACCTTCTACCAATAAGATCTGCCCTGCCTGAATTGGATTTTGACACGCTTCGAATATTTCTGAAAAAGCCACCACATCAAGATTTCCAGTGGAATCTTCCAAACCAATAATGGCTAGTTTCTTACCACGCTTGGTCAATATACGTCTAACATTCGTTACCAAACCACAAATAAGTACTTTTTTGGTCAATGAAGCCGATAATCTGCTGATAGGCTGGGTAAATTCGCTAAATTCTTGTAAATAAATACCTGCCGGATGCCCACTTAGGTAAAATCCTAAAGTTTCTTTTTCCCCTTCCAAGCGGGTTTTCTCATGCCATGGCGGACAAACAAGATAATCTTCTTGCTCTTCTTGCTCATCGAATAATGTAAAGAGGTTGGTTTGACCGCTGCTTTGGGTTTGGTGAAAATGTGCCCCTGCTTGCATGGCTTTATCTAGTGATGCATATAAAACAGCACGTTCTATGCCCCATTCATCCATTGCCCCACTTTTTATCAAAGCCTCAAGAACGCGTCGGTTTGCCTTGCGCATATCCAAGCGTTGGCACACACTAAACAATCCCTCATACAATCCCTTGCTGCGTTCATCAACCAAAATTTGGATTGCTGCTTCCCCTACACCTTTAATTGCCCCCAGGCCGTAAACAATGGTTGTATCATCAAGCGTTGTGAAATGGTAATCGGAACGGTTAATAGAGGGCGGTAAAATAGTTAAATTCATGTGCTTGCATTCATGAATAAAATTAACCACCTTGTCCGTATTATCCATATCGGAAGACATGACCGCAGCCATGAATGCTGCGGGAAAATGAGCCTTTAACCAAGCGGTTTGGTAAGCCACTAAAGCATAAGCAGCAGAATGCGATTTGTTAAATCCGTAGCCCGCAAATTTCTCCATCAAATCGAAAATATACGTAGCTGTCTGCACGTCGACACCGCGTTTACTGGCTCCTTCAGTAAAAATTTCCCGCTGTTTTGCCATTTCTTCCGGTTTTTTCTTACCCATGGCCCGCCGCAATAAATCGGCCGCTCCCAAGGTGTAATTGGCTAATACTTGGGCAATTTGCATCACTTGTTCTTGATAAAGAATAACCCCGTAAGTTGGCTTTAAAATTGGCTCTAAATCCGGATGAGGATATTCAACTTTAGCTCGTCCATGTTTGCGGTCGATAAAATCATCTACCATTCCCGATTGCAATGGGCCGGGGCGAAACAAGGCAACTAAAGCAATGATGTCTTCAAAGCAGTCTGGTTGTAAGCGGTGAATAAGCTCTTTCATGCCGCGTGACTCAAGCTGGAATACCGCTGTGGTTTGACAAGCTTTTAATAAATCAAATGTGGCGGCATCGTCCATGGGGATTTCATTAATATCAATTGCCGCAAGATTGTCTCTTTGCCTTTGCTGATTAATTGTGGTTAAAGCCCAATTAATAATAGTCAGCGTCCTTAAGCCTAAAAAGTCAAATTTCACCAAACCCGCAGATTCCACATCATCCTTGTCAAATTGACTAACTAATTGCGTGGAACCCTCTTCACAGTAAATTGCAGTAAAATCCGTTAACTCGGAAGGTGCAATTACCACTCCACCGGCATGTTTGCCTGCATTGCGGGTGATTCCTTCAAGCTTTAAAGCCAAATCAAATAATTCCTTAACTTCTTCCTCATCTTCATAACGGCGGCGCAATTCATCTTCTTGCTCAAGCGCTTTATTTAAGGTGATACCCAACTCAAATGGAATAAGTTTGGCTAGTTTATCCACAAAACCATAGGGATGCCCCAACACGCGCCCAACGTCCCGCACTACGGCTTTTGCTGCCATGGAACCAAAGGTAATGATTTGCGACACGCTGTTGCGTCCATATTTTTCGGCTACGTATTCAATCACCCGATCCCTGCCTTCCATGCAAAAATCAATATCAAAATCGGGCATGGAAACGCGTTCGGGGTTTAGGAAACGCTCAAACAGTAAATCATATTGCAATGGGTCTAAGTCGGTTATATGCAATGCATAAGCTACGAGAGAACCAGCTCCTGATCCTCTCCCTGGTCCTACAGGCACATTGTTATTTTTAGCCCATTTGATGAAATCGGCAACAATGAGGAAATACCCTGCAAATCCCATTGAATTGATGACATTTAATTCAATCTTAAGACGTTCTTCATAGATAGGGCGCTTAGCTGACAAAGCCTCTGGCTTGTCGCGAAAAATTTGCTGCAACCGTTCATTAAGCCCAAGTGTGGATAAATGCGATAAATAATTTTCAACCGTATCGCCGGCTGGTACAGGAAAATTTGGTAGATAGTTTTTACCTAAATCAAGCTTTACCGTACAACGCTTGCTAATTTCAACGGTATTTTGGATAGCTTGCGGGATATCGCTAAATAATTCGCTCATTTCATCGGCAGAACGCAAATACTGTTTTGCACTATAGCTACGTGGACGCGATGGATCCGCCAATGTACGGCCTTGATGGATACACACCCGCGCTTCATGGGCATGATAGTCTTCCTGCTGCAGGAAGCGCACGTCATTGGTTGCTACAAGCGGCAAATTAAGCGTTTCCGCTAACTGTACTATTTTTTCATTGTAAGTATCTTCATCGGGGCGATCCGTTCGTTGTATTTCCAGATAATAACGATTAGGGAAAACGTCCGACCATTTTTTTGCCAACTCCAGTGCACGTTTCTCATCACCTGCCAGCAACGCCTGCCCAATATCGCCTAGACGTCCGCCCGATAAAGCAATCAATCCGTCTGCATATTGAGGTATCCATGCCCATTGGATACGCGGTTCACCCTGATATTGCCCTTCTTGATAACCTTTTGATACCAATCGTGTTAAATTGCGGTAACCCGTTTCATTCTGACACAATAACAACAAAGAATAAGTCAAGTCTGGTTTTTCAGGCTCATGGCACGGTAAATCGCACCCAAGTATGGGTTTAATTCCCTCCGCAGTAGCGCTTTGAAATATCTTTACAGCGGCAAATAAATTGCAATTATCCGTTACAGCTACTGCATTCATCCCTTTTTCGGGCAGTGCTTTCATTAATGGTTTAATACGAATCAAACCATCAATTAGAGAATATTCACTATGTATACGCAGATGAACAAAACGTGATTGCATTGAGCCTAATCCATATTCTTGATGATTAAATTGTTATATCAATTTACAGGAAACAGGGATTTTAACTGAAGATGCTTAACTTGTTTATTATTTTTAAATGAAAGAAGCTAAACGCTCACCTGCCTTGGATCAAAAGCATCCCTCACTGCATCAGCAAACAAGTTGCTGGCAAGAACCAAAATAAACATAAAAATAAACGCGGCTGCCATAGGCCACCAGACAATGGGATCTCTTGCTAATTCTAAGCGTGCGGTATTGATCATATTTCCCCAACTGATGGTTAACGGGGAAACCCCTACCCCAACGTAGGAGAGAACGGCTTCAGCCAACACCAAAAAACTGAAATCCAATACCAGCGTGATCAACACGATATGCATCACGTTTGGCAATAAATGTTTAAAAATAATTTTAATGGAACTGCTGCCTAAGGCCTTGGCCGCCATGACGAAATCAATTTCACGTATTTTTAATGCCTCAGCACGCAGCAAGCGGCATAAACTGGTCCAGCTGGTGATCCCTAAAATAAAACAGAGCGCGAGCAGACGGGCATCGGCCCGCTGCGCCAAAGTCGTGAATTGCTCCGGATGATTGGCTATGTAAGTTTGCATGGAAAGCACCGAAGCCGTGATTAACAATACCCCTGGTATGGAGCTTAACGTTGTATAAATGTATTGGATGATGTCATCAATAACCCCCCCATAATACCCGGCTGCAATCCCTAGTAATAAAGCCAGGGGCATCATGAACAACGTGGTGAGCATACCGATGATTAAACCTGTACGGATACTCTTTAGCGCATAATAATAAATATCCTGTCCAATCTTTCCTGTCCCTAAAACATGGAGATATTGCGACAGCCATAAACTACCCATGGCAAAAATCAACAGCAGCAATAAGGTAGCGAGCGCGCTGACATTTGCCCGTGTGAAGAAAAAAAGGCCTTTCCCGTTATACCATTTTCTAAAAAGAGCAAAGAAAAACCATGAGATCATGATGGCTAAAAGGCTATAAGTCACAGATTTTAATATAATCCTTGCTAATAACTGTTTCACTTGGACTGCGTCTTTTAAATCGCGTGAGATGTATTTCAAGCGTGGGTAAATTTGTTGTGCATGGCCTGCTGAGAATACGGTTTCACTTGTGTACAATGTCAATGCTAAAGGCGCTGAATAAGTCTTTTCAAATGTGGAATCCAAGGGGGCCAATACATAATCCAGCAATGAACTGGATGTATCTCTTCCGGGTTTGTTGAAGTGCACTGAATCCAACAGGGCAATTAACAAGAAAAACAATAAAATAATTGCAGAGCCTACCGCGATCGGTTTCGAAAAAATTTGTCGATAAGCACGTCGCACATGTTCCTTGCGCAATGAGTTAGCAATAACTATCAAGCTTAAAATTAGAACGATTAGAAAACATTGATCCGTCCAAAGTAATTCAAGGTTCATTTTAATCTCACGCGCGGGTCCACCAATGTGTAGGAAATATCCGTTAAAATTAACCCTACAATATAAAGAACGGATCCAAGAAAAACCATGGCTCTTACAATGGCAAAATCCTGTTGTTGAATGGCATCGATGATATAACTTCCTAAACCGGGAATACCAAAAAACGATTCTAAAACAAGGCTTCCCATAAACAGCGTGGGAATAATGACGACAATCCCGGTCAAAATTGGCAGCATGGCATTTTTTAACACATGTCGAAATAATACGCGCACCTCGGATAAGCCTTTGGCCCGGGCAGTTTTAACATAATCTTTATCCATTTCTTCCAGAAATAAGGTACGATACCAACGGCTGCCAGCGCCCAGGCCGCCAATGACCGAAATTAATACAGGCAGAAAAACAAATTTAATGCTGTCGAAACCATCGTCGTAACCTGAAATCGGCACCAGCCGCAAAATTTTTCCAAAAATATATTGTCCCCCAATGATATAGAACATAGTGGAAATAGACATTAAAATAATGCAAGCAATTACCCCGCTTAAATCCAGATAACTTGAGCGGAAAAACGCCATCAGCATGGCAAACATGATGTTGATGATTACGCTGCATATTAATGCCGGAATGGCAATAGCAAGACTCGGCCACATTCGCTCCATGACATCGTAACTGATATCCCGCCCTGCATCCGAAACGCCAAAATCAAAAGCAAATAAAAGCAGTGATTTCTGGAAAAACAGGGTTTGCGTCAATTGCTTCGTGCCGGATGCTTCGGCATTATAGAATAAAGGCAAATCATAGCCGCGCTGCGCTTTCCATTCAGCTATAGCTTCCTCTTTAATGTGTTTTTGCCCCAGCTGCATCCGCGCCATATCGTCTGGGGAATTCACCATAAAAAATAATGCAAAGGTCAGGATATTAATTCCCAGCAAAATAGGAACCATGTATAGAATTCGTCTTATTAAATACTGGGTCATAAAACTATTCTCGGAGCACGATCTCTTTGTTTAAGAAAGTAAGCCACTATAAAAGGCAACAATAAAAACAAGAGCAATAATAAAAACAAACCGACAGGCCATAAAATGGGACGGTTCCAAATTTCCCTGAAGTGGTTTCGCATGGGAACGTCGATTGCGATGTATTTTAATGTATTTTGAGAAATGGTATTCGTTTTAATAGGAGCAACCCATTGCTGGCTCAAAATAAGGCTTTGACTATTGATGCCCCATATCCATGGCGCATCCCGACGCAGAATAGCAACCATTTGATCGATTAATTCCTGGCGTTTTGCATCATTATTACGGTTTTTCATTAAATCAAACAAGCGGTCATAAACTGGGTTATGGTAATTTGTGGCATTCTCGCCACCATACTTTACCTTACCATTAGGCCCATATAACAAAAATAAAAAATTCTCAGGATCCGGGTAATCGGCATTCCACCCCCAGCTAAAGATTTGCGCATTGCCATTCCGCATTTTTTCCTGAAAACGATTGTATTGTGTAGCACGTATGTTTAATGCAATGCCAATACGTGCAAATTGCTTGTGCATCCAATTTAATTGTTCTTTATCATCCGGGCCGCCTGTAGCAGGCACATCATAATGTAAGATTAAGGGCTTACCTGTCGCCTTATCCCTTCCGCCAGGGTAACCCGCCTCTTTCATTAAAGCTTTTGCATCTTGGATAGAACGTCGTTTAGGTTCGTTGCCAATCCATTTGTATACGTAGGGATTAATGCCTTCCTTTCCCTCGCGATGTCCAAAAATTCCTGGAGGAATTGGACCTTGCGCAGCTTGGCCGCGACCATTGAAAAAAATGGCAATGTTTTCGTCAAAATTAACCGCTATGGAAATAGCTTGCCTGAGTTTACGCGCACGCTCGCTGTTGCCGCCAACGATGGGGTCAAGCATATTAAAGCCCATATAATAAATCGAGGGATCGTCAACCTGCGTTAGACGGATCCCTTTTTCTTTCATTTCAGGCGTCAAGACAGTAGCGCCCGTATGGGTGATTTTAATGGCTTGATCAAAACTGTCTGTCCCAACCCCTGATAAATCAAAATAACCTTGCAAAAATTTATTCCAGCGCGGTATCGCTTCTTTTTCCAGGGTATAAATTGCTTTCTCAATTAATGGCAATTCCTGATTTTTATGGTGCAAATAGCCTTGCTGTTCATCTTCCAAACTGCCTTCTTCCGGAAAAAACTCTGGATGGTAGTTGGGATTTTTTTCCAAAACCATGCGGCTGTTCGGATTATTCTCACTCAGCATAAAAGGGCCGGTCCCCACAGGATACCAACTTAAATCCAGATTTTTATCATCCATTCCAGCTTGGGAATAAAACCGATCCGCTTCCCAAGGTATAGGCGCAAAAAAAGGCATGGCAAGCCAGAAAGCAAACTGTGGATATAATCCTTTGATGGTGATTTCAAAAGTATAATTGTCAATTTTTTTCACACCTCGCAGTGGATACGGGCGCAAGTCGATGTACTCATTTGGATTTTTTGCAACGGGAAGCGTTTTAGCAAACTCGCGAAAACCTTCGATGTATTCGCTTAAAAGCCCATAAATGGGCGAATTTACGGCTGGATTGGCAAGGCGCTTGATTTCATAGATATAATCATCAGCTATAAGCTCGCGCGTATCTGAAAACTCAAAATCCGCTAATGTATCAATATCATAGTCGTCCAGGAAATCGGCATCTAAATTATGATAGCGGTATTGCCCATCAGGAGCACGCGCAAAAGCGGGATGAGGTTGATACATAATGCCCGCTTTAAGGTGAATTGTGTACACTGAATATGCTATCGATGCAGCTTGTTGCGCCTGGCTCGGTGCTATTTCTTTACCGTTTTTATTGTAATAACGCACCTCAGGCATACGGACGGCCGTTAATGGGAGCAAAGTATAGGGGCGGGTTAAATAATCATATTGCAAAACAGGCTCATAGATTTGGCCAATGAATTGATATTCATTACTTGAATAAGATTTGGCGGGATCGAGCGTTTTAGGTTGGCCGCTAAACGAAGTGTAATAAATTTTTTGTGTTGATTCTTCAGCAGGGTATGGATTGTTCAAAATAAAATTACCGGCAACTGCAATCCAATGATTTGTTAGCAGCAGCATAAGTAAGATTAACCTCAAAATATTCAATCTATTCTCCCTGACTGAATTAAGTGCTTCCAACCCTCACGCTAATTCACTTTATTTTCCAGCATGACAATAAACTCTTGTTCAGTAAGAATGCTTACTCCCAATTTTTCCGCTTTATCCAATTTTGACCCAGGATCTTCCCCTGCCACCACATAATCTGTTTTATTAGACACACTGCCAGCAACACGAGCACCGATAGTCAACAATTTCTCTTTGGCTTCGTCTCGGCTCATGCTGGACAAACTCCCGGTTAAAACCAGTGTTTTAGCATAAAATAGATGCTCTGTATTTACTTTTGCAATTTGTTTCTGTGGCCAGTACACCCCATAACCCTGTAATTTTTTAATTACTTCCATATTATGTCGTTGGGCAAAAAAATGAACGACGTGCGCAGCCGCCACCGGTCCTATATCTTTTAAAGTAGTGAGCTTGTCTATCGAAGCTTTGTGCAAGTCATCTATATCGCTAAAATGAGTCGCCAAGATATGAGCGCTTGCTTCACCAATTTCGCGAATACCGAGAGCATATAAAAACCGTTGCAACGTCGTATTTTTACTATGCTCGATGGCCTTGAGTAAATTTTCAGCTGATTTTTGGCCCATACGCGGTAAACTGGCCAACTGTTCCAAGGTTAAAGCATAAATATCAGATACATCATTTAATAAACCGGCAGCAATTAATTGCTCCACTAAAACGTCCCCCAATCCATCAATAGCCATTGCCCGGCGCGAAGCAAAATGCAATATCATTCTTTTAAGCTGCGCTTTGCAAAACAAGCCACCCGTGCAACGCGATACAGCTTCCCCTTCTTCGCGAATCACTTCAGCACCGCAAACTGGACAATGAGTTGGCATGGAAATCATTTGCGTATCGGATGGGCGCTTTTCCGCAACCACCGCCACCACTTCCGGGATGACATCCCCGGCACGGCGGACAACGACCACATCGCCAATACGCACATCCTTGCGTTCGATTTCATCCATATTGTGCAACGTGGCATTACTAACCGTGACGCCTGCAACACTGACCGGCTTTAAGCGTGCCACAGGTGTTAATGCACCAGTACGGCCTACCTGGAAATCCACCGCAAGCAAGGTAGTCATTTCTTCACTCGCTGGAAACTTATGAGCACAGGCAAAACGCGGGGCGCGCGCTACATACCCTAACTTTTCCTGCAAACGGTTACTGTCAACTTTGTAGACTACCCCATCAATTTCATACGGCAGAGCATCACGCTTTTTTAATATCGCTTCATAGTATTGCAGGCACCCTTTTAACCCTTGTACAACTTTAGTTTCTGAATTTACTCTAAACCCTAATTCCTTTAACAGTGCAATTTGGGCAATATGACTATCCGGGAGGCTAATTCCTTCATGCGCCCCAAAACCATAACAATAAATAGCTAATGGCCTGCGGGCAGTGATGGCAGGATTTAACTGACGAAGGCTCCCGGCAGCGGCATTGCGTGGATTTGCAAATGTTTTTTCACCTTGTTTACGCGCTTGCTCATTAAATGCCTCAAATCCAGCTTTGGGCATATAGACTTCACCACGTACTTCAATGAAGTTTGGCGTCTTTTCACTCATTAATTTTAATGGCACCGCTGCAATGGTTTTAATATTGTTGATGATATTTTCGCCGACAGAACCATCTCCGCGCGTAGCGGCGGATACCAGGGTCCCGTGTTCGTATGTCAAATTAACGGCAAGTCCGTCTAACTTTGGCTCGCAAGCAAAGATCAATTGCTCTTCAGGATGATGCAATCGATCGGCAACGCGTTTAATAAATGCATGCAATTCTTCCTCAGTAAACACGTTGGCCAACGAAAGCATCGGTTTGCGGTGCGCAATGGGCTGTAAAGCAGAAGCTGGCATTGCCCCTACCCGTTGAGTAGGTGAATCGGATGTTAAATATTGCGGATATTGCTCTTCAAGGGCTTGTAATGCCTTAAAGCATCGATCATATTCCGCATCTGGAACCAGCGGTTCGTCTAAAACATAATAATGATAGTCATAAAGCCTCACTCGCTCGCGTAATTCATTAATTTGTTTTAAAACCGCTTGGTCGTTCATATTGATTGATGGGAAATAGTCAGTTGCTGAATCTTTACATTTTTGCCATACACTAGCAACATACAACCCATCAGATTCTTATGGCTTTAAGCCGAATACAAAGGAATTTATGAATAATTTGCCTCTTATTACCATTTCTCTGGCTGCAGGCATCATCCTGCAATTTTTGTTATTACTGTTATTGTTTAGACGCTATGAAAAATTACAACAACTGTTAACGCAAATTATTCATAAACTTCAGTTAGATATCCACGAAACTTATCTAGCAAGCCAACAAACCATTTATGAAAAAATTGCGCACGGCCAGTTGCTAAACCAACAACTCATCACCCAAACCTTGCAAGGTCAAATGGCTGATGTCCGTGAACAAATACAGCATAGTTTTAAGCAACATGCCGGCTCTTTAAGCTCGCACTTGCAAACCTTGACCGAAGAAATACGCAATCATTTGCATAACCTCACCCAGCAAGTAAACCATCGTCTGACAGAAGGTTTCGAAAAAACTTCGTCCACCTTTACCGATGTAGTACGCCGCTTGACTATTATCGATGAAGCGCAAAAGAAAATAACCGAGTTATCTCACCACGTAGTCGACCTGCAAGATGTCTTGATGGATAAGAGAGCTCGCGGGGCATTTGGAGAAGTCCAGTTATCCACCCTGGTTGCCAATATGATCCCGAGCAACCACTATCGTTTACAATACACCCTTAGCAACCAAAAACGCGCCGATTGTGTTTTATTCCTCCCTGAACCTTCCGGCCATATTGTAATTGACGCCAAATTTCCTTTGGAAACGTATCAAAAAATAATGAATACTGCTGCCAATTCTGTAGAGCGTAAATCCTTGCAGCAACAATTCCGTACCGATTTGCAAAAACACATTAAAGACATAGCTGAAAAATACATTATTCCCAATGAAACCACGGATGGCGCCGTGATGTTTATTCCAGCCGAAGCTATTTTTGCGGAAATCCACGCTAATTATCCGGAAATCATCACCCTCTCCCAGCGTTTAAAAGTATGGCTGGTTTCTCCAACGACTTTAATGGCCGTTTTAACAACCGCAAGAGCTGTGCTAAAAGATGATGCCACCCGCAAACAAGTGCATATCATTCAAAAACATTTGCAAGCGCTTGCAGATGACTTTCAGCGATTTGAAAAAAGAATGGATAAATTATCCAAACATATCGATCAGGCTCATCAAGATGTCACTGACGTGAACACATCTGCACGTAAAATTACCCAGCGCTTTCAGCAAATAGAAGCCGTGGATTTGGAGATAAAAAATCCCAGTTTAACCGATGAAAACATTGGGGCATAAACGGGAAACATTTGCACAATAATGAAATTGATTTGCCATAACTATATGGTATTCTGATCGATATCTATTTAATGGAACTGGTAATGCATTCATTACGCTTAATTTTTGGGCTTTTTTTAATTGCTGCAGCCTTTGCTGTGCACGCGGTCAATATCTGTAAAACTCAACCTTGCACCAATCCGTGTCCGCCACCAGTTGCGCAATACAGTGCTTGCCCGAGTTGCTGTGAAAATATGGGGGGTATTAATTATTGCGATTCATCCGCAGGACGTTTTGTTTGTAACAATGGATATTATTCGTCTTGCTATTGTAGTCGCCATGCCGTTATGGATTTGCAGAAAATTCAAGGGTGTTGTCTGTGGCAAGGCGGCGTCATGGCAATTGATCCTGCCAAAGGAACCGTCATTTGTAATAATGGCGGAATTTCAGAAGTATGCAGCCTGCAAACGACTATTGACCGCGTTTCGGTTTGGTAGGGATTCGTTTTTGTGTTCCTGCTTGCTGTGTCGAGCCAAACAGCTTTGCTCAAGGCAAGCATGTCTTGCAAATCTCTATGGACAAATAATATGCCAGGCTTCATAATTCGACCTTTTTTAAATGCAAAGCCATGCCTATTCCATTGATTGAAATCAAAGAGGTTTATAAATCATATGGAGCAGCCGTTATCCTAAGCGATGTCTCCTTATCAGTGCACCCAGGGGAATTTCTGACGCTATTGGGTCCCTCAGGGTGCGGTAAAACCACGTTGCTTAGGATGATATCCGGTTTTGAACAACCTAGCTCCGGCAACATTTACATCAATGGCGAATGCGTCAATCATCTTCCGCCACAAAAACGGGATGTCCATACGGTTTTCCAAAGCTATGCTTTATTCCCGCATTTAAATGTTTTTGAAAATGTTGCTTTTGCCCTGCGCTGTAAGGGTATGGGTGAAACCGAAATCAAACACCGCGTCGCCGATGCGCTCAAGCTCGTGCGTCTGGAATCGTTTGCCCAGCGCTGGATAAGACAATTAAGCGGTGGACAACAACAGCGCGTCGCTATTGCACGTGCAATTATCAGCCGACCCCAAGTTCTGCTTTTAGATGAGCCGCTAAGTTCATTGGATTATCGCCTGCGCAAGTCCATGCAATACGAATTAAAACAATTACAAAAAACATTAAACATGACGTTCATTTTCGTCACCCACGATCAGGAAGAAGCGCTATCCATGTCGGATCGCATCGTCATTTTTAACCATGGGCACATAGAACAAATTGGCACGCCGCGACAAGTATATGAAACACCCATTAATTTACATGTGGCAAAATTCATTGGCGAGACAAACATTTTTGATATCAAAGTGCAAAGCGTCCACAATGATAGTTTGTATACGGAAATTGAATCCATCCGCTTGGAGTGTAAGAACACCGGGCGCTTTAAAATCGGTGAGAAGATCCATTTAATCATCCGCCCAGAAGATATCCGCGTATGGGGTGAAAACGAAATCACCCACACGGAAGGCATGTTGCCCGGCAAAATTGTAGATATTGTCTATAAAGGCTCTACCGTGGATTTAACGGTTAAATTGCCTTCCGGCAAGCTTGTTAATGCTTCTGAGTTTTTTGATGAAGATGATGATAAGCTAGAATACGCTATCAACGAGGCTGTTTGGATACAATGGTATCCAGGTTGGGAAGTGTTATTGCCTTATGAAAGCTAAGCCATTTTCCATTTATTTTTTATTTTTATGGCTCATCCTGTTTGGTTTTTTGCCATTAACCTTGATTTTATTAACCAGCTTTTTATCAAAAGATAGCACGCATCTGGTTACATTCCCGGTTACCTTGCATAATTACAGCGAATTGACGTCGCCATTTTTCCTTAAAGTTTTTTTACGTTCTTTTATTATTGCGGCATTTACAACACTAAGCTGTCTGTTGCTGGCTTATCCTTTTAGTTATTTATTGGTTAAATCAAGACAACAATCGCTGTTGCTGCTGCTCATCATTATCCCTTTTTGGACGAGTTCGCTAGTGCGTACCTATTCCTTAATTGCAATATTAAAATTTAAAGGAATTTTAAATTTAGTGTTATTAAAATTGCATCTTATCGAACAGCCTCTTTCCTTACTTTATACAAATTTTGCCGTCATTAGCGGCTTAGTCTATAACTTGTTTCCATTTATGGTATTGCCTATCTTTACAAACATGGAGCGCTTTGATTTCAGATTAATAGAAGCAGCCAAAGATTTGGGAGCAAACAAATGGCAAATTTTCTTTCGTGTCTTTTTACCCAATACCTTAGGTGGAATTATTTCAGGGTGCTTGCTGGTGTTTTTGCCGGCCATGACTTTGTTTTATATTCCTAATATTTTAGGGGGCGCCCGTTCCATCCTGCTGGGTAATATGATTCAAAACCAATTTCTAGTATTGGAAAATTGGCCACAAGGAGCTGCCACAAGTACCATTTTAACCACTTTACTGCTGCTGTTATTGTTTTTCTATCGTCGTCATGGCAAGGAGATCATCCATTGAAATCCTTCGTGCAAAAAACCTATCTCGCTTTAATTTATATTTTATTGTACTTTCCAATTTTGGTGCTTATTCTTTATTCCGTGAATAAAGCAAAGTTTTCCCTGCAATGGCATGGATTTTCAACGCGATGGTACGTAGAGCTTTTTCATGATCGCGAGCTATGGTTAGCATTCCTGCACTCAGTAATATTAGGGCTAAGCGCGGCAATAGTAGCTACCGTTACAGGTTTGTTGGCATGTACTTATTTATTTTTACACCGAACTCAGTACCGCATTACTTTATTTAGCCTGCTTATTTTACTGGTTGTAATACCGGATTTGGTATTGGGTGTGGCTCTTTTGACTTTCTTCAACATCACGGCAATTCCTTTAGGTTTCTTTAGTCTGTTGATTGCTCATATTACCTTTTGTATTCCTTTTGTGGTGCTTACCATAAATAGCCGTATCCATACACTGGATGCAAATATTTATTTCTGCGCCTTGGATTTAGGGGCTACGCGCTTTACTGCATTGACTAAAATTCTATTGCCGTTATTATGGCCGGCTGTATTAAGCGCTTTTTTATTGTGTTTTACCTTGTCTTTTGATGACGTAATCATCAGCTATTTCGTAGCCGGACCTGATTTTAATATTTTGCCTCTTACTATTTATTCCCTGGTGCGTGCAGGCGTGACACCGGAATTAAATGCTTTATGCACCATTACTTTTTTTATCTCGATGATTCTTGTGGTAATTGCTCACCGTTTGGCACGGAAAACAACATGAAACAGTTTTTCTTTTTCTTATTTTTTATCCCCACAGCACTGTTTGGACAAAAAACTGTAAATGTTTATGTTTGGGGAGGAGAAATACCTAAACAAGTCGTTCGTGAATTTGAACTTGAAACCGGCATTAAAGTAAATTTTTCGACTTATGACAGTAATGAGACAATGTATGCCAAACTAAAAGCCAGCAGAAACAATGTCTACGACGTGATTTTGCCTTCTGGCTACTATGTTGAGCGCATGAAAAAACTGGGGATGCTTACTAAGCTGAATCATGCCAACATTCCAAATCTTATAAATTTGGAACCCATGTTTGTCGACAGTGACTTTGATCCCAAAAACCAATACAGCATTCCCTTAACCTGGGGAGCTACTGGCATTTTTTATAATAAAAACTGGATAAAAAAAGCTCCGAAACGCTGGGGCGAATTCTGGGAAAAACAGTTTAAACGCCAGTTATTGTTGCTGGACGATGCCCGTGAAGTATTTTCCATTGCCTTGATGAGCCTAGGGTATTCACCCAACGATCATGATGCAGAACACATCAAAGCCGCGTATGAAAAATTGTTGCAACTTATTCCCAATATTAAATTGTTTGCCAGCGAAAGCATACAAGCCATTATGATTGATGAAGATGCAAATGCAGGCAGTGTGTGGAACGGCGATGCATTCAAGGCTCGATTGGAAAACAACCAAATCGAGTTTGTATATCCTGAAGATGGATTTGTGATCTGGTCCGATTGCCTCGCCATTCCGCGTAATCCTCCTCATGCAGAGGAAGCTTATCAATTTATTAATTTCCTACTAAAACCTGAAATAGCAAAGCAAATCGCATTATTGGAAGGCCATGCTATTACCAATGCCCAAGGCAAAGCATTACTGCCTGAAACGATCCGTAACAATCCACTGACTTATCCCTCGCAAAAAACTCTCGAACGTGGTTATTTTCAACGCGATGTCGGCGATGACACGGTCACCCTTTACAACCAATACTGGGAACAATTAAAACTTGCCTTTTAAATCCCGTCCAGTGATAACATTATCCTGGTAGATCCTGATAAGCCATTACTGATTAATCCGGATTGTAAACCGGAAGTGCAAGGCGCTATAGAAAGCTTCCCAAAATGAAGGGCTTTAGGATGCGGATTATTCATTCGAAAATAGCGAAAATTGAGGCTGTAATGATCAATATTGCTCTTAAACATGATCTGAGTACGGATTCACCTTTACCCCGCACTGGTAATTTATACCAATGTAGAAAACCATTATGGAACAGAGGTGTTTTAAATATCCTGTTTGTAGAAAATGCGTTGACCTTTCAGTACCCATTTATAAATTTCAATAAAGTTATTTTGGTTGGGCATTCAAATGGAGGCGATATTTTTTTGCTATTTGCTAAACAATATCCTTATTTAGTTCAATCTGTAATCTCACTTGATAGTTTGCGTATGCCTTTTCCCCGGAACAGTAAATTCCCAATACTATCTATTCGAGGGAATGATACCAACGCAGATCCCGATGTTTTGCCGGATCAAAGAGATTGTGGAGGATTAAATATGACTATTGTAAAACTTAATGAAGCAAAACATATTGAACTATGCGATAGGGGCAACAAAACCATTCAAAATCAAATAAATTTAGTCATTGGTAGTTTCTTAAATAAGATAACAAGCCTCAATAATTTTTATCATTAGATCTACATACTCAAGCATTCCTGAGATTCCACCCCCAATTAAGTATTTCAGGATATTGTTATAACTTAACTGAATATTCATAAATGTAATTTTAAAGAGATTCATGCAATTTGCAGTTTTAAGCGAGATAAAGCGGCATGTTGCTGTAATCTTACTTCCGCTGAAAAATGGTAATTTTTACTTACTTGTTAAGCGCGCAGCAATAGTTTTCCATTGGTTATGGTTCGATTTAACCAGCTTACCTTGCAATACTCTTGACGGAATTTGCCGCGTTTAATGCAACTGTAGCCAACTTGCTCGCGCCTGCTTTATCAGCTCTGCTTGGCTAGCCACAGTGACGCGTCAGGAGCCCGCGATGAGGGTTCATTTTAGTTCCTAGCAACTTCTTCCACATTAAATTCAAAGGAATTAACGGGTTCGGGCCGAATAGATTCCCCCAAACACAAAGCCATAAATAAAATAAAGAAATAGCCCGTACCTGAATAAAACAATAAAGAATCCGACAAATTTCCAGCCATGAATGGCAGCAATACTGCGATGGCAATTACCCCCATCGTTTTCAGTCTGAAAGCACTAAAAAAAAGGCTGCCAAAAAAGAAACCGAGCAAAACCAAGCCCGCAATGCCAAATTCCGAGGCTATCAACCAATACTGGCTGTGAGGTTCCAATAATTTTCTATCCCATGAAGGAACTGGTTTTTCTTTTGCAAATGAATAAGTAAATCCCCCCGTTCCATTCCCAAACCAGGGACGCCGTGAAAACAATTCTCTGGCAAATTCATGAAATTGCAGGCGATAACCAATGGATGTGTCCTTATTATCTTGTTGGTAATGCTGCCAATCCGCTGCAACTTGCGCCACACGCGCATGAAGATCTGCATTTTCATAATAAAGCATGGTTAGTGCAGCAAAACCTAATATCCCGGCTAATATAGCCTGACGCCACGATAAAATTTGCAAAATTAAAAGCATCATCAGTAAAGCATAGATGACATAGCCAGTACGTCCGGTATTTACAAACCATATTTGATAACTGAAAAACAAACATAAAACAGCATATAAAGCACGGTGTTTCCCGCGTGCCCGGACAAATAATAAAGCAGATAGATAGCTGGCAAATGCCATCATGTAGCCGGTCATAATATGATTGCGGAATACATGTCCAGGATCGTCCCCATGATACTTAACAAAACCTGCAAGTTTTAGGATGGAAAGTGTACAAGTGATGGTCATGGCTAATAAAAAAGCATGAATGGCTAAACTACGGGTGCGTTTATTTTGAAATCCGACTGCTAAAATGGGCAAATACAATAACTTGCTATATTTCTCAATGACAAGCATTTGATCATGATGCGAGGCACGGCTCCAAAAACATGCAACGAATGCAACAAAAAATAAACTTAAAGCCGCCTTACACCAGGGCTTGTTAAGAGTATTTAATAAATCTTGCCTATAAACAGGGGAAAAAACGATTGAAGATACGGATAAAAATAAAAATACACTTTTAGCGGTAGAACTGATTGGAATGGCAAACACGGTTAAAGCTAAAAAAAATGGCAACATGGATTGAGCCGTCAACTGCCCACGTGTAATAGTAATCCCTGGCATCATGCGCTGTCCTTAATTGATGGTAGTTCGTTAAGTGTAGAATCTGGATATAATTGTTTTAAGCCGCGGTAATAGGTTCCTTGTGCATTCAAAAGTGCAAATATGAACCCTTCCTTTCCATCCATAAAGCCGCGTTGCAGAATATAACAGCGAAAGAACATCCACCCCGTTCCTAATAACGTTTTTAAAAAGGTAGCATGTTTTTTCTCTTGTAACCGTATTTTAGCGCTGTAAGATGAATATCGGTTCAATTTATAAAGGGCATGACTTACATCCCGATAAGAGTGATGCCTGAGTGGTGTATGGATTTTCTCGATCCTGGCGCCTGCGGGTAAAATTACTTTTTCATGAACAATGTCATTACTGTAATAAGCTCCTTGCCGTTTGAACAAGCGTACGTGCCGCTTGGGGCTTGAAGAATAGCGCAAAGGTTTATCGTAGAAATACATGCGGATGGGAACTCGGTACGCATCAGCCTTGTTGCCAGCAATAGCAGCCACAATTTCTTGCTTCAGCACCGCATCTACGGATTCATCCGCATCCAAATTTAATACCCAGTCACCTGAAGCCGCAGCCAGTGCCCTTTGTTTCTGCACCCCATATCCTTGCCAGTCAGTTTGATAAACTTTCTCAGTATATTCTTTGGCAATTTCTACAGTTTGGTCCGTGCTTCCTGAATCCAATACAATAATTTCATCAGCCCATGCAATGGATTCAAGGCAACGTCGAATATTAATTTCTTCATTTTTAGCAATAATAACAACACTAAGCATGCAGGGTGTTTTGAAATTAAAAGTTTTGCTGGCATTTTACCCTAAACATGAAAGAAATGGTAAGTGCTGTTGAGAAAAGATTAAGCCCGGTTCGCTGCTGCACCAACCGGGCTTAATAAAGCTTGGGATTAAAAACCAAACAAATTTTTACCGTGTTAACAAACCCCTTCGCGATAATCGTGATTATCAAAATGAAGCTTGTCATCTTTCATCTTTAAAGTTACATGGCCGCCATTGGCTAATTTACCGAACAAAAGCTCTTCAGCCAGAGGCTTCTTGATGTGATCCTGGATTAAACGCGCCATCGGGCGAGCTCCCATGGTTTTGTTATAACCATGTTCAATTAACCATTCACGAGCTGATTTTTCTACGGTAAACGTAACACCTTTACTACTCAATTGCTCTTCAAGCTCCATAATGAATTTGTCAACCACCAAGCCAATTGTTTCAACGTTAAGAGCTGTAAAATTGATGATTGCATCAAGTCGGTTTCTAAATTCCGGACTAAATTGCCGCTTGATGGCTTCCAAACCATCGTTGCTATTGTCTTGCAAGGAAAAGCCTATGGAATTGCGGCTGATTTCACTAGCACCGGCGTTGCTGGTCATTACTAAAATTACATGACGGAAATCGGCTTGGCGCCCATTCGTATCAGTCAAGGTGCCATGATCCATAATTTGCAGCAATAAATTAAACACATCGGGGTGTGCTTTTTCAATTTCATCCAATAACACGACAGAATGTGGATTTTTCGTCACAGCTTCGGTCAATAACCCGCCCTGATCATAGCCTACATATCCCGGAGGTGCACCAATCAAGCGTGATACCGTATGTTTTTCCATATACTCGGACATGTCAAAACGTAAAAGCTCGATGCCCAATACATTAGCAAGTTGGCGTGTGACTTCTGTTTTACCGACCCCGGTAGGCCCTGCAAATAGGAAACACCCTACTGGTTTTTCCGGGTCGCGCAACCCTGAGCGCGATAATTTGATGGCAGACGCCAAAGCGGTAATGGCATCGTCTTGACCGTAAACCAGCAATTTAAGATCACGTTCCAAGTTACGCAACGTATCCTTATCACGGGCTGAAACTTTTTTAAGCGGTATTCTGGCTATTTTAGCCACTACATTTTCAATCTCAGTAACACTAATGATTTTTTTACGTTTTGATGGTGGCATGAGATTCTGATAGGCACCCGCTTCATCAACCACATCAATTGCTTTATCCGGCAAGAAACGCTCATTAATATATTTAGCCGACAATTCCGCAGCGGCCCTTAAGGATGGGACAGAAAATTTAACGCCATGGTGAGCTTCCAGGCGCCCCTTTAATCCTTTTAAAATTTCAAATGTTTCTTCAATGCTTGGCTCGGTGATATCCACTTTTTGGAAGCGGCGGGCCAGAGCTCTGTCTTTTTCAAAGATGCCGCGGTATTCTTGGTAAGTGGTTGAACCAATGCATTTTAACTCGCCGTTTGCCAGCAAGGGTTTGATTAAATTGGACGCATCCATTACTCCGCCAGAGGCAGCGCCGGCACCGATGATCGTATGAATTTCATCAATAAACAAAATACCACCATCTTGATCGCCCAATTGTTTTAACACAGCTTTCAGCCGTTTCTCAAAATCCCCACGATATTTGGTACCGGCCAACAGAGCTCCCAAATCCAGAGAATAAACTACGCAGTTTTTGATTGCTTCAGGGACTTCACCATCGACAATGCGCCGTGCCAACCCCTCGGCGATGGCAGTTTTCCCAACACCCGCCTCGCCCACCAGCAATGGGTTATTTTTACGGCGACGGCAAAGCACCTGTACCGTGCGCTGAATTTCTTCGTGGCGCCCAATAAGAGGATCAATTTTCCCCATTTTTGCGCGCTTGTTTAAATTCATACAATAGCTTTCCAAAGGCGATTCATTGCCTTCAGCAGACATCATTTCTTCATCCATGGCAGAATTCATGCCGTCATGCATGTCGTTATTTTGATATTTGGAGACGCCGTGCGAAATATAATTGATAACATCCAGGCGCGTAATGTTTTCACGCCGTAAAAAATAAACAGCCTGGCTTTCCTGCTCGCTGAAAATAGCTGCAAGCACATTCGCCCCGCTTACTTCGGTCTTACCCGCTGATTGGACGTGAAACACAGCACGTTGTAAAACGCGCTGAAAACCAAGTGTCGGTTGGGTTTCGCGATCCACTTCATCCTCTGGGATCCTTGGTGTGGTTTCGTCAATGAATTCGATTAAATCACGACGCAGCGCTTCAATGTTGGCATCACAAGCTTGCAATACATTCCCTGCAGCAGGATTATCAAGCAGCGACAACAGTAAGTGCTCAACCGTCATAAATTCATGACGTTTTTCTTTTGCTTCTTTAAAAGCTAGATTAAGGGTGAATTCAAGCTCTTTATTTAACATATCGCTGCTCCTCCTATCCAGCACTGCTACTTACTCTGGTTCCATGCTACACAGCAATGGATGGTCATTTTGTCTGGCATAATCATTAACCAAAACAACTTTAGTCTCTGCTATATCGCGGGTGAATACCCCGCATACTCCCCTTCCTTGAAGATGAACCTGAAGCATAATTTGTACAGCAAGTTCTTCATTCAAATGAAAAAAACGCTTTAACACATCAACAACAAAATCCATGGGTGTGTAATCATCGTTGAGCAGAATGACTTTATATTTTCGAGGTTGTTTAAGCGCTGGTAAAGCTTTTGCTTCAGCCACCTTACGCTCTACAATCTCCCCCAAATTCCACCCACTCATTACATCACACCTTATACTAATTTATAGTATTTCATTACGATTTTGGCCAGTAAAAACAGTTTTAATCCCGAAGTAAGGAGCGATTCTTACCGCTCCTTACCCATGAAGACTACATATGTTTAATTATAGCGTCCGCAAACCCAGAGCAGCTGACACAAGTCGCACCGTCCATTAATCTTGCAAAATCATAAGTCACTGTTTTTGCTTCAATTGCTCCTTCCACACCCTTAAGAATGTAATCTGCCGCTTCCGTCCAGCACAAGTGGCGCAACATCATTTCAGCCGATAAAATGATTGAGCCTGGGTTTACTTTATCTTGGCCAGCATATTTAGGTGCAGTTCCGTGCGTGGCTTCAAAAACTGCAATGCTGTCGCTTAAATTGGCTCCAGGTGCTATACCAATCCCACCCACCTGAGCTGCCAGGGCATCCGAAATATAATCACCATTTAAATTCAAGGTAGCAATGACGCTGTATTCTTCAGGTCTTAGTAAAATTTGCTGCAGGAATGCATCGGCAATTACGTCTTTAACGATAATGGTTTTGCCCGTGTTTGGATTTTTAATCTGCATCCATGGCCCGCCCTCATACTCTTTGGCAGCGAAATCCTGACGGGCTACTTCATATCCCCAGTCTTTAAACGCACCTTCAGTGAATTTCATAATATTGCCTTTATGCACCAAAGTCACCGAATCGCGATCATTATCGATGGCATACTGGATAGCAGCTCTTACCAGGCGAGACGTACCAGCCTTGGAAACCGGTTTAATTCCAATGCCACAATGCTCCGGAAAGCGAATTTTTTTAACGCCCATTTCTTGCTGCAGGAAATGAATGATTTTTTTTGCTTCCATCGTATCCGCTTGCCATTCGATCCCTGCATAAATATCTTCTGAGTTTTCTCTAAAAATAACCATATTGGTTTTCCAGGGCTCTTTAACTGGACTGGGAGTACCCTTAAAATAACGTACGGGACGCAAGCAAACATAAAGATCTAAATCCTGACGGATAGTCACATTTAAAGAGCGGATACCACCGCCTACTGGAGTTGTTAGAGGACCTTTGATGGAAACTGCAAATTGCTTTAAAGCATTCAATGTTTCTTTAGGCAACCATTCATTGTGCCCGTACACTTGCGTAGCCTTCTCCCCGGCATAAACTTCCATCCAAGCTATTTTCCTCTCGCTGCCATATGCTTTGTTTACTGCTGCATCGACAACTTTTAGCATGGCTGGTGTTACATCGACCCCAATCCCATCCCCTTCAATAAATGGAATAATTGGCTGATTGGGCACATGCAGTTTTCCGTCCTTGACAGTAATGGCTTCACCTTGCGCAGGCACCTGAATTTTTTCAAAGGTCATAGACTTCTCCATCAATTTTTAAAGCAATCATCATAGCATGGGCAGCAGGTTTGTCCCAAATAGGTCGGGCTCATTAGACAGGAAAATTTAAATAGGATGATGCTGGTAAGATGAGCTAACGATAGGATTTCGATAAAAAGACGCTATCGGCAATTATTCGTATCCAAGGCCATAGAACCGTACCTAACAAAGCACTACTCAATGCAACGATAGGGTTATAATGATTTCCTAAAAAAGCATCCAACAACAGCAGCACAGCCTGATAAGTCAAACAAAAAAGGGCAATAAAAACCATTTGCTGCCCAAGGGGGAAAAAATTAAACCGCCTTCCTTTTTTGGCAGCCAGCCAACAGGTAATCAACAACGCAAATGCGTGTTCTCCAATGACGGTAGATAAAAGGACATCCAAGCATAATCCAATGATCAGCAAAAAAAGAACATTCATATGCCCTGACATTAAAAATTGTGCATAAAGCACCAACAGCAGAACCCACGCAGGCCGAATACCCATTAAAAACTCAGGCATGGGGAGAATGGTTAAAATTAAAGTGAGAAGCAAACTCAATAAAAATCTTGCCGTTACATAAATCATGTTATTTCATTATCCTTTATGCTCCGCTTGCACTCACCGCATTGGCCGCCAGATTTTTAGTCTTAGATACGGACTTATCATCCTCCATCGCATTCAAGCGCTCGGTTATTTCTGCAGACAATTGAGCATATTCTTTTTCTGGCCATATCAATAATACCAATCGATTGCGATTTAACAGCGCTATTGGTTTGACACTTACCTTAATAAATTCTTCACCCGGCATGTTTTTAACTTCTTCAACTTCACCCACAGGATAACCCTCCGGGTAACGACGACCCAAACCGGATGTCACCAGTAAATCCCCTTTTACGATAGCAGAAGATTTTGGCAAATTAATGAGCGACAGCTGGCTGATGTTATTTTTCCCGACCAAAATGGCACGCTCACCGGTGCGGTTATTTTGCACAGGAACAGCGCTTTTGGAGTCAGAAATTAATAAAACCGTGCTGGTCATTACTCCTACATCGATGACTTGCCCCATAACGCCTTTGGCATCCAGTACGGGTTGTCCGCGGAACACACCATCACGTTTGCCTTTGTTTAAAACCAATATTTGACGGGAAACACTAGTATCCACTGCGAGAATTTGGGCAGCCATGGCTCTTGTATGGCCATTAACGGAAGCCAGAAGTAATTCTTTTAATTGCGAGTTTTCATTGCGGATGACGAGAAGCTTTTGTAATTGTGCTTCCAACATGGTTTGTTGATGGCGCAATTGCATATTTTCATCAATAAGTGCCTTTTTGGTGCTCATTAAGGATTTTCCCCAGCCTATAATGCGCACAGGATAGTCCACTGCGTATTGCACTGGAGCAACAAGTAAAGAAAAACCGCTGCGAACCTCGTCCAAATATCGGTAATGGTCGTCAGCAATCATAAGAGCCAATGAAACAGCCAAAGCAAACACAAAACTTAAGGAAGAGTGTTTGCCTTTGACAAATAACCGGCTATGAGAATTATTCAGTTGATAAGAAATCGCCACCACGCAAGTCCATGGTTTCTAAAGCTTTACCACCACCGCGAGCCACACAAGTTAACGGATCTTCAGCCACCAGTACTGGCAAGCCGGTTTCTTCCATTAACAATGTATCCATATTTTTCAATAAAGCTCCGCCCCCGGTTAACACCATACCGCGCTCGGCAATATCTGCAGCAAGCTCTGGTGGCGCCAATTCCAAAGCGGCACGCACTGCACCTACAATACCTGACAAGGGTTCTTGCAAAGCTTCCAGGATTTCTGCACTGGTTAAGGTAAAACTGCGTGGCACGCCTTCGGCAAGATTACGGCCGCGCACTTCAATTTCAAACAGATCGCGGCTTGGGAATGCTGAACCAATCTCATGCTTAATGCGCTCAGCGGTTGTTTCACCGATTAATGTACCGTAGTTGCGGCGAACGTAAGAGACAATGGCGTCATCAAACTTATCACCACCAATGCGTACGGATTGATGATAAACGATTCCGCTTAGCGAAATGATCGCCACTTCCGTGGTGCCACCGCCGATATCAACAACCATCGAACCGCTTGCTTCCTCAACCGGCATGCCAGAACCTAAAGCAGCTGCCATGGGTTCTTCAATTAAGAAGACTTCACGCGCTCCTGCTCCCATAGCTGATTCACGTATCGCACGGCGCTCCACTTGCGTCGAACCGCAAGGCACGCAAACCAATACGCGCGGACTTGGCCTTAAAAACCGATTTTCATGCACTTTATGAATGAAATGCTGCAGCATTTTCTCAGTCACAAAGAAATCTGCAATAACGCCGTCCTTCATCGGGCGGATAGCATTTATATTGCCAGGGGTTCGGCCTAACATGCGCTTTGCCTCAAGACCCACAGCAGCCACTCTTTTCTGGCCAGCTTCGTTTCTTAAAGCCACCACAGAGGGCTCATTCAGCACGATGCCTTTATCTCTAACGTAAATGAGTGTATTTGCTGTACCTAAATCGATGGATAAATCGTTAGAGAATACACCCCTAAGTTTCCTAAACATGAACTTTATTACCTCGTTCTTTTTTTGGGGAGCACTTTAACTCAAATTTGGATAAAAATCGACAGATCTTTACAAGATTTTTCTCATGCAGGATAAATGCTCATTACAGCCTGATGGTTTATTCAGGCTGTAATTTTTAGAACTTATTGTACAACAAATACTTCCTGTAATTGCGCCAAATGCTTTTGCACAAATTGCTTTCCTAAGCCGCGCACATGGGCCAAATCTTCCACCGCATGAAAAATGCCATGTTCATCGCGGTAACGCACGATGGCTTCAGCGCGTTTTTTACCAATTCCCGGAACAGAATGGGTCAGTTCCTTAGCGTCGGCTTTATTTAAGTCAATCTTTTTTGTTGCCTGGACAAGGGGTGGGGGTAAAGTTTTTTCTACTGCTTTATCTGCTGCAAAGAGTGGATTGGGGATAAAAAATAACGACAACAAACCCGCAAGAATACTTGCTTTCATATCAATCTCCTTATTTTGATTGGACTGTTCTCTTTAATAAGAGAGAAATAAGTATTGCAATAATTTAAGTGGCTGTCGAGGTATTTATAGTATTATCAAAGGCTAACTATAGAATTCGTATCTACTTTGAATAAATTGTTTCCCTATTTATTTCTCAAAGCTTGAGCCATTCCAGAAACCCCAGCATAATGAACAAATATTAAACAAAATATTTAATTGTGAATCATATCCCCTTCAGAAGCAAGACAACAGCTAGCCCAAGTTTGTAAGAATTATCTCCAACATAAAGAAGATTCAGTAAAAAAATTTTTAGGCCCTGATAAGAAAGATACTAGGCAACGTCCCTAAAGTTTTTTAGCCAAGATTTCATCTTAAATTGAGCACAAATTTTTCTATTTCACTTCGATCTACCCCCTCTCCCGCGATAGGAGCTTTGATAGTATGATGATGCCCTTCGCGGGAGAGGGTTGGGGAGAGGGAATGTCACGGATGGTCATTGATGACGAGATGTGGTCTCGTTTAGAAAAATTACTTCCAAAGCCT
>NZ_RZGS01000027.1 GCF_003989745.1 Legionella septentrionalis
GTTAAAAATGGGCATTTCAATGGAATACTTGAAATTTTAAAAAAAAGATGGCGATCACGAATGGCACATGATGGATGGTAGTGTAATTCGAGCACATCAACATGCAGCTGGTGCACGAGGTGGTCAAAATAAACAGGCGCTTGGTCGAAGCAAAGGTGGTTTTAGCTCAAAAATCCATGTAAAAGTTGATTCTTTTGGATTGCCCTTGTGTTTTATTTTAACACCAGGACAAGATAGTGAGATTAAATCAGCACAAGAATTGCTGGGTGATGAACTATCAGAGTATTTATTAGCCGATAAGGCTTATGATAGCAACGAATTTCGCCAAGAGTTAAAAAATAGAGGAATCACAGCTGTCATCCCATCCAAAAAGAATCGCATACTACTTATAGAGCATGATACGCATATATACAAAGAGCGTAATTACGTTGAGCGTTTTTTTAATCGAGTCAAAAGCTTTAGGAGAATTGCTACACGTTATGATAAAACAGCAGTCATGTTTTTAGGGGCATTAACGCTAGTAAGTATTATATTGTGGCTGAAACTTTAAAAACACGCCCTAGGAGACGAAATGTTTTTTGCTAAAAAAACTCAAGCATCGCCACACCTTCTGCCCAACCATTCGCTCATTGAACTGGAAAAATTAAAAAATGATTACACAGAACAATTAAGAAAAATAAATTTGCATATTTCCCACGTAGAAAACAATTTAAACGCTTTAAGTGAGCAAGTGAATGCAGAAAATATCAAGTTAATTAATTTGGAAAACAATACGACAGCCATCCAGCTAAAGGAAGAGCAAAGGATGGAAATGCTTGCCAATTATAGGCAGGATAATTCTGCCGACACTTATATGCAGCGCATGTTTCTACTCTCCCACTCACCCCAAACATCACACGACTTGGAAATGCAACAAATCAAAAAAAACATCCTGGAGCTGCAATCTCAGATTAACCTGCAAAAACAAGCTCAATACCGATATCTGCAAAACCAAAAGGATACCTTGCAAAAATTAAAGCATTTAAATGAGAAATTAACTGCACAAGATAAAGAATCCGCACAAGAAAATTTATCTATGATGAACCGTCATGACTGAAAAAAACAGCGAATGCCCCTCTTTTAAGAGGCATTGCCGCTGTTAATGAGGTTTATAACTGCTGGTATAATATCCATCTTTAATGGTAATTAAGTACACACTAACATTTGGGTTATTAACCGCTTGTTTACTGTCATCGCGCAGCAATAAATCTTCTTCTACATAAGTACTGAGGCTGCTTTCATCTACCAGCAATCGATACCAGGGAGCCTTGCAGGCGAATTCGCGCTTGTCTGCCTGCGGGTTATATTGCCCGGACGCTTGAAACAGCGGGTCGGCGTCAATAATGACAGCCCGATATCCCTGTTTTTTATGAATGACTACATCACCGATATTAAATTTGGCTATTTTTTTCATCGCTGCCTCCAAGCCCATATTTTCTTTTATATGGATAAATATCGGTGTTAATGAATAGAACTTGAGCGTGCAAAAACTAGTAGAAATCGCCAATGAAACCGGGGGTGGATGTATTGAATTCCTCATTCAAGCAGGAAACAAAGATGCCTTCGCTTTTTATGATCATACGATAAAGAGCAATATTATCAGCGATAAACTGCATTACATGCGCTTGGATTTGCACGGTTGATTGAAGATTTGACGCCTGTCAGTTCGAAATAAAGCTGTAAGTGTAATTTAGTGAAAACTTGCACTGACAACTGCCGGTTGCAAGACGTGTTGTCAGCTCAAGCAGCACTATTACACTAAAAAGATGGGGCAAGATGGTCGTTTTGCAATAATTCAGAATGTTCTTCCAATTGCGTGTGTTGCTGTATTTTCGTTTGGGAATACACCTTGCAGATTTCGTTTATAAAAGTGCAGATATATTGACTGCCAAATCCTGTAAAAATACCTCCTTTTGCAAAAAATTTTTGAATTTCTTCGCTGTAATTCAAGCCGTAATGGGATTGTAGCTGCGATAAAATTTCTTTAGTCAGGGGTTCTCGCAAGCCATGTTGTATTTGATTATTAGTCATTTTTTCCGCATGCTCACGACTTATCGTGTTAACTATATTTGCAAAATCTTGCGCAGTTATCCCAAAATCTTCGAAGGCGTGATCAAATACTTCTGCATCATAAGAAGTGACGGTAGTAGCTCCCTCTTGTTTTTGATTTTCACTTAATAAGGCTTTCGTTCTTTTCATACCTTTTTTGACTTCAATCACTAATTCATCTACTGAATTCATATCAAAATTATTTGGATCAAACGGTATGGCAGGCATAAAACCATTTTGCACAAGCAACCGATTTAATATTGCAGTACAAAAAGTACGGCAATTGTAATCTGCTAATGGATGAATTTGTTCAAATAGCTGCACATATTCGACAATAGTTTTTAATTTTTCCTCGGGGGTTCCGGCTTGTTTTATCGTTAAATTATAATTATTGATTGCTTTTTCCAGAATTTTTTTCTTGCTTTGCTGTTCAGCTTTAAAACAACAACCCAGGAAAATTTCTTCTCCTGCTTTTATAGCTTCCACAACCGATTTTAAGTCTGCCAAATTAAGCTGATAATTATTTTCATTCCAGGGATTGTAATAATCCCCAGATGAGCGATCGAGCACAGGAGTTAAATTATAATTTGCATAATAACCTTGCTCAATGCGAGCTCGAAGTTGTTCAACACCTGCCGCTGTTAAATTTTCTTCTCCGCCTTTTTTATTTACCAAGCCAAACTTGCCTGGGTTTGTTTGGTCTAGATTGCTTCGAAAAAATTGGGGGGCATACTCTTGGCTCTCAAAAAATATCTTACTAACTCGGTCAATGACATCGATGCTAAGTTCTTCATCAATATCCTGCAGAGCAGCCATGATGGCTTGGGAAGCCAGCGCAATTTCTTTATACCCGCCACCTCTCTTAGCATACCCTACAAAGCCTTTTTCTTTTTTCCAGAACCTTCCATCCACGAATAAGGTCCACAATAAATTTCCACGCGGATTCAATTTACGTGTTCTTTCTTGTGTCTCTTTATCAACATATACTTGTATTCCACACGCTAAAAATAATACCGCATTAATTGCCTGGATTTGCGCTAAGCTTAGCTTTTTCATATCTTGCATTTAAATAAACTAAAAAAGCGATTATAGAACTATTATTATGCTTTATGAAATCTATTCTTCCAAATCGATTTATTTTAACTCTTTCTGCCAATCCATATGCCTTGACTATCAGTGAAACACAAGCCTTAAATAACAATCCATCTCGACACTCAGGCTCGATAGCCCGGCGGTTCTTATAAATCCAATATTAATGGCGAGTTTTGCATGGATATTCACATGTGGAGCTTGAATATTATTTAAACCGTGGCAGCGGATGATGGCAGTATGGAAGTTTATTATGCTTGTGGTAATACTGCTGATGGTATTCTTCGGCAGGCCAAAAAGTTTGTACCGGCAACAAACGTGTACAGACATCATAGCCTTTTTGTTTTAATTGCTGAATTAACGCTTGCGCGTCAGCATGCTGAGCATCATCGTAATAAAACACAGCACTCTGATACTGCTGGCCAATATCTGGGCCCTGGCCATTTTTTTGGGTGGGATCATGGATTTCAAAAAAATGCTTTACGACAGTTAAATAATCTATTTTCGCACTATCATAAACCACTCGGACTGCTTCATAATGCCCGGAGGTACCCGCACACACTTGTTCATAACTTGGGTTTAAAATCATGCCTCCTGTGTAGCCTGCTTCAACTTTGAGTACCCCTGGCAGTCGCGTTAAGTAAAACTCAACCCCCCAAAAACAACCGCCGGCGACTATCGCTTCTGCGGAATCCAAAACTTCATCATCGACTACATAATCGATGGAGGCCGAATTTACACAATAACGACGGTTCCTGAGCGTAAACTGCTCCCCCGTAAAGATATGTCCCAGATGCCCGTCACAGCGGCTACATAAAATTTCCGTGCGTAAACCATCCGCGTCCGGAATGTGTTTAACTGTATTAGCTATCTCCGCATCAAAGCTTGGCCACCCGCAACCGCTACTAAATTGACTGTCGGCGCGAAACAACGCCAAACCACATCTGCGGCACAAATAAGTACCTTGTGACCGCGGCTGTACATAGCTGCCGGTGTGGGGATATTCCGTTGCTTTCTCACCAATGACACGCCTTGCCAGGGGTGTCAGGCTTTGTGTTTTATCCAAATAAGCGCTCATACAGGGCTTGGAAAGTTTAAAGAGAACTTAGTTTAATATAGAACAAATTTAACGCTTGCATGAGCCTAAGCCGGCTTTACCGGCTTTAGGGGCTTTAAGGAATACGCTGACAAATTTTATCAGCCAGATAACCAATAGCACCAGCGTAATAAATGGAGTTATTGTAGCGCAGAATCATTTTGTAATTTGCATACGCTAAGAATACAGGGCCGCCGTAAGGTTGTACGATGCTAGCTTGCAACTCCTGATGTGGTAACGGCTTGCCATCCTCGGTGCGCACGCCCATGGCATTCCACTCGCTAACCGGCTTAACCGTGTTCTTTCCTTCCAAATTCATATCAAAATTAGCAGGTAATTTTACCAATACAGCCCAGGGCTGCCCGGTTTGCCAACCGTTTAATTTCATGTAATTGGCAATGGATGCAAAGACATCAGGCTTGGAATCCCAAATGTCTTTGCGTCCATCCCTGTCATAATCCACCGCGTATTTTACCCAACTTGAAGGTAAGAACTGCGGCTGCCCGGAAGCGCCAGCCCATTCTCCCTTAAAGCGATGTAAGGGTACATGCCCGTCATTTACGATGTGCAGGGCATAAAACAATTGTTGCCGGAAAAAATCACGGCGGTTGGAATCGTAGGCTAAGGTAGCCAAGGATTTAATCACAGGGAAATTGCCCATATAACTGCCGTAACTGGTTTCCATCCCCCAAAACGCCATTATAAAACACGGGTCAACACCGTACTCGGCAGCAATCTTATCAGCTACTTCCTTGTTCTTCTTATATTCTTTACGGCCTACAGCAATGCGGTAATTATCAACGCGCGAATTACGATATTTAAGGTAAGTCAAGCGGTGTTCTGGTTGCGAGCGAGCCAAACTTTTAACTTGCCTGCTTGGCTCATGTATATCTGCAAATGCTTCATCAAATAAAGCTGCAGAAATCCCCTGGTTTATTGCTTCTTCCCTGACTTCCGCTACCCATTGGTTCCAGCTTTGCACATTGGCGAGAGCATTTTGCGCCGTCAAAAGCCCTACCCACATTAATATAAACTGCCATTTTTTCATATTATTTTCCTCAGGCGGATTTTCAATTTTATTTCGGCCATTTAAGGCATAACTTTAATATAAAGATCCTAACTGCTGCTGATCGGAATAGCAAACGTTTGCGCCTACACACCATCCCGCAAAGAAACAATAGGCTCGAGCATGGATGCCCGCCTTGCAGGATAAAAACCAAAGAAAACGCCAGTAGCGACGGATACGGCAAACCCTGCTAAAGGAGGAAGGAAATAAATCATAAAAGGCCAGTCGCTAAAATAAGCCACACCCCATGTGAAAATTAATCCAAGCAGCACACCGAGTATGCCACCTAACAAAGACAGCATGACTGATTCCACCAGAAATAGCGTTTGGATTTCTTTATTTTTAGCACCCACGGCTTTGCGGATGCCGATTTCTTTTTTACGCTCGCTGACGGATACCAGCATGACATTCATGACGCCGATCCCCCCCACAAGCAGGGAAATGCTGCCGATAACAGCCAACAGTAAGGTAAAAATCCGTCCCTGATTTTCCATGCTGGCAATAATCTGTTTGGCACTGCGCGTAAAAACGCCGGCTTTCGGCGCTTGCCGGCCGATGAGCGATGTCACCTGCTCCACAAGTTTGTCGATATTTACATCCGGTTTTATCAACATCACGGCATTGTTAATTTGCGTATCCTTGGTAATTAGCGCAGTACCGGCAATAGGGATGATCACCGCCTGGTTGATGTCTTCGTTAAAAAAGTTATTTTCACGCCAGGGTTTCGCTATGCCAATAACAGTGTAAAGGAATTGCCCAATGCGTATTTGCTTATGCAAGGGGGTTTCCAAATTAATTTGTCTTAATTGTTGCGCCAAACCATCGCCAATCACACAGTAATGTTCAAATGAATCCACAAACGACACGAAATTGCCTTCGGCCAATTCAATTTTAATGATTTTTGCCAATTCTTCATCGGCTCCTAGAACAACGCCGCTCAACTCCTTGCCTTGAAAGCTTAATGCTTGATAAGCACTGCTGTATGGCGCGATTTGCACTATCGATGGCAGCAATTGCGGAAATTTTCGCCACGTCGATAAAGAAAGATTATCACCGTTATGATTTGGCTCGGATAATTTTTGATATAAGGTTACTGCCAGCAAATCAGTGCCCAAAGCTTTAAATTGCGCCAATGCTTTTTCCGTAGCCAATTGACCGCAACTCAATAAAGCCACAATGGCAGCAGTACCGACTAAAATGCCCAAGACAGCAAGAAAAGAGCGCAATTTGGCAGCCATTAAGTTAATGAATGCTTGTTGGCAATAATTTTTGAATTTCATTAATTTTCTGCCACGATTTGCCCGTCTGCCAAGGTAATGCGGCGCGCGCATTGTGCTGCAACCTGCTCATCATGCGTGACCAAGATAATGGTGCGGCCTTCAGCATGCAAGTCCAAAAATAACTTCATGATGTCTTTTCCAGTATTGGAATCAAGAGCCCCCGTCGGCTCATCCGCTAAAATAACCTGCGGCTCCGTCACTAAAGCGCGGGCGATAGCCACTCTTTGTTGTTGCCCACCGGATAATTGCGCCGGACAATGGGCGGCGAAAGCGCGCATGCCAACGCGTGTTAAAGCATGCAGCGCTTTTTGTTTACGCTCATGCATTGCTTCATTACGGTAAGTTAAGGGTAAACTCACATTTTGTTCGGCATTAAAACGGGGCAACAAATTAAATTGCTGGAATACAAAACCTATGTGACGATTGCGTAAACCCGCTAATTCATCATCGCTCAAGCCGTTAACATCACGGCCTTGCAAAAAATACTGTCCGGCATCTGCTTTATCCAGCAAACCGATGAGGTTCATTAAGGTAGATTTCCCCGAACCGGATGCGCCGACAATAGCCAACAGATCACCACGATTTACTGTCAAGGATACACGGTTTAATACCGTGGTTTCCACATGACCAATTTGATATTTTTTTGTAATTTGATTTAATGCAATTAATGGCATACCTTGCTAACCATAAACAATCATTTCACCCGCCTGCAGTCCTGCATCTACGATAACTTTATCCACTTCTGCCGCGCCGGTTTTAATAACTCGAAGCGTGCTGTTGCCTTTTTTGTCGCGGACTTGCACGACATTTTGGCCATTTTGCTGTTTAACCGCAGCAATCGGGATGAGTAATTTATCATGACTGCTTACCGTTAATTCGATTGCAGCGCTCATGCCTACCTTTACCCAAGATTGCTGCTCTGGGGTCAATTTCTTTACCTCGATGACCGCCGTAAAGGTGGGCAATGCCCCGGTGTTACTCGCTGACGCTTGCGCATTAACCGATACCAGCACTCCTTTCAATTCATCTTCCGGAAATGCCACGCTATGAATAGTGGCAGGCATCCCCGGCTTTATTTTATCAATATCCACTTCAGGCACATTGATTTCGACGCGGATGCCGCTCAAATTGCCAATCAAAGCCAGGACTTGTCCTGATTTTACATTTGCCCCTACAGTCAAATGGCCGCCTTTATCGTCATTAGACTTAGGCGGATACAATAAAACACCATCCCGGGCCGCTTTTAAGCGAATGGAATTATGCTTGCTGGTCAATTCCTGTTGCACGCGATCAAACTCGGCAAAACTTAAGGAAGAAAGATCATGGCTATGCTCGTCTCCGGTTTTTTCCAAGATTTCTGACAACTTATGGGTAACCTGTAATAAAGCAATACGGGCAGTGTTTAAGCTTGATTTTTCACTGAGGTAGGTATTTTTAGGCAATAATCCTGAATTCCATAAATCTTCAGTTCCAGCGAATTTAGTGCTGGCAATGATAAAATTATCCTTGGCTTTCAAATATTCAGCCAGCGTATCGTTGTATTGTTTTTGCAGCTCAGGTGAATTCAAAGTAAAAATTATGTCTCCTTTCTTAACCTTTTGCCCATAATTAAAGTGCATGGTTTCCACAATCGCTTCGGCAGGATTTGTTATTGTACTTTCCCCCAGAGGCTGCATAATTCCGGTAAAATATAATGTCTTGTGAATTGCTTCCGTTTTCACTTCATATGTTTTTTCGTCCACGCGCTTGTTCGCCTGCTCACTGCAGGCGAACAACATCGCAGCACAAGACAAAAACATAAAATAGCGGCTCATTTTCATCCGCAATACCTCAATTTAATTTGCCAATGTTCTAAAGTGGTACCCAGCATCCGCTGCAAAACGGATATTTGATTCAAATAGGCAATTTTTGCGCTAATCAAGCCCATTTGCGCTTGCAATAATTGATTTTGCGTATTATTAACGTCCAAGACAGTAGTTATTCCAGCTTGTTGCTTTTTCTTTTCCAGCTCGTAAGCTTGCTCAGCCAGTTGCACTTGCCGTTCGGCGAGCTCATAACGTTTTGCCTGGCTTGAAATGGAGTTAATCGTATTTTTAATATTCGTAATTAACGAGCGCTTTGCTGCAATTAAATTTAGCCTATCTTTTTCCAAGCGTATTTTGGCATTGATTAATTGACTACGGCGGCTGACATCATTGATGGGGATGGTTAAGGTTACCCCCGCAGATTCCGTAACGTTGATGCCGTTATAGATGCTGCGCGAGCTGGGATGGTTATTATCTACATCATTGATTGTCCCCGCTTGCACGTTTGCAGTAAAATCCAGTTGCCATAATTGTTGATTCTTGGCTACCGTGTACGCACGTTCGTCCGCACGCAATGCCATTTTTAAGGCTTGATATTGGGTGTTTTGTTTTAAACCCTGCTCAATGGCTTTATTGACATCAGGAATAATTATTTTTTTTAATTCGACATTGTTCGGAACGGCCAATTTCAGATCCGGATCCAGGCCGATTATTTGCAATAAATCCTGAGCCGTATTTCTAAACTCATTTTCGGCTTGCTCCACCATTAAACGCAAGGATTCAATTTGATAGGATTGTTGAATGTTCCCCGTAGGTTCAAGCTCGCCGGCTTCAATTTTTTTCTCGTTCCGCTCATAAGCCCTGCGCGCCTCTTCGAGCTGCCGCTGCTGGTTTTCAAGATTATTGCCGCTCAAAATCAATGCCCGGTAGGTCAGGATGACTTGGGTAATTTGATCCATGACTGCTTGTTGCAGGTTTAACTTATTGAGCCATTCTGCATCTTTTGCATCCAATAATCCTGCTTCATTGGCCGAACGGCCAAAGCCACGCAGCAATGGTTGCGTGAAAGTAAAGTTGAGCAAAGGATTGTAATTTCCCTCGGCAGCCACATTATTATCCATACGCAGGGAAAATTGACTGCCCAAAGGATTGGTGTATTCAAACTCGGGAGTGAGCAAGGCACTCTTATTGGTGGCATTGCCAATGCCGCTGTAATGACTTTTTTCCACCAAAGCTGTACCGGCTAAGGCAAGTTGCAATTCAAATTCATTTTGCGCTAAACGCAGTTGATAACGTTGAATGATGCGATCAAGTTCGGCATTCTTGATGTTCGGGTTATAACGTAAAGCCAATAAAATCGCCTCTCTTAAACTTAAATGCAGGATTTTTTTGCCAGTCGAGGCAGGTGAAGTAGGTAATTCGATCCAGTGCTCCAGCATGTATTCTGGATTATTAATTGCCTTGTTCAGGCGTGCCCTTGCCTCATCCACTTTTTGCCGCTCACCGGCAGGGTTGGGTACCCAACGATAGAGCGAAAGTGCAGCAGGCTGGACAACAGGACAAATCTCTGCAGCTATAGAATTATTGCATTGAGAAATTAATACTATGCCGCATAAAAGACTTGCGATTCGCCGACCCATGTTTAATACCTTCAGCTTTTAAGTCCCGGCACCGAAAAGCGTCGCCTGTCTTGCAAACGCAGTGCGGTCAACCGCCCTCCCCATAGACACCCCGTGTCAATGGCATGAATGTTTGGGTGTGAAGATTTCCCTTGCAATGCCGCCCAATGGCCAAATACAATCTCGGCTGCAATTTCAGGACGCTCAGGCACTTCATACCATGGGAAAAGATGCGAAGGAGCATCTTCTAATGTACCTTTATAATTTAATACCAAAGCCCCTTTCGCGTCGCAAAAACGCATCCGCGTAAAATAATTACAAATGGCCCGCAAGCGCTCCATTCCCGTTAACGACGGCTGCCAACGCTTGGGCTCATTGCCATACATATGCTGTAAAAATTCACAATAACGCCCCCCATGCAACATGTTTTCCAATTCCAATGCATAAGTTTTGGCTTCAGCCAGAGTCCATAAAGGGGCGATGCCAGCATGCACCATCACGATATTTAATGCCTCATCGTGAATAAGAATGGATTGTTTGCGCAGCCAATGCCCCAACTCTTCGCCATCAGCTGCTGTTAAAATATCTTGGATGGTATCATCGGTATTACGCCGCTCATTGTTAAGAAATAAGCGGCTTAAGAGATGCAAATCATGATTGCCAAGAGTAATGCGGGGTGGGAGAGGTAATTGCTTCACGAAACGCAATACTTGCAATGATTGCGGGCCACGATTAACCAGATCGCCCACAAACCATAAGCGGTCAACTCGCTCATTAAACTGAATATGCTCCAGCAAATTCTGTAAAGGACCATAACAACCTTGCACATCGCCAATTGCATAATCAACCACTGTATTTAGTCCCCATATGCGGCGATGCTCCTGACTGTTCAATTTTCTGCCATTGCCCCCCGGCGGATAACTGGCTTAACTGACTGGAAATGACACCGGATTGGCGGGCCGTGATCGCAACATGCCGCGCAGACATGGCCAACTCAGCTGCAGTTAATGTGCTTTCCTGCCCCGTATGCACATTATAAAATTTTACCTTATCAGGCAAGGCCACCATGTATTTGGATACCACCACACCACTTAGCATTTGCTGCGTATTGGCTTGCTCAAAACGGGACATAACGTTTCCATCCGCATCTTTGGCATGCAAGCCCAAAGCTAAGAAGCCATTTTGCACCAATTGCCAAGTCTTGTACTCCGGGTTTGCCTGCACAAACCATTGAAAAATTTCAGGGCACATGAGCATGCCGCCTGGCACCATAAATAGTGGGGCTTTATTGACCATAATCTTGCCATTTTCCAATTGGTTGGTTAACCAGCGTAGAAATTCCATTCCTGCCAATTGTTCTTTTTGACTGATGGCTTCAGGGGAAGAATCCACGAAAGTAGTAACGCGATTTAAGCGCCCGCCGCTGCGCCCGCCCATTAATTTAAGCATTAATTTGTTAAAAAAGCGCTGGATCGAAATGGCTTCGGCACGAATTAAAATGGCCCCCAGCGTCCCTGCTCCCTGCCAATCCTCATTAAGAAGCGCAAGCCATACGGCTAAAACTTGCGGGTTAGAGGCAATCCAGGCAAATCCGCTAGCCGGCATTAAAAGACGCCCAAATAATAAATTCAAGCGGCGGCGCAAAGCTTCTTCCTGTTCTGGCTGGAATTCATAATGATAGTAAGTCGCGACAGCAGCTAAACTTTCCAATAAGGGATTCCATTCCTTCAAAAGCTGGCCATTAACATCAAATAGATCGACACGATAATCGATTTGTAGTTTGCCGATCCCTTGCAACATACCTGCGGAAAATAAAGCATAAAGCCAAAGTTTTTGCGGATCAGATAAATCTGCACCTTCGGGCAAAACAAATTCGCGGAATAATTCCAGGGCAGCTTCGGTGCGGTTTAAAGCATGGTCCAGCAGCCCGCATGGCCCTGTGTAATAATTATGCGCAGTTTCCGGCAAGCTTTGGCTGTGGTTGATTAGGTTATGGATTAAACTTAAGCATAACTGGTCAAAACGGGCGTGATCAAATGAACTGAATTCTTTAATTTTTGTCAGTAATTCCTGTCTTTTTTCATCTGCCAGCAACTGGGCCGGGGCAACGACCGCAGTTAAATCTTTCAACGGTTTGGCATGCGAGGAAGTGGTCTTTTTATTAGGTCGGTGAAACAAGATCAGTTCTCCATCTTTTGATCTACGATTTTTTCAATCAGCCGTGTGATTTTACCAGTAAAGAGGTATCAGCAATGCGTCTACTACACAAACATCGGCTGCGGCTTGCTATCCGCGCTATATTTTAGGACATAATGCGGTCTAAGTATACACTATTTGGCAATAAATTTCTCTATTTGCAATATCTCACGGCATATCAAGTGGACATCTATTGTAATATAGAATGATTAACATCACACGGCTGCAGTGCTCCTAAATTCACTCTGCTGCATTTAGGCAATGTGCCAACCTGGCATAATCCGCCACAGGAATTTGTTCTGGTCTTAAGGATGGGTCAATTCCATAATGACTCAATGTTGCAGCGCTGCATATTGGTTTTAAATTATTTGCCAAGGTTTTACGGCGCATGCCAAAAGCTTGTGCCAGCAATCGCTCAAGCACAGTAAAACTAACCTGCGGATAGGGTGAAATTTTATAAGGGAGTAAACGTACGACAGCAGATTCTACTTTGGGTTGTGGATAAAACGCATCCGCAGGCACGTCAAATAAATGCTCAACCTCACAATAATATTGCACGATAACGCTTAAACGACCGTAATCTTTGCAATGCGGCGAAGCAGCCAAGCGCTCCACCACTTCTTTCTGGAGCATGAAATGCATGTCTTCAATGCATGGAATGAATTGCAAGAGACGGATTAACAAGGGGGTAGAAATATTGTACGGTAAGTTACCAATTATACGCAGGTTCCTACCAAATTGGCTGTAATCAACGGTTAAAGCATCTTCCGCTATGAGCTGCAATTTTTCTGCTGCAATGGGCGAGCTAGCCCACATTGCCTGTAAATCCGCATCAATTTCAATTGCAATCAAGTGGTTAAGAATTTTTAATAAAGGTTTTGTCAATGCCCCCAAACCAGGACCAATTTCCAAGACTTTATCTTCTTGTTGAGCATGGAAATTTTGTAAAATAGCAGCAATAACATGCTGGTTTTGTAAGAAATTCTGGCCAAATCGTTTGCGCGGACGATGTCCCATGCGATGCTCGCTCATATCTGCTTCTATTATTAAAAGAATAAATTTTATCCTGTCTATTCATACGATGCATCTCATTTCATATCAGACACAAAGCACGCTTTTTTACTTATGTAACTTCTTGCCTGTGAGACGATCAATACTGGCATAATAGAACACGCTTATGTTAGGGTTTACCTATTGATAAACCAAACTTCGCCTCTATGTTGTTAAACCATTTACTCGAATTACGCCGCCGTGCTTTAATCATTTTAATTGTTTTTTTGGCGCAATTTTTATTCTTTTTTATCTTCGCCTCGGACTTGCTGCATGTCTTGACGTTACCTCTTTTAAAAATATTGCCGGCACAAGATTCCCTTATCGCCACGCAGCTTACTTCGCCTTTTTTCATCCCTATCAAATTAGCTGCTGATGCAGCCATGCTTGGTACAGCCCCTGTACTCTTGATTCATTTGTGGCGGTTTGCAGCCCCGGGGCTTTACCGCCGCGAGCGCAAGGGCTTAAAATTTATAATCAGCATCAGTTTGCTGCTGTTTGGGACAGGAATGCTATTTTGTTTCTACATCGTCCTTCCTTTCATGATGCAGTTTTTAATCCATATCATTCCGCAAGATGTGCGCTTGATGCCTGACATCGGCTCTACCCTGGATTTTATCACCCGCATGCTGCTTATATTTGGCATGTGCTTCCAGGTGCCGCTGCTGTGTTTATTTTTACTGCAACTTGGCGTGCTCGACGTGGCTTTTTTAAAAAAAGTGCGTCCTTATGTGATTGTGGCCGCTTTTATTGTAGGAATGTTGTTAACACCGCCTGATGTATTGTCGCAAATTTTATTGGCAGTGCCGCTTTGCCTTTTATACGAAATAGGAATTTTCTTGGGAAGCTGCCTCGAGAAATCAAAATTGTCTAACTAGAGTTTTACTTTCCGGAAGCCTTGTCTTCCAATTGATATTTTTTATCGGCTTCCTCGGCTTTTTTTAAATTGTCTTGCAATTGCTGTTCATTCATTTGTGCTTGCCAAAATTCCAGAATTTGCTGCCGGTATTGCTGCAGCAAGCGCACACATTTACCAAGGTGTTGCGCCAGCATTGGCATTTTTCCAGGGCCAAAAACCAATAAAGCGACGATTAGAATGAGCAGCAATTCGCCGGTGCTCATGATTTTTTATCCTCATCTTCATGCAAAGCCCGCCGAAAATTTTTAATGGCGGTGCCTAAGTCAGAACCCAGGGACTTGATTTTTTGCGTCCCGAATAGCGCCACAATGATCAGCAATATCAATAATAACGACAACGGACTTATTCCACTTAATCCCATAATTACTCCTGTTGCACTGGGTTAATCTCGCTTGCCGGCGCATAGACGCAGCAGCACTAAAAATCCGCCAGCCACTGCAGCGCCTGCGGCCAAAAGGGTAAGCTTTTCTGCTTCTATTATATTTAAATAAGTTAAACCGCCAAAAAAAACAAGAGCGCCGAACACGCCGGCGGCCATGCCACGATACCATGATTGGCGATATTTGCTGGTTTCCATGCTAGTGGCCATCTGCAAATCCCGCAGTTTTTGTTCCTTGTTAAGCAACAATACATCGTTTAACAATTTAGGCATGTGCGGTAATTGTTCTACAAAAAACGGCAAGTTGGCACGCATATGTTTTAAAAATGCTTTTGGCCCAATTTGGTCCCGTAACCATTTTTCCAGAAATGGTTTGGCAGTGGACCAAAGATCAAGCTCTGGGTATAGTTGCCGGCCTAATCCTTCGATAGCCAATAGTGTTTTCTGTAACAATACCAACTGCGGCTGCACCTGCATGTTAAACCGTCGCGCCACATGAAATAAATGCATGACCACCAATGCAAAAGAAATGTCTTTTAAAGGTTTTTCAAATATGGGCTCGCACACCATGCGGATGGCATTTTCAAATTCTTCCGCCCGCGTCGTTCTGGCTACCCAACCGGATTCAATGTGCAATTGCGCAACCCGATGATAATCGCGGTTAAAAAATGCAAGCAAATTTTCGGCAAGATAACGTTGATCATTATCATTTAACGTACCGATAATGCCAAAATCGACGCAAATATATTGTGGATCTTCCGGATGCGCATAAGAAACGAATATATTTCCAGGGTGCATGTCAGCATGAAAAAAGCAATCTCTAAATACTTGCGTGAAAAAAATCTCAAGGCCGCGTTCCGCCAGTTTCTTGATGTTGACTTTATATTCATGCAAAGTTGCAAGATCCGTAACTGGTATACCGTATATTCGCTCCATAACCAATATATTGGGGCGCACATAATCCCAGTATACGTCTGGAACATACAACAGCGGCGACTTGGAAAAATTGCGTCTTAATTGACTTGCATTGGCAGCTTCTTGCTGCAAATTCAGCTCATCAATTAAATTGCGCTCAAATTCAAGTACGATTTCCTTCGGTTTCAGGCGCTTACTTTCCGCCCAATAACGATCAGCCAGATGCGCAATAGTGTGTAAAATGCCCAAATCCTGTCTAATAATTTTTTTTATGCCAGGCCGCAAAATTTTCACCACCACACTTTGACCGCTTTTTAACGTAGCGGCATGCACTTGCGCGATGGAGGCTGAAGCCAAAGCTTGTGCATCAAACTCGGCAAATACTTCATAAGCACTTTGTCCATATGCAGCTTCGACAAGGGTGAGTGCCATCTTGCTTGGAAATGGAGGCACATTGTCTTGCAATTTGCATAATTCAATAGCAATATCAGGGGGTAAAATATCAGGGCGTGTAGACAGCGCTTGACCAAATTTGACGAAAATAGGGCCAAGCTCTTCCAAAGTTTTCCTAAGCGCCACCCCTCGCGATAATTTTTCCCGGCGAAACCACGTCCAGGGGTTTAAGAATACAATAAAGCGCAACGGTGCGAATGGCTTGATTCCCACGATGACGCGGTCCAAGCCGTTTTTAGCCAACACGTAATTTATGTGCAATAAACGGATTACCTGTTTAATTGATTTCATGACAAGCCGTGAGTTGGTTAATATGGGCAGCAAGGCGTTCGACACTTAAAGACAAATCGTCCACGTCTTTAAAAAAATCCTCCAACTCTTCTCGCGAAGGAACAAGCCGCAACTCTTCTTGTAAGTATTCAGTCAGGTTGGCGCGTAAATTGGCACCCAATCGTTGGTTAAATGCAAAACCACGCCTGAAAAAAGAACCAATTTGATAAGCGACTACATCACCGGTAAATTGCGCTAAATGCCCTTCCCAATCAATATCCATCTCATCAAATAATTTTTTTACTTCTTGCCCTAATTCGATGTTGCCAGAAATTTTGATTTGATCATTGAACAAAGAGCGGACTTTGGAAGCCGGCAAAAGACTCAAGCGAATCAAACCAAGCGGGCTGCTTTCGATAATTGTGTCTGCGCTGCATTCTTGTGCAGTCGCCAGGTGCAATTCATTTTGCCTAAAGCAAATGAAAAAGCTGATGTTTAATGGGGTAATGATTAGTTTTACCGATTTGCCCTCAAGAGCTTGTAGTTTTTCCGCTCGGGAAGGATCCAGCGCCAAGGCTTTATTAATTGCTTTTTGCAAAGCCTTTAATGTGTAGTGTTTAATCATGACTCTCTCAGTATTTATAGGCAATGTGTAACGCAACGATGCCACCGCTTAGATTATAGTAATGGCAGTCTTCAAATCCCGCCTGTTCAATCATTGTTTTAAGGTTTTCTTGAGTGGGATGCATGCGGATGGATTCAGCGAGATATTGATAGCTGGACGCATCGTTTGCTACCAGCTGCCCAATTTTGGGCAATATGTTAAAAGAATACCAGTCATAGACGGGCTTTAATCCCGGGAGCACCGGGGTAGAAAACTCGAGCACCATCAATTTTCCACCAGGTTTGCATACCCTGAACATGGAAGACAAGGCTTGTTGTTTATCGGTAACATTGCGCAAGCCAAATGCCATGGTGATGCAATGGAAACTGTTGTCGGCAAATGGCAGCATTTGTGCATTCGCTTGCACAAAGTGAATGTTATTATGCAAGCCTTCATCCAGTAACCGATCTCTTCCTACCCTGAGCATGCCTGCATTGATGTCAGCCAGAACAATTTGGCCTGCATCGCCAACTTTCCTGGATAACAACCGCGTCAAATCCCCACTTCCGCCTGCCAAATCCAAAACAGACTGGCCTTTATGTACTCGGCTTAGTTCAATAGTAAACCGTTTCCATAAACGATGAATGCCAAGCGACATCAGATCATTCATTAAATCATACTTTGGTGCTACGGAATGAAAGACATCTCCTACTTTTTTTTCCTTTTCATCCCACGCTACGGTTTGAAAACCAAAATGGGTGGTTTTTTTGTCATCGCTCATCAGTTTACGTCCTATAGGATAAGGACGTTATTTTAACTGATAATGAGGTAAAAACCAGTAAGCGGCGACTGCCTATACGGATATTGCCGCATACTGTGCTAGTTCTGCGTAGATACTTAAACAGCCATCAAAGAGACGATTGTTGGGCTGGCGGCGTTCCCGTGTCGGTTGAGTTAACATCTGCTTCAGGATCGGGATCATTAGCGGGATCAGCTTCATTGTCCTCTGCATTATCGATGCTCTCCGGCGCAGGGTTTTGATTCGGATTGGTCATTTGTGAATTTCCATCCGCGGCATTAGGTACCTCGTTACCCACCGCATTGGGAGTTTGAGCAGGAGAAGTATTTGTATCCGCATGAACATACGCACACAAGCCTAATAATATCCCTAACAATGCCATGACCTTTTTCATTTATATCTCCATAATTTGCGAAACCGCAAAATACTATAGGAAGATAAATTCCTAAACGTCAAGACAAGAGAGAAGAGCAAGAGTGTAAATATTCATTTTCATCCGGCAAGGTACGGGCGCGCTGTGCAGCCCATAAGCATTCCGCCAAACGCTCCATCAGCAAATGCTCTACCGCCAACGTATCTCCATATTTTTTTACTAAATCCCGATAAATTTTTGTTATTCCCGCAGGCCTGTCCGTACTGATCTGATCGCGCAGTGCCAAATGCAAACCCATGTGTAAAAATGGATTGGTTGCGCCCAGCTCGGGGAAATACTCTTTATTTAAATGATTGGTGGTAAGAAGTTCATGATATTCGGGATGAACTTTAATTACAGCCACAATTTGTTCTTCTAAAGGAAGTAAGGGCTGCTGTGTTTTATATTTTTGCCAACTTAGGAAAAATAATTGCCGGGTTTCTTGAATGCTGCCGTAAAACATAATGAATATAAAATAATGGAAGGGATTAAATTTTAACGCATATCCGCCGCGACAACAAAAATTCCTTACTGCAGGTGTCCGCACAAACGTCCACTCCGATGCTTCTTTATAAGCTATATTTGCAAAAAAATTATTGACATATCAATCGAATCCATGCGATATTTTGTTATGCGAGGTTGGACTTGCTATGTGTCATTCCACTGGGTCAATTGGCGACACACCGATTGGCCCTTTCTAATTTCTAACACCCCATTGCACAAATTAATTTTGCACTCAAGTAAATCATCAATACCCCGCTAAAGAATTCGATACACCCCCAAACACGGCGGCGTGTAAGTAGGTTAGCAAAACAATACGTAGTCGTGGTCAATAAAGAAAACCATAATAAGCTGGATGTCATTACACCCAATAAAAACGCTTGCTCATGCCCGGGAAACCGGCTGCTATTGCCACCGATCAAAAGCAGACTATCGATAATTGCATGCGGATTGAGCAAGCTAAAGCCAAGCGCCATCAAAATAATTTGTTTGCGACTCACCGAGATAACTTCATCCATATCTACTGAGCTTGACGAGAACAGAGCTTGTTTAATAGCACGGCTGCCATAATAAAATAAAAATACGGCTCCTATCCTTGCCATCCATACCCCTAAAGCCGGGTGCAACTCCAAAATTTCATGCAACCCAGCCACACTACCCGTAACCAATACAGCATCACACAGAAAACAAGTCACAGCCGCGAGCAACACATGTTTGCGCTGTGCCCCCTGGCGGATTAGAAAAATATTTTGCGGTCCTAACGCCATGATTAAGGATAAACCCAACATCAGACCATTCATATAAACTGGCATATCAACAACCAAACAGACCAAAAAGAGAGCAATTATCGCACATTTTGCATTATTTTGGAATAGCAGATGGCAAGGTTATAAAAATTTGAGCATGAACAAGGCAAGGACTTATGGGAGAATCAATACTGCATAAGTCTTTCGCCTGTTATCCTGCAGAAAACACGATAATTGAATCTCTTGGCCAAGATTCGCGCCCGGCTGACTTACTTTGCATCAGTTTGTTTAGGAGGCAATGATTCTACCAGCAAGCTGCAAAACTTATTACAGAAGATGCGTTTATGCTGCTTAAGTGCGCCAACAACATTGCAACTTATAGTAACCGCAGTATAAAATGCCAAACTTATTTATCCTGCCATATATACCTAGAAAAATCGAGTTTAAGGAGGGAGCGTGGGCTCTTTGTTGAAAAACAATGCAATTGCCTTGTGTTTGTTAGCTGGTCTATTTTCTACCTTTAATACAGCTTCGGCAGCAGAAGAAAAAAGCAATTATGAGTGGGTTGACCCTTTGATAGATGGTTTTTATCCTACTTATCCGCAAACGACTCCAGCTAGCGGAGAAAAAGAAACCCTAATTAAACGCGGGGAATATTTAGCCAAACTAGGTGATTGTATCGCTTGTCACACGCATGTTAGAGGCGGTACTCCCGCCTTTGCTGGCGGTCTACCGTTAAACACTCCTTTTGGTACCATTTATAGCCCCAATATTACTCCCGATAAAAAAACCGGGATCGGTAATTGGACGGAAGAAGATTTTATCCGCGCCATGAAACATGGCCGCGCTCCTGACGGGCGTAATTATTTTCCCGTTTTCCCATACGTTTATTTTGCCAACATCACGGATGACGATGCCCGTGCTTTATACACGTATTTTATGAATATTCCTGCCGTGGAATTACCAAACAAATCACAACCATTCCCATTTAATATGCCGGGAGCAAGCCTGGGGATGTGGGGTTGGAATTTATTATTCTTTTTCCCCAATGAGCGACTGGAATATGATCCGGAACAATCACCGGCATGGAACCGCGGCAAGTATATTGTTGACGGCCTTGGGCATTGCAGCATGTGTCATACGCCGCTTAACGTCCTAGGTGCGCCTAAGAAGCGCTTTTATTTAACGGGTGGTTTTGTGGATGGCTATTGGGCTCCTAACATCACCCAATTTGGTTTGGGCTCAGCCAGCCATTATGACGTCGCCGATGTGTTCGTGAAAAACGAATTACTGAACAGGGCAGGTCCCGTCGCAGGCCCCATGGCGGAAGTAAATCACAACAGCTTAAGTTATCTTACCGAAGAAGATCAAAAAGCCATTTCCATTTATTTAAAATCAATCAGCAGTGAAGATCCGCTGGCGGTTCCCAGCATGGAAGAGCAACCTACCTTGAAACGCGGGAAGCAAGTCTATGTAAACACCTGCATTATTTGCCATCAGGACGGCAAAATGGGCGCACCATTAATCGGCAATGGCCCAGGCTGGTATGCCCGCTTGAAAGAAAGCGGCTTAACCGGTTTATACCGCCATGCCATCCAAGGGTATAACAGCATGCCCATCAAAGGCGCCTGCGTCACGTGCTCTGATGAAGACGTGATCGCCGCAGTGGATTATATACTCAACAAATCGCTGTCCCGTTCGCAACGCCTTGATCTGGCATCAGGCGGCGCTGCCAAATTTCCGGCCAATGGTAAAGATATTTACAATGAAAACTGCAGTATTTGCCACAATGAAGGTAAATTGGGTGCGCCCAAGATAGGCGATCAGGAACAATGGAACGTTCTTGCTGCGAAAAATATGGACGTTTTAATCGAGCGCACCATGAAAAGCGACGATCATCCGCAAAACGGTGGCTGCAAACACTGCACGACGGGTGAAATCATGGAAGCCATTAAATACATCCTGAGTCAGTCAAAAGTGGAAGGCAATTATTCACTGTGGTAATAAATCTAGCCGCCATGCCATATTGAAAAGCATGGATTGCTGAACCTAACGCTTTTAAACCCCCTTGGGCGGTTTAATAATAAAAAATGCTTAATTAAGAAGAGGGTCGGGAATGCTAAAGAGGTTGAACATCTGCAAATTTGTCGTCTTACTGCTTACATCGGTTATTGCACACCCGGTGTTTGCCGCTGCGGATAACTGGCAGATGAATATGTATAAAGGGGTAACACCCTTGAGTCATGATATGTACAATTTGCATATGATTGCTATCGTGATTTGTGCCATCATCGGCGTCGTTGTATTTGGGGTGATGTTTTACGCTTTGCTCCACCACCGTAAATCGCGCGGCTACATCCCGGCTACTTTCCATGACAATACCCGTCTGGAAATTGTCTGGACCATTATCCCCTTTTTAATTTTAATTGGTTTGGCTATACCTGCTACGAAAGTGTTATTGAAACTTGAAGATAATACGGATTCAGATGTCACCATTAAAATTGTTGGCTATCAGTGGAAATGGCAGTATCAATATCTGGATCAAGGCATCAGTTTTTTTAGCAATCTGTCTACCCCATTTGCGCAAATTCAGAACGAACAGCCCAAGGGACAATGGTATTTGCTGGAAGTTGATAAACCTCTGGTTGTTCCAGTTCACAAAAAGATCCGTTTTCTGGTCACTTCAAATGATGTCATTCATTCTTGGTGGGTCCCTGAGCTGGGAGTAAAACGCGATGCCATTCCGGGTTTTATGCATGAAGCCTGGGCACGTATTGAAAAACCCGGTATCTATCGCGGCCAGTGTGCCGAGCTTTGCGGCATAAATCACGCTTACATGCCCATCGTCGTACAGGCAGTCAGTGATGAAGAATTTACCCAGTGGGTCAATCAGCAAACCAAAGCATCTGATCCTTATGCTGCCGACGGTGGCAAAACTGTCGAGCAAAAAATGATGACCCGTGCCGAGTTAATGACCATGGGTAAAGAAAAGTATGACGCCGTTTGCGCTGCATGCCATAAAGCCGACGGGAAAGGCTTGCCGCCTATGTTCCCAGCGTTAAAAGGCAGTTCGGTAGCCGTGGGCAGACCCATCGCAAGGCATATCGGCATTGTACTGAATGGCGTTCCGGGTACTGCGATGCAAGCCTATAAAGATCAATTAACCGACGAGGAAATTGCAGCCATTGTCACTTACGAACGCAATGCCTGGGAAAATAATACCAATGACTTGGTGCAACCGGCTGATGTTGCGAAAACAAGACAAGGTGAGAATCAACAACCCACAATGGTGAAAAAAGCTCAAGCTGGAGGTTTACAATGAGCCAAGTAATAGTCCATGAAGCAGATCATGAACACCACGGTCCAGAACAAGGCCGGGGAGTCATCGGCTTTGTAAAACGCTGGTTATTTACAACCAACCATAAAGACATAGGAACCTTATATTTGTGGCTTTCCATGATAAGCTTTTTTGTGGGCGGCGGCATGGCTTTGATCATACGTGCTGAATTATTTCAGCCGGGTCATTTATTCGTTGATCCTAACTTTTTTAACCAAATGACCACCCTGCATGGCTTAATCATGTTATTTGGCGTCGTTATGCCTGCATTCACTGGCTTGGCAAACTGGCAAATTCCGATGATGATTGGCGCCCCCGATATGGCGCTGCCGCGCTTGAACAACTGGAGCTTCTGGATTCTGCCCTTTGCATTCGCCCTGTTGGCTTCAACGATGTTTCACAGCGGTGGTGGCCCAAACTTCGGCTGGACCATGTATGCGCCACTGTCCACAAAATTTGCGCCACCCAGTACGGATTTTATGATTTTTTCCGTGCACATGATGGGGCTTTCTTCAATTATGGGGTCGATTAACATCATTGCCACCATATTGAATATGCGCGCACCCGGCATGACATTGATGAAAATGCCGATGTTCGCCTGGACCTGGCTTATTACTGCCTTTTTGTTGATTGCCATTATGCCCGTGCTGGCTGGAGCCGTAACCATGATGCTGGCTGATCGTCATTTTGGCACCAGCTTTTTTGAAGCAGCTGGGGGCGGTGACCCCATTTTATTCCAACACATTTTCTGGTTCTTCGGTCACCCGGAAGTGTATGTATTGGTTTTACCGGCTTTTGGCGTCATCTCGGAAATCATTCCAACCTTCAGCCGCAAGCCATTGTTTGGCTATCATTTTATGGTTTATGCAACCGTAAGCATCGCCCTTTTATCCTTTATCGTATGGGCGCATCACATGTTCACCACTGGCATTGCATTAGGTGCGGAATTATTTTTCATGTATGCAACGATGCTGATTGCTGTCCCCACGGGAATTAAGGTATTCAACTGGGTAAGCACCATGTTCAAAGGTGCCATGACCTTTGAAACGCCCATGCTGTTTGCCATCGCCTTTGTATTCTTGTTTACCATTGGCGGTTTCACCGGCTTGATGCTTGCTCTGGTGCCGGCAGATTATCAATACCAGGATACTTATTTCGTGGTGGGGCATTTTCATTATGTGCTGGTGCCTGGGGTTATATTCTCCCTGTTAGCTGCTATCTACTATTGGCTACCCAAGTGGACCGGGCACATGTACAGTGAGCGCCTGGGCAAATGGCACTTCTGGTTATCCGTTATTTCCGTGAATGTGCTGTTTTTCCCAATGCACTTCCTGGGATTGGCAGGCATGCCACGCCGCATTCCTGATTATGCCTTGCAGTTCACCAATTTTAATATGATTGCAACGGTGGGCGCATTTATCTTTGGATTTTCGCAGTTAATATTCTTGTATAACGTGATTCAAACTGTGCGCGGACGTGGCAGAAAAGTGGATGCCAAGGTATGGGAAGGAGCACATGGTCTTGAGTGGACTTTATCTTCTCCACCCCCATACCACAGTTTTACGGTACCACCCGAGATCCATTGAGTTTGACTATGGCAGTAAAAAGTCACAATAAATTGTTGATAACATTAGTTGCGGTTGTGTTGGGCATGTTCGGTTTCGGATTTGCCCTGGTGCCAATTTATAACAGCTTGTGCAAGGCATTAAACATTAACGGCAAAACCAACCCTGAAGCTCTGGCTTATGATGCAAACACCAAAATAAGCCATGACCGCGACGTGCTGGTGCAATTTGTAGCAACCAATAACAGCGGCGTGCCATGGGCATTTTATCCCAAGGTGCAACAGATAAAAGTTCACCCGGGAGAAATTGCGAAGCTCGCATTTTATGCGGAAAATAAAACCCCCCACCGCATGACAGTGCAAGCCATTCCCAGCGTTACCCCCGGTATTGCTGCAAAATATCTAAAAAAAACGGAATGTTTTTGCTTTACGCAACAAACCCTGAATGGGCATGAAGCAATGGATATGCCTTTGCTTTTTCACATAGACAGCGATTTACCGGCCAAGATAAAAACAATTACCTTGGCGTATACTTTATTTGACGTAACTGATCGCGCGAAGCGATAGAAAAACAGGAGAAACAACCATTATGGGAGACCATGGTACATATTATGTCCCTAAACCAAGTTATTGGCCCTTGGTAGGTTCAATCGGTTTAACAACCATGTTAGTGGGTGCCGGTTGCTGGTTGCATGATAATTGGTATGGGCCTTATATCTTTTTTCTAGGCTTGCTCATCGTGGTATTTATGATGTTTGGCTGGTTTGGCCAAGTCATTTATGAGAATGAAAAAGGTCTTTACGATTTACAAGTGGACCGCTCCTTCCGTTGGGCAATGAGCTGGTTTATTTTTTCCGAAGTCTGCTTTTTTGCGGCATTTTTCGGTGCTTTGTTTTTTGCCCGTTTCTGGTCTGTGCCGTTACTGGGCGGGGAAATGCACCCCATTACGCATATCACCCTCTGGTCAGATTTCAAAGCCACATGGCCATTGTTAGTTAATCCCAACAACCAAATGTATGTAGGCGCTCACGAAGGCATGGGAGCTTGGGGCCTGGCAGCGCTTAATACCTTAATCCTTTTAACTTCCGGCGCAACCATTACCTGGGCGCACTGGGCTTTAAAACTCAACAAACGCCGCCAATTGGAAATCGGGCTAATTTGCACCATTGCCTTGGGGCTCATCTTCTTATTCCTGCAAGCATATGAATACCATGAAGCTTATACGGAAATGAACCTGACCCTGGATGCTGGGATTTATGGCACTACCTTTTTTATGCTCACCGGCTTCCATGGTTTACACGTTACCGTGGGAACCATCATGTTGATCGTAATTCTTGCCCGCTCCTTACGCGGTCATTTTACGCCAGAGCGTCATTTTGCCTTCGAAGCAGCCGCTTGGTATTGGCACTTTGTAGACGTTGTCTGGTTGTTCCTGTTCGTATTTGTATACTGGTTGTAAAACCGAACCTGTTCCCTGCCTTTAGCAGGGAACGCTGCTAACGCCCCTTTAGGCATTTTCCTGCGCCTTAAGCCCAGTCACGCCCGCCCTGGCTGCTTATCAAAATTTAGGCATGCCACTGCCTGAGTGGAAGTTTATGATTTAAGCTGCTCTTTTAATGCAAGTAATTCATCACGTATCATGGCCGCTTGCTCAAATTCCATATTCTTGGCATGTGCATACATCTTTTTCTCCAAACTTTGTATGCGGCTCATCAACTCATCCGGCGGCAGCACTGCGTAAGCAGCTTTTTTCTCGGCTACCCGGCTACGGTGCGGATTTAAATGGGGGCGCTCCATGATGTCCGTCACCGATTTACGGATCCCTTGCGGCGTAATCCCATGTTCAAGATTAAATGCAGTTTGCTTATCGCGGCGGCGCTCAGTTTCATCCAAAGCCCGTTGCATGGAGCCTGTCATGCGATCCGCATAAAGGATGGCTTTTCCATTCACATTTCTTGCCGCCCGACCTATGGTTTGAATTAAAGAACGATCGGAACGTAAAAAACCTTCCTTGTCCGCGTCCAAGATGGCTACCAAAGAAACTTCAGGCATATCTAAACCTTCGCGCAGCAAGTTAATACCAACCAGCACGTCAAACTCGCCCAACCTTAAATCACGGATAATCTCCACGCGCTCTACGGTATCGATATCGGCATGCAAATAACGAACGCGGATACCATGCTCATGCAAATATTCCGTCAAATCTTCTGCCATGCGCTTCGTCAACGTGGTTACCAGAACCCGTTCTCCCGATACAACTACTCTGCGGATCTCGGACAATAAATCATCCACTTGATTGGTTACCGGGCGAATTTCCACCTGCGGGTCGACCAAACCCGTGGGACGCACCACTTGCTCTGCCACATTATCCGCTTGTTCTTGTTCATAGGGACCGGGGGTGGCTGAGATGTAAATGGTTTGCGGGGAGCGTTCAATGAATTCTTCAAAACGCATGGGCCGATTATCCAGTGCCGAAGGCAGCCTGAATCCATATTCGACCAAAGTTTCCTTGCGGGCGCGATCACCACGGTACATTCCCCCAATTTGCGGAATGGTGACGTGCGATTCATCGATGATTAATAATGCATCTCTTGGCAAATAATCAAATAGAGTGGGGGGCGGTTCACCGGTTTGCCGGCCGGATAAATACCGTGAATAATTTTCAATTCCTGAGCAATATCCCAATTCCAGCATCATTTCCACATCAAAATTGGTGCGCTGCTCCAGGCGTTGTGCTTCAAGCAAGCGATTTTGCGCAGTTAATTCCGCAATACGCTCTTTAAGTTCTTCCTTAACTTGATCTATCGTTTGCAGAATGCGCTCCCGCGGCGTGACATAATGAGTTTTTGGGAAAATGGTGACGCGTGGTAAACGTTGCAATACTTCGCCAGTAAGAGGGTCAAATGTGGCAATATTTTCCACTTCATCGTCAAATAACCCGATGCGTACCGCATCTTTTTCTGCATCCGCGGGGAAAATATCGATGACATCGCCATGCACGCGAAATTGTCCGCGGCTTAGCGATTGCTGGCTGCGTACATATTGCATCTCGGCAAGCCGCCTTAATATTTTGCGTTGATTACATTGTTCTTTGCGCGACAGATGTAATACCATACGCAAGTAAGAATCGGGATCACCCAAGCCGTAAATAGCGGATACCGTGGCGACGATGATGGCATCTTTGCGCTCAATCAAAGCTTTGGTCGCAGAGAGGCGCATTTGCTCGATGTGTTCATTTATGGAAGCGTCTTTTTCAATAAATGTGTCAGAAGAAGGCACGTATGCTTCCGGCTGATAATAATCATAGTAAGAGACAAAATACTCCACCGCGTTATCGGGGAAAAACGTTTTAAACTCCCCGTATAATTGCGCCGCCAAAGTTTTATTGGGTGCCATGATTAACGTCGGCCTTTGGATGGCTTGGATCACGTGCGCGATGGTGAACGTTTTTCCTGAACCGGTCACGCCTAGCAATGTTTGGCGGGCCAGGCCGGAATGTATGCCATCGACCAATGAAGCGATGGCCGCTGGTTGATCGCCGGCTGGTTGGAAATTTGAATGAATTTTAAATGCTTTTTTCATAACGCGAACTATAACATGAATTTTTATGGATGATCGCCTCAGCACTTCAGGATTCAAAATTTACTCAATGAAAGAATACAATCGAGAACTGTTGAAAATGGCTACATCTTATCGAGTTTAAAATAAGTATAGACTAGGAGTTTATAATGAATATTGCGCTCGCTGATCGCATCAAGCAAGTCAAACCATCCCCTACCCTGGCGGTAGCCGCCAAAGCCGCGCAAATGCAGGCGCAGGGACTGGATGTTATCGGCCTTGGTACAGGCGAACCCGACTTTGACACGCCGCGCCATATCAAAGATGCTGCAATGGCAGCGATTGAAGCCGGTTTTACCAAATACACTGCCGTGGATGGCATTCCTGAACTCAAACAAGCCATACAAGCCAAATTTAAACGCGACAACGGCCTTGATTATCAACTTAATCAAATCTTAGTCTCAGTGGGCGGCAAACAAAGTATTTATAATTTATGTCAAGCACTCATCAATGAAGGCGATGAAGTCATCATTCCGGCCCCTTACTGGGTTTCTTACCCCGACATCGTTTTACTGGCAGGCGGCAAGCCCGTCATCATTGCCACCACCCCCGCCCAGCATTACAAAATTAATGCCGAACAACTGGAAAAAGCCATTACTGCAAAGACAAAATTGCTGTTTATTAACAGCCCGTCCAACCCCTCAGGAATTGCATATACTTATGCAGAATTAAAAGCATTAGCCGAGGTGCTGAAACGGCATCCGCAAATATTAATTGCTACGGATGACATGTATGAACACATCATTTGGTCACAACCGTTTGTTAATATTTTAAACGCATGCCCTGAATTATATGAACGCACGATCGTATTAAACGGCGTCTCCAAGGCTTATGCCATGACCGGCTGGCGCATCGGTTATGCAGGCGGCCCCGCCCCGCTGATTTCAGCCATGAAAACGGTGCAATCCCAATCAACATCTAACCCCTGCTCCATTGCCCAGCGTGCAGCTACCGCAGCGCTCAATGGCGGAGAGGAAACCGTGCATGAGATGGTCAGAGCCTTTCGCGAGCGTCACGATTATGTAGCGCAGCGCCTGCGCGATATTCCAGGCATTGAAGTAATTCCCGCCGATGGCACTTTTTATATCTTCCCAAGCGTACAACAAATCATCGAGCGCCGCGGTTTTGCCAATGATATTGAATTTGCCGATCGTTTATTAAATGATGTAGGCGTGGCCTTAGTCCCAGGCTCCGCTTTCGGCAACGAAGGCTGCATCCGCATTTCTTTCGCCACCAGCATGCAAATTCTGCGCGACGCCATGGACAGATTGCAGCGCTTCGCAGAACAATAATCTGCTATAAATATTTAGTTAGAACCCTTGACCCGCAAGCGGAATCCATTTAAGATTCCGCTTCAATTCCCCGGTAGCTCAGTCGGTAGAGCGGATGACTGTTAATCATTAGGTCGGCGGTTCGAGCCCGTCCCGGGGAGCCACACCACATAAGGGTTGTGGCGTCATAGCTCGAAATTATCAAACTCAAATTTTCAAAAACGTTCCTCTAAACGTTCCTGAAAGTATCTATACAATCACTTTCTTGAGCGAATCCAATGTATTTCTATCAACATGAATAAACTCATGCAAGTCATTATGGAAGTTTTTAAAGTGTTGCTCCTCACTTTCAATATCCTGAAGGAATATTTGAATATTTATCAATTAAACTGATAATCCGACCTTTTTCTAAACCAATATCTTTGGCAGCCTGAAAAAAGCCACTTGCTCTAGGGCGTGTTTTTAAAGTTTTTCAAAAAGTTAAAGATTTGATAAAAAGGCTCCATCGTAAAAATGGAGTAACTGAATGTCACGATTTGTCATTGATGATGCGATGTGGAATAAACTAGAACAATTATTGCCAACCCCCAAAGGCCGTCATGGTGAAAATGATCGATTATTTATCGAGCAGTTGCTGGATCATCAGGACTGGCGCGCCAAGGTTGATTCTTTTGGATTACCTTTGAGTTTTATTTTAACACCAGGACAAGACAGTAAGATTAAAACAGCAAAAGACTTGCTGGGTGATGAACTATCAGAGTATTTATTAGCCGATAAGGCCTATGATGGCAACGAATTTCGCGAAGAGTTAACAAATAGAGGAATCACCGCCGTCATCCCATCCAAAAAGAATCGCATCATCCCTATAGAGCATGATCCATATATACACAGAGCGTAATTATGTTGAGCGTTATTTTAATCGAGTCAAAAGCTTTAGGAGAATTGCTACCCGTTATGACAAAACAGCAGCCATGTTTCTAGGAGCGCTAACGGTAGTAAGTATTATAGTGTGGCTGAAACTTTAAAAACACGCCCTAGATTTATTTTGTTTAAATTCTTCAGGATATAATACCAAGGGATAACATGAGTGAGTATGATCAACATAAAGGAAACCATATTGGTCATTTTTCATTGGTACCGGATAGAACTCTAAAAAGTAATTGTCATTATTGTATAGCTCATACATGAAAGGGGTATCTGAAGTCACCGCTGAAACAAAATTATCAATTTCTTGTAAAGTTTGGCTAGAAGCTTCATTATTAGCCCTAATATTAATGAAATAGTGCAAAAATCCCAAAGCTATTATTGTTCTATAACAAACAGTATTCGGAAACTTTGGACAACTGGCAAAATTATCTGCGTATTCAAAAACTCTATATTTTTCCATGGTTCTTCCTTGAATGATTTATACTCATATATTAGTTCAAAAATTTAGCAAAGCCCAGAGCGAGGATAAAATTAAAGGCGGCATACAATCTTAACCATATGATAAATAAAAGTGTTTTTTTGTACGTCACTATTATCACGATTGTCACTTATAACCAGGATGGATAATTTTACTTAGTAGTGCTCAATCAAATACATAACAAGTTAAACGCAAACGCTGCGCAAAATTTCTTCGCCATGATTAATAAGCAATGAAATATGTCCTTCCTGATCCAAAACTTTTAGTGTGGCGTTAGGGATTAATTTCGCATAAAGATTGGCATGAGCTAAGGGGGCTTGTTTATCTAATCTACCTTGCCAAATAATGACCGGACATTTTATATTGCTTGGATCAAACCCCCAAGGCTTAAGGGTTAATTGAATTTCTTGAGATACGCCTGTAATACCACCTTTAAAAGCCTCTAATGATGATTGGATAAATAAATCACCAGCTTCTGGGTTACCTTAAAATACGCTGATCTACCTCCGACATTTTACTTGTCATTTTTTTCAGTATTCCCGGTTTTTTCAGCATCATAGACATAAGCTTTACCATGGCGGTAGCAAGTGGGGGAGCTGCTCTAATCATATTATTTATAAACCGCTGTCCTCGCTCTAGGCTTGCAGTAGCCTCAGGTATTTCAAACGGTGCCATACCTGAGACAATTGCTATTTTATTTAGCCGATGAGGTATTTTGTACCCACATCCTGCAACAAAAGGAGCACCGCCAGAGTGACCTATAATAGAAAATTTATGAATATTTAAGTAATCGGCAAGAGCTTCAACATCATCAGCCCATGAAAGAATAGTGCGCGTTGGATGTTTAGAAGATAAACCCATTCCCGGTCTATCAATACCAATTAATCGATAATGATTTAAACATGCACTATTTTGCCAATGCCCAGCTTCAAGTCTAGAACCTGGAAGTCCATGAAAATAAAAAACCACCTCCCCTTTTGGATCGCCAAATTCAGCATATCCAAGTGTTCTTCCATCGTTTAACGGAATAGTAGACTTAGTAGAGCAAATTTTAGTATTGATAATAATTACCCAGGTAAATAGTGCCCTATTGGTGTTTCCATCAGTAGGGCAAGATGATCACGATAGCTTACGTTCAGCAAAAATTGTCATAGCTGCTACCAAATAATCAACCAAATCAGGGTGATATTTATTATAAAATAATCGAAAATCTGGATGGTCTAAGTACATTTTTCCAAGTCCTAAATAGGTTTCCTTTGTTGGTGTCCAAAAATTATTAACCCAATCGTAATGCTCCTGAATTAATGCTTGTACCTCATTGGAGTCTGACTTAAGTCCCTGTTTTAATGCATTGGTTAGTTCAAGATTGAGTTTTTCACCCGAATTTTTAAATTGCTCCCAATTTGATTTTTTCCAGTGAGAAACACGTGCCCAACTATCATCGATTTGTTTTTGTGAGATAACACCTGTGTCGAGCATATACTTTTCGTGTTCTTGTTGTTTGATGGGATCGAAGCCATCATACATTTCTGCGTCACGCATGATTATTTTTCCTCTTAAGTGTGAAATGGTTTTATCAATCGTCTTGATGAGCGTTGCCGTTCGTTCAAGACTAGATTCCAAAGCGGATTTATGCCTTATTAATGATTCTATTTTATCAAAATCATCACTACTCATAATCCGTTGGATATCATTTAGAGGAAAACCAAGCTCACGAAAAAATAAAATCTGCTGTAACATAAGCAACTGCTCTTCGTTGTAATAACGATATTGATTGTCACCATAGTAAGCAGGCTTTAACAAAGCAATTTCATCATAGAAGCGCAGCGTGCGTGTACTGACCCCTGAAAGCCTAGCCAATTGATTAATCGTGTATGCCATTTTGATCTCTTCTAACTGACAAGACACACGATAAGCGTTGACGTAACGGTAAGGTCAATAGATAAAATTACTTTTTTTAAATCAGTTAAAGCGATCATTGTAATTGCTTCGGAATAAGTTGATCTAAATGACGGATATCCTTTGGTTTGTTTGACCTCAAACTTTTTGAGCACTGCGTTGTTGGATCTGTTTGTTGAATAAAGTGAATTAAATCCATTGTTATTACCGTACTACCAAGTCCGCCAGCTTCGTCTTGATCAACATGATTAACGATTGCGGTAATCACAACATTATTACATTAATCTTACCGCGAATTAGTGGACACCACTCTCTGAAATTACCCTGCACATTCGAACTCAAATGGCGCCTTATAGTCAAGGGCAGAATGCATTCTTTGCTGATTAAAATAGCCCTCAATGTATTGAAATACGCTAAGCTTAGCTTGTTCCCTCGTTTGATAGCCCTAGTTGTGAATTAACTCCACTTTTAGCGTATGAAAAAAACTTTCAGCAATCGCATTATCCCAGCAGTTCCCTTTTCTACTCATACTGCCAATAAGCCGATTCTGCTTGAGTAATTGTTGATATTGGAGTGAACAATATTGGCTGCCGCGATCAGAATGAACGATAACCTCTTTAGGAAATTTACGCCTAAATAAAGCCATGGAGAGCGCGTCACATACTAAATTTTTTTTCATGCGCTTATCCATAGACCAACCTATTACAGCACGCGAGTATAAATCGATTACTACTGCAAGGTATAGCCATCCTTCCTGGGTACGAATATAGGTAATATCGCACGCCCATTTTTGATTGATAGCGGTGGATGAAAAATCACGCCCTAAATGATTTTTATAGATAGGTAGATTATGCTCAGAGTCCGTAGTGACTTTAAATTTCTTTTTAGCAAGCGCTGCCAACCCCATTGCCTGCATTCTTCTTGCAACTCGAGTGTGGCTACAGGGTTCATTTTGGCTTTGTAATACACGAGTGATCCTGGGGACCACATACCGTTTTTTATGTTGGTTATAAATAGACTTAATCTTTGAATCCAGCTCCTTATTAGCCAATTGCCTCTTACTCTCAGGTCTTTTTACAAAGGAATAGTATCCACTGCGGCTAACATCAAATAACGCGCACATTATGGCTACAGAAAATTGATTGCTAAATTCTTTGATAAAACCGTACTTCACTCGAGTTCCCTTGCGAAGTACGCCGCGGCAAATTCAATCGATCATTGCAACACCTCGCTCAATTTATCCGCCGGAGCTAGAAAGTTCAATGTTTTCCGCGGTCTTTCATTTAATTCTCTGGCAATTTTATCCAAATCAAATTGAGAG
>NZ_RZGS01000028.1 GCF_003989745.1 Legionella septentrionalis
GCATCATCATACTATCAAAGCTCCTATCGCGGGAGAGGGGGTAGATCGAAGTGAATAGAAAAATTTGTGCTCAATTTAAGATGAAATCTTGTCTAAAAAACTTTAGGGACGTTGCCTAATTAAATCTGCATTGACCTGCCGCGGTTCTACTGCGGGAAGGTCAATGAAGTTTAAAGCAGGCAATGGACGAGGTTAAAATAAATTTTCTGCAACTTCTTCTTCTGAAGATGTGGTGGTTGACGAACCTTCTTCAATGCCTGGGATTTCTTCTTCACGGAAATATTCAATGATTGCATTGGCTTGGTTGGAAGGCGCCAACAATCCGGTAGTTGGATCAATCCGTACAGCCACTACATTATCCGGTTGCTTAAGCTCATGCTCAGGTTTGCCTTGCAGGGCAACTTTCATAAAATCAATCCACATGGGTAATGCTAGGCTCGCTGCATATTCATGCAAAGAGTGAGGCGTGTCATAGCCTACCCACGTCGTGACCACAAGATCTGCATTATATCCAGCGAACCAGGCATCAACTTGGTCATTGGTAGTACCCGTTTTTCCTGCAATATCTTGCCGGTTGAGTACACGTGCCTGGCTGGCTGTACCGTGTTGTACTACACCTTTAAGTGCTGAATTCATTAAAAAGGCAATATCAGCTGGAATTACCCGTGGAGCCAGATTATCCGGATCGACGTTTTTATCCTCACACTGGGCTTCACAAACTAGTGTGGGTTTGGCTTGTAATAATATCTTGCCATCATTGTCCGTAATATGATCAATTAAATAAGGCTCAATTTTGTAACCGCCGTTTGCAAAAACCGCATAGGCTGCCGTTAATTCCATCGGGCTTACGGACAAGCTACCCAATGCTAAAGATAAAGCGTGGGGAAGTGATTTTTTATTAAATCCAAAATGAGTGATGAAAGTTACTGCATAATCAATGCCTATATCATCCAGAATGCGAATGGAAACGAGATTGCGCGAGCGTACCAAACCTTCTTTTAAACGCGTGGGGCCATTAAACGTACGATTATCATTATGTGGACGCCACAAGTTGGCTTGACTTGGGTCATCCACCACGATGGGCGCGTCATTAACTAATGTAGCCAGCGTATAACCCTTATTAAGGGCAGCTGCATAGATAAAAGGCTTAAAACTGGAGCCAGGTTGACGGGTGGATTGTGTCGCGCGATTGAATTTGCTGCGTTGAAAATCAAAGCCTCCAACTAAAGCTTCGATCGCACCGCTTTTGGGGTTTAATGCCACCAAGGCTCCTTCAACTTGGGGAATTTGCGCGAGTTGCCACTTGTCATTGTGAAAACGCACATAAATTACATCACCTGACGTTACGATTTGTTTGGCTTGAGTTGGCGCCTTACCCATCCAGCCATTTCTAAGAGCAGGTCTGGCCCAAGACATGCCTTCCCAGGGAAGAATTACCCGATTGCCATTGCGCAAAAGGACCGTGGCTTCTTTTCCTTCCATACTGATTACTAGGGCTGGTTGCAAATTGCCTACCGTGGAGTAGGGAGCTAAAACATTTTGCATGGTTGCTGCGGATGGATTTATTTTTCCCACATTGGTTACAGGACCGCGATAACCATGGCGGCGATCATAGGCGAGCAGGTTTTCTTCAATCACTGTGTTTGCTGTTTTCTGCAAGGGTGCCTTAATGGTCGTGTACACTTTATAGCCTTTTGTATAGGCATCTGGCCCAAAATGATCATATAGCGACTGGCGAATCATTTCCGCTACATACGGCGCATTGATTTCCAGTGTAGCCCCATGATAAGCCACAGTAACAGGCTCATTGATCGCTTCATGATACTGTGCTTCAGTGATGTATTTTTCTTCAAGCAAGCGCTCCAAAACGTGATCGCGTCTTTTCTTCGCGGCGGCTGGGTTGGCAATAGGGTTTTGTGTGGATGGGGCTTGCGGCAAACCGGCTATCATGGCTAGTTGGGATAAGTTAAGTTCTTTCAAAGGCTTGCCAAAATAAACTTGGGCTGCAGCGCCGACGCCATAGGCACGATTTCCCAAATAAATTTTATTTAAATATAATTCAAGAATTTTTTCTTTACTCAGTTCCCGATCGATTTTGATGGCCAGCAGGATTTCATTAAATTTGCGTAAAAACGTTTTTTTACGGTTTAAGAAAAAATTACGGGCAACTTGCATGGTAATTGTACTGCCGCCTTGTGACTTGGTACCTGTTTGAATCATGCGTACCGTTGCGCGCGCTAAACCAAATACATCGACTCCGGGATGATCAAAAAAACGTTGATCTTCAGTTGCCAGGACGGCGTGGATTAAGGTAGGCGGTATGTCTTCATAATTAACCGGAATACGTTTTTTTTCTCCATATTCCTGAATTAATAATCCATCTTGCGTGTAAATGCGCAAAGGTACTTGCAGCTGGACGGTTTTGAGAGAATCCACATTGGGTAATTGGCTTTCTAAATATAGATAAAGCAAACTCGCGCCTACCAGAAATAAAAAAAACAAGCTCAGTAAAGCCCAAAGCCCCTTACGCCAAAAATATGTGGTTTTTTTCATTGAAATGATGTCACGTTAATTGACTACGCGCGATTATACCGCGATTTATGGATGTAATGTGAATTATTCAAAAATAAATCTATATGTCAAGTCACATGACAAATCCTTTACACCTAAATTAAAGCCGCTGCTTAGGTGCCGGCTCTTTTTTATTTTGCGCAGTTTCAGTGAATACTTTTGCGGTTAATAATCCTAAAGCCCCTGCACTTAAGGGTGCTTGTCTTTTAAGGGGATGAATGAATGCCTCGTTCTTATTGGAAAATTCTGCATCTTTGGCGGCTGGTTCCTGCCGTGTCTGTTTTTGTCTTTTTTTAAAGAATAACATGTTGTATCCCCAAAATTGATTTTAAGTTTAGTAATTACTTAAAAAAACTAAAAATGCTTTGTTCCTCTTCTTCCTTTTCCCCATCTTTTGTATTTTCTGCGTTTATATCTTCTGCGTTCGCAGGAGTCATGGACTCTGGCGTCATCAGCTTTTGGAATTGCTGATAAAAAACTGCTGTCCAGGTAGGTATGCCTGGGCTATGAAGAGTGGTGGGAAGAATTGAAGACGGCTTTTTTTCAGAGTTTATTGTCTTTACAGCATTTAAAGCAGCCGCAGTGGTTATCCTTTTAATGTAAGCTTGAGACGCCTGAAGCTTTTGTTCCACTGCTTGCAGGCGTTGTGCCATATCCTGATGTTCAAGTGTTAACGTTTTATTTTTTCTTTCCAGATATTCCGCTTTCAATAGCGATTTCTCTATCGTCAATAAGTTTGAGATAGCAGTATTTATTTGTTGTTCCGAGACATTTGCTCGTAATCCCAGAGTTAGAAATAACGTATCTTCCAAGATGAGCGCTGATTCACAATAAGATGACAAAGCCCAGCTTTTTTTAAAACCTAGCAAATTTTTCTGATTTTTCTCATCATAAGTTATGGGGATATATTTCGATTGTAAGGTTGAAAATAAGGTGTTTATATCCAGTAAAAATTTCAGTAATTTATTACTTAAAACAGGTAAAGATCCTTCTTGTTTTTCGCAGGCGTCTATATAATTTTTTATAGAAAAAATCATATGAGCAAGGTAATCAAACAAGGGCTTTCGATTGTGATCTGCTGCTTCTATGAGTTCGTTTATATCAATTTGTATGGCAACTATTGGTTTTTTAAGAATCGTTTGAACTTTATTCTCTTCTATAACTCGCTCATGATCCGTTATATTTTTTTTGGCAAAATTATACCTGACGACGGCCCGGGTGAGTGCCGTTAATACTTCACTTAAAGTGGCCATGGCTGTCTCCTTATAAGTCCTTCATTATCGAATATATTTTATTGCTGCTCAGCTAGCAAGGAGCATAGTTGTAAAAAATTTCAATTTTTTTATAGTTGCGTTAGTATTAGCAATATGCAACGAGGTAGTATTTGTATGATTTCTTTGTGACAAGCCTAGTAGATTATAGCCCTTTATAAAGAAGAAAAGGAAATCAGCACATGGAGAATGACCGTGCTCAAGTTATTTAAGCCTAAACATCATCGCATCCTCGGCATAGACATTAGCTCGAGTTCCGTAAAAATATTGGAAATTTCTGCAAATGGCGATCAGTTTTGTGTTGAAGCTTATGGACGAATTGCATTACCGGAAGGAGCCATGGAAGGGGTCAATATAAAAAATGTGGATGTGGTTGCAGGATCCATCAAAAAACTGCTTACCACCGAACATTTCAACTGCAAGCAAGCCGCATTGGCTGTGCCTGATTCAACAGCCATTAGTCGAATGATTCAAGTCAATGAGGGACTAAGGGACGAGGAAATTGAGGAGTTGGTGACTATAGAAGCTGACAAATACATTCCTTATCCCATTGAAGAAATTAATCTGGATTTTAATATATTGGGCCCATCGACTAAAAACTCAGCCATGCTGGATGTTTTAATTGTGGCTTCCAGAGCAGAAAACGTGAATAATCGTGTGGCTGCAGTAACAAAAGCAGGTCTTGAAGCGAAAATTGTCGATGTGGAATCCTATGTCATTGAGCGCACGGCAAGATTATTTGTTCCAGAATTGCCTGCAGGCGGTAGTAATAAAATTGTAGCGATCATCGATATTGGCGAGGTTTACACTCATTTCTTTATTTTATACGGGATGAAAATTATTTTTTCTCGGGAAGAAGAATTTGGCGGTAAGCAATTAATGGAAGCCATCGTCCAGCGTTATGGGATGAAGATTGAAGAAGCAAGAGCGGCGATGGAACAAGATGCTTTGCCTGCCGAATTTAAAAGTGAAATTTTACAACCTTTTAAGGAATCAATCTTATTGCAAGTAAAACGTGGCTTGCAATTCTTTTTTTCTACCAGTAGGCACACTTTTGTGGATTATATTTTGCTGGCAGGAGGAATTGCCAAATATTCGGATATTGCCCAGTTATTACAAGAACATATCAATATACCGACCAGCATTGCCAACCCTTTTTCGCGTATGAATTTTTCAAAAAATGTAAGCCGAGAGAAAATCGAGCAAGATGCCCCGCGCCTGCTGGTAGCGTGTGGTTTGGCATTGAGGGCGTAATATGGCGGATATCAATTTACTCCCATGGCGCGAATTAAAACGCGAGCGCGAAAAAAAGGAATTTGGCATTTTTGTTTTTATAGGTTTAACCAGTGCAGTTTTGATTATTTTTTTAATTAATTTTTATGCCAAGCAATTGGTGGAACAGCAAAGCCGACGCAATGAAATTCTGCAAACCGAGATTACGCGCCTTGAAAAACAAATTAAGGAAATTGCAGACATTAAAAAACTGCGTCAGGCACTGATTGCAAGAATGAGGATTGTACAAAACCTTCAAGGCACGCGCAGTTTAACAGTAAGGTTATTTGATGAATTAATAAAAATCATGCCAGATGGTGTTTTTTTAACTCATGTGGAACGCAGTGGGGATAAGGTTACCCTTTTGGGATACGCAGAATCCAATACGAATATTTCGCAACTGATGCGTAATATTGAAAATAATCAGTGGATACAAAATCCGGAACTTACCGAAATTAAAAAGACAAAAGAAGAGACACCATCCAGTAATGTGGAAAATGAATTCAAGTTGAGTTTTATTTTACGGCCTGCAACCAACTTATAACCAATTAGGCTGGAACATGAATATAAATCTGAGTGAACTGACGTTAGACAATGTGGGGCAGTGGCCGACAGTGGTTAAAGCCAGTGTGGTTGCTTTCCTGGCTTTGTTGGTTATTGGCATAGGGTACTGGCTGATCGCTAAGCCAAATTTTGAGCAATACGATTCGTTAAAAGCAGAAGAAAATACCTTGCGCAGTAAATTTGAGTTGAAGCAGCATCAGGCTTCCAATTTACAAAAATATCGTAATCAAATGCAAATCATGGAAGAACGCTTTGGCAATATGCTCAAGCAGTTGCCTACGCAAAATGAGATGCCTGGATTGTTGGAAGACATATCGAAAACAGGGATTGCAAGCGGTCTTACTTTTGAATTATTTGCCCCTATGCAAGAAGTACAGCATGATTTTTATATTGAATTGCCCATTAAAATTGCGGTAATAGGTAATTATCATCAATTCGCGATTTTTTTAAGCCGGATAGGGCAACTCAATCGAATTGTAACGCTACATGATTTTGTAATTGAGGGAGCATCCACCGAAAAGCAAAAAAACGCTGCGGGGGAGCAGTTAATAATGCGGATAACGGCAAAAATTTATCGCTATCGCACACAATAGAGCAGGAATATTCATGTTGAAAGCGGTGGGAATGAGTTTTTCTCCAGGCAATGCGAACTGTGGCGGCTTAATGGCCAAAGTGGTGCATTTGTTTATTCGCTGTGGTCTTTATGCAGCTACAAAATCCTTTTTGCTATGGAGTATTGTTGGTTTGTTTTTTACAACCACTATTCTTTCCGGTTGCAGCTCCTCAGAAGATGAGGAATTGCAGCGTTATATGCATGAAATAAAAACACGTCCTTCTCTCCCCATCGAACCTATTCCTGAATTCAAACCTCAGCCAAAATTTGCTTATCCTGAAAATGAGAATAGACGTAGTCCATTTAAGCCTATTGTAATAGAACAAACGAGCGAGCAATTAGCACCCAATATAAATCGTCCCAAACAGCCCCTGGAAGCTTTTCCTTTGGATGCGCTTAAATTTGTGGGACTTTTAAAAGAAAATGGTACGATATGGGGGCTAATCAGTCAGCCGGGAGGATTGATATCTCGGGTGAAGCCGGGTGATTATATGGGAAAAAATTTTGGTCAAATCTTGAGTATCTCGCAAGATACTATGCAAATAGAAGAAACTGTGCAGGTAAATGGTAAATGGGAGAAAAAGAAAATAGCATTAAAGCTACACGTTGCGCCAGCAGATGAGGGCGGTGAAAAACCTGCCCAGTAACCAAAAATAATTATAGTGAATGTCTTAGGATGAGAGAAAGCAGAATTGAAATGCTTATACCCAATGGAGACTAGATTGCATAAGATCATCACCGTCTTTTTGTTATGGATCATTTCTTGTGTTGTATTTGCAGAGGAAAATACATTGGCGGCTGTAAAAGTAAGACCCATGCCGGATAACCGCGTGCGTATCGATTTTTGCTTTACCAAGCCATTGATGCAGCTACCAGCCAGTTTTATTACCCAAAAACCTCCGCGTCTGGTTTTGGATTTTATGAATAGCAATAGCCAGTTAAATGAAAATGACAAAAACAAGCAAATTGATATAGGCTCTCTGGTCCGTTATAAAATAGTGGGCGTAGGCAATCGGGTCAGGGCTATTCTTGATTTGTCTGATTCCATTACCTATTCCGGACAAATCGCTGGAAATCGTTATTCCTTGATGTTGAAGGGCAAGGGGCAGCAACTCATCTCGCAACGCAAAGAGGTTTTTGTTACCAATCGGCCAGTTAATGCACGCTTTGGGATTACGAATCTTGATTTTAGAGGAATAGAAAAGCAAGGAGGGCGGTTGATTGTTGACGTGACTGATACAGGTATCCCTATAGAAGTTACGCAGGCGGGCAAAGATGTGGTGGTCAATTTTATCAGTACCCGTTTACCGCAAAATCTGATGAAACGCTTTGATGTCGCCGATTTCCATAGCCCCACCCAAATGATAAGCGCGGAGCAAGATGGAAGGAATGTGCGAGTCACTCTGATAAACTCCGGGGATTATGGCCATTTTGCCTATCAGGTAAACAAGCAATTTATCGTGGATGTTTTTCCATTGAGCGAAGAAGAAATCCAGCAGGAAAAATTAAGGAAAAAAGTATTTACCGGCAAACGGATTTCTTTAAATTTTCAAGACATTTCCATTCGTGCAGTATTGCAATTATTGGCTGATTTTACCGGCACCAACATTGTTGTCAGCGATGAAGTGAAAGGCAATATTACCCTGCGTTTAAACGATTTGCCCTGGGATCAGGCACTAGACATCATAATGACTACCCAAGGCTTAGACAAGCGCCAGGTGGGAAATGTAATTTTAATTGATACTATAGACAGTTTTGACAAGCGCGAAAAAGCTGAATTAACAGCACAACAAGCTGCAAAAAAATTAGCCCCCATCCGTTCAGAACTATTGCAAATTAACTATGCAAAAGCGGCAGATATCGCCATCATGCTTAAAGACAAGGATAATTCCTTGCTTTCCGAGCGTGGTACACTAAGCGTGGATACGCGCACCAATACGATATGGCTGCAGGATACCGCGACGCAGATCGATGAAATCCGGGAGTTGGTAAAACAATTGGATGTGCCGGTCAAGCAGGTTGTCATTGAAGCACGCATTGTGAATATGACAAAAGATTGTGCCGAGGATCTTGGCGTCCGTTTTGGTGTATCGCGTCCCACGCATTTAAGTGGTACCTTGGAAGGCGCTAATGAATTGGCAAGAGGTACGCCACCAGCTGATGTGCCCATACCGGATCGCTTGAACGTTGACCTTGGGGCATTACCGATTGACGCAACTCCAGCCTCAATCGGCATTGCCTTAGCCAAGTTAGGCGATAATGTTCTTCTTGATCTGGAGTTATCGGCTCTGGAGAGCGAAGGAAAAGCAGAGATCATTGCCAGCCCGCGCCTCATGACGACGAATCAACAAGCCGCAGTCATTGAATCGGGCGAAGATATTCCGTACCAGGAGTCAACTTCAAGCGGCGCCACTGCAGTAGCTTTCAAAAAGGCAGTTTTAAGTTTAAAAGTTACGCCGCAAATTACACCGGATGGTAAATTATTAATGGATTTACAAATCAACCAAGACTCGGATTCTGGTCGCCGTGTACAAGGTGTACCCATTATTCTTACCAAATCCATCGAAACCAATGTATTGGTAAATAATGGTCAGACTATTGTTTTAGGAGGTATTTACAGACAAGATAAAAATAATACCATAACACGGGTGCCATTTTTAGGTGAATTACCTGTAGTCGGTAATTTATTTCGGCGTACATCCGCACGAGTTCGAAATGAGGAGTTGCTCATTTTCATCACTCCAAGGATAATAACCAACAATTTATCGATTACTACCGTCGAAGGGACGAGGCCGCGGTTCGCTCCAATGATGCCTCCACGCCCTCAACCCATAGCGCCACCAGTAAGGCCGTGGAAAGAGTAATCTCTAAGTTCTAAAATAGTTTAGATACCTGGAGGTGATTAAAACGTGTTGGTATGTGAAGGTATACGAAATGCATTCTTGGGTTAAAGTAGATGCTGGATTTCGTCTATGCAGGAAGAAAAAATTGATGAAGTTGGCAAGGTCACTCCTACTTAATTATTATGTTAGTTATAAGAGGTAAATAATTAAAAATGAGCATAGTTAAAGTACGCAATATATTCTTGATAGGGCCTATGGGCGCGGGAAAAAGTACCATAGGCCGTACTTTGGCAAAAGAGCTCAAACTTGAGTTCTATGATTCTGATGAAGTCATTGAAGAGCGTTCAGGTGCAGATATTTCCTGGATTTTCGATGTTGAAGGCGAGGAAGGTTTTCGCCGTCGCGAACAAAAAGTAATTGAAGAATTGACACAAAAAAATAATATTGTTTTGGCCACGGGCGGCGGCGTGGTGATGACGCCGGAAAACCGTAATGCCCTTGCAGCAAGAGGCACGGTTATTTATCTTAAAACTTCCTTGCAACAACAATTTGAACGCACGAAGCGGGATACTAAAAGACCTTTGCTGCAAACGGATGATCTCGAGAGCCGCCTGGAATCATTGCGAGATGAACGGGAGCCTTTTTACGAAGAATTGGCTGATATTAGTTTTGAGACAGACAAACTAACAGTGAAAGCCGTAGCGAATAATATTATAAAATACATCTATGGCGAGGTCTGAAATTTATCAGCAATTGTCGGTACAGCTCAGCAGTTGCCAATATCCTATACATATCGGCTGGAATTGCCTGGAGGAGCAGCAATTATTGCAAAAGTTCGTCACGGGAAAGCAACTGCTTATTGTAACGAATGAAACGGTGGCTCCTCTTTATCTTAATAAAGTGCGGCAAGCGTTTACCTCCTGGCAGTGCGATACGGTGATATTGCCTGATGGGGAAGTTTATAAAAATCAACAAAGCCTTAATGCGATTTATGATGCGTTAATTCAATTTAAACATCATCGCGATACGACCTTATTGGCACTGGGCGGCGGAGTTATAGGCGATCTTACAGGCTTTGCGGCTGCTACGTATCAACGTGGCGTTAATTTGGTGCAGTTGCCCACTACTCTTCTCGCGCAGGTGGATGCGGCCATAGGAGGAAAAACTGCAATCAATCATCCACTGGGTAAAAACCTCATCGGTGCTTTTTATCAACCGCATGCAGTCATTATTGATTTGAGTACGCTAAAAACCTTACCCGAACGTGAACTACGGGCAGGGTTTGCTGAAATCATTAAGTATGGTTTGCTTGCAGGCGGGGATTTTTTATTAAAAATCCAGTATATCTTGGGTGAAGGCCTTAACGGGGCTTCCAGGCAAGAGTGGAGCGAGCTTATTTCCGGATGTTGTCAAATTAAGGCAAAATTTGTTCAGGAAGATGAGCGTGAAAGTGGCAGCAGAGCATTATTAAACTTAGGCCATACGTTTGCACATGCGCTTGAAGCATATACTTCCTATGAACGGTGGCATCATGGGGAGGCCGTTGCAATAGGGCTTTTTTGCGCTGCACAATTATCCTATGAGCATGGGATAATTGATTATTCTTGTGTAAAACTAGTTGATGCTTTACTAGCTGCGGCGCAATTGCCGCGCCGTATTCCGAAAGAGATTGATTTGCATGTCCTGCATGGCTTAATGTTTAGCGATAAAAAAATAAAAAATCAGCGATTACGTTTCGTATTAATGAAGGCACCGGGAAATTGCTATCTTGATAGCACTATAACAGATGAATGCTTGCACCATGCATTAATGAATGCAGTTGAAGGAGACTGACAATGAGTGATGGAACCATCCAATTTAACGCTGATCAATTAATTGATCATGACAATTTATACAAACCAGCATCCTGGCTTAATAAAATTACGTTCATCAATCACTTGGTTAAAGGCTGCAATAATATCCTTATTTCAGTTTTAGGCGAACAGGGGAGCGGCAAAACGACTTTTGCTGCACTATTGAGCGAAAATCTTGATAAAGAAATAACATCCTGTCTTATCACGGCCAGCCCTTTATTCAATCAAGGATTGTTCCTATCGCAACTGGCAGTACAACTTCGTCATAATGGTGAAGTGACTTTGGCTAATATTGTTGGCAAAAGCCAGGCTGAAAAAGAGCATACCTTGCTGATAATTGACGATGCGCATTATCTGTCGGAAGCTTTTATAAGTGAAATATTATCTGTAGCTAAGTCGCAAGGTGAAGAAGCTTATTTCCATGTTTGTTTGATCTCCAATTTCTCGTTGGTGCAGGTGCTGAATAATCTTGGGCAAGACAGCAAGGATATGATTCATAGCTTGGAACTCGGGCATTTAACCGAGCAGGAAACCAAGGTTTATGTGTTGCATCGTTTGCTTTCTCAATCCAGTTTCCTGAAAGATGAATATCTAAAGCAATTTTACCAGTTAACGGAAGGAAATATTCTCGGAATTAATACACAATTGGCCGGATTTTTCCATAATGGTTGCATGCCTAAAAGCAAGGGTGTATTTTTTAACAAGACTGCAAAGCGCGTTACCTTGGTAGGAAGTGCAATCATTGTTGCATTGGGTGTTGCTTTTTTCCTACAACCGCAAAACCAGCTTCCTGTTGAAACTGCATTGGCGCTTAATGCAGTTCAACCCGCGCAAGAAACTATTGCAAATGTGAAAGCCATCGCCGAACCAGTATTGGACAGCAATATTCCCCGCTACGATATGGCATCCACTGTACAATATATTCAGCCGGCACCATTGCGCCGCGCGGAACTGGCTTTCTACAGTGAGGAAGAAGATGTAAATGATAACTTGGTTGTTATGGATAAAGTGGTGGTAATACCGCAAGTTGCGCAAGCCAAAGCGCATCAATTATTGGAGCAGGAAAGTACTTCCATAGCGCAGGCGGTGCCGATGGGTGGCGAAATAAAGGCAAATAAGCTTGAAATTAAGAAACCAGTATTAAAGATCGCCGATGTTAAACCTAAAAAGCCTGTCATGATGCAACATAAAACGCCTCCTGGTCAGTTTACAATACAATTATTAGCGAGCCACAGCATATCGGCATTAAAGGATTTTGCAAAAATTCACCGGCTTGCGGATGCCAAAATAAGACGCGCTCAACGGCAAGGCAATGCATGGTATGTATTGACCATAGGCGAATACAAGCAAAAAGAATCGGCAAACCAGGCTGCCTATCAATTATCTAAAGAAATTGCCAAATTAAAGCCGTGGATTCGGCAGTTAAGTGATTTGCAAGATATTGGGTAATAGTAATTTGTTATGCTGTTTTTTAGATTATTCATTGCCCCGGATAATTAAGCCTATCCGGGGCGGGTTTGTCTTTCTTGGTTAAAGCAAATTAAAAAACCGTGACCCCTTGCTTGTCTGCATGTGGTGCCACGTTTTTCTCAGAGGCAAAATCTTTTCTCCAAGTCTTAAAGCCGATAATGGCCATACCCATATAAATTAAAACGAGCATGACGTGGAACGGTAAATCTTTGACATAGTACAAGATTACATAGATGCAATCGGCGCAAAACCATAAAATCCAGGTAATCATCATTTTGTAGCACATGGCGCATTGTGCCGTAATGCTAAGCGCCGTGGTGGCAGCATCTAGCATGGGTACATTTGAATGCGTGGAAATTGTTAGTATGCCGGCAATAATACAATATAAGATTAGAACTCCACCAGCCACATACACCACTTGTTTCAGGGAAAGAGGTATCATTTTTGACCGCAATTCATTTTGTTGCGACCAAAGATACCAGCCATAGCAAAAATTAAAAAAGTAAAATATTTCCAGACACATATCGGCGAAAATACCTTTTTGCCAATAAAGCCAGGCGTTGCAGGAAGTAGCAACCAATCCTATCATCCACGCCTTCATGTCACGACGGATAAAAAAATAAGTTGCAAGCAGAGCGGTAATCGCCCCAAACAAGTCAATTAGCATATGCTGATGTCCAATGAAGCCAATGGGATAAAAACAATTCCTGCACTTTACCAGTAGCATAAGACGCTTGTTATTAGGCTTGTTGCGTCAAACACTGTATAAAAATAATTCCCTATACTTAAGGACAGCAGGTATTTTACATGAGTTGGGGTTGCTGGGAAATTACAGTTTTTTCTGATAGGCTGTCATTTACAGCATTATGCATTTTAAGGAGAAGAACATGTATAAAAAGGTATTGTTTGCCACCGATTTTGACGAGGTTGGGATTAATGCTGCCCATAAAGCTAAAAAAATTGCCGATGAAAATAAGGCTGAATTAATTTTAGTCCATGTGGTTGAGCCAATACCAGCTTATGCTTATCCAGGTTTTGCAGGTTTTGCTGAAGTAGAAGTTTCTATCCGCGAGCAGGCAGAGAAAGAATTAAACACATTGGCTGAGCGTCTAAAAGTGGATGAAAAACATCGTTTTCTGGAATTTGGTTCTACAAAAAATGAAGTTTTGCGTGTGGCTAAGGAAAACAATATTGACCTCATCGTGACGGGAAGCCATGGCAAACATGGGCTTGCCTTGTTGTTGGGTTCCACAGCGAATGCCATTTTACATGGCGCTCAATGCGATGTATTGATTGTGCGCTCTCATCAGGATTAATTTTGCAAGGGGCTAAAATAAGCTGATAAGCGCTTTTGCCCCGCAATTTTATAAAACTCCAAGTTCGTAATTGAGAATAAAATCAGTATAATCCCTTTTTTGTCTTCTATCGAAGAGCATGAAATTATTACGCGGTTTACAAGATATGCCTGCCCTCCGTGCAGGTACAGTGTTAACTATTGGCAATTTTGATGGAGTGCACAGGGGGCACCAGGCTCTGTTAAACGAATTAAGGAGCGAGGCCCGCCGCTTACAGCTACCATTGACTGTGATTTTATTTGAACCGCAACCGGGCGAATATTTTCAAGGAAGTGCAGCTCCTGCCCGCCTTGCAACACTAAGAGAAAAGATCAACGAGCTAAAAAAATATGGCGTTGATTACGTTTATTGTCTTAAATTTAATCGAGATTTAGCTTTAATGCCGCCTGCTGAGTTTGCAGAGAAAATTATATTTTCTTTATTGCAGGCAAAATATATCCTAATAGGTCGTGATTTCCGGTTTGGTAAGGAGCGTGGTGGTGATGTGGCATTATTGCAGGAATTAGCAAAAAAATGGAATTCAACGGTAGAGATGTTTCCGGATTTTGCAACGGCAGGCGAACGCATTAGTTCGACAAAAATTAGGCAAGCGCTTGCCGAGAATCACCTTGAGCGGGCAGCAGAATTTTTGGGGCGCCGTTATGCTATGTGCGGGAGAGTGGTGCCGGGAAATGGGCTTGGGCGGCAGTGGGGGATCCCTACCGCGAATTTATGTTTAAACAGGCGCTCTTTGCCTATTAGGGGAGTTTTCTGTGTCTACGTACAAAGAAAAGGACGTTTATTCCCTGCTGTGGCAAATTTAGGCTGCAGACCAACGGTAGATGGGGTGCGCAATTTATTAGAAATCCATTTATTAGATTTTAATGAAATGATTTATGGAGAAATTTTACAAGTTATTTTCTTGCACAAACTGCGGGATGAGAGTAAATTTTCTTCATTGGATGCATTAATTGCACAAATTAAACAAGATATCGCAGCAACAAAAAATTATTTTAATCGTGTGATTTCCGTTTCCAAGTCCTAAGCTTATAAAAGCTTGCAGTAACAAAGTTAACGGCACAGGAGTTTGGAATTATGATTCAAATGTATGACCTTTGCAGAGTAAAAATGAATGGCAGAATATAAAGACACGTTGAATTTACCTCATACCCTTTTCCCAATGAAAGCCAATTTACCGCAGCGCGAGCCGCAAATGTTGGCCGAATGGGAGTCAAAGGCAATTTATACACAACTACGTAAAGCAAGGGCAGGCAGAAAGCGCTTTGTGTTGCATGATGGTCCTCCTTATGCCAATGGTCATTTGCATTGCGGCCATGCCTTAAACAAAATCCTTAAAGACATCATCATCAAATCAAAATCTTTAAGCGGTTATGATGCTCCGTTTAAGCCAGGTTGGGATTGCCATGGGCTGCCGATTGAATTAAACGTAGAAAAAAACGAGGGGAAGGCGGGTGTCAAGATAAGCGCAGATGAATTCCGCAATAAATGCCGGGAATATGCTGCCGGCCAAATCGATATCCAGCGTGAAGAATTCAAACGCCTCGGCGTTTTTGGGGACTGGAATAATCCATACGTAACCATGGATTATTCCTACGAAGCCAATATTGTTCGCGCTTTGGCAAAAATTGTTGCCAACGGACATTTGCAGCAAGGATTTAAGCCCGTGCATTGGTGCATTGAATGCGGTTCAGCCCTTGCTGAGGCAGAAGTGGATTACGAGGAAAAAACTTCTCCTTCCATAGACGTGGCTTTCTATGTTACCGAACCCAAAGCTTTTCTCGAGAAAGTAAATAATGCGCTCACTGAAAAACCTGTCATTGTGCCCATTTGGACGACTACTCCATGGACTTTGCCGGCAAATGAAGCAGTTTGCTTACATCCGGAACTAACTTATGCATTAATTGAAACTGCAGAGCATTATTTTATTGTGGCGGCAGATCTTGCAGAAGATGTCATGAAACGGTATGGGGTGAGTGAGTTTTGCTTAAAGGGTGAAATAAAAGGCAAGGCTTTAGAAAGTAGTTTACTGAATCATCCATTTTATGAGCGCCAGGTTCCCATCGTCTTGGGAGAGCATGTGACCACGGAAACAGGCACAGGCTGCGTGCACACGGCACCAGCGCATGGTCCGGATGATTATCAAACAGGGTTGCAATACGATTTGCCTTTGCTTAATCCAGTCATGGCGAACGGGTGTTATGCGGATAACGTGCCTTTATTGAAAGGGCTTCATGTTTTCAAAGCAAATGCCCCTATTTTGGATTTGCTGCGTGAGCGGCACGTTTTACTGCATGAAGAATCGTTACGGCATAGCTATCCTCATTGCTGGCGGCATAAAACACCGATGATTTTTCGTGCCACACCGCAATGGTTTATTGCGATGGATAAAAATAATTTGCGTACGCAATTGTTAGAACAAATCAATCACGTATCCTGGATTCCGGATTGGGGCAAAGCGCGTATTCGCATGATGGTTGAAAATAGACCTGATTGGTGTATATCACGGCAGAGAGCCTGGGGCACGCCTATCCCTTTATTTGTACATAAAACAACGCGCGAATTACATCCGAATACTGTCGAGCTCCTGGAAGACATTGCCAAGCGTATTGAGCAGAAGGGGATCGATGCGTGGTTTGACTTAAAAATAGAAGAAGTGTTAGGGCAAGAGGCTCTACTTTATGAAAAAGTGAATGATACGTTGGATGTATGGTTTGATTCAGGCGTTTCACATTTTTGCGTACTCAAACAAGAAAAAGACCTTGCATTTCCAGCCGATGTCTATTTTGAAGGTTCGGACCAACATCGAGGTTGGTTTAACTCATCCTTAACCACGGCGGTTGCCATGTATGGGGTCCCGCCTTACAAAACAGTGTTGACGCATGGTTATACGGTAGACGCAGAGGGAAAAAAACTCTCCAAGTCGAAGGGTAATTATGTTGCTTTGGATAAATTGATCGCGCAGCATGGGGCTGATATTTTACGGTTGTGGGTGGCTTCAACGGATTACCGTAATGAAGTCAGCATTTCTGATGAAATCATTAAACGCAATGCGGATGCTTATCGGCGCATCCGCAATACGGCGCGTTTTCTTTTAGCGAATTTGTTTGATTTCACCCCTGAGCAGGAATGCGTGCCTGTTGCAAAGCTGGTGGAATTGGACCGATGGGCCATTGCACGTTCCCAGCAATTGCAGGAAGAAATTTTGTCCGCGTACGAACAATATAATTTCCATGTGATTTATCAGAAAATTCATAACTTCTGTGCCGTGGATATGGGTAGCTTTTATTTGGACATCATCAAAGACAGACAATATACGACGCCGGTCAACAGCATAGCCCGCCGTTCTTGTCAGACTGCAATGTATTACATTATTCATGCCTTAACACGCTGGCTGGCACCTGTTTTATCATTTACCGCCGAGGAAATTTGGCAAGCTATTCCAGGCAGTAAAAGCGAATCAGTGTTTCTGGAAGAATGGTATAAGGATTGGCCAGCTATAAAAGATATTGATATGAATGCCTGGCAGCAAATCCAGGAAATTCGTGATGAAGTCAATAAAGCTTTGGAAAGCAAACGCAAAGATGGAGTAATTGGTTCACCTCTGGCAGCTGAAGTGACTATTTATGCCCAGGATGAGATCCAAGTTCTTTTATCACGATTAGGTGATGAATTGCGCTTTGTACTCATTACTTCCGCAGCTAAAGTGTTGCCGTTTTCTGCACTTACTCCTGCTGCGGCAGTCAATGAGCACTTGGGCGTTGCGGTCGAAGTGCTGGCGAGTCCATATGCAAAATGCGATCGCTGCTGGCATCGCCGTGCCGATGTTGGCCAAAATGCGGTACACCCTGAATTATGCGATCGATGCATTGGCAATATTAATGAGAATGACGAATTGAGATATTACGCATGAAAAAATGGATGTGGTTTCTAATTAGCATGTTGGTTGTGTTGCTCGATCAGGGAAGTAAGTATTGGGCAACACTCAATTTATTCCCTTATCAACCTGAGTCTATATTACCCGTTTTAAATTTTACCTTGGCATATAATACAGGTGCAGCATTCAGTTTCTTGAGCAGTGCTGGAGCCTGGCATCATTGGCTTTTTGCAGGATTCGGTATCCTGATGAGCATTGTATTAGTGGTTTGGATGCTTCGCTCTTCCAGACACGATTATCTGCAATTGTTGGCGCTTAGTTTAATTTTAGGCGGGGCATTAGGCAATCTCGTCGATCGGGCCACATGGGGATATGTTATTGATTTTATTGATGTATTTTATAAAGAATACCACTGGCCTATTTTCAATCTGGCAGATAGTGCGATTTGCATCGGTGCATTTTTACTATTTATTGACTTGTATAAAAGCCAGAGCCGTTAATACAGTTAAGCTTGGTTGTTATTGACGAACCAAGCTTAACATTAACTGCCTATACGGGTTCTAAAGCCCGCAAATGCTTGCTTTCGGGATTTAAAATGCTCACGGCTGCGACGGCAGGCAAATTAAGAAAATGCTCTGCTTCTTCCATTTCAATTTCCGCAGGAAATAACCTCAATAAAGGCAAACATTTATTGAGCAGGGTACAAAATGTAAGATCCGCTGGGTAGGGACGTACATAATGGCAACCTAATGCCATAGCCTGCATGGCTTCAGAAAGCGTTGCCACGCCTGGTAAATAATTAATGGAATAAATATTGGCGGTTTGGGCTATTGCAGGGAGAAACCCGGGGCTTGTTACGAAGTGAACCCCGGCTTGATAACAGTTTTCCAGTTGTTGCACGTCGATGATGTTGCCAGCCCCAATGCGCAACATGGGAAAATCCTTTAAAACTGTAGAAAGATAAACAGGGTCGACACAATTAATTTCTACCACTGAATAACCTGCTTGAGCAATTTGCTTAAGCTTGTCAAATAACAGTGCATCAACATCAAGAGTAATTATGATTGATTGACTGCCAATCAGTTTTTCCATCATCATGTTGCATTCGCTAAAGGGCTACAATTCTTGTCATGTTAGAAGAGTTACCGGCACTTAGCAAGTATATTTTTAACAAGTTCTCATTTAGGAAGCGAGCTGTGATGAATAAAAAAAATTGGGTCAACAAAGTGACCAATTCTGTTCGGTATGATTTGAATTTAATATGGTTTCATGTTAAAGGGTGAAGGGTTGAACTGGTTAGTCACTTCCTTTTCTATGTCTTTGCTAAGATTTTGTCTAAACTCTGCAATTACTTTCGACATGATTTCCGGTTTGTTATTAAGCAGTTTGACGAGCAAATCGCTGGTATTCTGATTAATTTTATCCCCTTCTTTGAAATCGCGTAAATTGAAATCGCGTAAATTTTGCAATACGGTTTTAAGTTCCGGATTTCTTTGCACAATTGCTTCCAAAGCTTGATTTAATGCACTCACCTGTCGTACGGAAGGATTGTTTTTTAGTATCGTCAGCAAATTAACGAAGCGGCTACGCACGTCTTGCGGGGAAGGTTTCAGGGTATTTTGCTGATTGGCTGCATTAAGTTGCGGCTGCTCGATAGAATTCAGTAATGAATCAATTGCATTCGTGGGTTTAGGGGTTGGCGTTATTGTTGGTTTTAGTTGGTCAATTCGTTGTTGCTTGGATTCTTCAACTTGCTTGATTTGCATTTGCAGGGCGGCTACATTGGCTTCAATCTCCGGTTTTTTGGCCAATTGCAGTTTTAATTGTTCCTGAATCACTTCCTTATTCCGCTCAACTAAGGTATTAAGAAATTCCAATTCAGGCCGCGCTTTTAGGAAAAGTTGATGAGCCTTGTTTTGCAATTCTTTTTTCTCGTTGGGATCAACTATATTTTCTAGATTTTGCCCGGGAGCTAACAAGAGCAGCTTGCCATGTTCATCCTTTGCAAGCCTCATACCCTTCATACCTTTTAGCACCGTATCTTTATTCAATGCGTATTGCGCCTGCGTTAAATCTTGGGTGACCTCGCCTGTGGCATCGTATAACACTTTGGTGCCGCTGAGGATTTCTTTGAAATCATGCAAATTCGCATGCTTTGTCTGAACTTCTTTTAGTTTATCGCGTAACTTGGCGAATTGCGGAGTATCTTCTTTGTTGGCTAGAATGTAATCATCAATATCGCGGTTTAGTTTTTCTTGTTCTGTTGCAAGAGCGGCCAGATTTGTATTAGCCCATTGCAAAATTTCTTTTTTTTCATCGGCAGGAAGTTGATCCAATTTCGTATGAAATTCACCCAACATAGCAAATATTTCCTGCTCACTGCTTTGTAAGCTTTGCTGTAGAAGATCTTGTTCGTGTTCTTTATCCTGTAAATAATCAATTTCACGCAATGAGGCATTTTCTTTCGCCAATAAAGATTCAAGGTGATTAATGGTGATCGTATGGGCTTTCACTAAAGAATCTTCTTCAACAGATTTGGCTGTTGGTTGAGGAGCGTTACGTTGTTGTGTTTGGTGAAGTTGATGATCAATTTGCTCTTGTATGAAGGCATTTAATTCATGGGCCTTAGCTTCTTTTTTACTGGCTGCATATAATAAAAACATAGCGAGCAAGCGGCGGCGCATGAGTTCTTCATCGCGCAAGCGTTCTTGTTCAGCCAATGCTAAATTGTGTTCCACAGTAACTTTTTCGCTCATTTCTCCTTTAACCGTTTCACCGGCAGGGGATTCCAAAAATTCAATGATGTCATTCGGAAATTTAAAACCAAACCGGTTTACATAGGCATGGGCATATTCTTCCGGGGTTTTTAACATTTGCTCATCACCTGATGGTTTTAGGGAAATGGCTAATTCTTTTTCTTCATTGGCCAGCATTTGGATTATAGCGGAGCGTTTAAATTCAATATCCCGCCCGTTTTTTCTTTTAAGACGCAACATGTCGTCTTTGTTATGAAGTTTGCTGTCTGCGGGAGGTGATAATGGAATCATAATTTATCTCATAAAAAATAGATCAATATCATATACATTATACATGATAAAATTGTATATTAAAACATCATATTGTTCTTGCATTGACGGGATTACCAGCATTGCGCAGCTGTCCCTGTAGGCGTCCCCCCGGGGCCTGCAGTGATTCCTTTCACTCCCAGGCTGTTAAGGGTCAAGGCTTGGCAACGCGTATCGCTGGTAGCCTGGGCTCTTACCGGCGTGGCTCGTAACGTAAAATTCGACTCAGTGGCGCTGGTGATTGCAACCACATACCAGCCTTCTGGCGATGCATTACTGCTTAACACGTCCGTACTTTTGCCTGTTCCTATGGTTGCGGTCTGATAAGTATTATGTTCGGAATAATGACGTTCCATGCGGCTAGCTAAATTTAATAAGGCCGCCTGGCCATCGCTGCGGCGCGCCCGGGTAATGTATTCCCGATAGCTGGGATAAGCAATAGTAGTAATAATGCCGATTATCAGCAGAACTACGAGTAATTCAATCAGTGAAAATCCTTTCTTCACCATGTCAATCCTTTTTAAGCGCACGACAACATCTTAGGTCTTTAAGATTAGGTTTGCAATGAAGGGAATATTATTAGAGGCGGTAATGGGATTAATATAGGCAAGTTGCTGGTACAATGGAAAGCTGGCTGATAAAATTACAAAAATAAAGAATTTTTCGCGCAAGTTATTCAATTTAGACAAGCGAGACTAGATAAGCTCCTCAAACAGGAAATATGATAGATGAACACCTACTGTGGATACATAGCCTTGATTGGCCGCCCTAACGTTGGGAAATCAACGTTGCTGAATCAAATTTTGCAGCAAAAATTAAGTATTACTTCGCGTAAACCGCAAACCACAAGACACAGCATTTTAGGGGTGCGTACGGACGATAATTATCAATTCATCTATGTTGATACGCCGGGAATCCATCAGGGAATGAAAAAAACCATCAACCGCATGATGAATAAATCTGCACTAAGCGCTTTGCATGATGTTGATATAATTGTTTTTTTAATTGATGGCTTGCAGTGGAAGGAAGAGGATGAATACATTTTAAAACAAATCAAGGAAGTAAATTTACCCTGTTTCCTGGTCATTAACAAGGTTGACAAAATTACTGATAAATCAGCCCTACTACCGTGGATTGATAAATTAAATCAACTTCATACCTTCACGGCAATCATTCCTTTATCCGCTAAAACAGGCATACAAGTGGATGCTTTACAAGAGCAGCTTAAAGCCTACCTCCCGGAAGGGCCGTTTTTATTTGATCCTGAGCAATTTACCGATCGCTCGGAAAAATTTCTTTGTGCCGAGCTGTTGCGGGAGAAAATTTTTCGCCTTTGCGGACAAGAATTGCCATACTCCACCACGGTTGATATTGAATCATTTAAAGAGGAAGATAAATTGATTCGCATTCATGCTTTGATTTTGGTGGATAAGGATAATCACAAGCGCATGATTATCGGCGATAAGGGCAGTAAGTTAAAAGAAATTGCCAGCAGTGCGCGTATCGATATGGAAAAATTACTGGGTAAAAAAGTATTTTTGCAATGTTGGTGCAAGGTAAAAGCTGGATGGTCGGACGACGAGCGATTATTGAAACAATTGGGTTATGATCACTAGCGCATTACCGACATGGATTTTGCATAAACGCTGGGTTCGCGATACCAGCGTGCAAATTACTTTCCTTACCGAGGAAGAGGGTTTGCTCCAGGCGCTATACCGAGGCGGACGCAGCTTGAAAAAGAAACCCCTAATCCAAGAATTCATGCCGCTCTGGGTATCCTTAAACAAGCGTGGGGAGCACGTTTACGTGCAACAATTGGAAGCTTCCGCTCCTTCGTTGCAGCTTAAAGGACATGCTTTGTTTGCAGCCCTGTACACGAATGAATTGCTCTGTTTGCTCCTCCATCCTTCTTCTGAGTTAAACCGAGAGTTATTTGCTTTATACACATCCACATTATATGCATTGGCAAAAGCTTCGCAGCGTTTGCAAATCGAAGCAATATTGCGTTGTTTTGAATGGAAGTTTCTAAGCCTATCGGGGTATCAAGTTTCGCTGGAGCATGATAACGCAATGCGACCCATTGTTGCTGATAAACGGTACAACTTTTTAGCTGGAAGTGGGTTTTTTGCAGAAAAAGAAGGCATTTCTGGCGAACATATACTTGCATTTGCACAAAATAAGTTTAATGATGCCGCCACATTAAAATCCATTAAATGGTTTATGCGCCAGGCCATCGATTACGCTCTGGATGGAAAACCGCTTAGAACGCGCAAATTGTACTTAAATTCACCGAGCTAATCACGGATGCGTGTTACTTCATTAATTAATCACGGGTGAAGCATGAAAAAAGATATACTCTTGGGTGTGAACATCGATCATATTGCTACGCTTCGGCAAGCAAGAGGTACACGTTATCCTGAACCGGTGCAGGCTGCCATTGCCGCCGAGGAAGCAGGGGCTGATGGCATTACGTTACACATGCGTGAAGACTTACGTCATATTCAGGCAAGAGATGTACGCTTAATTAAAGCCGTATTGCAAACTCGAATGAACCTTGAACTTGCTGTGACAGAAGCTATGCTTTCCTTCGCAGAAGAAATTAGCCCTGAGCATGCTTGCCTAGTCCCGGAAAAGCGTGAAGAGTTGACTACGGAAGGAGGGCTGGACGTTAGCGGAAATTATGCTGTAGTTGAGCATGCTGTGAAGCGCTTGCAACGGTTGGGTAGCGAAGTATCATTATTCATTGATGCTGATTTTAAACAAATTGATGCTGCTGCTGCCACTGGTGCTGAAGCCATTGAATTGCATACCGGTTGTTATGCAGAGGCTAAAACCGAGCATTCCCAGCTGGAAGAACTTGAGCGAATTAGACAAGCAGCGGAATATGCTGCTAAGCTGAATTTAATAGTCAATGCCGGACATGGGTTGCACTATCATAATGTCAAACCTATCGCGAGTATTAAAGAACTGAACGAATTAAATATTGGCCATGCGATTATTGCACGTGCGCTGTTTTGTGGTTTAAGCGAAGCCGTAAAACAAATGCGTCAGTTAATGCAGGAAGCAAGATTGTTTATGTTGTAGGTGTTAAGTTAAAAGGACATTTTCAGTAACTTACAAGAGATGAGTAAATGACTGATGCAATTATTATCCGCTTGACCGGGGATTCGGGAGATGGGGTGCAGCTGGTCGGTGAGCAGTTAACGATCACTGCTGCCTTGGCAGGCCATGATGTCCGTACCTTACCCGATTTCCCTGCCGAAATCCGTGCCCCAGCCGGAACTGTCGCCGGAGTATCCGGCTTTCAGCTTGCCATGGCTGACCGAGCTATTTTTACAGCAGGAGAGACGCTTGATGTGTTGGTCGCATTAAACCCTGCCGCGTTAAAAAATTCTCTGCAGTATTTAAATCATGGCGGATTATTAATTTTAAATGAGGATAGCCTGCAGCCTAAAGATTGGGAACGAGCTGGTTTAAGCCCTGATTTCTTAAACGATAAAACCCAGCACTATCAAATTTTGTCGCTTCCTCTCATCAGCAATACCTTAAAAGCGATCGAAGGACTGGATATTAGCCACACCCAGGCTAAAAAAGCCAAAAATTTTTATGTGCTTGGGTTGGTGCTTTGGCTTTTTGATTTATCTACTGACCATTGTCTATCGTTCATTACCCAAAAATTTAAAGATCCTCAAATTGCCAAAGCGAATGCCCAAACCCTGTTGGCAGGATACAATTACGCCATGACGTTGGAACTTAGCCGGCAACATTATGAGTTAGGTCAAATCGAGCGTCTGCCCGGCGAATACCGACAAATTACTGGTGTTGAAGCCATTTCCTTGGCATTGGCCGCTTTGGCAACGCATACCCAAACTCCTTTATTAGTTTCAGGCTATCCAATTACACCGGCTTCTGCCATTTTACAAGAATGTGCCAAATTAACTGAATTTGGGGTACAACTGTTGCAAGCCGAAGATGAAATCGCAGCCATTTGTTCCTGCATTGGTGCGGCTTTTGGCGGTTGCCTGGCGTTAACATGCACCTCAGGTCCCGGATTTGATCTGAAAAGCGAAAGCTTAGGTTTGGCGGTGGCTGCTGAATTACCGTTAGTGGTCGTGGATGTGCAACGCGCCGGAGTATCGACCGGGCTGCCAACAAAAACGGGACAAAGCGATTTGCGGCAAGCATTGTATGGTCGGCATGGGGAGGCGCCTTTGCCCGTTTTAGCAGCTAAATCACCAGCTGATTGCTTCGCTACCATCATTGAAGCGTTTACGCTAGCCACGGCGTATATGACGCCCGTGGTGGTATTACTGGATGCCTATCTTATCAATGCCGCAGAACCCTGGAAAATTCCAGATGCTGAAACATTGCCTATACCGAAGTTGGAATTTAATCGCTTTGCAAAACCTTATCAGCGGGATAAACGCTTAAGCCGCAGCTGGAATATTCCCGGCACCCCTGGTTTTATTCATCAGCTCGGCGGATTGGAGAAGCAGGGAGAACAGGGGCAGGTTAGTTATGATGCAGCCAACCATCAGCACATGGTGGCTTTACGAGCACAAAAAGTAGCCAATATTGCTGGAGAATATGCTGATCTGGTCATAGAAGGAGACGAAGAAGCTTCTGTGCTGCTCATGGGTTGGGGCAGTACTTATGGCAGTCTTAAATCCGTTCTAGAGCATTATCAAGCCGCAGGCATACCCATGGCACTGGTTCATTTACGCCAGTTAAATCCACTGCCTAAAGAATTGGCTGTTATTATAAAAGAGTTCAAGCATGTGTTAGTTGCAGAATTAAATACAGGGCAGTTATGCGAAGTGCTGCGTGCACAATATTTAGTTGACGCCCGTGCAATCAGTCAATGCAATGGCCAGCCATTTACGACGAGTTATTTATTGGAAGCCATTAATCAGGTTTTAGAGATGGAAAAAGAGACTTCATAATGATCTCTACTGGAAGCAACTATGAACAAAACAAAATACAACCGTAAAGACTTTACCAATGATAATGAAGTACGTTGGTGCCCAGGTTGTGGTGACTATGCCATCTTGGCTGCTTTACAGCGCGTACTCCCTGAATTGGATCTGCCGCCGGAGCAACATGTTTTTGTCTCGGGAATAGGTTGTGCAGGCAGACTGCCATACTATATGAATACCTATGGTTTACACACCATCCATGGGCGTGCCACAGCGGTTGCAACGGGTTTGCAAGCACTGCGCGATGATTTATGTGTTTGGGTTATCACGGGCGATGGGGATGCTTTAAGTATTGGCGGCAATCACCTCATTCATTGCCTACGGCGCAATGTTAACCTTAATATTTTGTTAGTAAACAATCAGGTTTATGGCTTGACCAAAGGACAGTTTTCACCCACCTCACAAAAAGGGCAAATTACAAAAACTTCTCCCCATGGCGTAACCAGTCAACCGGTTAACCCGTTAGCCCTGGCTTTGGCATCGGGCGCTACTTTTGTTGCCCGTGCTGTTGATAAAGATCCGAATCATTTGGCTGAGCTCTTAAAAAAAGCCTATGCACATTCCGGTTGCTCTTTCGTAGAAATTTACCAAGATTGTAATATATTTAACCATGGGGCATTCGATGAATTTGCTCTGAAAGCCAATCGGGCGCAAAATACGGTGCTTCTCGAGGATGGCAGGCCGCTGGTATTTGGCGCTGCAGAGGAGTGGGCATTAACTCTGCAAGGCGAATGCCTTGAACGTTGCCCAAGCCAGGAGCCCAATTCATACCTTCATGACTCTTCCGATTTTATAGCAGCGATGCGTTTGGCCCGTCTGCATTTCCCTGACTATCCGGTCCCATTGGGGGTGTATTATCAGGAGAAACGAGAAGTATTCAATTTAAACAGAAAATTTAACAAATCGGTACACGATTTAGCGCAATTATTTCGTTGCGGTGCATGCTGGGGGCAAAAACAATAAAGGCGGCTCAAAGGCCGCCTTTATTGTAGGAAAGATGGTTAATTATCACGCCCTGAAAAAGCACTCAACAAATTCAGCAAGCTAATGAACAAATTGTATATTGATACAAATAAAGTCACGGTTGCTGAAATGTAATTGGTTTCACCGCCATGAATAATTTCACTGGTCTGCAATAAAATCACTCCGGAAGAAATAAGGACAAAAGCAGCGGAGATACCCAAGTACAAGGCAGGGATTTGGAAGAAGAAGTTGGCAATCATCGCCAGCAGCGCCACCATGACGGCGATAAACAAAAAGCCGCTTAAATAGCTGAAATCCTTACGCGTAGTTAATGCATAACCAGATAACCCGAAAAATATCAATCCTGTGCCACCTAAGGCGGTTGCAACCAATTGCGGGCCATTTGAAAAGTTCGCTATATAAAAATTAAGGATGGGACCTAGGGCATAACCCATAAATCCTGTGAAGGCAAATACGCTTAATATTCCCCAAGCGCTATTGCGAAGCGCATTCGTCAAGAACATTAAACCATAAGCTCCCACGAGAAAGAGTAAGGGATTCATATGTCTTACATTTAATGCAAACGAAGCATAGGCAGCTACAGCACTAAATACAAAGGTAATACCCAATAATAAGTAAGTGTTTCGCAACACTTTGTTAGTCGCAAGCACCGATTCAGTTCTGCGGCTTAGTACGGAAACGTCGTTTCTGTTCATTAGTAACTCCAGATTATTTATATTCCAATTCTAGCATAAATGAGGATTGTTTGCCGACTTTTCAAGTCTAGCTGTGGTCTAATTAACTGACAAGCCTCTCTCTTGTTAAAAAAATTAAAAGTTGCAGCGGTTTAGGGCTGTTATTGGTTATAAAATAACTATATTTTATAAGATAAGCTTATTAATAAGGTTGCTTATGGGTCGTGTAGCTGTGGCGCAGATGGTTTCCCGCGCTGATGTCCGTGCTAATTTAAGTCAAGTTTCTGAATTATTGGCAAAAGCGCATGCGCAAGATGTGCAATTGATAAGTTTGCCAGAAAATTTTGCTTTCATGGGTAAGCATGAAACTGACAAACTCAACATTGCTGAACGCTATGGAGACGGAGAAATCCAGCAAACCATAAGCCGTTTGGCGCGAAAATATGGCATGTGGATTATTGCAGGTACCATGCCAATCCAATCTGCAGAAGCGCGCGTGCGGTCGAGTTGTCTTGTTTACAATGAGCAAGGGGAATGCAAAGCTCGCTACGACAAGATTCATTTATTCGATGTACGGGTTTCTGCCAATGAAGCGCATCGAGAGTCGCTCACTGTGGAGCCAGGCGATGACGTGGTGGTTGTAGAAACTCCTGTGGGACGCATTGGCCTTAGTGTGTGTTATGATTTACGTTTTCCTGAGTTATATCAACAATTGCGAGTAAACGGTGCTGAAATTTTTTCTGTTCCTTCTGCCTTTACAGCAACAACAGGAGCAGCCCATTGGGAAATTTTGTTGCGTGCTCGCGCCATTGAAAATTTATGTTATGTATTAGCAGCCAATCAGGGCGGGCAACATGAAAACGGGCGGGAAACTTATGGTTACAGCATGATTGTAGAACCTTGGGGCAAAGTTCTAGCCCAGCAAAAGCGCGAAGCAGGGATAGTAGTGGCTGACATTGATTTGTCACGGATACGGCAATTGCGTCAGCAGTTTCCGTGTCATGAACATCACGTATTGACTCAGAATGACTTACACAGGTAAACAATATGAAAGCACCGACATTGGCCCTTGCCAAAGATATACTGTTAAAACCGGCTGCAATTGATGAATCAAACATTGAAAAACTGATGCGCTCGATGTTGAATCAGCACATCGATGATGCCGATCTCTATTTTCAAAGCTGCAGTTATGAATCTTGGTATTTAGAGGATTCTGAGGTTAAAAGCGGCAGTTACTCGGTTGACCGCGGCGTTGGAATTCGTGCGGTAAGCAATGAAAAAACAGGTTATGCGTACTGTGATGATATTTTATTTCCTGCCATGGAACGTGCAGCGGATGCGGCCCGGTCTATTGCATTTAATAAAACGAAAAATACACAACCAGTAAAAGTGTCTTCTTCTTCGCTTATGCATTACCCCAGTATAAATCCCATTATCGGTATGACGAAACAAGAGAAGATTGCTTTATTAGAATCCATTGATCGGGAAGCCCGGCGTTTGGATCCTCGCGTGATTCAGGTAAATGCTTCATTAAGTGCTTGCTATGAAGTGGTGATGATTGCGGGGCTTTATGGGCAGCTGATCGCGGATATAAGGCCTTTAGTCAGTATCAATGTGAGCGTTATCGTGGAGCAGAATGGACGGCGTGAATCTGCGCGCTCAGGTGGTGGTGGCCGGGTAGCTTATTCCTATTTCCTGGAAGAAGAGCGGGCATTGCATTATGCCAGGGAAGCAGTACGTGAGGCTTTGGTCAATCTGGAAGCCGAGGAAACGCCGGCAGGTCTTATGCCAGTAGTATTAGGGCCCGGCTGGCCTGGAGTATTATTGCATGAGGCGGTGGGGCATGGGCTTGAAGGCGATTTTAACCGCAAAGGGTTGTCTGCATTTTCAGGCCGTCTGGGCCAGCAGGTTGCTGCTCCAGGAGTTACGGTGGTTGATAATGGCACACTAACTAATAGACGTGGGTCTTTAACGGTAGATGATGAAGGTACTCCAACCCAATGCACCACGTTAATTGAAAATGGGGTGCTGGTGAATTACATGCAGGATAAGTTAAATGCAAGATTAATGAACATGCAGCCTACAGGAAATTGCCGGCGGGAATCTTATGCGCATGTGCCCATGCCGCGCATGACCAACACTTATATGTTAGCGGGATCGCATGATCCTGCCGAGATAATCCGCTCGGTGGACAAAGGCTTGTATGCGGTAAATTTCGGTGGCGGGCAGGTTGATATCACCTCGGGTCAATTTGTTTTCTCGGCCAGTGAAGCGTATCTTATCGAGAAAGGGCGTATTACCAAACCGGTTAAAGGTGCTACTTTGATCGGTAACGGACCTGAGGTAATGAAAAAAATCAGCATGATTGGAAATGATCTGGCTCTGGACAGCGGCATAGGGGTTTGTGGGAAAGAAGGACAATCAGTGCCGGTCGGTGTCGGGCAACCTACTTTAAAAATTGATGCTTTAACTGTAGGCGGCACCAAATAGCTCGGTTGAAAGCGCCAACTGTCATGTTCTTGTGCAAATACTATACTGTTAAAGAAGAAGTATAGTATTTCCAAATGGATCAAGCATGAACGATAACCCCTTGGATTTAGACGAAGAACATCGGCTGGCGGCGTTATATGAATTAAAAATCCTCGACACGCCCCCGGAAGAACGCTTTGATCGGATAATCAGACTGACCGCAAAATATTTTTCCACACCCATTGCCTACATTGCTTTCATTGATAGGGAGCGCCAATGGTTGAAATCAAGTCAGGGGTTATCGGTGAAGCAAACCCCAAGAAACATTTCATTTTGCCATCATACTATCCAGCAAAATACTCCTTTAATTGTAACCGACGCAACCCAAGACACCCGTTTTTGCAATAGTCCTTTGGTGCTGGATACGCCTCATATGCGTTTTTATGCAGGAATACCGCTTGCCACCATACAAGGGTTTAATGTGGGGACTTTGTGTGTGTCTGACCAGATCCCGCGGGATTTAGATGCAGATCAAATTCAATTGCTCAAGGATTTGGCCACTTTAGCTGAAGATCAACTGACTTTACTGGATATTTCAAAGTTAGAAAAAATGATTCGGGAAAAGAATGAAGAGCTGGCACTACGGAATAATTTTATCCGCAAAGCGTTTAGCAGTTTTATGTCGGATGAAATTGTTTCCAAGTTGCTGGAATCCACACAAAAATTAACAGTAGGCGGCGAAGAGCGTAAAATCACCGTATTGTTCAGCGACCTTCGCAATTTCACCCCGCTGGCAGAAACTTATCCTGCGGATAAAATCGTCAGCATGTTGAATAATTATTATGCGCATATGGTAGATGTTATCGAAAAATATAATGGCACCATTGACTCGTTTATTGGTGATGCCATCATGGTTCTTTTTGGCGCACCTTACTCTGGCGAAGATGATGCCAAGCGTGCAATCGCTTGCGCTTTAGACATGCAGGAAGAAATGACTCGGGTAAATTCCATCAATAAAACAAACAATCTTCCGGCATTGCAGATGGGAATAGGAGTTAATACTGGATATGCCATTGTAGGCACCATAGGCTCTGAAAAGCGGATGCAATATAGTGCTATTGGTTCTTCGGTCAATCTGGCATCCAGAATTCAAGATTTAACGCTAGGCGGACAGATTCTGATTTCTGCAGCAACTTATCAGGAAGTAGCTGGCAAAATCGATTTGCATGGTCATTTACGGGTAAAAGTCAAAGGCATAGATTCGCCTATTACTATATACGATGTCATGGGCTTAAAAGAATAATGCAGTAATGGCCCATCCATTATTAATTAAACAGACATGGAGAAGTCATGCCCGACCCATTTATCAAGTCCATAAAATCTTATGCTGCTTCCCCTAATACCATCTGTATTGGCGGCATTTTACATAATGATGTATTGATAAATGCACCAAAATTAAATATTGCTCTCCGATCCCTTAACCGCCACGGTTTAATAGCTGGAGCAACCGGGACAGGCAAGACAAAAACCATCCAAATGCTTAGCGAGCAATTATCAGCTCAAGGTATTCCTGTTTTTTTAATGGATATCAAAGGTGATTTAAGTGGTTTAGCTGTACCTGGCGAAAGGAGTGAAAGTATTTTAAACCGGCAGAAGCTGTTGGGGCTTGATTACAAACCAACAGGCTACCCCGTGGAGTTATTGGCAATGGGGGGGCAGCCAGGTGTCAAGATTAGAGCAACACTCACCGAATTCGGACCTATATTGTTTGCCAAGATGCTGGGTTTAAATGAAACGCAAACCAGCATCATCAGCATCCTTTTTCAATATGCCGAGGATAATCAGCTCTTGTTGCTGGATTTGTCTGATATCAAGCAATTACTGAGTTATGCCCAGGGCGAAGGGAAAGAAAAGATTGAGTCTAATTATGGCGGTTTGGCGCCTGCTTCTCTCAAATCGATTCTGCGCGCAATTATTGAACTGGAAGCTCAAGGGGGCCACGAGTTGTTTGGCGAACCTTCGTTTGAAGTACGCGATCTACTGCAGACGACTCTGCAGGGGGCGGGCGTTATTTCCATCCTGCGGTTGATGAATCTTCAAGATAAGCCAAAATTATTCTCAACCTTCATGCTGGGACTGCTAAACCGGGTGTATGCTGCTTTCCCGGAAATAGGCGATGTGGACAAGCCAAAGCTGGTTTTTTTTATTGATGAAGCTCACTTGATTTTCAGCCATGCATCGAAAGCTTTGTTGGAGCAATTACAAATCATCGTGAAGCTAATTCGTTCCAAAGGGGTTGGATTGATTTTCTGTACACAAAGTCCTGAAGATATACCTGAAGCCATTTTAAGCCAATTGGGTCTTAAGATTCAGCATGCTCTTCGCGCCTTCACCGCCAAGGATCGTAAAGCAATAAAACTGGTCGCGGAAAATTTTCCTTCCACCGTTTTTTATGATACTGCGAATTTGCTGACTTCCCTAGGGATTGGGCAAGCCCTGGTTTCAGCCCTGGATGCGCATGGACAACCCACCCCCCTGGTAGCTGCCATGATACGAGCTCCGCAATCACGCATGGGCCCTTTGCAGGAGGGAGAATTAGTACAACTTGTTGCTAAATCGCATTTGGTGAAAAAATATGACCGCAGAATGGAGCGCGAATCAGCAATGGAAGTATTGCAGAAAAGGAAAAGTGAATACAATTTCCAGAAGGATGAAAGGCTTCCTGGTACAAAGCCTGCGAAAGAAACGTCTACTCTTGAAACATTATCCAAAAATACATTGTTTAGGCAAATTATTCGCTCTTTTGTGCGCGAATTTACGCGGTTCATTATGGCTGCCTTGGGTTTAACTAAATCCGGCAGGAAGAAGTAAAGAAATAGGTGCAGTGCCGATACCAAACGAGTAGACCGCAGGCAAAATTCTTGCGGGTTGAACGATACACTTTCATTTTCACAGAACATGATTCAGTGAACGTCGTACTAGGTTCTGTCGACATTTATCTTAACCAAAGGGCGGTTGCAGCAATATAAATGAACGATAAAAAAGATTGAGCAAGTTTATCATATCGTGTTGCCACTCTTCTAAAATGTTTGAGTTTAT